>NZ_CM132207.1:2445019-3056274 GCF_053667775.1 Cerasibacillus sp. JNUCC 74 | reverse complement strand
CATGGAGCAGTTGGGGTGCTTATGCCGAGAATAAATGATTTTGTTGAACCCTCATATGCAAAACCAAAGACGTGATTATCATTTTTATAAAGAACTTGATGCTCTCCCTCTAAGGAAACTTGGTGAAGTTCGGTAGCTCCTTCGCTCGTTGCAATAAAAAAAATACATGTGCTATCTTCGTTCCACACAGGGCCTGATTTTGATTCTCCAAGGCGGGTGTCCCCAATCATGGAATCGCCAAGCTCAATATCCCAATCTTTACTTAGCCAGTTTCTTTTCGCTGTTTCATAATCAAATACATACAATTCCGTAAGAGAAGCCCCTTTATAAGCAAACTCGTGGCCAAACGAAGCGATCTTCGTTCCGTCTGAGGAAAACGACGCCTTGTAATAAGTCCCTTCACCATTTGTTAGTTTCTTTTTTTGCTCTGTTCGAATATGGAGACAGTATAGGTCATTGGTTAGTTCGTAGTCAGTATCATCATTCAAGTTAGCAGTAAATAATATAGCGTTGCCGTCCGGTGATATATCTTGAAATTCATGGTCTTTATCATTGTTAGTTAATTGTTTCAATGTTCCTTCATCCACATTCATCATAATGATTTGCTTTCTTGTATGATCATGAAGTCCCCTTGCATCAGACTTATAATCTAAACGATTAACAATCATCGGTTTTTGTTGTTCGGCTGCTTGTTCCTCTTTTTTTTCTTCTTTTGTAGGCTCTTTTTCTTGTTGTATATCGTCATCATGCGTTAAATAAGCCGAGAAGAAAATATGTTTTCCGTTTGGGGACCAAACGGGGTTAGTTGCACCACGGTGAAAAGTAGTTAATTGTTTTGGTTCACCGCCATCCATATGAATTAACCAAATTTGGGAAAGGCCACTTCTTGTTGATTGAAACACAGCTCTTTTACCATCTGGGGAAAAGCGCAGTTGACTATTTTTGCTGGCATGGAATGTCCGTGGATTTGCTTCTTTCTCATTTAGCTTTTGGAAAAAAAGGTGAGATTCATATTCTTTTTCCTCATTGATTGTAGTAGATGTAAACGTAAATGCTGTACCATCTGGGGTGAACTGCGGATCACTAAACACTTCTAATCTAGTAATATCGGTAGTAGTAAGAGCGCGTTTGGAACTTCTCATTATTTTCCTCCTCTTTATTAAAAAAGATTTACTTTTTGATAGTTTAAACTAATTCGAAACCCGAATCAATTGGAATAGAGGAAAAAATAACTTTTTTATCCTGCATGTAAGGTGCCGTAAGACTCCCACTTCAAAATCTTGAGTTGATACAAAAGGTCTAAGTGGGACAAAACTGCACCTAAATGCCCGATTCGTTCAAGGGGCTTTAGGTCATACCCTTGTAGCACTAACATTCAGTAGGAGATGGAAGAAAACTCCTACTAGCTTTTGTTCTTTTATGAAGTTAATTGAATTCAAATGGGGAAAAGGAAGAAAGAATATTTAAAAAATCTGAAACAGTTCTATCCATAAATCGTAAAAATTCGTTGAGAGCTTCATATGTATCTCTAATTATTTCATTATGAGACGTCATCAACTGAAATTTGATGTAGATGAATGTTCAATTTTAATAACAGAAAAATTTTCTTATCTTTTTACTTTTTAAAAAAGAATTATCTATGACGTTTTCACAAATGTTATAGAGCGCTTTCATTATTATGCTATGATAGTTTTAAGATGTACAAAGCTGATAAGGGGGAAGCTATTATGAGTGAAAATATTCTAGTAGCCTATGATGGGTCAGAATTAAGTAAAAAAGCAATAGAAGAAGCAAAAAAACAAGCAAAATTTTCAAATGCAAATGTACATGCAGTGACGGTAGTTACTCATGCTGGTCCGACTACTAATGCAATACTTGCACGAAGTTTTATGAGCGACATGGCTGAAGACCTACGCCCTATTATGGAACGAATTCAACAGGATTTTGTTAAAGAAGGAATCAAATGTAAAGCAGAAGTATTAGTAGATTATTCATTCCGTAATCCAAGTGTCCAACTTCTCGAATATGCAAATGAAAATAAGATTGATTTAATTATCTTGGGCAGTCGCGGGCTAGGAAATGTAGGAAGATTTTTTCTTGGAAGTGTAAGTAATCAAATTGTTCAACGTGCGGAATGTCGAGTGTTAATTGTTAAATAAACGGAAAATATGTACAATAAACTGCCTCTAGCAAATAGGTATGGAATTGTAACTGTCCTTAGCTAGCCTAGTTAGTGAAAAAAATGGAGTGTTGGTAGAGTAATAGAATATAGCTTTACCAACTAAGAATCGTGTCAGAATAACGAATGAATCTAACATTTTGAAAAGTTAATGTTGTCTCGGAAACAATATTTGGTTTTTACAGTATAAATATTTATTTGAAATTAGCATCGTCTAGCATAGGAGTTCAAGCATGATAAAACTTAGATAAGAAGGATAGTTCGTCGTCCAAAGGCATAGTAATAATGTAAAGTAGTAATAAGATGAAAAAAATACGAAGTCTCATCATGATGAAAGACTTCGTATTATGTTAAGAGGATGAAGGTATGTTGGGAATATTAACTAAAAAAGAAAAATCGAAATAACGTATCAAATTTCAAAGGTGACACAATAGAATTTTTATCCCGCTTTGAGACTTTAGAAAAGGCAAGCTTCAACAGCAACACTTCGCGTTTTTTCAGGGATGTTGTGGCATTTAGCTTGCCTTAGTTTTTCTATGTGCTAGAAGCAATCTTGTTGTCAATAATTTCTGCATCTTTTTCGTATGCTTGCTGCAATTTACGGGTAATTGGACCAGGGATACCATCTTTTATCTGTTTGCCATCCACACTTACAATCGGCATTACCTCAGACGTACTACTAGATAAGAATACTTCATCTGCATCATAAATATTTTCTTTATGAAAACCTTCTTCAAAAAATGGAATAGAAAGAGATTTGGCAAACGCTTCTACTCGTATTCGTACACAGCCATGTAAAATACGATTTGTAGCAGGATGGGTATGGATTTCTCCATCTTTAACAAGATAAATATTTGATGAACTACATTCAGTAACAAGCTCCCCGCGATGCAAAATTGCTTCGTAGCAACCTTGCTCTCTTGCTTCTTGCTTAGCAAGTACATTTGGTAATAAGTTTAAACTTTTAATATAACAGTTTTCCCAACGTACATCTGGTGTTGTAATTGCTGAAACACCGTGCTTAAGCTTATCTAATTGTCGTGGCAAGTCTTGAACATAGGCATACATATTTGCAGGAACGTCTTTTGGGAATACATGATCACGTGGAGCAGATCCTCTCGTCGCTTGTAGATATACTTTTCCATCCTTTACCATGTTGTTTTTTTCTAATAATTTCAATAATAATTGAGTTAATTCTTCCTTCGATATAGCCAAATCGATTTTAATTGCTTCTGCGGAACGAAATAGCCGATCGAGATGTTCTACTAGAAGATAATATTTTCCCTCGTATATACGGATGACTTCATAAATTCCGTCGCCAAACTGAAGCCCGCGTTCTTCAAACGGATATCGCAGGCTGTCTTGATGTGTAAACTTCTGTTGTGCAATTACAATTGGATATACAGCCATTCTTTTTCTCCTCCCTAAAACTTATGACTATTCTATAACTTCTTTATTAGATTGTAAATCTTTCTAAGCAAAATTTTTTCATTTTTGTTCAAAGGAGAGTGGTTCAACTGCGTTACAATGTAAGTATGAACGGCAGGGAGTCATCCCGATGTCCAGAACTTGTCACTTGCTTCGTTTTCTTTATGTCTCATAAGCTTGACTGAATTAGTAAAAAGAACAAATTGAGGTGTACAGACAAAATAAAACAGTTTAGAATTCATTTTTTGTCGAAAAAAATTAAAAAATGTCTTGATCTAACTTCGAATAACTGTTATAATAATTTCTGCATTCAAAAAACGTATATTTTTTAAAAGTTACATAACCTCAATGAATGCGGGTGTAGTTTAATGGTAAAACCTCAGCCTTCCAAGCTGATGACGAGGGTTCGATTCCCTTCATCCGCTCCATACATATGTCTTAACGCAGTATTTCGTAATGTAAAGGGTACGAAGTATTGCGTTTTTAGTTTTTTGAAAATTAGAGTATTAACTGGGATCTAAATGTTTGAACCAGTTATTATTATTTTAGTATGAAGGGTGAATTTTTCTTTAATTGGTATCTAGAAAACGATATCTGTTTCTATATGGTGGATAACTTTATTGATAAATTACCTTCCGTGCTCAAGCAGTAGCAAACTTCGATCTTCTCCCTGCGATTAGTTAACTTCAGCCCGCATCTAAAGGAAGCCCGACTAAAAGTGGGCTTGCCGCTTAAGTATAGGCATACCCTTGTTTTAGAGGCATGTTTCCTTTATCCCGCATGTAAGGCGCCGTATTTTTCTCATTTTAAAAAATGTGCTAATGATGTTGCAAACAAGATGAGAAAAACGGCCCCTAAATGCCCGATTGGTTCAACTAACATTCCGTGTAAAAAGTGCTCCACGGAATGAAGTTTCACTTTATCCCGTATGTAAGGCGCCGTATTTTTCTCATTTTAAAAAATGTGCTAATGATGTTGCAAACAAGATGAGAAAAACGGCCCCTAAATGCCCGATTCGTTCAACTAACATTCCATGTAAAAAGTGCTCCACGGAATGAAGTTTCACTTTATCCCGCATGTAAGGCGCCGTATTTTTCTCATTTTAAAAAATGTGCTAATGATGTTGCAAACAAGATGAGAAAAACGGCCCCTAAATGCCCGATTGGTTCAACTAACATTCCGTGTAAAAAGTGCTCCACGGAATGAAGTTTCACTTTATCCCGTATGTAAGGCGCCGTATTTTTCTCATTTTAAAAAATGTGCTAATGATGTTGCAAACAAGATGAGAAAAACGGCCCCTAAATGCCCGATTCGTTCAACTAACATTCCATGTAAAAAGTGCTCCACGGAATGAAGTTTCACTTTATCCCGCATGTAAGGTTCCGTATTTTTCTCATTTCAAAAAATGTGCTAATGATGTTGCAAACAAGATGAGAAAAACGGCCCCTAAATGCCCGATTGGTTCAACTAACATTCCATGTAAAAAGCATTCCACGGAATGAAGTTTCACTTTATCCCGCATGTAAGGTTCCGTATTTTTCTCATTTCAAAAAATGTGCTAATGATGTTGCAAACAAGATGAGAAAAACGGCCCCTAAATGCCCGATTGGTTCAACTAACATTCCATGTAAAAAGCATTCCACGGAATGAAGTTTCACTTTATCCCGTCAGAATATTTCTAGTTTGTACGTCATTAAGAGAACGCTTGTCCTTTATGTTTTTTAAAAAAATAGATACCTCATGCTTTTCCGGAAGATTTGTTTTACTTCTTTATTGGGAACATGTAAAATCGGAAGCAGAAAAAGAAGATAGTTGTTATTAGAAGCTTGTTTCATTTTTTTGACTAATGAATTTAAAGCAATAGAGGTGTGTGTCTATATGAATAGCCTAGTGAAGCTTTTAAAAGAAATTGATAACAAAGGCTATAAAGCATATAAACGTATTCAAGGAAACTATCAGGGAACGGATTATGAGTTTATGATTGATCATGTTCAAGGAGATCCGTTTGCTGCTCCTTCTAAACTTAGAATCATTATTCCTGCAAGTAAGCGACAAATTAAAGCTGAATGGCTTCAAACATATGCAAGAAAGATTGCTGTTGAAGATGCATTTGCTCGTATAATAGGTAAGACTGTAGCTCAGCAAGCTTCTCATGTAAAAGGCTCAGGTAAGAGCGGCTTCATCTTTTTTGATCGTCCAGGGCAAGAAAAGCTGGAGCGCAGTGCTGTACAAATTACCTCAGAAAAAATAACGGTTTGTATTTCAGTTGGACTACCGGCAAATGGAAGGAAAATAAATAGTAGAGAAGCTAATAAATTATTTTTCCGTGTTCTTCCAGACATTATTAATCATTCTGTTTTTACAATTACTAATAAAGCAATTGAACAGGCGATCAAGTTAGCAGACCAGCAAGAAGCAATTCGTCAAGTAATGAAAGAAAATAACTGGGTAGCGTTTTTAGCAAATGGATCAATTTTACCTAGAGAAAGCGGAATTAGTAATCGCCCTTTAAAGCAGGCGATACCGTTCCAAAGTCCACCTGAAAATGAGGTGGAGATACAGATTCCTCATTCTGACGTGCCAATCAAAGGAATGGCAATTAAAAAAGGAATTACGTTAATTGTCGGCGGTGGATATCACGGTAAAAGTACATTGCTTAGGGCAATAGAACGAGGAGTATATTCACATGTAAACGGTGATGGAAGGGAGTTTGTTTTAACCGATCCTTCCGCAGTAAAAATTCGATCTGAAGATGGTCGGAAAATTACAGGTGTTGATATTTCTCCGTTTATCAATAATTTACCACATGGTCAGGATACTACATTTTTTTCAAGCGATAATGCTAGTGGCAGTACATCCCAAGCAGCAAATGTAATGGAGGGATTAGAAGCAGGGGCTTCCACATTATTAATCGATGAAGATACAAGTGCTACTAATTTTATGATTCGTGATCACAGAATGCAATTACTCGTGCACGCAGATAAAGAACCAATTACACCATTCATTGATAAAATAACACAGCTTCGTGATGAATTATCTGTGTCTACGATTATTGTAATGGGTGGCTCAGGTGATTATTTTGCTACAGCGGATACAGTTATTCGCTTAGAAAACTATTTACCAGATAACGCAACAAATGAAGCAAAAGCAATTATAGAAAAATACCCTTTAATCAGAAACAATGGAGGGAATGAACGATTTGGTAAGTTAACCAGACGTTACTTTCAACAAAGCTCATTACAGACAAGAAAGGGCAAGAGAGCAAAAGTTCAAGCAAAAGGTTTAACTCATATACAAATGGGAAAAACGGATATCTCATTTGCAGAGGTTGAACAGCTTGTTGACGCATCACAGACAAGAATGATTGCAGAAATCCTTCATTACTTAGATCGAAATAATCAAATGGATAACGTTGCTTTGCCTGAATTACTGGATCGTATTGAGCAGCAAATGGATCAACAAGGCTTAGCCTCATTTACATTACATCCAAAAAAGCACCCGGGAGAGTTAGCTAGACCTCGTCGATTTGAAATTGCGGCAGTGTTAAATCGAATGCGTACAGCAGTTGTAAAAAAGTACAGGCAAGGAGAATAAATGATGCAAACGGAACAGTTGAAGCAGGAAATTATTGATTATAGCAAGAAAATTGGCATTGATAAAATTGGCTTTGCTTCAGCAGATGTGTTTACGGAATTAAAAGAACGTCTGCGCAGACAGCAAGCATTAGATTATCAATCTGGTTTTGAAAAAGGAACGATTGAGGAGCGAACAGAGCCGGAGCGTTTACTGTCTGGAGCCAAATCGATTATTTCTATTGCATTAGCTTATCCCACCCGCATGAAGGGAGCTCCTAGAAGTACGAAGCAGGAACGACGAGGTTTATTTGCGAGGGCTTCCTGGGGAATTGATTATCATATTGTTTTACGGGAAAGACTTGAAAAGCTTGCCGAATTTATCCGGGAGAGAGTGCCAGATGGTAAAAGTAGGGTGATGGTCGATACAGGAGAATTATCTGATCGCGCGGTTGCAGAACGAGCAGGGATTGGCTTTAGTGGTAAAAATACTTCTATTATTACTCCGGAATTTGGGTCTTTTGTATATTTAGGCGAACTAATTACTAATATACCATTTACTCCCGATAAGCCCGTTGAAGATAGTTGTGGATCTTGTACCAAATGTATCGATGCTTGCCCTACAGGTGCTATTGTTCAGGCTGGTCAATTAAATGCAAAACGTTGTATCGCGTTTTTAACTCAAACAAAAGATTTTTTACCGGATGAATTCCGTTCGAAAATTGGTAACCGTGTTTATGGCTGTGATACATGCCAAATGGTCTGTCCAAAAAACTTAAGGTTGGATTTTCATATACATCCTGAGTTTGAACCTGAATACGATATAGCTAAACCAAAATTAATCCCTATGTTAAAAATATCTAATCGCGAATTTAAAGAAAAATTTGGGCATATTTCGGGATCATGGCGGGGGAAAAAGCCGATTCAGCGCAATACTTTGATAGCGTTAGGGCATTATAAAGATACGACAGCTGTTGCTGAAATCATTGATGTCATGCGTAATGATCCCCGTCCGGTGATTCGGGGAACAGCGGCATGGTCGTTAGGGAAAATTGGAACGGATGAGGCATTTCAAGCTATTAAAGAAGCAATGGAAGCAGAGGAAGATGAACAGGTCTTATATGAGATGGAAAAAGGATTGGCATTTCAACACCAGCACGCTAAAAAATAATAGGTGAGTTCATCGAGATCTTCAATCTGCTTATTTTACTCAAGCTAAAAACCACAAATTATTAATCTTACATGCAAAAAAATATAAAACTAGATGTTTGACAAGCCTACCCTCCATATACTTTCTATGGAGGGTTATAGGCTATAAACATTGCCAATATTGAGGTTGTTAAGTGTGGGGGAAAACCTCCCCAAAAATCTCCCCCAGCAAACCTATATACGTATTACAGAACTGAATATTGATGCAGCTTGTTTGTCTACTTGATCATCAGAATAGTCATAAGTTCTGTAAATTTCCTCGGCACTATTTTCCAATCGTTTATCTACTGCTACTCCATTTGAAAAGAATATGAAAGGAACTCAAAAATTAGATCATCGGACTTGGTAAATCTGCTCTTATAATTAAAACGGAACGCTCTTAAATATTTTTATAGAATTTACATCTAAAGGGGTTAATATGTACAAAACAAACTTAATGCTTTTCCACCTATAAACAATTCAATAAATTTTGCACTTTTAGTATAAGGAGGTATCCATTAAGGCGCTTTATGTAGGGGAATGTCATAGCTTTATCGACAAAACATTGGCGCAGCTAGAACAGATACATACACAAATCAAAAATATCCAGAAAAGTATAGAAGGCATTACCGCCTTAGAGGAAGCTTTTAAAGAGAAGACAGAATTCTATTCGAACTTTTTATCAAGAGGTGTACATGCCATTTCTGGTGTTTCTGGAGGGTTTTATTACCAATTACTCGGATACGTTACGGGAAATAAAACAATCCATTAATGAACTGGAACCGAACAGGAATGGAGTTATTCGAGAGGATTTTCTTGCGGGTGATGTTCAACGAGCACTTAAACGAGCAGAACATATGACAATGATGCTAACCGATGAAGCAAATGCTGTTCTTCAGTCGGTTAGAGACATTATTCATATTCGGGATATAGATGATGGGGAGTTCCTGGATAAAGTACAACATGCAAAGAAAATGACACACCAGACCATTGAAAGGCTGTATCTATTTGATCGACATAATACAGCTAAGCTCGAGCCTGTGGAACAAGATCTTCATACCATGAAAAACTATGTAAGTCGGATTAGAGAACTAGGAAACAGCGGTCAAATAAATATTGCAACGTACCAAGCAAGAAAGATAGCTGATCAAAAAATTCATCAGCAGCTGATGCAAGGTCTCATGAAAAAGGCTGGAAAGAATGCCATAGACTTAGAAGTAATCATGGGGGAACTTGGCAAACATCTATTTTCAAAGTTTATCCCACTAGCAGCGATTCCTGTTAACTATTTACAGAAACATGTTGGACTGAAAACAATGGATTACAGCTATCGGCTATGCATGCTATCCTAGCAGCAACGGGGGATAGTTTAACTGCAAATGAGTTTTCAACTATCGAGTATCTAATTGTTTCAAAAGTAAAGGTTTCGGATTACAAGGGAGTAAGACAAGGAACTTATTATACCTTAGCTGATGGTAGAATTGTAAGGAAGTTCAAATCAGAAACCGGTACAAACTATGAATTGGTTCATACGATTCCAGCTAATCGACATAAACCTAGAGAACCAGAGAAAAGCTGGTTAGAAAAAGCAGCAGATGGTACGAAAAATGCGTTTGTAAAAGCAGGAGAATTTGGTGCAACTGCTGTAAAAGAAACAGCTGACTTTCTCATTTTAGATGACGTTAATACTATTTTGGATTCAGAAGCTTCTAAGAGCGAGAGGGCAATAGCATTAGTTTCTATTGTTCCAGTGGGAAAACCTATAAAGCTGATTAAAACTGGCGAAGATGCGTTTAAATTTGCGAATAAAACTAAGGTACCGGCTAAGAAGTTCAAAAAGAGAAATACAGTCGGTAAAAACTTTACTATAAAGGATATAGAAAACTTTGATTTAACTCCAAAAAAAACACCTTACAATTCTTTAAGTAGAAAACAGCAGTTAATTATAAAGGAGAAAATTGAAAAACGCTCAGTAACTAAAAGTGAATATAAAAGATATCAGTGGAACAAGAGGTTTATGAAGCGTAGGGCTACTGGTGTTAATATTTTTTGGAAACAAGAAAAGAAAAGAATTTTAAACAACGATACTCCAACAAGAAATTGGACTTCAAAGCAAATTGAAGATATATTAAACGGAAAAAAACCTAAATACAATGGTAAACCAATCATTGGTCATCATACATTCAATGCAAAGAATTATCCTCATATATCTAATAGAGGTGAATTGATATATCATGTAACTCCTAGTGAACATTTAAAAGGGTGGCATGGCGGAAGTTTTCATAAAAATTCTCCAGGTAGACCAGTGAATCCGAATTATATGGAGGAGTTATAAATACTAACAAAGGGAGGGAATCAAGTGAATAAAATTGCTATAAAGATTGAAACAAGTGATATCAATAAGTGTTTAATGACAATTAAAAAGCATACTGGTTTGAGTTTCTCAAAACTAAAAAATGATATTGAAAATAAAGAATTTTTGGTTGAAACTGATGCTAATGATATAGACGAGCTTGAAAAGCTACAACAATTAATTAAGAACTTAAAATCTGATGGTGCAACTGTTAATATATATGATAATGATGTATTTGGTGAAGGCGAATCAAGTTATGAAGAAATTACTATGTATGAATTTGAAAATAGTATTGTACGTTTAAAAGAGATATTAAATGAACTTCAGGATTATGATGATAATGATAATGATGATTTTAAAAAAAATTAATAAATGATTTGGTTGCCTACTCTTACGGGTAGGCTTTTTCTATGAAATTGATAGGGAAAAATAAATTAAGATATTACATGGAGAGCAGCTATTTTCCACAAAAGCGGAACTCATATTTGACTTTTTAACACCTGCTTTGGGAGTATAAACTATTTTGTGTAAATGGGAATTGCACACAATAAAATATACAGGCTTTACGTGGAGAAGCGGGCGTGATACGCTCGCTTTTTCGTTGGCGATAGCTTTGTTCTTTAAAGGTATCTCCATCGCCAATTCATCACGCCCGCAGAGGCTCCATGTCAAGCCGGAACCAAACTACAGTTATAATGCAAGTTCGGTTTCTAGACGTTCTCCAAAATGAATGGCTAGCTGTGATATACATTCTTTCCATCCTTGTACTGGCATAGTCCATTTTTTAGTAATATCCATGGTTGCCAAATATATCATTTTTCTTAATGCATCATCAGACGGGAAAGCAGATTTTGTTTTTGTGACTTTTCTAAGTTGTCTATGATACCCTTCAATAATGTTCGTCGTGTATATAATTCTTCTAATTTCCCTAGGGTAACTGAAATAGGCGGTTAATTCCAACCAGTTTTGTTCCCAGGATCGAATAATAATAGGATGCTTTTTTTCCCACTTTTCTTTGAAAGCAGTGAAGGCCAGTTCGGCTTCTTCTAAGGTTAATGCTTGATAGACTTTCTTTAAATCCTTCATTACCTCTTTTTGTTCCTTATAGGAGACATATTTCATGGAATTGCGTATCTGATGGATGACGCATAGCTGTATTTCTGTTTTAGGAAACGCAGAACTAATTGCCTCTGAAAAGCCTGAAAGCCCGTCCTTACATGCAATTAAAATATCTTCTACACCTCTATTTTTAAGATCTGTGCATACGCCCAACCAAAAACTAGCACTTTCATTTTCTCCTATCCAAATGCCGAGTATCTCTTTTACCATCCATATTAATTCCTAAAACACTGTATGCAGCTTTATTTACAATCCTATTTCCATCTCGTACTTTAAAGTGGATTGCGTCCAAATAAACAATTGGATAAACCCGATGAAGAGGGCGTGATTGCCACTCTTTGACGAGAGGCATAATCTTATCGGTTACTTTACTAACCATGGTCGGAGAAATATCAAGCCCATATAAATCCTGCATTTGGCTTTCGATATCTCTTGTTGACATCCCCTTTGCATAAAGTCCCAGTATTTGGTCTTCTATTCCATTGATAGTCGTTTCATACTTCTTAATAATCTTTGGTTCATAGTCACCATTTCGGTCTCTTGGAATATTCAATTCGGTATCCCCGTATTTAGATTTTACCGTTTTCTTACTATACCCATTTCGGCTATTTCCAGTGTTATTGCCAGTGGTACTATGTTTCTGATAACCCAGTTCATCCTCTAATTCAGCTTCAAATACCCGTTGAATGGTATCTTTAAATAAAAGCTTCATCATCTCTTGTACATCTTCTACAGTACGACATTCTTTTACCAAATCTTTAATGGTTTTGTCATGAAAAAAGTCTTGCATAAATGATCATCTCCTTATTGGAAAGTATATCCATTTACACAAAACTTTTTACACTCTCCCTGCTTTTCATCACAACGATTATATTGTTTTTTATAAAATTTGTAGAGCCTTCTACAAGTTCTATGTTAAAAGGAATAAACTTTTATTTCAATACTTGCTGGATTTAATATTACAAGTATATCCGTCCTGGCTACCGCAGGATCAAAACTATTAATTGAATTAAAAAAATCTCAAAGTGAAAAAGTAGAAGGTGTAACTTTATTTGAGATTATAATGACCTTCTTTAGTGCTGCTATTATAACTCAGTTTTTTATAATTTTGATAGGAGTTATTATTTTAATTATTTCGTCAGTAGTTAATATGCCTAAGGATTTTCAATTTACATCTTTTTATTGGGTTCTTTTCACTTTATGGATATACTCATTAATTTTAACAATATTTATATCTATAAGAAACTTAAAAACTTTACACCATATTATGGTCAGTGAAAAGTACTAAAAGGACACCACACGGGTGTCTTTTTCTCAAAACAAACTCGTTTACTGTTGGAGGTAGGGGTTAATGTAAATGGTAGTTAGATACAAGAAAGCTGAGATAAATTACAACAAATGTATGAAATATAAAGATATAGCTGACAAATATTGCGATTCAATTATTACCGTGAAGTCATGGAAACGACGGTATAGGTGGAAAAGAAATAAGGGGGCACCCAAAGAAAAAAGGTGTGCACATAAAAGAGGCGAATCGGGTAGTAGAATGCTTTCCTTAAGGAAAGAGTATTACTGAAAAACATGGTTTACTTGCCGAATAACTCTCTAAAGAAACATTGCAATATTGATAACATTTCGCCTTAATTTGAAGATTTTATTTAACAGGTAAACCAATGTATTTATCGATAAGAAATATATTCTAAAGAATACCCTTTAATCGTCTAAGTATAACGCCCGCCCATGGCTTTTAAAATATTAAAAAAGTAATACAAGTGTAAAAAATACGGTTGTAAATAAGCCTTTTAATTATAAAAGGTTCCCCCAATCTTCCCTAAAATACTGTTTTATATATTTAATTTTAAGTGGAATAAATTCCTTTAATTGGTCGAAAACCCTTATAAATACTGGATTTATACTAAAAGGATAGTGCTATTTAAAAGCCTTTCTCCATATACTTTTTATGGAGGGGATTTTTATGGAGAAGCTGAAAAGCTACTGGTTAGATTTTTTTGCTTCAGATCAAAATAAAGAAAATTGGTGGTCAAGAAAACGAAAGTTATTTACTGAAAGAAATGCTAAAATAGTACGAATTAAAGGAAATGGTCAGTTGTACAGAAAACTACGCTACAATGATGAACGATCCTACAATTATCTGTTACATTTACGGTTTTTAGTAAAACAGCGAGAACAGCTGTATATGGAAGAAGTAATTTCACCATATACATTTAGCATGGTTAAAGGGGAGATAACAGACCATAAACAGCAGCAGATTTTGATGCAAAATGATAAAGGAAAAGTGGTACCAGATATGAATACTGAAACTTCATATAAGCGAGCTGTTTATGATCGCCACCGGGCAGTTCAATATGCAGAACGATGGTGGAATAGCTATAATCCAGCCTATCGAACCTTCGACGTCGATTGTACGAACTATGTATCGCAATGCTTGTTTGCTGGTGGTGCACCAATGCGGGGGGCACCAATTAGAGAACGCGGTTGGTGGTACGGAAAGGATAGCTGGAGCTTTAGCTGGGCAGTTGCTCACTCCATGCGATGGTATTTATCGGGCTCAACGCAAGGTTTACGTGGAGAAGAGAAAGAATCGCCAGAGGAGCTTATTCCTGGTGATGTTATTTGCTATGACTTTTCAGGAGATGGCAGGTGGGATCATAATACAATTGTTGTAGCAAAAGACGCATACGGCATGCCACTTGTTAATGCACATACCGATAATAGCCGAAATCGCTATTGGTCTTATGAAGATTCCTCTGCTTGGACACCACAGATTCAATATAAATTTTTTCGAATTCATACGGAATAACACAGCGCTTTTGGGATAAAGAAAATAGTGCTATACTTGTAACGTAGATAGACGTAAGGAGAATGAAAAAGTGAGTTTACATGTCGTATTATATCAACCAGAAATTCCAGCTAACACTGGCAATATAGCCAGAACATGTTTAGCAACAAATGCAACGTTACATTTAATTCATCCACTTGGGTTTTCAACAGATGATAAGATGTTGAAAAGAGCAGGACTTGATTACTGGTATCATGTAGATATTCGTGAATATAAGTCAATCGAATCCTTGTATGAAACCTATCCGAAAGCAAGCTATTATTATATTGAGAACTTTGGTACAAAGCATTATACCGATTTTGATTTTAGTGATCCAGATGAGGAATTGTTTTTTGTGTTTGGCAGAGAAACAAATGGGATTCCACGTGACTTATTAACGGGAAAAGAAGACAGATGTTTACGTATTCATATGAGTGATAAGGTTAGATCATTAAATTTATCGAATACCGCTGCGATTATTGTATACGAAGCATTAAGACAGCAGGGATTTCCAAACTTGACATAACATGTAAAAGTATTGATTAAATGCTAAATTTTTAGCAGAGAAGCTGTAGTCTAGCTGTGTTTATAGGTTAGACATTAAGATCCTCAAGGTGAGAGCTGCATTTCAACTTGATATTTTACTTTCTTTAAGAAAAAAAGCAAACGGTAGGAAAGCTGTACCCTTTACCGTTTGCGCTTCCTTTATTGTTGTTTTTTTGGCATTCCCGGTTTTGATTCGTATCCGGAAGTAAAAAAAGACACCATAAATACAGCAATAACCCCCATTAATAAAGCTAACTTCATCTTTCCATCCTCCCTTTAAATAGTGACCATAATAAGAGTTAATTCTATTATAACGAAACATGCCCAAAAATGAAACAATCGTCCATAGTGTTGATTATATTCTCAGTTGGAACAAATCCTCCTTCATAAATATAAGTTTCTTACACTTAAGTTTCCGTAAGATTTTCACTTCAAAAGTTAAAAGGAATACGAAGTTGTCTAAGTGGGAGATAACACACCCATTTGCCCAATCCTTTGGAGATCTAGGACAAGAAAAACTTCGGAAGCGGAATTTGGCGATTTTCAAGGGAGCCCGCGATTTTTGCTAAATCAAAGAGGATATACCATGTTTTATAGTAAGTTAAGCCATTTGAAAATTCTGTTTATAATTACAATTAGAACATGGTATTGTCTGCCAAAATAAAATGAGGTATATTAGTTGAAGTAATCTATAGTCAGTTCTATAATGTAGATTGAATAATGTATACCGTTTCAGAACGGATTACGTAACTTCTAATGGGGGTATAAAAGTTGGCACAGAATGAAGAATCCAATGAGAGATTCTGGTCCGAATTTCATGGTCCAAACTTGGGGTATGTAGAAGAGCAATACGATTTGTACAAAGAGGATCCAGAGGCAGTAGATCCATCCATTAAAAAAATGTTCGATGAGCATGGAGCCCCTCAATGGTTATCCCAAACAAATGGTGCGGCTGGAGCAGCAGCTGATGCTACATCCATAGACGATGTAAAGAAACTTACCTCAGCAATGAAACTTGTTGAGGCTATTCGGCGTTTCGGGCATCTGGAGGCAGAAATCTATCCAGTCGGCATGAAAAAACGCAAGTCTGAATTAGTTGATCCAGTAACATACGGGTTAACGGAAGGAGACTTAGCAAGTATTCCAGCTTCTTGGTTATGGGAAAACGCTCCAAGCAAGGTAGAAAATGGATTAGATGTTGTAAAAGAATTGAAAAAGTACTATTCTGGCACGATTACATTCGAATTTGATCATGTCAATAATGATGACGAACGCAAGTGGCTGCTAGATTTAATTGAGTCAGGTAAAGCGAGGCTCAGCTTATCCGACGATGAGAAA
This sequence comes from Cerasibacillus sp. JNUCC 74, assembly GCF_053667775.1. The sequence continues at coordinate 3,039,712 of NZ_CM132207.1, read as the reverse complement.
ACGAAGCTATTAGAAAGACTTATACAGGTCGAAGGATTTGAAGAATTTTTACAAAAGACGTTTGTAGGTCAAAAGCGGTTTTCTATTGAAGGATTAGAAATTATGGTACCCATGTTAGATCAAATTGTGAAAAATGCGAGTGCTGATAAAGTTGAAAACATTATGATGGGTATGGCTCACCGTGGTCGACTTGCGGTATTAGCCCATGTGCTCGGCAAGCCATATGATAGAATTTTTTCTGAATTTCACCACTCTCCGAATAAAGAGTTAATTCCTTCTGAAGGTTCAATGGGAATTAATTATGGTTGGACGGGTGATGTAAAATATCATTTCGGTGCAACAAAAGAACCAGATGGAAAAGAAAGTGTAACGCGAATTCGTCTAGCGCACAATCCCTCTCACTTGGAATTCGTTAATCCAGTTGTCGAAGGATTTGCTCGTGCTGCACAGGATAATCGTTATGAAAAAGGGTATCCCAAACAAGATAAGAATAAAGCGATTCCAGTTCTTATCCATGGTGATGCAGCATTTATCGGTGAAGGAATTGTCGCTGAAACCTTTAACCTAAGTAATCTTCCAGGATATTCTACTGGCGGTTCATTGCATATTATTGCAAACAACTTATTAGGCTATACAACAGAGCAAAAAGATGGTCGTTCGACCCGCTATGCAAGTGATCTTGCTAAAGGGTTTGAAGTTCCAATTATTCATGTAAATGCAGATGATCCAATTGCTTGTATTTCTGCAGTTCAAATTGCTTATGAGTATCGTCAAAAATTTAACAAGGACTTTCTCATTGATTTAGTTGGTTATCGTCGTTATGGTCATAACGAAATGGACGAACCACGAATGACACAGCCGGTTCTATACAAAATGATCGATGAGCATCCTACTGTAGCGCATATATTTGCTAAAGATTTACAAGAAAAAGAGATTATAAGAGAAGAGCAATTTAAAGAGATGAAGCAGCGCGCCCTCGATAAATTGCAAGAAATTTACAATAATATGAAAGAAAACGAAACTGGTGAAGCAGAGTCTATGTTTATGCCGGAAGCATTAAAAAATGGGTTAGATAAATATGAGACTGCTGTTGACCTAGAAACTTTACGTTCGTTGAATAAAGGATTATTAGAACGTCCTGAAGGTTTTAACAGTAATAAAAAGCTGGAGAGAATTTTGAAGCGACGTGAAAATGCATTAGAGAATGGGGAAAAGGCAGATTGGGGTACTGGAGAAGCATTAGCTTATGCTTCCATTTTACGTGATGGAATTCCAATTCGTCTTACCGGACAAGATACCGAAAGAGGTACGTTTGCTCATCGTCATCTAGTGTTGCACGATGTTGAAACAAGTGAAAAATTTTGCCCAATGCATATGCTTGAAGAAGCAAAAACTTCCTTTGACATCCGCAACAGTCCTTTATCTGAAACGGGTGTATTGGGTTTTGAATACGGATATAGTGTAGAAGCGACAAATACTCTAGTAATTTGGGAGGCGCAGTTTGGCGATTTTGCTAATGTAGCGCAAGTTATCTTTGACCAATTTATTTCTTCGGCACGGGCAAAATGGGGAGATAAATCGAATATGGTGATGCTCCTTCCTCACGGTTATGAAGGACAGGGACCGGAACATTCCAGTGCAAGACTAGAGCGCTTTCTTCAAATGGCTGCAGAGAATAACTGGATTGTAGCATATGTTACATCATCTGCCCAATTCTTCCATTTAATTCGTAGACAGGCAGCTTTACGTAATAAGGAAGAAGCTAGACCATTAGTCGTTATGACGCCGAAAAGCAGCTTGATTCGAAATCAACGAATTGCTTCGAAAGCAGAAGAGTTTACCAAAGGTAAGTTCCTTGCTATCCGCGATCAGCCTAACTTAAAGGTAAGTAAGAAGAATGCTAAACGCTTACTGATTGGAAGCGGTAAAATTATGGTAGATATTGAAGAAGCGATTGAGCAGGCGGATGACAATTTTAATTGGCTACGAGCAATACGTTTAGAACAAATATATCCATTCCCTAAAAAACAATTGGAAAAAGAGATAAACGCTTTGCCGAACTTAGAAGAAATTGTCTGGGTGCAAGAAGAACCACAAAATATGGGATGCTGGGATTTCGTTGACGATTACTTGAGAGACTTGCTAAAAGATGGGCAAACATTACGTTATATCGGTCGTCCAGATCGTTCTTCACCAGCAGTAGGTGTTCCAAATGTCCATAAGACAGAGCAAAAACAAATTGTTCAAAAAGCGATAACCCCAACAAAAGGAGGAGATTCTGATGAGTGAAATAAAAATACCAGAGCTGGCAGAATCAATTACAGAAGGAACTATTGCGGAGTGGTTGGTTAAAGAAGGAGACAAGGTGGAAAAAGGGGACCCAGTTGTTGAATTAGAAACAGATAAAGTAAATGTGGAAGTAAACTCAGAATATTCTGGTGTGATTACAGAAATTATTCAAGTTGAAGGCGAAGATGTAGAAGTTGGCGATGTTATTGCAAAAATTGACGAAAATGCTGAGGCAGGAAGCATTACACAAGCAGAATCCAAGCCAACAGAAGATAAAGAAAAAGAAAAAGTGGATCAGCAATCGGAATCTCCAAAGCAGGAACAGCCTAGCCAAGAAGATACTAAAGAGCAGAAGGAAACTGGAGTTGCTGGGGTGATTGCTTCACCTGCTGCTAGAAAACGTGCCCGTGAACTGAATATTGATTTAAGCAAGATTAGTCCACGTGATCCATTAGGACGGATTCGCCCAGAAGATGTGGAGGAAGCAGCTAAAAATGCTGATAAACCGCAAAAGCAATCAGTAAAACAAGAGAAAAAATCAGCAGAGAAAACAGAATTCTCTAAGCCGGTAGAACGAGTTAAAATGTCACGTCGCCGTCAAACAATTGCTAAACGCCTTGTTGAAGTTCAGCATGAAGCAGCAATGTTAACTACGTTTAATGAAGTAGATTTAACAAATGTTATGAAGTTGCGCAGTGAACGAAAAGAAAAATTCATTGAAAAACATGGTGTGAAATTAGGGTTTATGTCTTTCTTTACAAAAGCTGTAGTGGGTGCTTTGAAAGATTTCCCATTATTAAATGCAGAAATTCAAGGAAATGAACTTATAATAAAGAAATTCTATGACATTGGTATTGCTGTTTCCACAGAGGATGGTTTAGTAGTTCCAGTAATACGTGATGCAGATCGTCTGGATTTTGCAGGAGTAGAAAAAGAAATTAAAGACCTCAGTCTAAAGGCTCGTGACAAGAAATTAGAAATGAGTGATTTACAAGGCGGTACGTTTACGATAACAAATGGCGGGACATTTGGTTCTATGTTATCAACTCCGATCCTAAACGCGCCACAAGTCGGTATTTTAGGTATGCATAACATCCAAAAACGTGCAGTTGTTATGCCGGATGACAGTATTGAAGTGCGCCCAATGATGTATTTGGCATTATCTTATGATCATCGTATTGTTGATGGAAAAGAAGCAGTACAGTTTCTTGTTCGTGTTAAGCAATTGCTTGAAGACCCATATGACTTGCTCTTAGAAGGTTAAATAAGCTATAGATATTAACCCTTACTCTGTTTGTGGAGTAAGGGTTTTTTATACTATAGGAAAGTATAAAACTTTATGGTTAACGTATAAGAAAAACTACAGCTTTCGCTAAAGACTTGGCGACAAGCCAAATTTTTCTAATATTAGTTTACGAGATTATCTCCGCCCCTCGATGGTGGATAATTATTAACTCTTTGCTGAAGCGAACGTTTGTTCAAAAGAATTATATTTCCGCTTAAGTGCTTGTGCTGCTAGCAAACTTCGATCTTCTTTCTATGATAAGGTTACCATCAGCTCGAATCTTAAGGAAGGTTGACTAAAATCGGCTTGCCGCTCAGGCGTCGGCATCCCCCTGTTTAGAGGCATATTTTCTTTATTCTACATCTAAAGTGCTGTAAAACCTCACTTCAAAAGTGATAGGAATAAGTGGAAGTACCGAAAATGCTGATTCGTTCGCAGGTGACAGGACAGAGAATCTACGGCAGCGACGCATTGCGTTTTTCTAGGACAAGTAAAACTTCTTGAATAACATTGCGATTTTTCGAGGACAAGGAAAAACATTATAAATATTTACATTCACACGAGATAATTTTCTGAAAACTCCTCCCTTCATAATCACAAACACGTATAGATAATGTCTATCTGTTAAAAAATGATTATGCTCTAAAAACAAGTAATAGTAATTACTAGATTATTACACAAAGTGGTAGGGAAATATATTTATATGGACAATAATTGACAGAAAAAACAATCACTTGCATGACGTCTGACAACTTGTTACAATAACTATTGAAAGAACTATGAAAACAGTTACATTAATTAAGGGAGGAAATACATCGTGGGGATTCTTCTTGGGTTATTAGCCATTGCTGTTGTTCTTGGAATAGCATATTTGATGTCAAATGACAAAAAGAATATTAATTACAAAGCCATTGGTATTATGCTAGTCTTTCAGCTTCTGATCACATTATTTATGTTTAAAACTGAAGTTGGACAAGCAGTTATTACGGGTATTTCAGCAGGTTTTAATAAATTGATTGAGTTTGGTTCAAAGGGAATAAACTTTGTTGTTGGAGGTTTTCAGCTAGAAGAAGGCGGCGTCTTCTTTTTTAATGTTCTCTTATTAATTGTCTTCTTTGCAACCTTATTATCTGTACTCACATATTTGAAAATTCTGCCAACAATTATCAAGTATATTGGAGCTTTAATTTCAAAAGTAACAGGTCTGCCAAAAGTGGAATCGTTTAATGCTGTTAACAGTATCTTTTTTGGACAATCGGAAACGTTAATTGCTATTCGCTCACAATTCCACTATCTAAATGACAATCGTCTTTATATTGTTAGTGCTTCCGCAATGGGTTCTGTATCAGCATCGATTGTTGGTGCATATTTACAAATGCTTCCAGCTGAATATGTTTTAGTTGCATTACCACTAAATATGTTCAGTGCACTTATGGTCGCCTCTGTAATAGCACCGGTTAATGTACCGAAGGAAAAAGATGTAGTAGATATAAAGGATGTTAGTAATGATAAAAGCATTTTTGAGGCAATGGGTAATGGTGCACTAGAAGGTGGGAAAATTGCACTGATTGTTGCAGCAATGTTGATTGCATTTATTGCTTCACTAGATTTGGTTAACTGGCTCATCCAATTAATTTTCGCAGGTACTACGCTGCAACAAATATTAGGTTATGTTCTTGCACCAATTGGATTATTAATGGGAATTTCCCCTGGTGAGGTTATTAATGCAGGTGCTATTATGGGTACTAAAATTGTAACCAACGAATTTGTTGCCATGTTAGAGTTTCAACCTTTGTTAGGTCAAATGTCAGAAAAAACTATCGGAATTGTGACAGTCTTTCTAACAAGTTTTGCTAACTTCTCATCTATTGGTATTATTGCCGGTACCGTAAAAGGAATAGATGCGGAAAAAGCAGTAAGCGTATCTGGCTTTGGGATGAAGCTATTAATTGGGGCAACATTAGCGTCCATTTTATCCGCATCTGTTGTTGGAATTTTTCTATAATAAAAAAGTTACTACTTTCTTTACAATTAGCGAATTTATCTAAGGAAAATTTAAGTGTATAAGCTAAGTTCTTCCATACCCAGCAAAGGTGCCGTATTCTCTCCGAAAAATCTGTTTATAATTTTTCGAGCTTTAAGAGAAACGGCTCCTTTTTTCCTGATTGATTAACCTTTAATATATACAGCTTTTTTGCTGAACTTGTGCTGTAAGTAAAGGAGACGAGCTAACAATGCAATAGCGCCACAAGATAATCCAGTGATGATTCCTACCCAATATCCGAACGGCTCTAATGATGTAAAGTTAGCGAGAACCCAACCGACAGGCAGGCCAATGATCCAATAGGAAACTAAAGCCATAATTAATGTAATATGCACATCTTTATAACCACGTAATGCTCCTTGAAGAGGCGCACCGAAAGCATCTGCGAATTGAAAGAAAATGGCATAGATAAGAAATTGCTTCGTTAATGTTATTACTTCTTGATTAGAATTATATAATTCAGCAACTATATCCCTGGAAAAATATATAACTAACCCGGCAAATGTGGCAATGAAAATCCCACCGCTTATACCGATATATCCATACACTCTGGCATCACGAAATCGCTTTGCTCCGACTTCAAATCCTATTGCAATCGTTAACGCCATTCCTACACTAAGTGGGATCATGTATAAAAGCGAAGCAAAATTCATTGCTGCTTGGTGTGCTGCAATCGTATATGTACTATAAGCACTCATAAATAAAGTTACAGCAGAAAAAATACTTGTTTCAAAAAACATGGCAGAGCCAATAGGAACGCCTATTTTTAATTGTTCCCACCAAACGGAAAAAGATGGTTTAATCCAGTGGATAAGAACATTAAATTGACGGAATGGAGATAATTTATGAACGACAATACAGGCGATTATGCATACGAGCCAATACGTGATGGACGTTGCTATTCCTGCACCAATTCCACCATAAGCTGGCACACCAAATTTTCCAAAAATAAATACATAATTAAAAAACAGATTCAATGGCAATGACAATAAAATAATCAACATAGATATACGTGTTTGTCCAAGTGCGTCAATAAAGCAGCGTAATGTATTAAAAATAAATAAAGGAATAATTCCAGTTCCAAGGGCAATTAAATAAAATTTTGCGGTATGAGCTACACCGTTTTCTAATTGCATCAATTCAATTACAGGGTTAAGCAATAGAACCCCCATAATAAAAACAAAGATTGCTAATAAAAAACAAAGATAGATTGCCTGTTGAACCATTTCAGTAATCTTTTCAATGGACTTTGCACCTAATAATTGGGCAATAATTGGAGTGATCGCTAATAAAATGCCGTTAATTCCTGTGAAAATGGGAACCCATAAGCTTGAGCCAATGGCAACACCGGCAAGATCTATTGCACTAGCCTGTCCAGACATCATCGTATCGAAAATATTCATTAAATACATACTTATTTGTGTAACAAGGATGGGGACTAAAATAACACTAAACAGCTTTAACTTTTGACCTAAACTAGTTGTTGCATACATAATAATTCTCTTCCTTTTTATTGTATTTTTTAATAGGATAGAAGAGGAGTATAAAAGATATTATACCGTTTTGTAAAGGAGTTTGAAAGGAAAGGACGTTTTACGTATGAATCATAAATGTATTTTATTTACAGGCGGCGGCACAGCGGGACATGTGATTGTTAATCTAGCATTAATTCCTTATTATCAACAGCACGGATGGCAAATTGAATATATTGGCTCTAAAAACGGAATTGAGCGTAAATTAATTGAGGAACTGGGCGGTGTCACATATCATCCGATTTCAACAGGAAAATTACGTCGTTATGCATCGATTGAGAATTTAAAGGATCCGTTTAAAGTATTAAAGGGAACTTTTCAGGCAGCTCGTATTATTAGAAATACGAAACCAAGTGTTATTTTTTCTAAGGGCGGGTTTGTATCGGTTCCTGTTCTATTAGCATCGAAATTAACTGGCGTACCAGCGGTTATACATGAATCAGATTATACCCCGGGACTTGCGAATAAAATTGCTACTCCTTTTGCCAAAAAGGTGCTAGCAACATTTCCGGAAACAATGGACTATCTTCCAGCGAAAAAAAGTGAATATGTTGGTGCAGTAGTTCGTGACGAGCTGTTTCAAGGAAATAGAGAGGAAGGGCTAGCAATAGCAGGATTAAATAAGGAAAAACCGGTTTTATTAGTGATGGGAGGTAGTGGAGGCTCACAGAAGATCAATGAAACCGTAAGGGAAAGCCTGCCCCAGCTACTTTCTGCCTTTCAAATTATTCATATTTGCGGGAAAGACAAAGTAGATCCTACAATTAAATACAAAGGGTATGTACAGTTTGGATACATTCATAAAGAATTGAAGCATATTTTTGCAGCTAGCGATTATGTTCTTTCACGAGCGGGTGCAAATGCTATTTTTGAATTTTTGGCTTTACAAAAACCAATGCTACTTATTCCGTTATCACTTCAAGCAAGTCGAGGAGATCAAATTCTTAATGCTAAATCGTTTGCTAAAAAGCGCTATGCTAGAGTGTTGGAGGAAGAAGCGTTAACCGCGGAGTCATTACTGAATGAGTTAGACCAATTGCGCGAATATGCCCCAATAATGATTGATATGATGAAACAGTATAAAACGGAAAGTGCAAAGGAACGTGTGATTAACATTATTAAGCAAGCACAAAAGAAATAAAGAATAGAAGAGCGGCTAGTCTTTTGGCAGCCGCTCTTCTATTCTTTTTGAGATAATATCCGTTATTCGTTTTTTTGCTTTGCATGATGTTTAAATGGCCACCAGTTGTTTTTACCAAATAGTCTAACCATGACTGGAATAAATAACGGTAAGACGATAAAAGCATATAGGAATAACCCTGTTAATACGACCGTTGCAATCTGTAATAACGATAGTACGCCAGATGGAAGCATAGCACCAAAGGTTCCGCCAAGTATAATGGCTGCCGATATGACAACCGTACCCATGTTTTTCATAGAGTGAATCAGCGCTTCTTTTACGGGAACTTCTTTATACTCATTGAAGCGATCCATTAAAAAGATACTGTAGTCGATACCTAAAGCCATCAACATAACAAAAGCAAAGAAAGGAATGGCCCAGGTTAATCCGTCATAGCCAAATAGTTGGGTGAAAATAAGTTCCGCTACTCCCATCGATGTTACATACGTTAAGATGAGTGACCCAATCAAGTAGATTGGCATAACAAAGGAACGTAGTAACAAGATCAGCATGATAAACAGTCCACTCAGCATAATGACAACCGTTCTCGAATAGTCCTCATTCGATATATTCTGCAGGTCATTATTCGTACTGCTAACGCCGCCGATGTATGGTTCACTATCGGAAAAGATCGTATTAGTTGTAGCATTATCTGCAACTTGTTTCATTTTATCTACCATTTGAATGGCTTCTGTGGAATACGGATTTTGTTCAATAAGTACTTCAAATTTTACGATCGATTTATCTTCGGAAAGATATTGATTAGCTCCTTCCATAAAATCTTCGTTTTCTAATGCTTGATCTGGAATAACGACGATTGGATTACTATCTTTTGTTTTGATTTCTCCGAGATAGTTTTTAACTTCCGATAAGCCACTATCAATTTCCTGTAACCCATCTGACGCCTCTGTTAATCCGCTAGCTAATTTATCAAGTTGTCCCTCTATATCACTAAATGCCGTTTTTAACTGTTTCTGTCCGCCATAAAGCTGTGACAACCCTTGTTGTAATGAAGGAATATGATTGTTCACTTGGCTCTGCCCGTCAGCAGCTTGGTTTAATCCTGCTTGTAATTGATCAATACCATTCAACAGTTCTCCAATTCCTTTGGATAATTGCTCTTGACCGGAAATGGATTGCTGAAATCCTTCGTTAAGTTGATGTAAAGGTGTAATCACTTGTTGCTCAAGTTGATTCTGTGCTTGAGATAATTGGTTTAGATTTGTTTTCATTTCATTAACGCCATTGATTATTCCGTCAATTTGTCCTAATGCTCGTTGATGGCTTTCCATATATTTCATATTTGTTTGTAGTTCAGGATTTGCTTCAATCGCTATTTGATGCATCGTGGATACGCGTTGTTTCGTATCTTTTAATGTATTTATCATGGTGTTTAATTGTTCCGTATTGACTTTTCCAGAGCCGAATCCTTCTAGACCGTCAGCAATTGCTTGATACCCTTTAAGAAGCTGTTTATTTCCAGCAATTGTTTCATCTAAATTATCTTTTATCATTTGCAGGTTCTTGCGAATTTCACCTGCGCCTTTTGATCCGGATTCAATCCCTTTTTGAATTTCTGTTAGGGCACTGCTAAGTTCTCCAACACCATTTTCAGCAGCTGAGGTTCCTTCTAATAACTGGTCAACACCAGATTGGGCTTCCTCAAGCTGAGGGGATGCATTCTTTATTTCTGATGCAGCGTCACGTAAACCTTTTTCAATTTCTTGGATACCATCTGTACTTTTGCCAATGCCATTTGCAAGCTGACTTGTTTGCTCATCGACGAGAAACTCTGGAATGACATTTCCAGCTGGCCTTGTCGCGCTTCGAACTTGATCAACCTTATCTTGCTTTGCTAGTTCCTCTGTGAGCATAGCAATCGTTTGAAAGTCCTCCGTTGTATCAATCTTTTCATCATCAAGCTGATAGACAACCGTTAACGGCATTGTTTGACTTGGACCGAAGCTGTCAGCTATCCAGTTAAAGGCAATTTTTGAACCGTAATCGTCCCCCATCTCATCTAACGAATCATAAGATTTATCACCATTATAGGTAATGAGGAACGGAGCGGTTATAAGTGCTACAATGAGTAGGGATAGGAATGGTCTGGTCCAGGAAAAATGTCCTGCCATTTTCCACAGTTTACTTTCTTTATGTTCTACATTTTTATCAAATGGCCAAAATAATTTTTTTCCTAAAACGACTAAGAAGAAGGGTACTAAGGTTGCCAATGCTAATAATACAACTGCTACCCCAATTGCGACTGCTACAGCAGATTGATAGAGAGAAAAAGTAGATAAACCAATTGTAGAGAAACCAATTAATACGGCTAAGCCAGCAAATAATATGGTTTTCCCACCAGATTTATATGTTTTTATAACAGCTTCTTTAATCGAATCTTGATGCTGAATTTCTTCTTTAAATCTACTAATTAATAAAATACAGTAATCTGTACCAATACCAAACATGACAGCAACCATAAATATTTGTGTAAAGGTAGAGAGAGGAAAGCCAACTGTATCGGCAAGAATGGCTACAATTCCTTGTGCTGCTAAATAGCTGATCCCTATTGTTAAGAGCGGGATAAATGGTGCAACTAAAGATTTAAATACGACAAATAAAATAATTAAAATTAACGCAACGGTTATAATTTCTGTCTTTTTCAACCCTTCTTCAGAGTTTTTAATGATATCTTGTTCAATATATTGTTCCCCTGTTAAGTGGTGATCTACTTGAATGTCGTCAACAGCTTCTAATATTTTTGTTCTTGATTCTAAAATATTTTGATCCTCTAATGATACTTGAAAAGGTACAAGGATTGTTGTACCATCTTCGGATACTGTCTGGTCTTTAATTGCTGGGTCTTCTCTAAAGTCAAGTATATCTGATACACCAAGTTCTTCTTTGTTTTCTTTTAAGGTAGAGATCCCTTTTTCAATGGCTTTACGATCATCTTTTGTCAATCCATCTTCCTCATGAAAGACAAGGACACCACTGGTAGCATTTTCGGCCTCTGGTGACATAGCATCAAGTAATTCTTGAGCTTTTTCTGAAGGAGCACCTTCAGGAACCGTAATTTGCCCTTTTTCTCGAACAAGCTCCTGTAAATTAGGTGCTAGAAAAAAAAGTGCCGTTGCTGCGATAAGCCATAGAGCTGCTATATACCAACGGAGCTTAATGATGTGTTTCATGTAGAACATCCTTTCTTTGATGATGCTCATTAGAAAAGCATCATACCTATTTTTTCTCCATTAACGAAGCTAATTTCTCTAATAATTGAATAAATGAGTAGATTTCATCATCGTTAAAATGAGATAAGTAGTTTGCCAGCTCTTTTTGTATCTCTACTTCCGTATATTCGACCAATTGTTTACCCTGTTCCGTTACATATAAATATACAATTCGACGATCATTTTTATCTGGTGCTTTTGCAATTAATCCTTTCATGAATAAACGATGAATTTGTGCAGATACAGCACTTTTACCAATTCCGAATGTAGCCGCTATTTCAGTACTGGTGCAGGGCTGATGCCTTAAAATATGATCTAAAGTGATATATTGATCGCTGGTAATATCAGAATGGCTTTGTTCTTTGAGCAGTGCATTAAAGCTGCGATTAATTGTGTTATAAGCAGTTTGATAACGATCCATAATTTGTTTAAGATCCATGTTCCTCCCCCCAAGGTGTAATAGTTCACTTCATAAATAGTTCATGTATAGAACTATTTTATCGTAACAATTTATGATTAGGGATGCAAGTAAGCTAGAGTATCTTTTTAAAAAAATTCAATTTACATGAAGAGAAATAAAAACATCGTATTGTCTTCGTCAACTTGTTTCTGAAGGTTCATGTCATACTACAGTTTGATAGTTCGCTGCTTCCATCTTTTCGTGTCTTTTTATCCCGCATGTAAGGTGCCGAAAGACTCCTGCTTCAAGAGCTTGAGTTGATACAAGGGGTCAAAAGTGGAAGAAACGGCACCTAAATGCCCGATTGGTTCAACTAACATTCCGTGTAAAAAGCATTCCACGGAATGAAGTTTCACTTTATCCCGCATGTAAGGTGCCGAAAGACTCCTGCTTCTTCAAGAGCTTGAGTTGATACAAGGGATCAAAAGTGGAAGAAACGGCACCTAAATGCCCGATTGGTTCAACTAACATTCCGTGTAAAAAGCATTCCACGGAATGAAGTTTCACTTTATCCCGCATGTAAGGTGCCGAAAGACTCCTGCTTCAAGAGCTTGTGTTGATACAAGGGGTCAAAAGTGGGAGAGAACGGCACCTAAATGCCCGATTGGTTCAACTAACATTCCGTGTAAAAAGCATTCCACGGAATGAAGTTTCACTTTATCCCGCATGTAAGGTGCCGAAAGACTCCTGCTTCTTCAAGAGCTTGAGTTGATACAAGGGATCAAAAGTGGAAGAAACGGCACCTAAATGCCCGATTGGTTCAAGGGCCTTTAGGTCATACCCTTGTGGTACTAACATTCAGTAGGAGAGGGAAGCAAATTCCTACTGAATGAAGGTTCACTTTATTTCTTTTTTCAATCACTACAAGTGTTAAACCATCATGTTAGTTAAAGGATTGGTGGAGAAGCTATTTAGCGAATAGCTCCATATTCAACAATTTTTATATTGGCATTAAAGTTTACTTTTATATTTGGATAAAGCTTATGCCATTCTCCTTTTTTTAGCTTGCCATTTTTCTTATGAATTCGATATATTTCGCCATAACCAAAAGGATCAGCACCCATTTCTTGAGTTGCTTCTAATAATTTTTCATATTCTCTTTCCACTTGGTTTCCGATTTCTTTTTCTAGTTTTTCAACGACTTTCTCATTTTCTAACTCTAACTCTTTGGATAATTCAAGAATATTCATTTCAATGGTAATATCGGTTTGAAAAGTTAGTTTATCTTTATCCATTAATTTAGTCCTATCTTTGCCGGAAAGGATTTGGCCATTGAGATAAATATCTTCATTTTCATTTTCGGATAGCTCTTCTTGGATATAATTTTTCAATGGTTCTTCCGGCACACCTATATTAAATGAAGGTGCTTTAATTTTTTTTAAGATTAGATTAATATATAATGCTTGTCTTAATGATAATTTACCTACAAAAGTATCTCCCTTAAATAGGGCTGCTCCTGTTAAAGCAGGAACCCCATCATCCGTAGTAATAAGAGGCAAAACAGGATCTCTTCCCTTTTCATAAAAAGCATGGGTGAAATCATTTAGTTCTGCTTTTGGTATCATATCATTTGTGATTTTTTGCTTTATCAAACCATTGATGAATAATCCAACGTTAATTTTTGTTACTTCCTGTCCAGTGGTAAGAACCTCTTTAGCAGTTTTATCTGTAATTGCCAGCATAACCCGATCGGTTGTTCGAGCATCACGATATAAGGTATTTAAATATGGACTAATGCCTGATTTTGCTGTATCCATTCCATATAACTCCAGGCGAATTTGTCCCGGTGAAAGTGTAAAACTTGTCTTTGAGTCAGCGTGATGTCTAGCTTCTTTAATGGTTTTTCCGGTTCCTGTAGCAATTTTGGTAATATCATTTGTTTGCGTATCAAATTGAAAAATAACCAGTGTCGTTTCGATTAATTCATCACTTGTTTGTTTTAATTGATCAACTCCACGAGCATTGATAATAGCTAGCTGCTCAATCTGTTTTGGTTCAACGCAACCAGATAGTAAAAATAATAATGTTATGAAGCTAAAGAGATACTTACCTTTCATTCTTATCCGTCAACCTTTCTACGCCTTTTCAGTTTTCTTTTGAATAATACAAAAGGCAATAAAATAAATGGATAGACATAGACAATCCATATTCCCATTTGAGCAGTTATATTTATTACCGTTTGGATAATATAATGTTCATTTGTAAATATACTGGTAATTACCGTAGCTGCGCCCAAAATATAAAGTGATTTTTTTTGCGGAATGTGATATAACCGCTTTAACCCATAGGTCACAGCCCAGGAAAAGAGCACCATATTTGGCAATGAAACCATCATCCACTCTGCTACAACAATATAGTCAAAGCGTTCTAAAAAAGAAAAGGATTGACTTTTAAAGAGTCCGAGTACAGACCATTCACGAGAGTCGATTCCCTCTGGCGTAAAATAACCGGTCACAAGTACGGTAGCAATTAAAATTGTAAAGCAGGAGAATACGACACCAAGAAATACGGGGAATTTTGCAGTTTTCTTGTATTGAATAAAGGGGTAAAGCAAAAATAACAGTTCTATTCCCGTAAGAGTATATGAAGTTTGCTTAGCACCTTTTAATAATTCAGTGAAGGATGCCTGGAACATGGGCTGAAAATGCGTCCAATCCATATCCATAATTGGTTCAATTAACAGGACGGCGAGCCAATGGGAGAAAATGAAAAAAAGAAAGCAAATACCAACAATAACTCTTATGCCGCCAAGCACACTATAAATGACCAAGCTCATTAATAATAAGGACATGACGGTTTTGTTTAATTCCGGGAAGATAAAAATGGTTAGTACTTCGACATACGTGATTAGGACGGTAAATAGATTAAACATAAAATAAACGATGTAAAACGTACCTAATACTTTTCCAATAAACGTACCAAATATATCTGTTTGTATGATGAATATATCCGCATTTTTATATTGTTTTAATATAAAGAGCATAACGGCAAGTAGGAGACTTATATAACAAAAAGCGATTAATACAGATAGCCAAGCATCTCTTCCTGCTTCTTTATATATAAGTCTCGGTACTCCCATAATTCCTACACCAATTTGAATCGATGCAATGATAAAAAACAAATAGAAAGATCTAATTTGCTCGTTCGGTTTAATATTTAGATTAACGTTCATAACACACCTACTCGTCAATATCTTTTTTCTTTTTAACTTTCTCTTTATTAAATCGATAAAGATCTTTTAAACGGGAGGAGATAAACCGTTTGGAATCCATATGGTGTGGAAGGCGAAAGAACGTTTTATTTAGATCTTGCCAATTAAATGGATAAATTGGAGTCAGATAAGGTCTTCCTAATGACGTTAATTTCAGCAAGTGAATGATGATAAAGCAGGCACCAAGCATGATTCCAATTATTCCCAATAATCCAGCTAATAAAATCATTGGAAAGCGAAGAATACGAATGGTAGTTCCCATTAAATAACTAGGCACAGTAAACGACGCTAGGGCGCTTAAGGTAACAAAGATAATTAAAATATTACTCGTTAAACCTGCTTGTACTGCTGCTGTACCTACAACTACACCACCAACAATCCCCATTGTTTGCCCGACCTTTGTAGGTAAACGTGCTCCTGCCTCTCGTAATAATTCGATCAACAATTCTAAAAGAATCGCTTCAAAAATTGGTGGAAATGGAACATTTGCCCTTGATTGGCCGAGAGAAATAAGCAATGGTGTAGGAATGATTTCATAGTGATAGGTTACAACTGCAACATAGAAGGGTGTTAAGAAAACAGATATTAACATCGCTAAAAATCGCAACATCCGAAAAAAAGAGCCAATATTCCAGCGCATATATAAATCTTCTGTTGACTCAAAGAAACTGAATAACGAAGTAGGAGCAACTATGCCCGTAGGACTATTATCGACGAGTACACCGATACGTCCTTTGCAGATTGAATAGGTAAAGCGGTCGGGTAATTCAGTTTCGTAAAATTGTGGAAATATGCTTACTGAGTGATCTTCAATCAATTGAATTAATACAGAACTATCCTCCACGGAATCCACTTCTAAATCCTTTAAGCGCTGTCGCAACGTATTAATATCTTCTTGATTGGCAATTGAACTTATATATGCTATTCTCACTTCTTTTGGGAATCTTTTTCCAACCATAATTTTCTCTAAGACAAGATCATTTGATAAGATTGCTTTTCGAGTTAAATTCATATTGGTTGCTAAGGATTCTGTAAATGCAATTTGTGGTCCAAGAACAACCGATTCTGTTTCTGGCTTGGACAGGTCTCTTTTTTCGTCTTTTTTTAATGGGTAAGAGATAGCTTCTGCTTCATCTTCAATATAGATAAATACGTCTCCTAATAACATACCTCTAAATATATGATCTATTTGATTTTCTATTTTCCCTGAGCTTAAAGGTATATGATTGAGTAAAGAAGCAGAGGTTAGGCTTAACGTTTCCTTTTTTTCTAAAAGAGGTTGTAATAAAGATGCTTCTAATTTGTTTGTATCAATTAAATAAGTTATATAAAAGACTGCAATTCGTTTGTTTTCAAGTTGGTATATGGTATAACTTAAATCATGGTTATTTGTAAATCTTTTTTTTAATCGCGTTTCCAATTGTGTGAGTTTTGTCGGGAAAATAGTTGTTTTACGTTTTTTTGTTGTTATTCTTCTCATAATTCCCTCCTTAATTTCACACCTTTCATTCAATATTTTATTTTGATAAAAATTGTATGGGTATCGATTTAGTATAGAGGAATGGCTTCTTAGAAAAATTTCCAATATACGTTAAAAAGCATGATTATTTAATAAAATGTAATGAAACTGATATTTTTCCATGAGGGAACTCAGTTAACTTAGGTATTGGATACATTAAAGAACTAGGTTGAGAACTTTATTTATCATTTAGTATGTGAGGAATGTTTCTAATTTATCCGCTATCTAATTGATGTAAAGTTTGCCTTTATGTTGAAGCAATGAAAGGGCATGTATCTTTTCATCAGAAGCCAAACAACATTTTTCTGTGGTTATAAATAATGAAAATAAATTTAGAAATGTGCAAAAAATCTATTGACTTATCAAATTCTTCCATCTATAATAAGTTAGAATAAAATAGGAGGTCATTATCATGATTAAAATGAACATTGCTCAAATAACTTTTAATTATATATCTATTCGTGTGACCTCAGCTGGATCTTTTTAAACGTAGACTTATCATGTTCGTACACTAGGGTCACATCTGTCTGTGACTTTTCAAGTGTATTTTTTTGTCTTTTTCCCTAAACACGTATTCGTCATGGGCGAATACGTGTTTTTTGTAATTTATCCCACATGTAAGGTGCCGTAAGACTCCCACTTCAAGAGCCTTGAGTTGATACAAAAGGGTCTAAGTGGGAGAAAACGGCACCTAAATGCCCGATTCGTTCAAGCTAACATTCAGTAGGAGATGGAAGAAAACTCCTACTGAATGAAGTTTCACTTTATAGAGAATGTTAGCCGATTTTTTATGATTATCATGAAACTGTTTTTAGTGAACAAGAATAAAAGAGAAGAAGGTGTTCGTTTGTTTCAAGTATTTGTTAAATTAAAATGGTTCTTTCAACATTATTGGAAACGGTATACCCTAGCAATCATAGCTTTAATTACAGCTAGTGCGATCGGTTTAATCCCTCCTAAACTAGCCGGATATACGATTGATCATATTCAATTTGAAACATTAACGATGAAATTGCTAACTGCAATTATTGTTGGATATATGCTAATAATAATTATCCATTATGGTATTTCCTTTTTATGGGACTACACATTGTTTAGTGGTGCTGTCATTTTAGAAAAGTGGATGCGAAGTAAATTGATGCAGCATTTTCTGACCATGACTCCTACCTTTTTTAGTAAATTTCGGACGGGAGATTTAATGGCACGCAGTACAAATGATTTGAAGGCAATTAGTTTAACGGCTGGCTTCGGTGTTCTAACGCTTGTTGATTCAAGCATTTTTATGCTAATGATTATTGCAATGATGGGTTTTACAATTAGTTGGCAGTTAACGGCTGCTGCTTTAATTCCACTACCGATTATGGCAGTCGCCATGAATAAATATGGTGCAGTAATACATGAACGATTTTCCAAAGCGCAACATGCTTTTGGTGAAATGAATAATGAAGTATTGGAATCGGTTCGAGGAGTTCGAGTAATTCGAGCGTTTGTTCAAGAAAACCAAAATACAAAACAATTTCAAGAAATGACTACAGATGTGTATAAGAAAAATATTGAGGTAGCTAAAATCGATGCATTATTTGAACCCACGATGAAGGTTTTAGTTGGATTATCATACACCATCGGGCTTGGCTACGGTTCGTTTTTAGTGTTTGAAAATATCATTACACTCGGAGATTTGGTTACCTTTAATGTTTATTTAGGAATGCTGATCTGGCCTATGTTTGCAGTTGGGGAATTAATAAATATTCTCCAACGAGGAAATGCTTCGTTAGATAGGGTCAACCACATGTTAAATTATCAGGCGGATGTAGTAGATCCTCCTAACCCATTGCAAGCAGAATCAGTAGAAAATATTAAATTTTCTGATGTCTCATTTTCGTATCCCTATACAAAAACCAATCAGCTCTCGTCTATTTCATTTATCGTAAACAAAGGGCAGACGCTCGGAATAGTGGGGAAAACAGGAGCCGGAAAAACAACATTGTTTAAATTGTTATTACGACAATATCCTGGTATTAAAGGGGAAATAACCATATCAGGAACGAATATCGGTGCTCTCTCATTAGAGACAATCCGCTCATGGATCGGCTATGTTCCTCAAGATCAAATACTATTTTCTAAAACGCTACGTGAAAATATTCAATTTGGTAGAGAAGATGCAACAGATGAAGAAATCTTCCGTGTATTAGAACAGGCACATTTCTTAGATGATATAAAACAACTCCCTAACGGTTTAGATACTCAAGTCGGCGAAAGCGGAGTTACGTTGTCCGGCGGACAAAAGCAACGAGTGGCATTAGCTCGAGCTTTTATTAAGGATCCGGAGATTCTAATACTTGATGATTCTTTATCAGCAGTTGATGGTAAGACGGAAGCAAAAATTATGGAGCATTTGCGTAAAGAGAGAAAAAATAAGACGACACTCATTGCAGCACATCGTTTGTCAGCTGTTACACATGCCGATCAAATCATTGTCTTAGAAGATGGAAAAATTGTAGAAACGGGTACCCATGAACAATTGATAGCTAATCAAGGGTGGTATTATACCCAATACGTACAGCAACAACTTGAAAATGAGGAGGTGTCTCAGTAATGTCAACCGAAAAGCGATTGTTTTTGTATGCATTACAATTTAAAAAAGGTATTATCATTGGCTTAATTTGCTTACTTATTGCTGTGACACTTGAATTGGCGGGACCACTAATTGCAAAAAAAGTAATTGATGATCATATCCTTGGGATTGAAGGAGCATGGCAACAAGTTGAAGAAAAGGATGATTCATATACAGTAGTTTATCAAGGAAAGAACTATAAACGGGCAAATCGAGTTGAGGAAACAGACCAAACTACCGGTGAGGTTGCAACTATTTTAGCAATTGATACAGACTATTATTTTATCAATGAAGAAATGCCACTCGAAGGAAAAAGATCCGTTGAAAAGGATATGATTATTATTTCTGCTGGTCAAGATCAGCTTCAAGTCAAAGGTGAAAAGTTATCATTAGCGGAGATTTACCCATTTTTTAAACCAGAGCAACGACCGATTTTATACTTGTTGGGACTTTATATGTGCTTACTTATTATTGCTGGTTTTTTCCAATTTTATCAAACCTTTTTATTACAAAAGGCGTCGAACAGGATTGTTAAAAAAATGCGTAATGATTTATTTGATCATATTCATCGAGTGCCAATTACTTATTTTATCGATCAACCAGCAGGAAAAATTGTTTCGAGAATTACCAATGATACGGAGGCTATTCGTGATTTATACGAGCGCGTATTATCGATTATTGTAACAAGTGTTATTTACATGGGAGGCATTTTCGTAGCGCTGTTTATTTTAGATGCTAAGTTAGCAGCATGGTGCTTATTGCTTATTCCTTTAATTTATGGGTGGATGAAGCTCTATAAGCATTACGGCACAAAGTATAATACAGTAATTCGTTCAACCATCAGCGAAATTAATGGTAATATCAACGAAGCGATTCAAGGAATGCCAATCATTCAGGCATTCCGGCGTGAACGGAAGACAAAAGAAGGTTTTGAAGTTCTAAATGAAAGACATTTCATTTATCAACGTAAATTAGTAAAGTTAAGTGCCTTAACCTCCTATAATTTAGTTACCGTATTTCGAAACATTGCATTTGTAGGATTTATTTGGTATTTTGGCTCATTTTCATTGGAACCTTCCAGTGCCATATCGATTGGTTTACTTTATGCGTTTGTTGATTATCTAACAAGATTATTTGAGCCTGTTACAGATATTGTGAATCAGCTGCCATTAATAGAACAGGCACGAGTCGCTGGAAATCGTGTATTTGCATTATTAGATCGGGATGGGGAAGATCTTGTAACTCAACCGATCAAACGTTATCAAGGTCACATTCAATTTGACCGTGTTTCTTTTGCATATAATGAAAGGGAGTATGTGCTGAAAAATCTGTCCTTTGAAGTAAAGCCCGGGGAAACAGCGGCTTTTGTAGGACATACAGGTTCTGGAAAAAGCTCGATTATGAATCTGTTATTTCGTTTTTATGATCCACAAAAAGGCGAGATTATCATTGATGGTTATCCTATCCGAGAGTGGTCACGTCAACAGGTGAGGAGTCATATGGGAATTGTGCTGCAAGATCCATTTCTGTTTTCAGGAAGCCTATTATCAAATGTAACGATGAATGACCCGAGGATTTCGCCGGAAGTGGCAAAACAGGCCTTAAAGGCTGTAGGTGCAGATCATTTTATTGAAAGACTTCCAGATAAGTATGAAGAAAAAGTGGGTGAAGGGGGAACGAGATTTTCCTTAGGAGAAAGACAGCTGATTTCCTTTGCTCGGGCACTAGCTTTCGATCCTGCAATTCTTATATTAGATGAAGCTACTGCCAATATCGATACAGAAACAGAAACAATTATTCAACATGCATTGGAGGTACTTAAAAAAGGAAGGACCACGTTAGTAATCGCGCATCGACTATCCACAATACAGCAAGCTGATATCATTTTTGTGCTTGATCATGGTACGATAAAAGAAAGAGGAACTCATGTAGAACTGATACAGGAAAAAGGCTATTATTATCAAATGTATCAAATGCAGCAAAAGAGTCACAGCAAGTCTGCTGTTTAATTTGGGATGAATCTGAGGTGGCTTATGGACAAAAAGGAGAATCAGCACGATATTATTGATGAGGATTTATATGAGGAAATCGATGATGAAGAACTTTATGAATTAGTACAGAAAGAACGGGAAAAAGCATTCGCTAGAGAAAGAGAAGCAAAGCAACATCACAAGCCAAAACGCCCTTTTCCAAAATGGGCGTTTTGGCTAATAGCCGTCGCTCTTTTTTTAAATGTAATTGCGATTATTCCTAGAACCTTTTCACTCCCTGCCATTGACTTTTTAGTTACTTCGGCCAAACTTTCGCTGCAAGAAGATATTCAAGCCTATAAAGAAGCCGTTGTTACGATTGAAACGGATGATTCGAAAGGAACGGGCTTCTCCATAACAGCAGATGGGAAAATCCTGACGAATCATCACGTGGTGGAAGGGGAACAGACAGTAATCGTAGCATTTCCGGAAGACGGTTTGTTTCAGGCTAAGGTAACAGAAACCTATCCTTCTGTAGACTTAGCAATAATAGAAATTGATGATGCAGAAAAGGTACCATTTCTGGATTTAGCAGAAAGGGCAGTAATTGAGAAAAATGAGCCTATTCGCTTTATTGGAAACCCTTTGCAATTTAATGGGATAGCTAATCAAGGAAAAATAATCGATTATACAACATTAGAATCGTGGAAAGAAGCTGTCGTGATGATCCAAGCCCCAGTATATCAAGGCAATAGTGGCAGTCCGGTGTTTAATGAAGCAGGTGAAGTGATTGGGATTATCTTTGCGACATTGGATCATGAGGAGTATGGAAAAGTAGGTCTATTTTATCCAATTGACTACTATTATAAGTATAAAAAATAAGCATCAACTAACTTGAATGAGGTAAACATATAATTACTACTAAAAAGCTGCCAGAAGTCTTTTTTAATCACTTCATGGCAGCTCTTGTATCAAAGAACATATGCTACTAGATAATCGAAAGCGCAGGAAGTAAGGGCTTTTATCGATAACAGTTCAGCTTGTTCCTTATAACGTATCGCAATATATGCCTCAACTATTCTGTAAGGAATGTAGATAAGCTACTTTGCCATCTGTAATAATGAGCAACACCTGTTATGGCTGAATATCGTATCTGTTTCAGCAATGACCTGCTCTAGCAAAAGATTTTTTGAAACTACTAAATTATTTAGGGAACGTTGAACAAATCCATTCTCAAATTGTGGCAGCTCTGAAGGCAACTCGTCTTCATCTAATACAACATACTCCCCACTTGGAAGAACGAAGACATCAATAATTAAATCTTCAAATGATACGAGGTTATTTTTAATCATCGTGTTTCGGACGATATTAAAATATGCCCCTAAAAAATTTCCTTTCACGTCTCTCCAAAAATACAAGTTGAATGGCTTATTTCTCCAGTAATAGGCGGTTGTATAACTTCCTTTAGGGATAGTTATTTGATTCTGATTTTCAGTGATAGTAAACGATTGACGTATTTCATGAAAAACGACGATCGTGTTATCCTTCCTTTTCAGTTGAATACAACAATGTTCCTCAATGCTCCCATCATAACGAATTTTTCGTTCCGTAATTTTCTTTCTGTGTTGAGTAATTTCTTTCATTACACTCTCTCCTTATCATCTGAACAGTCTTAATTTGGAAGGGAGTAAATAAGTTCAACTTTCATTAAAGGCCTGAATGGTCCCTCTAATCATTAGTGATAAATTAATGGAAAATCCCAATGAGCGTTGCCCTATTTTAAGATTTTGATTAAAAAAAGGAAAATTTGTTTTCTTTTATTAAATATATCATATGTAGACTTGGTATAATGCTAAAAGCCTCTTTTTTACACTATAGGAAAGTATAAAACTATTGGGCTTTATCTATAAGAAAAACGATAGCTTTCGCGACAAGCCAAGTTTTTCTAATCTCGTATTTAGGGTTCTGTAAGAATCTCATGTGATAATACGTAGAAGATTACGTGGAAAATAACAGCGCTTAAATACTTGATTTGTTCGGATCGAATCGATAGGGACAGAGAAGCTTCAACAAGCGATAGACTGTTATGTTTTTCATTTTCAAGGATGCCCGAAATTTAGCTTTTGTTCCTTTTCTTATCAGTAGGGGATGAAGGAAAAATCCCACTGACTGAAGTTTCATTTTATAAATCAGAAACCTTTACTATTTATGTATTATGAATGGAACTAATGGTTAAAGTTCTATAGTCGTATTGGTTAATAATGAATCGATTTGAAATGTTATTATCAGATAAATTGTTAAAAATTCTAGATACGGAATTTGTTTAGACTTTACTATAAATAAATATGTACTAAGTAAAAGGTCATAGGTAAATTTTATCTAAAGACATCCAGTCGCTTTTGTTACATAATAGATAGCAGGTAGTTACGTTTATTTAAACAAAATGTAACTGTTTTGTGATAGCCACAAATCGTTTCATACGTTAAGATATAATAACTTGTCATATTAAGTAGAACTGTTTAATAAACAGGAATAAAATGTCGAAATGACATTTCTAGTTATGATACAAAGTAAAATGAAAAAATTTAATTTTCATTCCTTAAAGAATTCCACCTTTTTAAGTGGATCTTATTTAACTGCCATTACAGCACTGTAAAAGATAATAAAAATAAAAAGATGGTGAACACATCGTGATGTATATAAAATTAATGAAAAGAAGTAAAAAGCTAATAAAAGATCATGTCTATACGCCCAAAAATATAAATAATGAAACGAAAAATATAATAACTAGGGGGGCCTTTCATTGATGGTACATAAATCCGTAAATGATTTACCCCTAGAAGAGCTGGTTCAATTAGTTCAGGAAGGTGATCAAACCGTACAAAACTATTTATTGAAAACGTATCAGCCTTTTATTGCTAAATGTGCATCAGAGGTATGTAAACGATATATTGATCCCAAAAAAGATGATGAGTTTAGCATAGCGCTTTCCGCTTTTAATGAGGCTGTTTTGTCGTATAATCGAGAAAGGGGGAGTTCGTTTTTAGCGTTTGCCAAATTAGTAATTAAGCGCAAAATTATCGATTATATTCGATATATGCAAAAGCGTCCTGCTGCTATATCTCTTGATGAAACGTATGATGCAGAACTGATGGAGAACCCGACGGAAATAGTTGCAGTAAAGCGGCAATATCAATTAGAACAAGATGCATGGTATCGAAGAGAAGAAATTCTTGATTATAAGGAGAAACTGAAAAAATATAAGTTAAGCTTAGCTGAATTGCCTGAAGTATCGCCTAAACATCGAGATGCCCGTGAATCAGCTATTCGCACTGCAAAAATCCTTTTTGATGATGAAAAATTAAGGGCATATGTGTTAAAAAAACGGAAGCTGCCAATAAAGGAACTGGTTAAAAAGGTCGATGTTAGTAAAAAAACATTAGAGCGAAATAGAAAATATATTTTAGCTGTTTTTATTGTGCTCTCCGGAGATTACTTATATTTAAAAGACTATTTAAAGGTGGTGAAGTAGTGAAAAGAGGGATTATCATGGAACAGCATCGCAATTATATGATAGTGCTCACAAGAGATGGCGCCTTTTACAAAGCAATTCCGATAAAAGGGGGAAAAGTTGGATCGGAAGTTGCCTTTAAGCCATTTCCCATCTATAAGCGTTCCATGTTAGCATTTTGGGGAAACGATCGTATTTTTTTGCGTTTTTTTATATTTATTAGTATTATTTTATTGTTTATCTTCCCCTTTTATTTTGCAGTGGAAAAACATAAGACTTTCGCTTATGTGGGCATTGATATCAATCCCAGCATTGAATTTGGAGTAAATGAGGATTTTTCTGTCCAATCTATTCGAACGATTAATGATGAAGCTGAGCTGGTTGTGGCAGAGCTTAGTGAATATAAAAATAAGCAGTTAAAAGAAGTTGTCCAGATGTTTATAGATAAAACAGAGGAGACAGGATTGATTAATAACAAAAGACAAATGCTTGTAGGGGTTAGTTTACTGGAAAATGTTGATAATAGGATAGTTGATAATATGATGAAAGATTTACCGGTTCAACAATCTGAATGGGAGATAGCGATGTTTTATGTTCCAAAAGAAATAAGAGAAAAAGCGGAAGCATCTGAGATGTCGATGAATGAATTAATGGCAACGACATTGTTGGAAGAAACGACGATACCTGCTGAAGAATCAAAGTTGGATGAAAAGGATAAAGCAATTATTCAATCTTTTTATA
The DNA here is from genome assembly GCF_053667775.1 of Cerasibacillus sp. JNUCC 74. The sequence goes on along the minus strand of NZ_CM132207.1, from coordinate 3,014,126 downwards.
GTTTATAAAAATCATTCATTCCATGATTTTCGAGGAGAAGTCAGTATTCATTTTTAATACTATAGGAAAGTATAAAAACTTTAGGCTTTATAGTATAGGAAAAACTACAGCTTTCGCTAAAGACTTGGCGACAAGCCAAGTTTTTCTAAAATGGTGACGTATTCGTATTCCTAATATTAATATATTTTCTGAAAGCCTTGTCAACAATATTACATTTAATTAGAGATAAAAGTGTTTTATATACTCAATAAAATAAAGAAGATGTTGTCAACTCTGACAACATCTTCTTATATTTTCATGGTAACTGGAGGATCATATTTCATTGCATGATCCAAATAATAAAGCAGATTGTCGTGTGACTCTAAAATTTTCCGTTCATCCAGAGAATAGTGGAATGCATGAAGAAACTGCTGAATTCTTTTGGAAAGAATATCATCGTTTGTTCGTACCATCAGAACAAGTAAATCGTCCCAATGTCCCCAAAGTGTATAGTAAAGTGCTTTATCATAATCAGGAATATCCATGTTTACCCCTCCTTAAACTGTAAGGGTTAGTTATAGTGTCCCCGTATAATATATATATTGTCTGAAAGAAAAATGGTGTATTTACCATAAAAAGGTGTTATAACTACGTATAATCTCTTTTGTTTGCTTCATACTAAGGTCAAAACAAAGGAGGTATAACATACATGAAGGTCAAATTATTTTCTTTCATAGCTGTTCTTAGCTTGGTATTAACAGGTTGTATGAATGCAGATGATAATAATAATGATAATAATAATCAGGATGCTAAAAACGATAACGTAGAGCAAACAAGGTATAACAATACAGGCGGGGCTATGAATGGCAACCGTGATTATGAGATGAGAAGAGATGCTGAACGAGATCAGGAAAATGATAATGATAATAATCGATATGATGTATCGGAAGAAGCTGCAGAGAGAATTACAAGAGAAGTTGATGAAATTGATCAGGCCTATGTTCTTACTTTAGATGATAATGCCTATGTTGCTGCACAGTTGGATACCAATGATGCAAACGTAGAAAATAAAAATACCGGAAACAATACAGCGAATAATACCAACAATGTCGATAAGGGCGATGAATTGACGGATGAAGTGAAATCTAGAATTAAAGAGGTTGTTCAATCGGTTGACAACGATATCGACAATGTATATGTCTCAACGAACCCAGACTTTCTTAATTTAACGCAAAACTATACAGAAGATGTGGAAAAAGGCGAACCAGTTGAGGGATTTTTTGATCAATTTGGAAATATGATTGAAAGATTGTTTCCACAAAATCGCTAATTCTTGAACGAGTAAATCTTTTTTAATAAAGATTTACTCGTTTTTCCTTTTAAAAAGTCAGAACATATTGTATACTTATGCATATAATCCTTATTATCCTTAGCGATTTACTTTGGATTATATTTTAAAGGGTGGGCTGAAACTATGGGGAGAGAGTTTTTAACCATATTTGATGATTGGGCAGAAAATTATGATGACACGGTATCTGGATTAGATCCAGAATACTCTAGGGTGTTTGCTAAGTATGAAGAGATTTTAGAAGCGGTTGTTCACCATACAAAAGGTGCTGTATTGGAATTTGGTCCTGGTACAGGTAATTTAGCAAAAAAAATAATTGCAGCAGGTTATGAATATATTGGTATTGAACCTTCAAAAGCGATGAGGGAAAAATTTAGAAAAAAGCTGCCAAAAGTATCGCTTTATGATGGGGATTTTTTAAGGTATCCAGTATTTTCCATACCTATTCAAACAATAGTTAGCACCTATGCATTTCACCATCTAACAAACGAGGAGAAAGAAACAGCTGTGAAGAAATTTTCAAAGACATTATCGGACAATGGCAGAATTGTTTTTGCAGATACGATGTTTCGTTCAGAAAAGGAGAGGTTAAATGAAGTAGCAAGGGCAAAAAAGCAAGGGTATACAACACTGGCAGAAGATTTGGAACGAGAATATTATCCAACAATAACATTTTTAAAACAGCTGTTTAAAAGGAATAATTTCACAATAGAGATGCATCAAATGAATGATTTTGTCTGGTTACTTGTAGCTGAAAAAAAATCAGAATAATTTTTTTGTTACAAAGATGTATCATTCATTCTTATCGATTATCAAGCAAAAGGAGCGATTCTGATGGAGAAGAAGATGAATGTAGAAAGCTTTAATCTTGATCATACAAAAGTAAAAGCACCATATGTTCGTTTAACAGGTGTTAGTGAAGGGGAAAACGGTGATAAAGTTTATAAATATGATATTCGTTTTAAACAGCCGAACCAAGACCATATGCCAATGGATGCACTTCATTCCATTGAACACTTAATGGCAGAGAATATTCGTAATCACTTGGATAATGTACTCGATATTAGTCCGATGGGATGCCAAACCGGTTTTTATCTATCTATTATCAATCACGACAATTATGAAGAAGTACTACATGCCCTTGAGAAAACGTTGAATGATGTTATTGCTGCTGATGAAGTACCGGCGTGTAATGAAGTTCAATGCGGTTGGGCTGCTAATCACAGTCTAGAAGGTGCAAAAAAAATTGCTCATGAAATGTTAAAATATAGAAATGAGTGGCAGTATGTTTTTTAAAGGCAGGATAGATTGATGACCGTCTACACATCAATTAAAGAGATAATTGGTAATACGCCGCTTCTGCAAATAACACAATTCTCCTTGCCCAAAGATGTTCGTCTATACGCAAAGTTAGAATTTTTAAACCCTGGTGGAAGTGTGAAAGATAGGTTAGGTATAAGTTTGATAGAGGATGCAATAAAAAAAGGAAAATTACAACCTGGAGCAACTATCATTGAACCAACAGCGGGAAATACAGGAATTGGATTGGCCCTTGCTGCATTAAATAATGATATAACACTTGTGTTATGTGTACCGGAGCATTTTAGTGAGGAAAAACAATTTCTTATGAAAGCGTTAGGTGCAACGATTGTCTCTACGCCTAAAGAAGAAGGAATACAAGGTGCAGTACGTAGAACAGAACAATTATTGCAAGAAATACCAAATAGTTTTTCTCCACAACAGTTTAATAATCGAGCTAACCCAACAACTTACTACGATACATTAGCTCCTGAAATCTGGACAGATTTGGATGGAAAGGTAGATGTATTCGTAGCTGGGGCTGGTTCAGCAGGAACGTATATGGGGGTTATGCATTATTTTAAAGAAAAGAATCCTCATGTATATGGGGTTATTGTTGAACCAGAAGGATCAATTATTGGTGGAGGAGACCCGGGAGCGCATCGAACAGAAGGAATAGGAATGGAGTTTTTTCCACCGTTTATGGATCGATCACTGATTGACCAAGTATTTACAGTACCCGACGATAATGCATTTGAAATGGTGAAGGCATTGGCAGTAAAAGAAGGACTTCTCGTAGGCAGCTCATCAGGTGCAGCAATGTACGCGGCTTTAGAAGTAGCACAGAAAGCAACTTCAGGTACAAATATTGTTACTATTTTTCCTGATGGCAGTGATCGCTATTTAAGTAAGGGGATTTATTCATCAAGTAGATGCTGAGAAGGCATATCTTAGCTCAGAAAGGGAGAACAGTGATGCGAAGAAAAACCAAAATGATTCATGGGGGAATTACAGGTGATAAAGAGACTGGAGCGGTTTCTGTACCGATTTATCAAGTGAGTACGTATGAGCAAGCAGAGGCAGGAAAACATAGCGGCTTTGAGTATTCTCGAACAGGAAACCCGACCCGTAATGCATTAGAAAAAGTAATAGCGGAGTTAGAAGAAGGCATTGCAGGATTTGCATTTGGTTCAGGAATGGCAGCTATTTCTTCCGTTATGATGCTGTTAAAGGCAGGAGATCATGTAGTATTTACTGATGATGTATACGGAGGGTCCTATCGGTTAATGACAAAGGTATTAAAGCAATTTGGTCTAGCGTATTCCTTTGTTGATACGAGTGATCCTGAGTTGGTGGAAGGTGCTATTAAGGAAAATACGAAGGCACTTTTTATTGAAACTCCAACAAACCCTTTATTAAAGATTACGGATATAGCAAAAATGAAGGAAATAGCCGAACAGCATCATATATTGTTCATTGTGGATAATACGTTTGCTACCCCATACTATCAATTGCCGTTAGCTCTAGGAGCAGATATCGTTGTTCATAGCGCTACTAAATATCTCGGCGGACATAGTGATGTAGTGGCTGGTTTAGTTGTGGTAAATTCGAATAAACTTGCTGAACGGCTCCATTTTATTCAAAATTCGGTTGGAGCCATATTAGGACCTCAGGATTCTTGGTTATTACTTCGTGGGATAAAGACATTGGCTTTGCGCATGGAAGCAATTGAAATGAATGCAGCCTATCTCGTTCCATTTTTAAAAGACCATCCTCATGTAAAAAATGTGTTCTATCCTGGTTTACCTACACATCCTGGTTATGAAATTGCTAAACAGCAAACAGCAGGCTTTGGCGGAATGATATCGTTTGATTTAGGAACTGCTTCGGCTGCTGCTTCCTTACTAGAACGGGTAAAATATTTTACGCTAGCAGAAAGTTTAGGAGCAGTGGAAAGTTTAATCTCCGTCCCTGCAAAAATGACTCATGCCTCCATTCCACGGGTACGACGCCAGGAACTAGGTATTACTGATGGGTTAGTTCGTATTTCAGTTGGAATTGAAGATAAAGAGGATTTGCTAGAGGATTTAGCAAATGGGTTGCAATAATTAATAGCGATTAAAGAAAGACCATATACAGGTGGAGAATGGGTACTTTTTCCACCTGTTTTTTGGGTTTTAGGAGCTGCAAACGTTTCAATCTTTTTTAAATGTATTGTCGTCTCGCTTAAGTACTCGGTCTTAACAAAATCGCTTTTTCCAACGGTAAGTCAACACAGTTCGAATCTAAAGGAAGGCCTCTAAAACAGCGAGCTTGCCACTTAGGCGTCTGCATCCACTGTTTTAGAGGTATGTTTTCTTTATCCCGCATGTAAGGAGCCGCACTTTTCTCAATTCTAAATGCTTATGTTTTGCAAACAAACATAGTGAAAAAAAACAGCCCCTAAAATTCCGATTTGTTCGAGGCCTTTAGGACATACACCTTGCGGTACTAATATTACTTGGGTTCCACGAAATGAAGGTTCACTTTATCCCGTCAGAAGTTCTCCAGTTAGTAGCTTTTGTTCTGTGTTTGATTCATTTTTAATACTCCTAACTCATGTTCGTACTTTCTTGGCTTCGTCAAAGGTTGATTTCATAAACAGCGGTAAAATCTGCGTGGTAAACAATAACGTGGAAGTTTCGTCTTATGCACACATCCAACGTAATGTAGGAAGCTTTAGGTAACCTATTTTTATCCCCACTTTTAACTGGCCCTACCGGGAGTATGGGGGAACGAAGAAGTCTAGGTGGAGGATAACTGCAAGTCAAATGTCCGATTGGTTCAACTAACCGTGGGTGGAGGATGAAAGAACTCCTTACTTATGGAAGTTTCACTTTATATGCTAAAATAAATATACATAGAATCAAGGAGGTAAAGTGATGAGTGACCGCGTATTGGATTATTTACAAGCAAATCGAGATGAATTGCTGGATAGACTTTCAAGCTTTTTAGCTATTCCTAGCGTAAGTACAGATAGTGACTATAAAAAAGATATGGAGCGGGCAGCAGATTTTATTGTTACATATTTAAACGAGATTGGTTTTGATTTAGCTGAAAAACAAGCGACAAATAATCATTCTCTCGTTTATGCAGAATATAATGGGGCGGGTCCGGAAGCTCCAACAGTACTGTTCTATGGGCATTATGATGTTCAGCCGACAGATCCGATTGAACAATGGAAAAGTGATCCTTTTAAGCCAGAAATTAGGGAAGGAAGAATATATGCTCGAGGTGCGAGTGATGATAAAGGTCAAGTATTTATGCATCTTGCTGTATTTGAAGCATTTATGAAAACAGAAGGTAAATTACCTCTAAATGTGAAGGTTTGTATTGAAGGAGAAGAGGAAATTGGCAGTGAGAATTTGTATGAAATACTTCATGCAAATAAAGAACAATTTTCTGCTGACTTTTGTGTGATTTCAGATTCAGGAATGGTTGCAAAAAATCAGCCAACTATTTTATATGGCCTAAAAGGTTTTACCGGTTTAGAGATCACAGTAACTGGTCCGGATCACGATTTGCATTCTGGAATGTATGGTGGCGCAATTCGTAACCCGATCATGGCATTAACCCATATTTTAGCTTCCATGAAAAATGAGGATGAGGTGGTTACTGTTGAAGGATTTTATGATGATGTCGAGCCACTAACTGAAGAGGAACGAAAGATGATGGCAAAAGTGCCAAGTGAGGATTTTGCTAAGGTATGTGGGGTGGAAACAACAGCTTCAGAAAAAGGTTATACTGCTGTAGAGCATACAATGGGTCGCCCGACTTTTGAAATAAATGGTATTTATGGCGGATATCAAGGGGAAGGTACGAAAACAATTATCCCTTCTACTGCTACAGCTAAAATTACTTGTCGGTTAGTTCCCGGCCAAGACCCTGAAAAAATTCAACAATTAATAGAAAATCACATTAATAAGGTGACGCCATCAGGAGTTACGGTAACTGTAAAAATGGAAAAATTATCTGCTAAAGCATATAAAGTAGAACCCGATCATCCATTGATTAAAAAAGCAGCGAAAGCTTATACAAAAGCATTTGGCAAGGAAACAGTTTATGTACGGATGGGCGGATCTATTCCGGTAGTGGAGTGGATTCAGTCTATTTATCATATCCCCATTGTGTTATTAGGATTTAGTACACCAGAAGATCGCTTACATTCTCCAAATGAAAGCTTTCCGCTGGACAGCTTTGATAAAGGAATGGAGACGTTAGTATATTATTGGAAAGAGATGGAATAAATAACAGAGTTTTCGATTGGATAATGAGCTAACCAGATGCTTCGTATTTCTTTGGTGCATTGCGAAGTAACGATATAAAATAATAAGAATTAAATGAGGTGTTAGTTATGAAATACGCAATTATTACCGGCACATCAAGAGGTCTTGGTGAAGCTGTAGCGAAACTTTTGATGACTAATCATGTGCATGTAGTTGGTATTTCTCGGAAACAGTCACCGATATTAAAACAGATCGCCAGTGAGAACAATGTAACTTTTCAAGAAATAAACTGTGATTTAGGCAAAATAGAAGAACTGGAGATACTTGTACAATTAGCTTTTAAGCAAATAATAAGGAAAGAAGCTAGTGAATTATATCTAATTAATAATGCTGCAGTAATTGAGCCGATAGAACAAGGAATGAATATTTCACCTCAGGCTTTAGCTTATCACTTCCAAGTAAATGCAGTAGCACCAATGGTTTTAACAAATTTATTCTTGAAACAAGCAAATAATTTAGACATTCCTGTAGTCAGCCTGACGGTTACCTCAGGTGCTGCAGAAAAGCCAACTTATGGATGGAGTGCATATTGTAGCTCAAAAGCGAGTATTAATATGTATACGAAAACAATTGCACTTGAACAGGAACATTTAGGAACAAATCATAAAGTTATCGCTTTTAGCCCTGGTGTGATGGATACAGCGATGCAAGAGGAAATTCGCTCTAGCTCTAAGACTTCCTTTGCTTCGGTTGACAAATTCAGGGCTTACAAGGAAAATAATCAGCTGCCAGATACAGTAAAAATCGGGAAATTAGTAGTACAGATTTTGCTTTCTAAAAACATTGTAAACGGAAAAATATACGAAGCAAAAGATTATTTATTACCGCAGGAAAGTTGAATAAATAGTCATTGAAAAATAGATGAAAATAAAAAAATGCTGCCCATATTACTAGTTAACCCTCCCATTATTAGATGTTTGGCATAGAATAAATTAGTCAGAGAAAGAGGGGGGAACAAGAATGAGCGGAGGCGGAGGCGGCTATTCCTATGGCGGCGGATTTGCGCTATTGGTAGTATTGTTTATTTTGTTAATTATTATTGGTACTGCTTATACTGGCGGCCATAGATGTTGCTATTAAATGTGATGCAGAGGATCTCCTCTGCATTTTCAATTGAATAGAAATGAAGTTTTAGTGGAAGATTGTTACGACCCTTTTCCAACTTAAGTTGAAACTAATAGTAATAGCAGCTGCTAGGAAATAATATCATATCCGTTTTTTCATGGTGGATTTTTTTGAAAGTAACTTCAACTAGCTTTTTCGTAGAGCGAGTAGTAACCTTCGATCTTCTTCCTAGGATAAGTCATCATCGGCTCTATTTTATGGAAGACCGACTAAAAGCGGGTTCCCACATCCCCCTGTCCTGGGCATGTTTCCTTTATCTTGTATCTAAGGTACCGTAAGACTTTTCTCATGAATTACAGAGAATAAGAAGAAGTTTAAATGGAGAATAACAGCAACTAAATGCACAATTCGTTTGGGACAACAGATGGAGTACTTAACCGCTTTATCTAATTGTTTTTGGATTTAATGAAAACTATGGTACACTTTATTTTGGATGATTGGATACAGGTTTAGTGGTTCTTAAAATATATATAAATGCTGCTTGATTTTTTGCTACGGCTAATTAATAAAATTTGTTAGCTGATCTTCAAGAAACATATTAATGTGAAGAAGGAAACAGAAAGAGAGGAAGATTTGAATGATAACAAGAAAAAGTAAACGAGAAATCGCTAAAATGCAGGCAGCAGCTGATATTTTGGTTAGCTGTCATAAAGAAATCGCTAAAATAATTAAACCGGGAATTACGACGATGGAAATTGACGAATTCACAGAAGACTTTCTAAAAAAACATGGTGCTACTCCAGAACAAAAAGGATATAATGGGTATCCTTATGCAATCTGTGCCTCGATAAACGATGAAATTTGTCACGGTTTTCCACGTCATGAAAAGTTAAAAGATGGTGATATTGTAACGATTGATATGGTGGTTAATTTAGATGGCGGTCTTGCAGACTCGGCTTGGACATATGGCGTTGGTAATGTGGATGAAAAGGGTCGTAAATTAATGGAAGTTACGAAAACAGCATTAGATAAAGGAGTAGAACAAGCACGAGCAGGAAATCGAATTGGTGACATTGGTCATGCTATTCAGAAATATGCAGAAGGTGAAGGATTTTCTGTCGTGCGGGATTTTACTGGACATGGAATTGGCCCAACGATACATGAAGATCCACATATTCCGCATTTTGGCTTGCCAAATAAGGGATTGCGGTTAAAAGAAGGAATGGTTATTACGATTGAGCCAATGATTAATGAAGGTAGCTGGCATAGTCAAATGGATAGCAATAATTGGACAGCGAGAACAATTGATCAAGGTCGTTCTGCTCAATATGAACATACAATTGTTATTACGAAAGATGAACCGCTAATACTCACAGATCAAGATAGATAAATGAATAGTTTATAAGCGAAAATTATCCGTGAAGTTAGCATCACGGATAATTTTTGTATTCAATTTATCCACTAGATCCACTTCAGCGGCTAACCTTTTGAGTCACTTCACATTTCTCGTGGTGGCAACAGCCTTCTCGTCGGAGTTCCAGATAATCTATAGCCTTGTTCCTATCTAGAAAATGATATCCGTTTTTAAGCGCTTGAGCAACTAGCAAACTTTGCTCGACTCTTCCAGTATATAAGAAGACGAATTTCTCTTATTTGAAAAATCTGCTTATTATTTTGCGAAATTTTGAGAAAAACAGCCCTAAATCCCCGATTGGTTTATCTAACATTTCTTGGGAAAAGCATTCCAAGAAATGAAGTTTCACTTTATCCCGCATGTAAGGTGCCGTAAGTCTCTCCTTTCAAGATGGAAGTGAATACAGGAGAAGTAGAAGTAAGGGAAAACGGCACCTAAATGCCCAATTCGTTCAACTAACATTCCGTGTAAAAAACGTTCCACTGAATGAAGTTTCACTTTATCCCGGATATAAGGATCCGTATTTTTCTCATTTCAAAAATGTGCTAATGATGTTACGAACATGATGAGAAAAACGGGTCCTAAATCCCCGATTGGTTTATCTAACATTTCTTGGGAAAAGCATTCCAAGAAATGAAGTTTCACTTTATCCCGCATGTAAGGTGCCGTAAGTCTCTCCTTTCAAGATGGAAGTGAATACAGGAGAAGTAGAAGTAAGGGAAAACGGCACCTAAATGCCCGATTCGTTCAACTAACATTCCGTGTAAAAAACGTTCCACTGAATGAAGTTTCACTTTATCCCATCAGAAGCGCTCTGCCTTTGTACGTCGTTAACCGAACCCTTTGGCTTTTGTTGCAGGATTTTATTTAGTTTTTTTTAGCTTAGTTTCAAAAGTTTTTCCACTGAAAATCATTGTAATTATTGGACTAAGCAAACAGAAAAAAGCAAATGGCAAATAAGTCAGTACAGGTACGCCAAGCACATCAGCGATGAATACACCACAAACACTCCATGGTACGAGTGGGTTGATCACTGTCCCTGCATCTTCTAAAGTGCGTGCTAGAACTTTTTTTGGCAACTTCACATTTGTATAAATTCCCTTAAATGTTTCACCTGTTAGCAAGATGGAAAGATACTGTTCTCCAATTAAAATATTGACACCAATAGCTGTTGCAGCTGTTGAGATAACAATAGAGCGAATTCTTTTTAACCGTTTTTGTAATGCGGTAAGAATGGTTGGAATAATTCCCGTTACAAACAATAATCCACCAAAACCTAGAGCCAATATAACTAGCGAAATTGTAAATAACATGCTATTAATACCGCCTTTAGTAAGCAATTCATTAACCGGTTCAAAATTAGTAGATGCTGTATAGCCACTAAACCAAATTTCCCAAATATCATTCCAAGGTAATCCACTCGTAAAAACAGCCATAATCGTTGCAGCTAAGCTGCTGATGGAAATAGAGATAAATGCTGGAATACGGAAAAAAGTACAAATTATTAATAATAAAAGCGGTATCCATGATGTCCAACTGATTAAATTAGTTGCCGCTAGCGCTTCTTGATATGCATCTCCACTTCCAATGGTTGAGGATGTACTTGGCGATAATACTGCAAACAGAATAAATGAAATAATAAAGGCTGGTATAGTAGTAAAACTAATATGTTTAATATGATCAAATAAATCAACGCCTACAACAGTAGAAGCAAGATTTGTTGTATCAGAAAGAGGAGACATTTTATCTCCAAAGAAAGCGCCAGAGACAATGGCACCAGCTGTGACCGCTAAAGAAGCATCAAGTGCATCACTCATGCCGATAAATGCAACCCCAATCGTAGCTGTCGTTGTTAAAGAACTTCCCATAGAAACACCAATAATTGCGGTAATTGAAAAGACAACTGCGTAAAACCAATTAGCTCCAATAAATGTAAATCCAAGGTTAATAAGTGCAGGAATTGTTCCGCTCATCATCCAGCTGCTAATAAGAATACCAATTAAAAAGAATAAAAACACTGCCCCCATTCCTGTTCTTGCGCCTTCAACTAAACCATTCTGCAAATCATAAAAAGAAATATTTTTGAACAGTCCATAACCGATTAATAAAAAAATGCCAAGGATAATCGGAATATGCGGGGTGGTTCCTACTTTAATAATGAAAAAACTGATTAGACTAATGATTACAATAAAAAAGCTAATCGCTCCAAGTAAAGATGGATGATGTTTTGGCTGAATTGGAAACATATTTATTCCTCCTTTGAAAAGTCTAACAAGAGATGTTATTCTTTTTTGTATCTTGGCAAGTAAAGAAAGGCTGCCAGATTTATTTTTAGTAATTTAAAATTTTCGATGCCATGGATTTGTCTAAAAATACGCTAAGAAAATCTTAGCTACGTGCTACGACCTTTTAGGTGTAATTTACTCCTGCTGATGCATTTCTACGTAAAAATATTCCTTTCTAAAATGAAGAATAAAGCTAGAAGCGCTCGATTAGCAACGGACAAATAAGAACCTCTGACAGATAAAGTGAAACTTCATTCCGTGAAACGTTTTTTACACGGAATGTTAGATGAACGAATCGGGGATTTAGGACCCGTTTTTCTCATCATGTTCGCAATTCATTAGCACATTTTTGAAATGAGAAAAATACGGATCCTTATATCCGGGATAAAGTGAAACTTCATTCCGTGAAACGTTTTTTACACGGAATGTTAGTACCGCAAGGGTATGACCTAAAGGCCTCTGAACGAATTGGGCATTTAGGTGCCGTTTCCTCCAATTTCTTCTTCTCTCTGCTCCTTTAATTCTTGAAGGGGAGACTTACGCTTTATATGCGGGATACATTCAAGGAGTGCTTTTCTCCTTAAAGTGGAACAAAAGCTAAAACTCGGTCGTCCTTGAAAAACCGCAATGTGTAGCTATCGAAATGTTTTTTTTCTTCGACTCAGTGAACTTAACATAGAAGGAAGAGCGAAGTTTACTAGTCTTTCTAGTGCGTAAACTGACGAAGCTACCTTCAAAAAAGATATCCATGTAAAAACGGATATTGTTTCTAGACAATAAAAAAAGCTTCATCCCGATGAAGGGACGAAGCTTTACTCCGCGTTACCACCCTGCTTGCTGGAAATAACCAACCGCTCATTTGTGTACAACCTTTATTTATGAATGTGTATTTCAACATTTTCCTGCCAGAGTTTTCAGCACTCACTCTGTCTCTTTTTGCTGCTTGGAGAAATGTTTACTATGCATTCAAGGTCAGCCATATTTTTTTGAGATTAATATTGAATATAACGGGCAATTTTCATTTTGTCAATATAAAATTTCTTGCACATAAATCTTTTTAATTTTGTAAATATACGTTATAATAACAGGAATTATGACAATGGAGGAGGAGAATAGTTGAATATAAGAGCAGTTCAAAATAAAGCTGAGAATGCTTCTACCCCATTGGCAATGATACAAAAAGGAATTTCTAAAGGATTGCCAATTATGGTTGGCTATCTTCCTATCGCTATAGCTTACGGTGTGTTAGCCAGGCAAGCAGGAATGTCTAACGTTAATGAGTATGTTCGTGTTTGCAGGTGCAAGTCAGTTTATGGGTGCAAATATGATAGCAGTAAGTGCAGGAGCTGCTGAAATTATCATTGCTACATTTGTCTTAAATTTTCGACATTTTGTTATGAGTCTCTCCTTTATGAATCGGTTACGGGGCGTATCTTTGAAATGGAGACTACCGTTGTCTATGGGGTTAACGGATGAAACCTTTGCTGTCACCGCTTTAAATCCAAAAGAAGCAAAGTTAGATAAAGGAACATGGTTTTACGCAACTATTATTATTACCGCTTATTTATCATGGATCTTTGGTTCGTTTATTGGCGGGGTTGTTGGTGAGGTTATTCCCGAAAGATTAAGTCAAAGTATGGGAATTGCATTATATGCTATGTTTATTGGATTGCTGCTACCAACTGTCAAGCAAAATAAGAAAATAGCGCTTATAGCAATCTTAGCTATGCTCATTAATACGATATGTGTTCAGCTTGGTATGAGTACTGGCTGGGCAATTGTTCTTGGGACAATTATTGGAGGAATGAGTGGAATATTTCTTTTAAAGGAGGAGTAGAACATGATTCTATTCATTATTGTTGGTATGGCCATTGTTACAATGCTCCCGAGAATGATTCCTGCTTTTATCGTTGATAAATTACAATTTCGCGATTGGGTAAATAACTGGCTAAATGCAATACCTTATGCAGCATTAGGTGCGTTAATTTTTCCAGGCATTTTAACTGTTAAGTCTGATGAGCCTCATATAGGTTTACTTGGTGGAATTGTAGCCATCGTGTTAGCTTATCTGGGAATAAATGTTATTCTTGTTGTAATTGCCGCAATTGCTACTGTATATATTTTAACTTAGCATAAAGGTGCTGGGACATAAGCAATTACGAAATAGCAAAAACCGAACGATTCATTTATGTGATTACCCCCAAAAGTTAGAGTTTTATTATACAGTTGATTGGCTGGATTGCGTTCGATACTCGACTGGGCTCAGCCCGGCCAATTTTTCTTTTATTCGTTCATGATTATACCAATAGATATATTCTTCAATCCGACTTTTTAATTCTTCATAGCTTACTAATTTTTCTCCATAATACATTTCTTGTTTTAAAATGCCAAAAAAATTCTCCATGGAAGCATTATCCGCACAGGTTGCTTTTCTAGACATGCTTTGGAATACTTTATTCTCTTTTAATGTTCTCACCCATTGGTTGTGTTGGTAATGAAAGCCTTGGTCAGAATGGATGGTGGTGCGATAGGTTGCATGATTCTTTATTATCTCTATCGTTTCTTTTAAAGGTTCTATGACAAGATCTAACGTTGGACGTTCCTTGATTTTATACGCAATAATTTCTCCGTTATAAAGGTCAAGAATCGGATTTAAATATAACTTCTCTTCACTTAGACATTTGAATTCTGTAATATCGGTTACTAATTTTTGAAGAGGAATTGGCGTGTTAAAACGGCGAGACAATCGGTTTTTCGCCACTTTTCCAACGTTTCCCTTATAGGAATTGTATTTACGGGATTTTCGCATAAATTTCACACATTTCAATCCCAATTCGCACATAATGCGATATACTTTTTTATGGTTGATAACGTATCCTAATTTATTTAGTTCTCTAGTAATACGTTTATAGCCATAACGTTCATGGAACTTTTTAAATAAATCGATAATGATTTTTTTTAGTACTTTGTCTGAATCTTCTCTGCCAAAATTTTTCACATGATAGTGATAGGTTGCTTCAGGTATGCCCACAATAAGGAGAATATCTTTTAATCGGAATCCTTCTTCTTTAAGTCCAAATGCCACCTTTGCCTGTGCTTTTCGTGGAAGGCATTTGGATTCTCCCGAAAAGCTCGTAGCTTTTTTAGGTACGCATTTTCTAGCCTTAATAGTTCATTCTCTCGTTCTAATATTTCTTCACGTGTTAACTTTTTTTCTTCCTTTTTCTTCCGTTTATTGGGTTTCTTAGACATAGAAGACTCCCCCTTTGGTTTCAGGCCTTCTACTCCTTGTTCCTTAAATTCTTTCATCCAGCGTCTAATTAAGGAAGGGTTGTTCAATTTAAATTGAACAGCAGTTTCTAAAAAAGTAGCACCTGTCTTTAACACAAATTGTATCGTATTTAATTTAAATCGAACAGGATAAAACTTCCTAGCTTTTTTTCTTTTTAACCCATCCATTCCCTGAGACTTATAGACTTTCACCCATTCAAATATTGGTGTTGCGCTACCCATATTATATTTTTTTGCCAATAATTTATATCCTAGGTTGCCATATAAATACTCGGTGACAAGATTTATTTTAAATTCTTCACTATATTTAGCCATAAAAACACCCCCGAAAATTAGATTTCTACTCTAACTTTGGGGGGTCGGTACCTTATAATTGTTCGGTTTGTTTGTGTTTAGAAAAACTTGGTTTGTCGCCAAGTCTTTAGCGAAAGCTATCGTTTTTCTTATACGATAAAGTGAAACTTCATTTCTTGGAATGCTTTTCCCAAGAAATGTTAGTTGAACGAATCGGGCATTTAGGTGCCGTTTTCTCCCACTTAGACCTTTTGTATCAACTCAAGATTTTGAAGTGGGAGTCTTACGGCACCTTACATGCGGGATAAACGTATAAAAATTTTATACTTTCCTATCATACAAGGATGATTTATGGTTCGTTTTTTAATCAGCTGTTTTAGTTATGTCCCAGTCTCATTTAATAACGTGCATATAAAAATTAATATTCACTTCAATAGAGAAACAGTGTTTTGTTTTTAGTAAGGGAAACTAAACATTTACGTTACAAAAGAGTCTTATCCAAAAGAATTTTCTTCATAATTTTTCATATCAGTCATCTGGCATATTCCTGTTACCATCGTAAGCTTTATGATTGGTATGGCTCAATATGAATATGAACATGTGAAATATTATGTTTTTTGTATAAATAACGTTCAATTCGCTCCGTAATAGCATGGCTCTCTTCCACATTTAAAGTGGGGTCAACCAGAATGGTAATATCTATAAATGCCTGGTTTCCGTGAATACGGCCTTTTATATCGTGTACTTCCTTTACATCTGGATCATTTTCTACACTTGCACGAATTTTTTTAATTTGTTTTTCATCGAAGCCATCTGTTAATGTATGGGAAGCGTCGCTAAATATATCCCAAGCAGTTTTACAAATAATAAGACCGACAACTAATCCAGCTACAGGATCTAACCAAAACAAACCGAATTGTGCTCCGGTAATGCCGATAAAAGCTCCAATACTTACCAGCGCATCAGATCGATTATCTTGCGCAGCAGCATATAAAGAAGAACTGGAAATTTTCCGCGATAGTTGCAAGTTATATAAATAAATGAAAAACATGATTGCTGCTGCTGCTAAGGAAGTCCAAGCCGTTATCATACTAGGCTGCGTATAATTTTTTTCAACCACCGTTTTAACCGTATCTGTAATAACCTGGATACCAACCAACATCATTACAAATGCGGCAAAGAGTGAAGCAATAGTTTCTGCGCGGAAATGTCCATAATGGTGGTCCTCATCAGGTGGCTTGCGAGAGATTTTTAATCCTACTAATACTGCAACGGATGCAATAACATCGGTAGTATTATTGAGTCCATCTGCTCGTAAAGCATCTGAATTCCCGATAGTAGCTACAATTAATTTACTAATTGCTAGGAAAATATAGGCAAGGATACTAATCCAAGCGCCTTTCTCTCCCTTTTTTAAGTTATCCGAATAATTCATATGTACGGACCTCCATTTAGAACGTTCAGTAATAAGATATTGCTATACTATAAAAGTCTACCAAAGCATTATGTGGTGAGTCTAGAGCAACATAAAAGCATGAAGTAATATGTATTGACCTATTTGAAGTAAGTTTCTTAAGGGAAAAATAGGAAAAAGAAAAATTTTCGCGTTTACCTATTGAAATATTTCTAAAAATTTAGGATAATAATAAAAAGGAACAAGGAGGATGTTCCATGAAAAAGCAGAAAATTATTTATCATTATTACCGGTATAATGGAAAAAAGATAAATGCAAAACGGGAAATAGCATTTGAGTTAAGGTTTTATAGCCGTCTGCTTTTAGATGAAGTTTGCTTTAATTATAATAAAGCGTTTATACAAGATCGTATTAACAAAGCTATTGATACAGGAGATAGAGATAAATTTTTAAAGTGGAGTAACGCTTATAGGCAATTTATTTGGGAATAATACATGAAGCACAGCTGCCTTGCCAGTTCGGTAAGGCGCTTTTTTGGTTTTAAGAGGAGGTTCGGGCTAGAAAGCTAACACTTCTAATTTCTACATACGTTAACATGAATAAAATTTAGCACTAAAGCTAAGAAGGTCCAGTAGAATTTTAAACATATAAAGTACTGTAATATCACGTTAGCGGCTTTGAAATCGCATTTAAAAGCTAAATTAGTTTGTTCAACAACGATACATTGCGATTTTTCGAGGACGTTAATGATCTTCCCCCATCTAGTTTATTTCTCCTCGTTTTAAACATGTGCTTTAAAAACAATACTTCATAGTCTTTCACTTATATTCCTTGTTATTCTAAAAATATATGTATATTAAATTTCTGTAAAAAACATACGAAGGGAGGAAGGGTTTGTTATTCTAATTAAAAGGAGGATGAGGACAATGAAAAAGAAAGTGACACTTAGCTGGGTGCTTTATGATTTTGGGAATTCTGCTTTTGCTACAACGGTTATGGCCGCTATCTTGCCTGTTTTTTATTATGATGTTGCTGCCGTTGGTGTTAAAGAAAATCTTGCAGCAAGCTACTGGGGGTATTCTCAATCGATCGCCGTGCTCATTGTAGCAGTTCTTGCACCGATATTAGGAGCGATTAGTGATTATACAGCGGCTAAAAAGAAGTTTCTGCGTTTTTTTGCTTATATGGGTATGATTGCTAGTGTTTTGCTTGGGCTCGTCGGTGAAGGAGATTACATATTTGCTTCTTTATTATTAATTATTGGTACAGTGGGATTTTCCGGGGGGAATATTTTTTATGATGCGTTTTTACCGGAAATTGCAAATGAACAGGATATAGATAAAGTCTCCTCTGCGGGTTTTGCTTGGGGATATATTGGTGGAGGTATATTGCTTGCTATTAATATCTTGATGATTTTAAAGTACGATTGGTTTGGTATACCAAATGCAACTATAGCGAGTCAAGTTTCCTTTGTTAGTGTTGGAATTTGGTGGTTCGTATTTTCAATTCCGCTTTTTCGCAATATTCAGGAGGATAAAAAACAGGCTATCAAAAGAGATAGAACCTATATTTCAATCGGTTTTTCAAGGGTTGCCTCAACCTTTAGAGATTTAAAGCAGTATAAGCAATTATTAATTTTTTTATTAGCTTTTTGGTTATATAATGATGGGATTTCCACGATTATAAAAATGGCCACTATTTATGGACGTGACATTGGCATTGGTGGGAATAGTTTAATTGTAGCTTTGTTAATTACACAATTTGTTGGAATACCTTGTACTTTTTTCTTTGGCTGGTTGGCAAACAAAATTAGTGCAAAGAAGGCTCTAACGTTGTCATTATATGTTTATACAGGAATTGTGCTATTAGGTTATTTCATGACTTCAGCTATACATTTTTACTTATTAGCAATCTGTGTTGGAATCGTTCAAGGTGGTGCTCAGTCTTTAAGCCGTTCCATTTACGGTCGTATGGTTCCGGAAAACAAGCATGCTGAGTTTTTTGGATTCTATGGTATTTCTTCAAAGTTTGCAGCGATTTTTGGTCCATTTCTATTTGCCGTTGTTGGTCAGCTCACTGGGTCCAGCCGCAATGGTATTGTTTCTTTATTGGTATTCTTTATTGGAGGTATTATTTTATTGAAATTTGTTAATGTTGAAAAAGGCATGAAGGAGGCTAAACAAACGATCCAATCGGAAGTTGGTGTTTCATTAAAATAAATAACCGCGGAAGGAGGGGAGTCCCTCTGTCCATGGCTAAACGATTGGATCACTATATATATTTTTCATATTCAATTCCAGCGGTTTTCCTGTATCATAGGAAATATCCCCCAGTTGTTCTTTTAGCTTATTGAACAATATTTCATCCTGTTGCTGCCAGTAGTCTTTTACTGTAGTTAAAATACTTATCCCCTCCGTTTTAGCTTGCAAGTAAAGATCAATAAAACTTTTTTTGCTCGGCTCATTTGTTGCAGGATGATACCATGTAATACGGTTTTCATTCAAATAATCAATATTTGCTCGAACTGGTCGATGAGAATAAGACGAAACGAGTGAGCCAAGAAGTGCATTTTTCCACCCATATGGATCATAGAGTATTTTTAAAGCTAATTTCATATCACGGTATGACTTTTGAATATATCCTGACTTCTTTATGTTTAATTCAGGATAGTGCTTGTTAATCATCTTGTGTAATAAGTGGATAACATGGCTATTTAATGATCTTCCAACATCGATTTCTTTGTAAACAGGGGTTTTCCAGGTTTTTAGGTTATTAAATTTTTCCATGATTAATGTATCGATAATTATTTCTAACTGCTGATGTTTATTTCCCTCGTACCCTGCTCGATAATTAATATAAGGATGAGTATTTCGATCCAATATATGATGAGTAACGAAGCCAAATATAAATGCTCTTACTTGGTCATCCATTGTTTTTGCAGCTTTGATCAAATCTAATAAAAATACACCGCAGTGTTTTTCATGTAACGCTAAGCCGATTTCCTCAACTGTATCATTTTTTTTCCATGGCCAAAAATTATAATAAAAGAAAGGGTCTGGTCCTTGGGCACCCAATTTCATTAAAGATTCATGACTGGAGAATAAATGAGTCTGAGTTACTGCATCAGCTATTTCTTCACAAAATAAGATATGTGTCCATATATTGGGCATGGCGAAATCCTCCCCCCCATGTTTTTAATCCATTCTATAATTATTGTACCAAACCCGTACATTGCCTTCATATGTGGATAAAGCCTATCTAACATAATTAAAAAGCATTATAATAATAAATTAACTTGAATACGATTAGTTTTCAATAAAAAAAGCAGAATCCTCCTTCTTTTCTAGTCTCAGTCAACATAATTATCAACAAAGAAGATGAACTGCTTAAAAATGGTGTTGTATTTTTTAATGGGGAAAGTCATCCTTTTCATATTATAAAAGAAGATAGGCATAAAAGGGTTAAAAAATCCCGTACAATTTTGTGTCATTAATGGAAGATGTTTGAAAAGCCTTAAAATATATTACTGTTTTTGTCATAGACTAGAATGTATCAAATTTTAGAAGTTAATTCATGCCTTAGATATCTAAAGAAGTTAAATATAAAATCTCCTCATATTTAACTTCTTTTTGAATACACACGTATAAATCTTTTTTATTTAAAGGGGGTCAGAAGAAATTATTTGAAGTTGTACCAATGAGTTAGTTTTTTGTATAAGTCATTCGTTCCGCTAATCTTTCATGTAAATAAATCTTTAATTAAGGTACTATAGGAAAGTATAAAATTTTGGGCTTTATCCCGCATGTAAGGTGCCGTAAGACTCCCACTTCAAAATCTCGATTTGATACAAAAGGTCTAAGTGGGAGAAAACGGCACCTAAATGCCCGATTCGTTTAAGGGCCTTTAGGTCATACCCCCTGAGGTACTAACATTCAGTAGGAGATGGAAGAAAACTTCTACTGAATGAAGTTTCACTTTTTCGTATAAGAAAACTACAAGCTTTCGCTAAAGACTAGGCGACAAGCAAAGTTTTTCTAATAAGGAATTTCTGGTACAATAGATAGCGAGTAATCGACATAGGGAGGAAAGTATAATGGATTATCGTGTAGAAAAAGATACGATAGGAGAAATTCATGTACCAACGGATAAGTATTGGGGGGCGCAAACACAGAGAAGTAAACAAAATTTTCCTATAGGTAATGAAAAAATGCCTTTGGAAATAATTAAAGCGTTTGCGATATTGAAGAAAAGTGCTGCTCTTGCTAATAAGGAGCTTGGACTGTTGGAAGAAAAGAAAGCAGCGGCTATTGGAGTTGCTGCGGATCAGATTGTAAACGGCGATCTAACAGAGCATTTTCCTTTAGTTGTTTGGCAAACTGGAAGTGGCACGCAATCGAATATGAATGTTAATGAAGTTATTGCATATGTTGGGAATAACTGGTTAAAGCAGCAAGGCAGTGATTTAATCCTACATCCTAATGATGATGTTAATAAATCACAAAGTTCAAATGATACGTATCCTACTGCAATGCATATTGCCTTTGTACTAAAATTAGAAGATAAAGTTTTACCATCTGTAAGCACGTTAAAAGCTACATTAAAAGCTAAAATCGATAAATTTAATGATATTGTAAAAATTGGTCGTACCCATTTGCAAGATGCGACTCCATTAACGCTTGGCCAAGAGATAAGCGGTTGGCATCGCATGTTGGAAAAGTCAGAATCCATGATTGAACAAAGTGTCCAATACTTAAAAGAACTAGCTATTGGCGGAACAGCCGTTGGAACAGGCTTAAATGCGCATCCTGAATTTGCTGAGAAAGTTTGTGCGAAGATTCGACAAGCTACAGATAAAGAATTCATTTCGGCACCAAATAAATTCCACGCATTAACTAGTCATGATGAATCTGTTTATGCTCATGGGGCATTGAAAGCGTTGGCAGCAGATATAATGAAAATTGCCAATGATGTACGTTGGCTTGCAAGCGGTCCTCGTTGTGGTATTGGGGAGATAACAATCCCAGCAAATGAACCTGGAAGTTCCATTATGCCTGGAAAAGTAAACCCAACGCAGAGCGAAGCGGTAACAATGGTTGCTGCTCAAGTAATGGGAAATGATGCAACGATTGGCTTTGCAGCTAGTCAAGGTAATTTTGAACTAAACGTGTTTAAACCGGTTATTGCATATAACTTTTTACAGTCTTGTGATCTTCTTGCAGATAGTATTGTTTCGTTTGATGAGCGCTGTGCACAAGGAATTGAACCAAATCTCGAGCAAATTGAGAAGAATTTAAGAGACTCTCTTATGTTAGTAACAGCACTGAACCCTCATATTGGTTATGAAAATGCAGCTAAAATAGCGAAAACAGCATATG
This sequence comes from Cerasibacillus sp. JNUCC 74, assembly GCF_053667775.1. Next base: position 2,992,037 of record NZ_CM132207.1, on the reverse strand, counting down.
AAGAAAACACAACCTTAAAAGAAACTGCAGTTAAATTGGACTTACTAACAGAAGAACAATTTGATAAATATGTGAATCCTAAGGAAATGACGTATCCCAAATAATTAAATTTATCAAAGAGGCTGGGACAAAAGCAAATACTAAATAGCACAAACCGAACAATTCATTGTTCGGTTTGTTTGTGTTTAAAAAACTTGCCTAATCGCCAAGTCTTTAGCGAAAGCCATCGTTTTTCTTATACGATAAAGTGAAACTTCATTCAGTAGGAGTTTTCTTCCATCTCCTACTGAATGTTAGTACCTCAGGGGACCCTTAAACGAATCGGGCATTTAGGTGCCGTTTTCTCCCACTTAGACCTTTTGTATCAAATCAAGATTTTGAAGTGGGAGTCTTACGGCACCTTACATGCGGGATAAAGCCTAAAATTTTATACTTTCCTATAGTACAAGGACGATTTATTGTTCGTTTTTTAAAACTGTTTTAGTTATGTTCCAGCCTCTTTAATTTTCAGCTAAAGTTTTTATATGTATATTAAGGTTGAATATCCTTCCATCTCTATTATTTACCAATGAAAATTCATTATAAGTTTGCTAAATCTGCTCAAACTATAAGCACAGGAGGTGATAAAGATGGCAAGAAACAATAACTCAAATCAATTACTAGTTCCTGGAGTACAACAAGCACTTGACCAAATGAAGTATGAAATTGCTCAAGAATTTGGCGTTAACTTAGGACCAGAATCTACTTCTCGTGCAAACGGATCTGTAGGAGGAGAGATTACAAAGCGTCTTGTACAAACTGCTCAACAGCAGCTTGGACCAAAAGCTTAATAAAGTTGGATATACGGGAAAAGCACAGTCACCTGCGCTTTTCCCTATTACTTTTCTTTTGTAAGATGATTTACCACATATGAAAGTCGTTCGTTTGCGATTTCATTTATTGTGTTGTTATTCTGTACCTTATATGTGTAGTTAATTTTTTGCTTTGTTAATGAATACGTACCTCTGTTTCGTAATCGAAAAAGTGAGCTTTGTTCATATCAAAGGCTAAATCAATGGTCTGTCCGACATTAATATCCGTACGTGAGTCAATCCGTGCGATGAAATCCTGTTCTACAATTTTTCCATAAAGAAATGTTTCGGCGCCCATTAAATCTGCAACATCAATCGTAATTGAAATTTTTGTATCTGGGGTGGATTCGATAAATACAGGTTCATCATGAATATCCTCAGGACGAATACCCAAGATAACTTGTTTGTTCATATATCCTTGTTCACGCAATGGTTTTAATTTGCCTTCTGGTACAGCAATTTTCACATTTCCTATCTCAAAATAATTTTCTTTTAATGTACCAGTAAAGAAGTTCATGGATGGTGATCCGATAAATCCGCCGACAAAAACATTATCAGGATTATCATATACCTCTTTTGGAGCACCAATTTGTTGGATAATGCCGTCCTTCATAACGACAAGGCGGGTTGCCATTGTCATTGCTTCGGTTTGGTCATGGGTTACATAGATAGTAGTAGTTTGTAAGCGTTGGTGCAGCTTTTGAATTTCAGCTCGCATTTGAACACGCAGCTTGGCATCTAAATTGGATAACGGTTCATCCATTAAGAACACTTTAGCATCTCGGACGATGGCACGACCTAGAGCAACACGTTGACGCTGACCACCTGAAAGCGCTTTTGGTTTACGATCTAAATAAGCTTCTAACCCTAATATCTTGGCAGCATTTTTAACCCGTTTATCGATTTCATCCTTTTTAAATTTACGTAATTTAAGACCAAATGCCATATTATCGTAAACATTCATATGTGGATATAGTGCATAGTTCTGGAATACCATGGCAATATCACGATCTTTAGGTGCAACATCATTCATTTTTTTGTCATTAATGTATAATTCCCCACTTGTAATTTCTTCTAAACCAGCGATCATACGTAAAGTAGTTGATTTACCACAACCTGATGGACCAACAAAAACAATAAATTCCTTATCTTTAATATGTAGATTAAAATCATCTACAGCAATATTCTTTTTATCATATACTTTCTGGATATGTTCTAAACGTAATTCAGCCATTAGTAGACCCTCCAATTTGTAAGCGTTTTGATTACTTTTAGTATAAGAAAAGCTTAACAAATTGGAAACAGCCAACATGCACAAAGAATGTGTTATTCTTTGTGCATGTTGGCTAAAAGGGCAAAATAAACAGTAACAGCTTGATGAAATTGCCGGATGTCAATACCAGTCTTTTCAATAAATTTATCAATTCGGTATTGTAAACTGTTTCGATGCATAAATAATTTTTTTGCAGTTTCCGATATATTTAAGTTGCATGTTAAAAATGTATGTATCGTTTTTAAAAAGTCCTGTTTGGTTGTGAACTCTTGAAGGGTAACTTGAATCAAGTGATGACGAAATGAATTATCCGTTTGTTCCAATAATACAAATGGCATTGCATCCTGGTAATTAATTACTGGTTTATTCGAGTAGGATAGAGCAATTTTAGCATATGTGAGCATACGATTGTATTGATCTTTTGCATCATGATAGTCGTTTAAATAAGGACCAACAAAAAAATGGACATTTACGTATAAATCACTCATGATTACATCAATCATTTGATGGTAGGGTAAGCTTTCTTCAACGATTGTCGGTTGTTCCTCAATGATCATTCCTTCCCGTTCATTTTCCCACAACATTGGTATCGGGTAATCGAACATCGCTTGGATTGATTCTTTAAACACAGTTGGTTCAATTTGCTCATCATTCATCGTAAAATAGACAAAACGATAAGGTGTTTTAGTTATAATATCTATATTTGTAGCTGTTTGATTAATAATACGCTGCCAATTTCTCTCTTGTTCTGAAGGAAGTGGTAATTGTACTTTATATGGGGTTAAAAATGTTTGTAAAAGTTTCTTATCCTTAGTAGTTAATTCATCTTTTTGAATACCGATTTTTTCACCGTTATCCATTATATACCAGTAAAAAGAAGAGGATTGGATCAATTCTGTTGTTCCGACTACGAGTGAGGGGAAAATTTTTTTAAGCTGATTAATCATGGTGGAAACTCCTTTTTAACGAAGTAGTTTTCTTTATTATACCAGTAAAAATCAGTTTAAAAAATAAAATATCAGTTGCTTTTTTAAGGGAGGAAACGGTATACACAAAAGATTTCGTTTGTTATAGTAAATAAGAGTCAGAATTTGAAGGAGGATATATTGTGCCTAATATTTATGATAGTGCGTACGATTTAGAAAAAGCGATTCGTGAGAGCGAAGAATTTAAAAGTCTAAAAAATGCCTATGATGCAGTAATGAATGAGCCATCTGCGAAACAGATGTTTGATAATTTCCGAGACACTCAAATGTCCTTACAAGAAAAGCAAATGCAAGGACAGGAGATTACAGAAGAAGAGGTAGAAAGAGCTAAAAAAGTCGTTGAATTAGTCCAACAACACCAAGGAATTGCTAAATTAATGGAAGAAGAACAACGATTAAACATGGTTATTAATGATATAAGCCGTATTATAACGAAGCCTTTGGAAGAGCTTTATGGAGCTCAGAATTAATTAATAGCTTTCATTCAACTGCAGTCAATTATTAACTGCAGTTTTTCTTTTGCGTTAAGCACATCGTTTAGAGTTTCACATATGTATTAAGACGGTTATCTTGCTTCAAATGAACAAAATGGTTTTATGATAGTGTGTGTTAAAAAGGGGAGAGAAGTTCGAAAGCGCATGGTTTTGGTGACGAAGGCTTATAATTTGAAGCATCAGTTAACATAAAAAACGAAATTTTAGCCAGCGATAAACCCTAAGGAAGCGAGGCGTCTTTCTAGTTTTACTTATACGTTGTACATAAAATTTCTCTTTATCCATTCTAATGTAAAAGATGTCCCGCCATTTTCTACGGACTTTTTGAACACTTCTTTAGCAGGATATTATGGATGAATATCGAATTAATTATATATAGTGACTGTTGTAAAACTGTAAATTTTATTTTCAAGAAAATACAAAATGAGGGGGGCAACTATGGGAGAGACTGTAATTTATCAAAGTAAAGATGGCATTTCTTATATTCATTTTAATCGACCTGAACGTTATAATGCACTTCATATAGAAATGCTAAAGGACTTGTTGGATACGGTTGAAAAAATAGAAAAAAATGAAGATCAAGTTGTTATTATTTCCGGAGAAGGGAATGCTTTTTGCGCTGGTGGAGATATCTCGATGATGACCGATTTATCAGATTATGACTTTTTTGCTGACATTATGGACTTAATTGGGGCGATTACATGCAAACTTTATATGATGCCCAAAATCGTTATTTCTGCTATCCATGGATCTGTGGCAGGATTGGGATTAAGTTATGCTTTAACGGCTGATTATGTTGTTGCTCAGGAAAATGCAAAGCTAGGAATGTTATTTATCGGTATCGGTCTTGCTCCGGATGGCGGCGGGCATTTTCTATTAAAGGAGCGGCTAGGAACTCACCAGGCGAAACAATTTATTTGGAGTCTACAGCAAGTCGATGCAGTAAGGGCAAAGAAAATCGGGTTAGTTGATCAGCTTACGGAGGAACGGGTGGTCCCACAGGCCGTTAAATTAGCAAATAAGCTGTTGACGGCACCGCTTGTATCGATGCTGGAAACTAAAATCATGTACCACAAGAATCAGGAAAGAGAATTAAAATATTACTTGGAAGCAGAGAAACAAGCACAATGGAAGCTGCGAAACACAGAAGATCATAAAGAGGGTGTTCAAGCATTTTTAGAGAAAAGACAGCCGGCGTTTCAAGGGAAATAAAAAAAGTAACCGACTTTTTCAAATGAAAAGTCGGTTTTACGTAAAAACCATAAAATTGCTAAGATAGATAGTGAAATTTATGCTCAGAGTATAAGCGCTGTATCAAGCGAATTATAGGTAACGTAACTATATAATTTATCCTGTATCTAAGGATATAATAAGACTCTCACTTTAGGAATTATAGATGATAATATACAGGAATCTAAGTGGAAATAACAGCTCTTAAATTTCCGATTTGTTCGGATCGACAGGATTTAAATAAGTATCGCATGCAGAAAAAATGCTGTTCCTTATCAAAGACAAGGGAAGCTTCGACAGCAACTCATCACGGTTTTTCAAGGACGTTCGAGATGATAGCCTTTGTTCTACTTTTTATCAGCGCTGAATGAAGGGTTTACTTTATAAGCTTAGCGTTTCCCCCACCTTATAAGAGCAGGAAATCGCTCTTTTTTAAGAAAACACACTACCTGTTTTGATAAGTCAAGGAAAAAAGAAAATTTTCACTGTTGCGAGTTGTAATTAACAATTATTTCATAATTAGCGATGAAATAAGATTAGCTTAGCATCCGGTGTTGCACAACGATGAGTATACTCAAGATATCCTTCTTTTTCTAGCTTAGCAGTCCCCAGTTCTTTCGCTTCCTCATCATTAGCAGCGGTAAATGTTTCATCGAGTAGTTTTTCACCTGAACGATCAAATACAGTCAATGTATAATTTCTCACATTGGTCCCTCCTTTACTTACCTTAATATATTCGACAATTATTTTCAGATTCCTTCTCTGTGCTTTGCTGAATTAAATTACTTGTTGACAGATACGTTAGAAGTAAAGTAAACTTTACGTAAAAGTTTACTTTATAAAGCAGGGAGACTATGAGAACACTTATCCGTGAGAAACGAATCGAATTTGGCATGACACAAGAAGAATTATCACAAAAAGTGAACGTATCGAGACAGACAATTATTTCCTTGGAAAAAGGGAGGTATAAACCGTCGCTTGTACTCGCACATAAATTAGCCCAAACCTTTCATTGCAAGATTGAAGATATTTTTATTTTTGAGGGAGATGAGAATGTTAAGTGAAGATTTTCTGGAAAACCCTTCTGGAATATGGAATTAATCGCAGCAATCATTGTTCAGATTATAGGTTTTTTAAAATAATCATTATACTGGAAGGAAAAAACGTTTATTCGATGAGTGTTATCAGATGATAGACAATCAAGCAAAAGCAAGGGTTCGGATGCTATGCTGGTTATGTATATATTAGCAATGGTTTGTAGTCAGCTTGTTTGACGGTATCTCTTTCAGTCTCTTTTTATTAAGAACTCTTTTTGTTTTGTTATAATTCGGCATACGCGATCACCAATTTTTATTTCCATATGAGAGAAGAATGATTGAAACTTCTTCGATTGTTTTACGTAATAATATTTAAGAGAGGAGAGAAAAGATGCTAAGACTGAAAGATGTTACTAAACAGTTTGGTACGCATACAGCTGTAAACGGGCTGTCTTTAGAAATTCCAGAAAAGGAAATGTTCGGCTTTCTTGGTGGAAATGGTGCGGGAAAGACGACGACGTTTCGCATGATTTTAGGTTTATTAGATAAGACATCTGGTGAGATTACTTGGGAAGGTGAAGCGATTGATTATGAGAAAAGTCATTTAATTGGTTATCTTCCGGAAGAGAGGGGGCTTTATCCAAAACTGACAGTAAAGGAACAGCTTACTTATTTAGGAAGATTGCGGGGGATGGGAAAAAGCGAGGCTGTAAGTGAATTAAAAGCATGGCTTGATCGCTTTCAAGTTCCAGAGTATTTGAATAAGAAGGTAGAAGAGTTATCCAAAGGAAATCAGCAAAAGATTCAATTTATTTCTGCAGTCATTCATAAGCCAAAACTATTAATCTTAGATGAGCCATTTTCCGGACTGGATCCGGTTAATGTGGAAATGTTGAAAGAAGCAGTTATTGACTTAAAGGAAAAAGGAACATCGATTGTATTTTCCTCCCATCGAATGGAACATGTAGAAGAATTATGTGAACATTTGTGTATTTTACATAAAGGAAAGCAAGTCGTCCAAGGTTCATTACGGGAGATAAAGCGTTCGTTTGGTAAGAAAAATTTAGTCGTTTATGCAGATTTTCCAGTTGACTTTCTCCGTGATTTTCCTGGCGTTACCGCTTATAAGTCAGTGATGGAAGGCTGCCATCTGCAAATCGAAAATGAAGCAGTTTCACAAGATATCTTTACAGCAATCCAAGGTAAAGGGTTTGTACGACAATTTGCACTGGAAGAACCGTCTCTAAATGATATTTTTATAGCGAAAGTAGGTGCTTCCTATGAATAAGTTTTGGATCATCTTAGGTCACACATATATGACAAGAATCAAGTCAAAATCATTTATTATAACTACACTTATCACACTAGCATTCATATTTGCTTTAACAAATATAAAAACAATTATTGATGTTTTTTCTGATGGTGAGGCAGATCAAGTTGCTGTTATTGACCAGTCCAATGAACTGTATACCCCATTATCGAAAAATGCGGAACAAACCAGTGATGATACCAAACTCATTCGTTTTGATGGAACGGAAGAAGAAGCGAAACAAGCAGTCGAGGAAGAAGAATACAAAGCTCTTATTGTCTTATCGATGAATGAAAAGCAGTTGCCTGAAGCTACATATTATGCGAATAGTATTACTCAATCAGAATTGCAAACGACACTGAAGCAACAACTACAGCAATTAAAGGTTGTCTATGCAACAAAGCAAGCAAATATTGACGCTGGTGTTTTAGCGGAAATTAATGCTCCGGTAGCTTTTGATACGATAGTATTAGATAAATCAGCTAAAACAGAAGAGGAACTAAATCAGGCGCGTGGGATTGTAAACATTATGATGATTCTGTTATATATGACTGTACTTATTTATGGTAATATGATTGCAACCGATGTAGCAACGGAAAAATCATCTCGTGTCATGGAAATTCTTATTTCTAGCGTTTCTCCTGTAACGCATATGTTTGCCAAAATTACTGGTGTTGCTCTTGTAGGAATAACTCAAATTGCGCTGTTTTTAGGGGGCGGCTATGCACTTATTTCTGCTAAGGATGACACAACGAAAGAATTATTCGCTGAATTTGGTATTGGAACAACTTCTGTTTCCGTGTATATATACGCAATTGTATTCTTTATCTTAGGCTATTTACTGTATGCAACCCTTGCAGCGATGTTAGGTTCCTTAGTAAGTCGAATTGAAGATGCACAACAATTAATCATGCCAATGACATTTTTGCTCATGATTGCGTTTTTTATCGCTATTTTTGGACTTAGTACACCGGAAGCCGATTTTATTAAAATTACATCCTTTATCCCTTTTTTTGCGCCGATCATTATGTTTCTACGTGTAGGCATGTTGGATATTCCTATGTGGGAGATTGCGTTATCCCTTGGTCTCTTAATTGGTACGATTGTCATCTTAGCTATTCTGGGATCAAAGGTATATCGAGGCGGGGTTTTAATGTATGGACGTTCCAGCTCTCTAAAAGACTTCAAAAAAGCACTTACCTTATCGAAAAAAGAAAAATAAATGAAGTTCACGAGTTTCATTTACCTTTCAAAGCTCTGCTAACTTGCAGGGCTTTTTAAGATATATTAAAAAGCAAAGATTGATTCAATGGGTTGTAAATCGTTTTGTGAATACGATCTGTGTTGCATTCGTCAAAAGTAACAAAATGATTTTCCAACTATTCCTATATTTATAAGCCTTGTACTCAATAAAATTTCCGCTATCTATAGTGAACGAACTTTTTTCTTACTATCAGGGAGATTTGTCTTTGTCAGCGAGTTGACGAGAGCTAAATTATTTCTCACGTTAAAGCAGATAAAAAAATTTTATCGTAGAAGATGTATCTCCGTAGTGAAAATTTTTAGGTATGAGGTATAAGTGCAACTAGGCCAGGCGGTCACTTTGCCAAAAGCAAGGAATCATTCATGTTTTCTTTTTCATATCCAGTAATACGAACGTGCATTCTAATACCAGATTTGCTAAAATGATGTAGAGTTGGAGGTGTAAACATGACAAAGGAAATCACGTTTATTCATGCTGCAGATTTACATTTGGACAGCCCTTTTAAAGGATTAGCGACCGCTCCTGAGAGTATATTTCGTGAGATTCGGGAAAGTACGTTTACAGCACTTGATGAGCTAGTACGGATGGCGATTGATAAACAGGTTGATTTCGTACTTTTAGTCGGTGATTTATTTGATAATGAACAACAAAGTTTAAAAGCGCAGATTCGCTTGAAGCGTGCATTTGAACGCCTTCAACAGCATTATATAACTGTTTTTTTATCGTATGGAAATCATGACTATATCAAAGCTAATCCGCATCCTGTGACATATCCTAATAATGTTGTGATCTTTCAAAACGAAACGGTATCCTCTGTTACATATGAAAAAAATGGTGAAGTGCTTGCAAGAATCTACGGATTTAGCTATGAAAACCGAGCTGTCATTAAAAATAAAACAGCTGAATATCAAATCACCGATCCGTCTGTACCATACCATATTGCAATGCTGCATGGGAGTGTTCAAAGCAATACAGATCATGATACATATGCACCATTCAAAATAACTGAACTGGCTAATAAAGACTTTGACTATTGGGCACTAGGTCACATTCATCAGCGACAAATTTTAAAAGAATATCCGCCAATTGTATATTCGGGAAACACGCAAGGGCGTAATCGAAAAGAGGTGGGAGAAAAGGGGTGTTATTTGGTTCGCTTAACCAAGGATAAATCCCGATTAACATTTCTTCCTTTGCAAGCAATACAAATCATTTCAATTGTTGTTGATGTTTCTCTTTGTCAATCGGTTTTCGATATCGAAGGTCATTTACTTCAGCAATTACAACAGATTAATGGTTCCATCCCGCAACTAATCGAAGTACTCTTGGTGAGTACAGATAAGCGTTTACTCGATTGGGATAGCGAAGGGCGGATAGAAGAAGTAGTTGATATTGTAAATGAGACCTTAATCCAATCAAGTAATTGGAAGTATCTGTTTCGGCATACGATTCAATTGAAAGCAGCAACATTTGATCCAACTTTATACCAAGGTGAGCATTTTATTGGTGAGTTGCTTCGAGAAGCTGAACAGCAATCAATTCAGCCATTCATCACAGATCTATATCAACATAAGCGGGCTAGAAAATTTTTAGAACGAATCGAAAATGAAGATGAAATCAAGGAAGCTGCGAAGGAATTAATCGTTCATGAGCTGTTAAAGGAATGAGGGAAGAACGTGATTATTAAACGTGCTACTATTTTTGGCTTTGGTAAGTGGGTAGATTATACGATTGATTTTTCCACAAAACATCCGATGTATATATATGGAGAAAATGAATCTGGAAAGTCAACCTTGTATACATTTATCTTGTTTATCTTATTTGGACTTCCACCGAAACAGCGTGAATTTTACCGTCCAAAAACAAGTGGTAAAATGGGGGGAAGATTGACAGTTTCGATAGATGGAGAGACATTTATTGTTGAGCGACTGCATGAGGTGCGTAATGGTCAAGCTTTATGCTATATATCAGATGGAAGGCAAAAAGGGGAAAGTTGGTTAAAGGAACGGCTAAAAGGAATGACCCTTTCTACATATCAATCTGTTTTTTCATTTTCAGCAAAGGATTTAGAGCTCATTACTGAAATGAAGGAAGATGATTTAGGTGAGGTGATTTTGGGCATAGGATTAACTGGTGCGACGAACCTTTATGCTGTAGAAAAACAGTTGGATCAAAAATTAGCCGAATTATATAAACCTACTGGAAAGAAACCGTTGATTAATCAACAGTTAAATCAGTTACTTGAGATAAATGATCGTTTGGAGAAATGGAAGCGCTTGGAAAGGTCTTATGAAGAAAAGCAAGTACAGGTAAAGAAGCTGGAAGAAGAAATGAACCGAACGCGAGACGAACTAAAAGCAGCCAGTAATAAGCGAATGATGCTAGAAAAACAACAGCATGCATTACCGCTCCTACAGGAATACCAAGGAGTAACAAAACAGCTAAACTTGCTTCCGAATAGGATACTTTTTCCGGAAGATGGTATTTATCGCTGGGAGAAATTGAAAGAAAAACTGCTTCCTTTAAAAAGTGAAATAGCTGTTCTACAAAATAATAACGAGCGTTACCAGAGAGAGCTTAAAGAGATAGAAAAAGACTTAGTTGCAGATACGATTTATCAGGAGGGAAAGGAATTAGTTGGTAAAAGTGATGAATATGATCGACATACTGATGAAGCATCAAAGCTGTCTACTTCTATCGAAAAACAGAGAGACGAACTAAAAAAGTCCTTGCATGAGTTACAGTTGCCGATTAGTCAGCAAGAGCTAACTACCATGAATCTTTCTCTTTTTACAGAAAAAACCTGGAAGCAAATGAAGGAGGACATGGATAGCCTTGATTTTGAACAGGAACAAGTACAAATTGAAAAAAATCAGCATCGTAGAGAACGGAATAAGATAATTGAAGAAAGTAAAGCAATGCAAGATAAGCTCGTTACTGATGAGCAATTGACTGAATGGCGTAACCAATTGCATGAGGCGAACCATACATTTCTTTTACGAGATGCTAAACATAAGTATGATAAACGAGAAACAGAATGGCAAATGAACAAACGTAAAAAGCAAAAAAATGCTTTTTTATTCGCTTTGGTGACCTTCCTAATAGGGATCTTAATGGTTGGGATTGGTTTAGCTGCCAATGAAAAATTATTTTTAGTCGTTGCACTGTTGATCACATTCTTGGGGATAGGACAATGGAGATGGCAAAAGCAGACCATTACTGATATGGATTTATATTTTCGTCAAGCAGTAGAAACACGGTCGGGTCTGCAACTATCAGAAGCAGACCGCGTTCGAATTGACCATAATATACAACAACAGGAGCAATATCGAACGCAAATAGCGGCCTTGAAAGAGCGGTTAAAAACCCTTGATATTGATGCATTGAAATGGGAAGAAAAACAGGTTCATCTGTTAGAAAAGATGAGGCAGATGGATGAACGCATAATGAGTGAACAAGAGCGCTATCCTTTTTTGACTCATGTAGCACCAGCATATTGGCCGGATTTGTTTCATCGGTTAAAAACGTTTCAGCATATGAATAAAAAAATTCTGGAAGATGAATTCATATATGATAAAATAAGGAAAACACTAGAAAAAATGCATGCTAATGTAGTGATGTTTTTTCATAAAGTAGATAGGGAAATGACAAGTACGTCCGTTTCGGAACAAATTAGCTGGCTTCAAGACATGATTAAAAAACATGAAGCAGCTAAGAATAAACTTGTCCATTATCAAGCAAATATAGACGAAAATAACCGGGCATTACAGCAAGCTAAGCTCAAAATGCAGCCACTGGAAGAAGAAATGAAGCAGCTATTACAAATTGCTCAAGTTGATGGAGAAGAAGCTTTTTATGAACAAGGTAAGAAAAAGCAACATCAGCTATTTTTAAAAGAAAAAGCTCACACATTAACGGATCAGCTTGCTTCTTTATTCCCTGATGGAAGTTTGTTAATGAATATGGAGCAAGTACCGACACCCTTTATATTAAATCAGAAACTTGAGGATTTACGAGCAGAGATAGTTAAATTAGAGGATTGTTTGGAAAAGAAGCGGCAAGCGTTAGCAGCAGTTCAAGCTGAGCTTGCTACAATGGAAGAAAGAGAAGATCTTTCAGAGACAGCACATCAAATGGAAATGGAGAAGGAAGTCTTCAATCGATTGGCAAAGCGTTGGGCAACTATTAAAACTGCTAAGGAGATACTTCAACAAGCTAAACGTACATACCAACAAAAGTATTTAACGAAAGTAATAGAATGCACATCCGATTTCTTTCAAAAAATAACAATCGGGGCTTATAGAAAAGTGTTTTCACCGTTAGAAGATAGACCATTTATGGTAGAAGCAGCTGATGGTACGCACTATCATGTAAAAGAGCTTTCTCAAGGAACGATAGATCAATTATATGTAGCTTTACGTCTTGCAGTAAGTGTGTGTATAAGTGAAAAGCATGCTTTACCATTTATTATCGATGATGCATTTGTTCATTTTGATTCAGTTCGTACAGAACGTATAACAAGTCTTCTTTATGAAATTGCTAAGGACCATCAAATCATTGTTTTTACTTGTAAAAAAGACGTTATCGAAGCAGTGAAAAATAGAAATTATGTACAAATATTAAATTCTATTCGCATTCATTGAAAAATAATGATAAACTATGTTCAGATTATGATTATAATGCACGTGGAGGGACTTCCATTGCCAGAAAAAAATGAATCAAAAGACTGGGAAAAGTATGATGAAACAATTGAAAAATTTATACAGGCCATTGCTAAAAATATGAATTTATATGGACTCACTCCTTCCGTAGGGAGACTATATGGAGTGCTGTTTTTTTCAGATAAACCGATGACTCTAGATGATATGCGTGACGCTTTGGAAATGAGTAAAACAAGTATGTCAACAGGTGTTCGAGCATTATCGGAAATGAAGATGGTAGAATCCACCTTTAAAAAAGGAATCCGAAAAGACTTATATCAATCGGAAGAAGATTGGTACAAATCATTTACATCCTTATTTGGAAATCGGTGGCGCCATCATACCGAAACAAATATTGAAGAGTCGGAAGAAGCAATCGAAGAATTACAAAAATTATATGAAGGTACAAATGATGAAGAGTTAAAAGAGAAAATCACAAGAGATATTGAACGTTTGCGTTATGCTAAAAATTATTATGAATGGTTAATGAAATTTATCCAAGTAGTTGAGTCAGGCAAGATTTTTGACTATATTCCTAAAAATAAATAACAACAGAGACGGACTGATATTTCGCTAAGATATGTCAGTCTCTTTTTGCACGTTCGGTAAGTTAATTCGTTTAGAAACGAATTGCTATTTAAAAAACTAGTATATCGTAATAAAATACATAACCTGAGAGATGGTTTGCTTTTTGGAAACAGCTGGAACATAGTTAGTAGAAGGGATGGACTGAAGATGAAGCAAGATGTTAAAAAAGGGATAGGTCATGTTTCGATAGGTGATACATATGAAGGCTTTTTATTAATTAGAGAAGCAACGAAAGGTTTAACAAGTAATGGAAAACCATTTCTTACGTTAATGCTTCGTGATGCAACTGGAGAAATTGAGGCAAAGCTATGGGATGCTAGTAAAGAGGATGAAACTTTATTCATCGCTGAACAAATTGTTTGGGTTGCAGGTGAAGTAAATCAGTTTCGAGGTAAAGCACAATTAAAAATATTCTCCATTCGTCCAGCTCAGCCAACGGATCAGGTTAAAGTCTCGGATTTTGTGGAAAAGGCTCCCGTAGAAAGAGAAAGATTAATAGAACGGTTAACAGAAGCTATTTTTGAAATGAAAAACCCAACATTGCAAAGAATTGTACGTGCATTTGTAAAAAAATATCAAGAAGCATTATTAACATATCCGGCTGCTACTAAAAATCATCATGAATACGTCTCGGGATTAGCACATCACATCGTTAGCATGCTTGCCATTGCAAGGGAAATTCATAAGCTTTATCCTGAACTAAATAAGGATCTGTTATACGCTGGTATTATTCTTCATGATATTGGAAAAATAAAGGAACTATCTGGTGTTGTCTCTACATCTTATACGACAAAAGGTAAATTACTTGGTCATATTCCAATGATGGTAGAAGAAATCGGGATAATGGCAAATGAAATGCAACTGGAAGAGGAAGAAGAGGTTATTGTATTACAGCATTTAGTGTTAAGTCACCATGGAAAAGCGGAATGGGGTAGTCCGAAGCCGCCACTTGTTCGTGAAGCAGAGATTTTACATCTGATTGATATGCTAGATGCCAAATTGAATATGCTAAATCGTTCCCTTGAAAAAGTAAAGCCTGGCGATTTCACAGAACGGTTATTTGCAATGGATAATCGTGCTTTTTATAAGCCATTATTTGAAAAATAGTGCTAACAGAACACAGAATAGCTTTGCTTAAAAACAAGAAGATAACTGAAGAACGTTGTCTTTAGTTTCAGTAAATTCCATTTTCTGCCGGATAAAAGTAAACAACTCCAACTAGATTTATCTTAACGGTTATTTTTTTTCGCTTGTCTTCATATAGTTTATAAGAGAAGGACAAGGAGGCGGAAATAATGATACTAGGAGTGCCATGGTGGGTATTTATGATGATCATTCTCATCTTTTTTAGCGGCTATATGGCATTTCGTGGAATGCGTGCCGAAAGGAAAATGGAGGAGCATTTCATTGAGCAAGAAGGAGAAATATATATGGAACGCTTACGCAAAGAAAGGGAATTGAAAAGCAAAAACAAACAAGTGATGTAACATAAAAAAGACATTACTAGCTCTAAGAGATACAATACCTGATGCACGGTGAAAATTTTACGTTGTTGTGAATGAGGTGCCGTAATAAACTAAATATCCTTGCTAACATAATAATAAAGGCTAGTCCACATTTCGTGGCTAGCCTTTATTATTATGTTTCAAGTTTAACCTTTAGCATCCTCATCTTTTTGATCTTTTCCATCTGTTTGTTTAAACATATCTTTATATTTTTTAATTTTTACATCGATATTTGCATCTTGAAGAATTTTATCGATTTTTTCCTGTGCTTTTACCGGGTCCATTTTTTGTGTCAATAATTCACGACGTAAATCTTCTTTTACATCTTCATATTTTCCGAGTTTTTCCTTTTTCTCTCGCTTGTCATTTACTTTAATAATATGGTACCCGTGTTGGGATTTTACTGGATCACTTACTTCGCCTTTTTTCATACTATAAGCAGCATCTTCAAATTCTGGAACCATTTGTCCGGCTGAGAAGTAACCAAGATCTCCACCTTTTTCTGCAGAACCATCCGTAGAATATTCTTTAGCTAATTTGTTAAAGTCTCCACCGTCATCCAGCTTTTTCTTAACTTCTTTGGCTTTTTTTTCATCTTCTACTAAGATATGCTGTGCTTTTATTTCTGTATTTTTACGGTCGTATAATTCTTTAATTTCATCTTCCTTAATTTTAACGTCTTCAGATATAGCTTCTTCTTGAAGAAGACTTATTTTGATGATATTTCGCATGGCATCTTCACTGCCAAACTGTTGTTGAATAACAGCATCGTATTGGTCACCAAGCTGATCCTTCATCTTTTTAATTTCTTTATCTACATCATCATCCGAAACGTCATACTTATCTCCGAGTACTTCCATGGTCACCAATTCTTGTAGGACACTTTCTCCATGGCGATCCTTTAAGGCCTCGTAAAATTCTTCCTTCGTCACATCTCCTGAATCTGTTTTAACTACAGCTTCATCATCCGAACTACAAGCTCCTAATGCAAGTACACTTGCAGCTAATGTGACAGCAATTGCTGTTTTCTTCATACATAAACACTCCTAATCTGCTTGTACAATAATTCTCCCCTAGCATTAAATATAACATATTATGAAGTAAAAAATATAGTTCATTATAAATTAAAATACAAAAATTTTCATTTTGTAATTGGTAGTTGCAGAAAATGGTTCCTTTCTTAAGTTGTTTTGTTTTTAGCTTTGATCTAAACATATCCATTTCGCTGTCCCAAATTTTGATCCATAGGTTGTGCTAGTATCGGCAATGTAATAAGACAAGAAAAGCTTTGACAGTAATGGCCTTTTCCAAGGGTAAGGAAAGCTCCAGCTAAAGCAATGTGACTTTTAAAGGATATTGTCTTAGCTGTTAGCTGATCAGGGTTTCAATTGATTATCTTTTCAGCATGGATAATAAGTCCCTTTATTTCATCTAGCTTTAAAAAGTAAAGTAAAATTGCTTTTATTTGAAAACATGTAACATATTCTATGTATGCTAAGATTGTGGAATCAATTTTCTACATAAAGTATACTGGTCTTACGTTGTGGATGACTCGACAAATATTCAGCATAAGTGCAACTAACATCTCCTTAACTAAAAAGGGGAGATTTGATGGTTGTCCATTTATCTTTATGTTTAAGTTACAGCTAGCTTAGATTATTACACCATCAGATTTGTTACTCTTAAATAAGAACAGACGAGTAAAATAGTAATCATTACATTAATAACACGAAACATTTTCCCTTGCTTTAGTGCTTCCATTTCCATTTTGACACAAAATTGATGGGTTAATGAATTAAAAATAAGGAATACAATAAATCCATAAATAAGGAAAATGATATTCATTAAACTCCCCCCTAATTTATTTAAAAATGACCAATGACAAGGGTTTTCTTTATCCCGCATATAACTGGCATTAGTTTTACTTCTATGCTACGAGGTGAACCCTAGGAGATCCAATTGCCAATGAATTACAAATGTCCGATTCTATTCAGAGACCTATAGGTCATACCCTTGCGGTACTAATCGGGGGATAAAAGAAAACCCCGACTGATTGGAGATTCACTTTATCTCCTTACCTTATAAAAATATCATACTCTATACTGTAGCAAAAGTTTAATCATCTGAACAGAGAATATTTGTATATTACTCAAACTCTGATTAAGTTGCAACAAAATCAAACAAGAAAGATTGAAAACTAGTAGTTCACTATTTTATGATTTAAGATGTTTTTTTTAGAAACGAAAACAGGTCTGATAGAAACATCAGACCTGTTTTGCTGGGTAGGTAACGAATGTCCGCCTATACATGCTGGATATCGTTTTAATAGTAGTTTTTCTAGCTCTAACTAGAAAAACTAGCGAACTTCGGGGATAATTATGTTATCCTTAATGATCACGAATAAGAATATCGAAGCCGTTTTCCTCGCCCTTATTTTCAATTAAGGATTGTTTTGGCGCCCTCCATAAATAACAGATATTTAAAAGATCCATAAAGGCAAGGCCAATATGAATGGAAGTCAGTAATAAAATATAGACTGTGTAATGGTTAAAATAATAACTTGCTACGACTCCGGGGATGATTAACAAGATGGTTGGAGCTATAGCAACTAAGGTATATGCTTTTTTTGTTAAATGATATTTCGTATAATAGTAGAAAACGGGAAAACACTTATTTTTTAGTTTGAAAATAATTTTTATTCGTTTGTTCATCATAATTAAAGGTAAAATGTGCATGCACGAATGAATAGTTGGCAAAAGCACAAGTAGAAGAAGAAAGGGAACCATACCTGCCTCACTAACTTTTGTTGATGCTCCTTGCAGCATGGAGATTAGTACATATAAAAAGATAAAAGCAGATAAAGCGATTAGGCTCGACACAATAAATAACCGATTACGGCCGAATTCCTTTGTGAGGTTAATGGATTTCCAGCAATTCATGTTGATTCCTCCAGACCTTTTTAAAGTTTATTTATAGGATGTTCAGAAGCCCGGTAAAAGAGATGCAGCAAATTTCTTTCTAGTGTCTTTTTTATCCCGCATGTAACTAGCAGTAAGATCTCTACTTCCCTGCTACAAGGTGAACCCAGGATAAGTGGAGGACTCAACTGCAAGTCAGATGTCCGATTCTGTTCATCAACCATCAGTGGGGATAAAAGAAAATCCCCACTGATTAAAGATTCACTTTGGCATATAGTGTGCTTTTTGAATCTATGTCGTTTCGAATTTCGATGCACGGTACGACGTTGCTAGTATCGGACTGCACCAGAACAGGTAGGTAACGATACTTCGCTATTTTCAAGAACATTTCCGATCTTAACTGAACTAGGCTTTTTTCCTTTATTGAAATACGTAATTATACGCTAGTAAAGCATAATTTCAGTATAGAAATTACTCGATGACGCAAAAAATTTAACGTTTTAAGTGTAGCTAAAGTATACTTGCTTTTAAGGCATAATCATTAGACGATTTTTATCGTCTAGGAAACTATCAAGTTTGATTGTTCATTATCTAGCTTTAGGCCTAGCCCATGGAGGTCGCTTCACTCCCGGGCAGCGCCCTCGTCAGAGTTCCAGCGTTTGTGGGGGCTAATCAAGGCGTTTCCAGCTTTTGTTTTCCTTCAAGAATCATAGTAAAATTAACTGGAAAAAGCAATAGGTTTTGCGAAGTTTTTTTCCATGTTAACAAATATTTAAAAATAACCAGAAGTTGTATTATTTATTCGTATGAAAATGTTGACTGCTATCTCTTCAAAAGTTAATGAAACGTAAAGCTTTATGTGATGTTAACAATGCCTGTAAATTTTCAATTAGTGGATGGTCGACAATAAGAGATGATGATTTTGTTATTCCAGGTAGTTGAGAACTTAAGTTTTGATCTACTGTCTTCAGAAAGAAGCAGTCCTTGAATGCAGTTTCCCTATATCCTAGATGTAAGGTATCGTAAGCCTCTCCCTTCTAAGAATTAAAGGAGCACGGAGGAGAAGAAGAGAGAGAAAACGGCACCTAAATGCCCGATTCGTTCAACTAACATTCCGTGTGGAAAGCGTTTCACGGAATGAAGTTTCACTTTATCTCGTCAGAAGATCTGCTGTTTATACGCCACTACTCGAATGCTTCTAGCTTTTGTTCTACTTCTTCTGTAGAGAGAAATGTCGATCAAATTTAAATGGAATATATTGTCTGTATGCATGTTATAATGATAAGACCTAGGGAGGAAGGAGAGCGAGAAGATTAACATGAGTAATAAGGCTGAAACGGCTGCTTTTCATTTACAGTTACTTTCTAAAGTGATTAATACTGATAAGTATCCATTTACGAAATTAATCATTGACAAAGGTTTAACAGAACAGGAATATAATAAGCTGATGAACAGAATTAGTTATCTTAACTGTCAATATCTAAAGCAATCAGAAGAGGGGTTGCTCGATTTTACTTCCTTATTGCTTCATTTTGTTGGAATGTTAACGGAAAAGTTAGAGCCAAATAAGACAATTATTGCATTAAAAAAAGAAGGATACTATCCTTCTTTAATGGATGAATTTCTAAAAATTATTGACCATATAAAGGATTAGCAAGGATGTCATTGTCAGTATAAATGGCTTGCTAATCCTGTTTTATTTTGCTAAAAATGTTCTCTATTTCTTGATGAAAATGTATCAGATATTGAACATGCTCTTGCATCCGCTTTATTTCTGATAGGTGCTTTTCATTATGTTCGTTGGCTATTTCTTTTAATAATTTTTCTAGCTCTTCAAAAGATTGTTTTTGTTGATTAGCATCATCAATCCATTTATTTAGATGAGAGATCATAAGCGATTTGAACAGTTGTGTTTGAGCTCTATATAAGCTTTTTCTTACACCTTTTTTCCACACTCGTGTTACTAAATTCTGATCAGCCAGGGAACGTATGCTTGTACTCATAGATGTTTTACTCTTTCCTAAAGCCTCAGCCATCTCATCAAGTGTCATAGGATGCTCCGCTAAATATAAATATGCAAAAAGTCTTGATTCCGTTGATGTTAAACCGAACATTTCCACTGTTTTGGTAAGCTCTAATAAAATTTTATTGTTAATATATTCGATTTGAGGTTTAATCATGAAATCCCCCTAAAGCCTTGATATATCAAGGTTACACTAAATTTACAATCAATAAAACTTACTTATCTAGTAGCATACTGGAGTATTTGGGAGTTATACAGAGTATATAGTACATATTTTTTGTTCAGTATTAACTGTATAAAAAATATGTACAAAACTTAAAGTATTTAAAGTTTGTGTTGAATAAATAAAATCGTTATAGTAATAAAGTAAATGTTTTTGTTCGGAGCTTTTGAAAATCTATGAATCCATGATTCAAATTTTTTAAAGGCTTTGATATGGATTAGCTATGATTAAAAAGTATTAGGTCGATGTAATCGTAGCTGAAACTGAAAAATGAGGTGAAAGATGTGCCGATCATAGAAGCAAAAAATTTATCAAAAATATTTGGTAAAAATCCAAAGCAAGTTACAAAGTTACTGGATAAGGGTTTGACAAAAGAAGAAATACTAAAAGAAACAGGGAACACTGTTGGAGTTAATCGTGCTTCTTTTTCTGTCGAACAAGGAGAGGTTTTTGTTATTATGGGATTATCAGGAAGTGGTAAATCTACCCTTGTGCGACTGCTTAATCGTTTAATTGAGCCAACAGAAGGCACCGTATTAATTGATGGAGAAGACATAATGAAAATGGACAAACGTGCATTACGTAATGTGCGTAGAAAAAAAATGAGTATGGTGTTTCAAAATTTTGGTCTGTTTCCACATAGAACTATTCTGCAAAATGCAGAGTATGGATTAGAAATTCAAAAAGTAGATAAAGAGGAACGACGGAAAAAAGCTGAAAAAGCACTAAAGTTAGTTGGATTAGGCGATTATTTACATCAAAAGCCAAATCAGTTATCTGGGGGAATGCAGCAACGAGTAGGGCTTGCTCGTGCATTAGCAAATGATCCAGAGATTCTTTTAATGGATGAGGCTTTTTCTGCATTGGATCCATTAATTCGTAAAGAAATGCAAGATGAGTTGTTGGATTTACAAGGAAAAATGCAGAAAACAATTATTTTTATTACCCATGATCTTGATGAAGCTCTACGAATTGGTGATCGGATTGCACTGATGAAGGATGGAAATATTGTACAAATTGGTACACCTGAAGAAATTTTAGTCAATCCAGAGAATGACTATGTTCAAAAGTTTGTTGAGGACGTAGATCGTTCTAAAGTATTAACTGCACAACATATTATGAAACGTCCAGAGACGGTCAATATAGAAAAGCATGGGCCAAGGGTTGCTTTAGAACGAATGCGTGAAGAAGGATTGTCAAGTATTTTTGTTGTTGATAGTCAACGGAATTTAAAAGGATATATTTCTGCAGATAGTGCTTCAAGAGCAGTGAAAAAAGAAATAACCAATTTACAAGAAATTCTGCAAAACGATATTCCGATTGTAGGCAAAGATACATCCATGCATGAGATTTTTGATCTCATCTATAATTCACCCATTCCAGTTGCTGTAGTAGAAAATGAAAGATTAGTAGGAATTATTGTGAGAGGTGCAGTCATTGCTGCCCTATCCAGTGTTAATGAGGTGAATTTAGATGTTGAATAATATATTGGATATGATCCCCAAAATAGAACTTGCAGAAGGAACAGACAAAGTTACTGATTGGATTACAAGCACATTTTCCTTCTTATTCGATCCTATCAAAGAACAGTTTGAAAGCTTTATGGATTTTACTTCAGAATCGTTAATGGCAATTCCCCCGTTAATTGTAATTCTTATCGTAGCAGTAATTGCGTTTTTCATCACCGGCAAAAAATTCGGTTTAGCCGCATTTTCAATCGTGGGCTTATGGCTAATTTATAATCAAGGATTATGGGAACAGCTTATTAATACGTTCACTTTAGTATTATTAGCTAGTATTTTATCCGTTATTATTGGAGTGCCAATCGGAATCATAATGTCAAAAAGTAATATAGCATCTGCCATTATAACTCCAATTTTGGATTTTATGCAGACAATGCCTGCGTTTGTATATTTAATTCCTGCAGTTGCCTTTTTTGGAATTGGCATGGTTCCTGGGGTCTTTGCATCTTTAATTTTCGCTACACCACCAACAGTTCGATTTACCAATCTGGGCATACGTCAAGTGTCTGCTGAATTAGTAGAGGCTTCAGAAGCATTTGGTAGTACAGGTGCGCAGAAGTTATTTAAGGTTGAGCTGCCAATGGCGAGACCAACGATTATGGCAGGCATTAACCAAACAGTTATGTTAGCATTGTCTATGGTAGTTATCGCATCCATGATTGGAGCTCCCGGATTAGGTAGAGATGTCCTTTCTGCATTACAACGTGCAGAAGCAGGTGCTGGATTTGTTGCAGGAATTGCAATTGTAATTTTAGCTATCATTATGGATCGAATTACGCAAAATATGAATAAAGAAAGAAATAATTAATTAATTACTAGGTTGGTATCTTTTCATAAGAAAAGTTTTCTTATTTAAAATGAAAAAATAAGGAGAGATTTATATTGTTTAAATGGAATTGGAAACATTTGGGTTTAGTTGCAGGACTTTTATTAGCACTTTTTGCAGCTGGGTGTGGATCGGATGATGAATCATCAAAATCAAAATCCGGAGAAGGTTCAGGAGATAAAAAGTCAAAAGAAATAGAGTTAGTTTATGTAGAATGGGACTCTGAAATAGCTTCTACACATGTAATTGGTAAAGTTCTGGAAGATCAAGGCTATGATGTAAAATTAACTCCGTTAGACAATGCTGTAATGTGGGAGTCTGTAGCTAAGGGAGAAGCTGACGGTATGGTAGCTGCTTGGTTACCTGCAACGCACAAGAGTCAATATGAACAATATGGCGATCAAGTAGTTGAACTGGGAGAAAACTTAGAAGGTGCCAAAATTGGTTTAGTTGTTCCGGATTATATGGATGTAACTAGCATTGAAGATTTAGATAAGCAAGCAGATCAAGTGATTACTGGAATCGAACCTGGTGCAGGAGTGGTTGCTGCAAGTGAACAAGCACTTAAAGATTATGATAATCTAAAAGACTGGACAGTTCAAACGTCATCAAGTGGCGCAATGGCAACTGAATTAGGTTCAGCAATAGAAAAAGAAGAGGAGATCATTGTAACTGGATGGACTCCACATTGGAAGTTTGCCAAATATGACTTGAAGTATTTAGAAGATCCAAAGGGGACATTTGGTGAAGAAGAAACGATTGAAACAATGGTTCGTGAAGGATTAGAAGAGGATATGCCTGAAGCATACAAAATACTTGATCAATTTAAATGGACAACAGACGATATGGAATCTGTCATGCTAGAAATTTCTAATGGTGCTTCTCCTGAAGACGCTGCAGCTAAATGGGTGGAAGACAATCAAGATAAAGTGAAGGAATGGACAAAAAACGTAGAGTAATAGATTTCTAAAAAGATGATTTGATAATTAAACTTTTGGCAAAAGCTGATACAAATCTGTATCAGCTTTATTTCTAAAACAATAATAAGGTGTGTTATTATGACTAGTAAAAAGTGGGAGAAATCGTTGTTTTTATTCGGAATAGTCTTTTTATTCATGATGCTTGTTGGCTGTAGTGCCGATGATAACAAGAAAAGGGATAGTAAGTCTGCTGAGTCGAGTGGTGAAAACAATTATAGCGAAGAAGTAGATTATACAATAACTGGGATAGAACCAGGAGCAGGGATTACCGTAACAACAGAAAAAGCAATTGAGGAATATGAGAGTCTATCAGGCTGGGAATTAGAACAATCATCTACTGCGGCTATGGTTACTGAGTTAGAAGAAGCAATAACTAACGAGGAGCCGATAATTGTAACAGGCTGGAATCCTCATTGGAAGTTTGCTAAATTTGATAATTTGAAATATCTAGAAGATCCAAAAGGCATTTATGGGGATGTGGAAGTGATTAAATCACTAGCTCGAAAGGGTTTAAAGGAAGAAAAGCCAAACGCTTATAAGCTAATTGACCAGTTTAACTGGGAAGTCGAAGATATGGAAAGTATTATGTATGAGGCTTCAGAAACTGGAGAGGAAGTAGCAGAAGTAGCAAAACAATGGGTGAAAGATAATCCGGATAAAATAAAAGCATGGATTGAAGGCGTTGAAGATGTCGATGGTGAAAAACTGGAGCTTGTTACAACTCCTTGGGATTCAGAGCTTGCTTCGGCAAACGTCGTAGCTGAGGTTCTTCGGCAAAAAGGGTTTAAAGTAACAATTACCCCTGTAGATGTTGCTGTTGTATTTGAAGCAGTTGCAAATGGGGATGCTGATGCTACATTAGCGGCTTGGATGCCAATGACACACAAAGATTTTTATGAGAAATTTGAAGATCAGTTTGTGGATATGGGAGAGAACTTGAATGGAGCTAAAATTGGATTAGTAGTACCAGATTATATGGAAATAGATTCCATTGAAGATTTGCAAGCAAAATAAGTAAGGAAAAACGAGTTCCGAAACGGAGCTCGTTTTTATATATGAGGGAGTATAAACTATTTTGTGTAAATGGGAATTGCACACAATAAAATATACAGGCTTTACGTGGAGAAGCGGGCGTGATACGCTCGCTTTTTCGTTGGCGATAGCTTTGTTCTTTAAAGGTATCTCCATCGCCAATTCATCACGCCCGCAGAGGCTCCATGTCAAGCCGGAACCAAACTACAGTTATAATGCAAGTTCGGTTTCTAGACGTTCTCCAAAATGAATGGCTAGCTGTGATATACATTCTTTCCATCCTTGTACTGGCATAGTCCATTTTTTAGTAATATCCATGGTTGCCAAATATATCATTTTTCTTAATGCATCATCAGACGGGAAAGCAGATTTTGTTTTTGTGACTTTTCTAAGTTGTCTATGATACCCTTCAATAATGTTCGTCGTGTATATAATTCTTCTAATTTCCCTAGGGTAACTGAAATAGGCGGTTAATTCCAACCAGTTTTGTTCCCAGGATCGAATAATAATAGGATGCTTTTTTTCCCACTTTTCTTTGAAAGCAGTGAAGGCCAGTTCGGCTTCTTCTAAGGTTAATGCTTGATAGACTTTCTTTAAATCCTTCATTACCTCTTTTTGTTCCTTATAGGAGACATATTTCATGGAATTGCGTATCTGATGGATGACGCATAGCTGTATTTCTGTTTTAGGAAACGCAGAACTAATTGCCTCTGAAAAGCCTGAAAGCCCGTCCTTACATGCAATTAAAATATCTTCTACACCTCTATTTTTAAGATCTGTGCATACGCCCAACCAAAAACTAGCACTTTCATTTTCTCCTATCCAAATGCCGAGTATCTCTTTTACCATCCATATTAATTCCTAAAACACTGTATGCAGCTTTATTTACAATCCTATTTCCATCTCGTACTTTAAAGTGGATTGCGTCCAAATAAACAATTGGATAAACCCGATGAAGAGGGCGTGATTGCCACTCTTTGACGAGAGGCATAATCTTATCGGTTACTTTACTAACCATGGTCGGAGAAATATCAAGCCCATATAAATCCTGCATTTGGCTTTCGATATCTCTTGTTGACATCCCCTTTGCATAAAGTCCCAGTATTTGGTCTTCTATTCCATTGATAGTCGTTTCATACTTCTTAATAATCTTTGGTTCATAGTCACCATTTCGGTCTCTTGGAATATTCAATTCGGTATCCCCGTATTTAGATTTTACCGTTTTCTTACTATACCCATTTCGGCTATTTCCAGTGTTATTGCCAGTGGTACTATGTTTCTGATAACCCAGTTCATCCTCTAATTCAGCTTCAAATACCCGTTGAATGGTATCTTTAAATAAAAGCTTCATCATCTCTTGTACATCTTCTACAGTACGACATTCTTTTACCAAATCTTTAATGGTTTTGTCATGAAAAAAGTCTTGCATAAATGATCATCTCCTTATTGGAAAGTATATCCATTTACACAAAACTTTTTACACTCTCATATATGAAGCACGTGTATTGGATAATTATTTATGTAAATTAAAAAGCTTTCCCAATTGAGAAAGCTTCCCATCTTTTATTGTTTTTTAACTTTATCTTCTAAGTCCTTTAAACTTGACTCAATTTGTTCCAAATACTGATGAATGTTTTTTTGGTGGGGTTCTACAGTTGTTTTCCACTCTGTTACTGATTTCTTCATATCTTGAGTAAGCTCTTTAATTAATGCAACGCCTTCTTGAGAGGTTTCTTGAATTTGTTGTTTTAAGCGCAACCCGTCCTGTTTTAAACTTAGAAGCATTTTTTTCAATTCTAAGGTTCTATCCTTCATTTGATTTCGGAAGTTTTGTCCAGAAGAAGGAGTGCTAAGTAGAGTGACCGTCGCACTAACGACACCTCCAACTGCTATTCCCAAAAATAGAGATTTTGCATTAGCCATTTATATTCGCTCCTTTCTTACTTATTATATACCTTTATAGCAAGTATTAAAGATGGTCTGGCAACTGTATGATTGTAAAAAATCCTCCGACAAACTTTATGCCAGAGGATTTTATCATCACGTACTAATTAGCTGTGGTGCTCTTTTTAAAATCCTTTGTGTAATAGGAAAGACAACAGCTATAATAAGTGTGTTCAGCAGTGCAGCTGGTAATACAGCCATGCTAAACATAGCTAAGAATGAGCCATCCATGATGCCGATTAAATATAAGACAACACTTAAAAAGATTGCTCCTGAAATCAATGTTCCAATTGCAGTTAGAACTGCTGCACGAATAGTAGGGCTCATTGATTTCTTAATGATGATAGCTAAAATTAGAAAAAGCATTGCTGTAATCGGCTTATCAATAAGATTAGCTATTTGTCCTCCTGGAGCTGAAGTAGTTAAAGCGGATATGATTCCAGTAGCAATAGAAAGTATTACCACATATTTTACTTTGGGAAATAGAAGAATTCCCAAAAACATCATCGAAAGCAGCATATCAGGTTTAACCCCAAAAATAATCGGTGGTACAATAGCATGTAACACAGCCCCAATACCTACGAATAGCGACAAAATAACTAATACTCTTATATTCATTTGTATACTCTCCTCTACTCAAGCTTTTCTCAACTCATTATTTTCCCAACTGTACACTTGTTGTCAGTTGCAGATATATATTTTCATTATAACAAACATAGGTCTAAATAAAAAGTTTCATTTAAGAAGAAGTTCAAAATTGTCGACATAAATTTAATTCCCCTAGTCGAAATGAAACTGTTTTAACCCCTGTATACTCTTTTTTAAACACACACTTTAACTGGTCTTGTTTATTCATTAATTGCTGATCGCTTGGTTAATGGTGCTTGCCATTTTTTGCAAATCTTCAGCAGTGTAGTCATCCATATGAACTTTCCAATTGGAAGAAAAGCCATCATTTTTCCCATATCGTGGAAGCAGATGGATATGTAAATGAAATACAGATTGATCTGCAGGCTTTTCGTTATTATTAAGTAGATTCATTCCAATCGGTTGATAGGCTGCTTTAATTGCATTCGCAATTTTAGGTATTCTTTCAAATAACGAAGCAGCAACTTCAGGTGGAGTTTCATAAATGTTTTTTACATGTGTTTTAGGAATAACTAACGTATGACCTTTCGTTACTTGACTAATGTCTAAAAAAGCATATACATGTTCATCCTCATACACTTTTGCTGAAGGGATTTCCTGATTAATAATTTTACAAAAAATGCAATCTTCATGACTCATAACCTTTCACCATTCCTCTCTTCAAGTTAGTTACTATTGTATCTATATTTAGCATGGATTGTAAAGGATTCTGAGATTATTGTCAGAGTTTTCATACTATGCTGATGAAAGATTCTTGTTGTAGCAGGTTCCAGCTAATTTTTCCAGATAAAAAGATCTAGCTCTCGTTTATATGAACAAGTCTTATCCTATATCTCGTGCCGTAAGTCTCTTATTTCAAGAGAGAATGCGAAGAAGTTTAAGTAGAAGGTAACGGCTCCCAAATGTCCGACTTATTTGGGGTATAGGACAAGAAAAAAAGCGATTTTGTTTTAAAGCTGTCGATCTAGAAACTCGTTGCAACAGGACAAGAAAGTCTTCTTAATTAAGGCTCGTATGCAGAAAAAGTGATTTGTTTTTTAAGAACTCAAGAACAGAGTTTGCTTCGACAGCAATACACCGCATACAGAAAAGTGTTTCTTCTTTTTCAAAAATAAGAAAAAACTTCGACCAACGGATCGCGGTTTTTCTATGACAAGGAAAGCTTCGACCAACACATAACGATTTTCAAATAACAAACGTAAGGATCAGTCACAGATAAAATTAATGATTTAATGCTTTTACACTATTTCTAACAATTAATTCAGGTTGTAAACATATTTCCTTTTCAGTGCCGACAGATCCAGTGATTTTTTTATATAAAAGTTCAAAAGCGCTGCTGCTTAATTTTTTAACATCTTGCTTAACAGATGTAAGTTCAATACCAAATATATATGGATAAATCGTATTGTCATAGCTAACGATAGAATAGTCGTTGGGTACTTGTTTGTTTTGCTCATAAATGCTATTGATTACCCCGAGTGCCATCATATCGTTCGTAACAAAGATGGCAGTAAGATCTTCTTGCATTAATTTTTTTCCTGCGAAATAGCCACTTTCTTTTTTATAGTCACCTTTGACGATATAATTCTGCTTAATCGGAATATGATATTCTTTTAAAGCACGAATGTATCCATTTAATCTTAGCTGTCCATTATAAAAGTTAGTACTAACAATACAACCAATATTACGATGCCCTTTTTCTAACATATGTTTAACAGCAAGGTAGGCACCGTATTCATTGTCAAACCAGGCTTTATCACATGAAAACTCTGGATATACACGGTCTAACAAGATATAAGGAATAGGAATCTGCTTCAATTTATTTATAAGAGCTTCTTTATACTTGGAGGCTTCACTTCCTGGAATTAAAAAAATTCCTTCAACAGATCGGGATACGAGTAAGTCTAATAATTCTAAATCGTGTTGATCGTTATTATCGGAATGAAGGATGATTAAGGCATATCCATGTTTTCGACATTCTATTTCAATATGTTTTGCCAGTGACGAAAAGAAGATATTTTCTATATCCGGAATAATTAAACCTAATGTTTTTGTTTGTTTCGTAACAAGACTTCTCGCGATTTGATTTGCTGTATAATTTAATTCCTTGGCAATCTGTTTAATTTCATCTTTTTTTTGTTGTGAAATACGACATGGTCTGTTATTTAGTACTAAGGATACAGCGCTTGGAGATACGCCGGCTTTTTTAGCTATATCTTTAATCGTTACTTTCAATAGAAACATCCCCTGTATTTATCATTCAAACCTATTTTACATATAAATAGGGGGATGTTCCATTGTAATCACTTATAAAGGTTGGTTATACCGCCTCGACCTTCTATTTAAACATTACTTATAAAAAGAAAATCATTGACAGAATGAACATACACACTACACCTGCAATCATTGGCACGGAGGTCCGTTTAATAATATCAAGCGGTTCAATTTTTAAGGTTCCAGCTATAATCAACACTACAGGTGCAACCGGTGAAACAGCTCTAAATAAGTTCCCTGCTAATCCCATCGGAACGGAGATTGCAATCGGACTAATTCCAGCTGCTTCTGCTAAAGGAACCATTAACGGAACCATCGCGAAGAACAAAGCTATGCCACTACCACTTAACAATACAATGAGTGCAGTAAACAGAACAAGAATTAACGGCAGGATAAAGTTAAGACCTTGTCCGTGGAAATTTTGCATTGTTGATTGTAGCGCGTCTATTAAGCCAATTGATTTCAACCCTGTTACGAAAACAGAAGCAGCGACAATTAATGCAACAATCGGAATGGCTCTACCCATACCTTCAAAGAACTTCTCCGTATTAGCTAATACAGCTTTGTCTCCTTTATGTCTGATCAATTCACAAATGATGCTAATAATTATAGAAGCAACAACGGCAATTTCAACATTTATGGAAAACGTAATCCCAGTTGCAAGATCTAAAATAAATGAAATAAGGAGTAATATAATTGGGAATATTGGTAAAATAGCATAAACGGTTTTATAAAGCTTCCCGCTTTTTACCTTTTCTACCTCTGTTACTTCTATTTGTTCATCAGAAGTAACAGTAACCGATTTTTTATCCATTCGTTTTTGCCAAAAATAATGGATAATGGCAATAAATAGTAAAGATGGAATCGATACGGCAGCGTGATAATTAAAAACATAATCACTTACTGACATATCAGCAAATGCAGTATATTTAGCAAATTCTTCTGCTACCGCTACATTGTCACTTCCCAAAGGTGTTGGAATAATGGTAGCTGATGTAGCAATAATTGCAGCAATACTTAATACGGACATTCCTGCTTGTTTTAGTACGGGATACAAGGTTGCTAGCAATAAAATGGCTAATGTTGAAGCACTAGGAATAACAAGCGAAAGTAGGTTGCCTAATAAAAACACTACTGGTACCAAAATGTAGACGGATTTGATTTTGTTAATCGGCTTAGTTAACACTTGCACGGTCACATCATTTGCACCGATGGATGACATATAAGCTGTATACCCTCCAAGCATAAGGATAATAAGCCCTGCTTGGACAAACGTATCTTTAAATTGCTGAACAATTACTTGTAACGGATCGAGCAGTAAAGAGCCGGTTGACTCAAAATCGGGAAAGGCAATTTCATGCCCCATGCCAATACTAATTAGAATGAGGGCCGTTCCAATCGAGAATAGGGCAATTTTGATATCCATTTTTTTAATTAACATATAGATGATAATAGCAACAGCCAAAATGGTTGAACCATACATAATTAGGTTTTCTGTCATAATAAAGTACCTCTGCTTTCTTGTCTTAGTTGCATTTCTTTAGACTGCTTAAAAACCATTGTTTAAATTGATCTTCATCGATATCAACACAAACTTTTGCGTTAGGAGCTTGATTTAAATAGCCTTTTAAGTCTGTTACAGTACAACCCGCTGTTAATGTTCCAGATAATTCAATATCCACATAGGTTTCTTTTACGGTAAACATTTTCGGTCTTAATAAATATGCAATTGCACAGCTATCATACATTTTTAAGCCGGTCTTCATGCTTCCACCGCGGTATTTCTGAAATAACTGATAAATCATCTTTCCAGTTTCATTTATTTCTTTAAGCTTTTCACTATCTTCTGGATAAATAAGCGCCTTCCAACCAACATCTAAACCAGCCATAACAATAGGGATGTCGCTGTGAAAAACAATTTTTGCTGCTTCTGGGTCCGCATGAACATTGAATTCAGCCATTACACCAGAGTTCCCTCTTGTAGTAGATCCTCCCATAAGGACAATTTCTGCAATATTTTCATTTACCTCTGGATATAATCGTAAAAGTAAAGCAATATTAGTTAGAGGACCAATCGGTACAAGCGTGATCGGTTCCTTGCTTTCCATAATGGTCTGGTACATGGCATTTACAGCATGCTCTTTTAATAACAATGCTTGATTTGGTTCAGGAAAAGTATAACCGTCCAAACCAGATTCACCATGTACATTACTCGCATCAATCGGCTCTTTTATTAATGGCCGTTCTGCTCCTTTAGCAACAGGAATTTCTTTTTCGAAAAATGTTACCAGCTTCAAAGCATTATTCGTTACTTTGTCAAGGCTTACATTTCCGGCAACGGTAGTAATTAACTTTGTTTCTAAATAATCGCTATATAAAGCGATCGCTAATGCAACTGCATCGTCAATTCCCGGATCAGTGTCAATAATAATTGGTCGTTTATTCATGTTGATTTCCTCCTTGATATAGCTCTAATTTAAAGTTCTCTACTTCTTGTTTTGTCGGAATTGATTCTTGTGCACCTTGCTTTGAAACGGTTAAAGCAGCGGCCATTGTTGCATATTCCATACTCGTTTTAATCGAGTGATTACATGAAAGAGAATACGCAAGTGCACCTATATACGTATCTCCGGCAGCAGTGGTATCTACACTTTGGACAGAAATACTTGGGATGAAAATATATGTCGATTTATTCCCAAATACACTTCCCTCAGAGCCTAAAGTGATTAAAATGGAATGCACTCCCTTTTGTTGGAAGAAAGTAATTGCTTGTTTGTAGTCGCTCTCCTTCGTAGGATATATACCAGATAAAAATTTGCACTCCCATTGATTAATAATCAATAGTTTTATTTTAGGATAAATGGTATCAGGTATTTCATTAGCAGGAGCAGGGTTAAATATAGTCCACAATTCCTTATCTTTCGCTTTTGCTAACGTATAGAGAACAGTATCGTAATCGTTCTCAAATTGGGTAAGAAAAATATCTCCTGGACTTGCGATATTTGCTAAGACAGGGTCAATATGGCGGTGATCCAATAAATGATTTGCTCCACCATTTAGTATAATTCGATTATCATCTTTGCTCCTAATAATGACTGCAACGCCACTAGTCGTATTGGGGAAGGACTCGATATAATTACAATTAACACAATATCCTTTTAATGTGTTTAATAACTGTATTCCATATACATCATCACCCAGCCCGCCGATCATATACGTTTGGGCACCACTTTTAGCAGCTGCTACGGTTTGATTAGCACCTTTTCCTCCGGGGGATAGAAAAAAATCACTACCATATATCGTTTCCCCGTTGTTTGGAATACGGTTTGTCTGTATCGATAAGTCCATGTTAATGCTCCCAAATGTGATTATTTTCTTCAACACATTCCCTCCCGTTTAGGTTTAAATGGAGATGTTACATCTAACTAATGATCAAATGATAAAACGTTTTGTCAATAGAATTTTTTTATGTACTTAAAAAAATATGAGAGAAAATGTCTAAATAGCACAAAGACAACATACATGTCTATATTCGTGAAGACGGCATAAATCCTGTCTTTAAAAAATCGCTTGTTTTCTTAAAATGTCTAATTGAAAAGAGCCAGTCCCATTTTTAATGGAACTAGCTCTTTCTGAAGGCTATTGGATGCTCATTCTAATGTGGGGACATTGTAAACAATATGTTCAATAGAGCATCACTGCTTGATTGAATTGTTTACAATAACCTTTTTTGACAGTTTCCATGATAGGAAATAGTTGTAAGGTTAAAGCATTAGATTATCATTCACCAACAACTCATTTTTGTGCTTTTTACCAAAATGCAGCTAGATATTCATCACTAACACATCATTTGTGTGTTGAGTTAAACGAACCTTACTTTATTTTGAAGACACGAAAAATTTATCGGTTAAAGTGAACTGTTTTGCATCCTTGTGCCTTCAACCATTATTCTTTACAGAAGTTATGTAATTATACACGTTTTTTAAAAAAACTTTGAGGATTTCTAAAAAAATGCGTGTTTAATAAGAAAAGAAAGGGATCAAGAACGGATCAGATCGTCCTTGCTGCAAAGTTAACAAGCAGTCCTGTCGAGTCGTCCCAAGGTGACGTAGTTCCTGAGCATTGGTGTGTCTGTAATAGAAATAAGAGGTGCATGAAACAGGCCAATGAAATAATTCGTTAGCTCATTTTACCTGATATAAAATAAAATCGTATGTACTTAGTAGTTACGTCTATATATGTCGAAAAAAAACGTACAGTTTGTTTTGGTTTTCTTTTGGACAAATGATAAAATATAAACAATACGAAGAGGAGGATCGGATGTGGAAGCATTATTACATATAGATGATCTTTATGGAGGATATACTCATAAAAATGTATTACACGGCATTTCTTTTGATGTTCAGCCAGGAGAAATTGTTGGATTAATCGGCTTAAACGGAGCCGGCAAAAGTACTACAATTAAACATGTCATTGGTCTCATGCAAGCTAAAAAAGGAAAAGTTATGGTAAATGGAAAAACATATCGAGAAAATCCGGAAAAGTATCGCAGCCAAATGGCTTATATTCCCGAAATGCCGATTCTTTATGATGAACTAACCCTTTACGAACATCTCCGCTTAACAGCAATGGCTTATGATATACCAGAGGCTGTTTTTGAAAAAAGATTGTCTCCGCTATTAAAAGAGTTTCGGATGGAAAAAAAGCTAAACTGGTTTCCTGTTCACTTTTCGAAGGGGATGCGACAAAAGGTTATGATCATGTGTGCGTTTATAATTGAACCGCCATTATATATAGTGGACGAGCCATTTGTAGGTTTAGACCCGCTTGGGATTCAGTCCTATCTCCAGCTTATGGAAGAGATGAGACAGAAAGGATCTGGCGTACTCATGTCGACTCATATTCTAGCTACAGCGGAGCGGTATTGTGATCGTTTTATTATTTTACACGACGGCAAAATTCGTGCTAACGGAACTTTACAGGCTTTACAAGATAGTTTTAAAATGCCAGATGCAACCTTAGATGATTTATATGTACAATTAACAAAGGAAGAAGATAGTCATGTTTGATTCGCATGCATTCTTTAAACAACGTTTTTCAGCACATCTAAAGGAAACTAGTCGATATTTACGCTATATTTTTAATGGTCATATAGCGATTGCGATGCTTTTTTTTATCTCTGCCATTGCGTTTTATTATCAAAAATGGCTATTGCAAATCCCAGAAAATTTTCCCGCTGCTTGGGTTATTGGAATTGTATTTGGTCTAATCGCTAGCTACAGCCCTGTTCGAACATTATTAAAAGAACCTGATCTTGTTTTTCTTATTCCGGCAGAGCATAAGATGAAAGCTTATTTCCGTAATGCATTATTCTATAGTTATATAATTCAGTTATATCTCGTATTACTTGCAGCAGCAGCGCTTGGACCATTATATACAACGGTCTTTTCGGAGCGTGACGGTAGCACATATTTGGTCACCATTGCTCTTTTGTTATTGTTTAAGCTAGCTAATTTAACTGCCAATTGGTGGATGCTTCGAATAAGGGAACCTATGTTAAGACGTTTGGATTTAATCGTAAGAATAGGCTTAAATATAGCTGCCTTTTACTTTATTATTGTCTCAGATATGGTATTAGCTGGTATTACCACGATTTTATTTGTAATCATATTTTTGTATGACTTTCAAATAGCTACTAAGCGACCTGGAATCCTTTGGGACGTATTAGTGGAAAAAGACCGTAATCGAATGCAAGCCTTTTACCGATTAGCAAATATGTTTACAGATGTTCCACATTTGAAAAGTCGTGTGAAGAAGCGACATTGGCTTGTTCAAATGGCAGGTCGCATTCCTTTCTTAAAAAAACATACATACGACTATTTATATCGTATTACCTTTATTCGCAGTGGTGATTATTTGGGAATGTATGTACGGTTGTTAGTGATAGGCGGAATGATCATCTATTTTATTCCACCAATTTGGTTGAAAGTTGTATTTGCGATTTTGTTTATTTATTTAAGCAGCTTCCAAATGATGGCGCTATACCAGCATCATCGGACAATTATGTGGATTGATCTGTACCCGATCGTTCAGAAGATACGCCAACAGTCACTGTTAAAGTTCCTTTTACAATTAAGTTTATTGCAAACTGGATTATTCTCCATCGTATTTTTAGTAATGGGTGAGTATTTAGGGGCAATTGCTGCTTTCATCGGCGGTTCATTGTTTGCTGCTTTATTTGTGCAAGGGTATGTAAAACAGAAGTTAGCTTAAAAATAAAGAGGCTGGGTTACTAATCCACAGCACTTTCAGTATAAATTACTATACAAAAAAAGCACAAGAGGTAGCGAACCTCATGTACTTCATATACAGGCTTTGACATAACGAAAACAGCTGATTAAAAAACGACCAATAAATAATCCTTGTACTATAGTAAAGTATAAAATTTTAGGCTTTATCCCGCATGTAAGGTGCCATAATCTCCAACTTTAAGAACTTGAGGATACAAAGGGTCTAAGCGGTAGTTAACGGCACCTAATGCCCGATTGGTTTAAGGGCCTTTAGGTCATACCCCCTCAGGGACTAACATTCAGTAGGAGATGGAAGAAAACTCCTACTGAATGAAGTTTCACTTTATCGTATAAGAAAAACGATGGCTTTCGCTAAAGACTTGGCGATAAGCCAAGTTTTTTAAACACAAACAAACCGAACAATTATAAATAAATTGTTCGGTTTGTGCTATTTCGTATTTGCTTATGTCCCAGCCTTGTATATTAAGTACATGAGGTTCGCTACCTCTTGTGCTTTTTTTGTATAGTAATTTATACTGAAAGCAACGCTGTGGATTAGTAACCCTGCCTACAGTACTTTTTAGTAACTGGTTTTTAGAGAGTCTAACCACAGCTCTTTGTTTATCTGTTAATCAGTTAGATAACGCTAGACGTTTGATTTCATACAAGGATACAGAACAAGGAGTGCGTGGCTTGAAGCACAGCGTAATAGACAATACGAAAGGAGTAAACCAATGATTTATGTGGGGATTGACGTAGCCAAGCATAAACACCAAGTGGCAATCATGGATAATGGAGGTAGAATCTACGAACAGGATTTAGTTATATCGAATAGTCAATCAGGGTTTCAAAAACTTCATGAAACACTTCGTCGTTTACAGACAGAAGTAGCGCAAGAATGCCAGATAGCGATGGAAGATACTGGCCATTATAATGTTTCTATTCTACAATTTTTGAGGGGAAAGAATTACCAAGTTTTTCGCTATAATCCAATCTTAATCAAGGAATTCTCCAAAATTCACACCTTGAGAAAGACAAAGACGGATAAAGCAGATGCCTTAGTAATCGCAAAAAAATTAATGGGTGACTTCGAAAAAAGGGAAGAGGTCCAAGATAAGGTAACCCTAGAGCTTAAAGAACTAACCAGATATAGAAGGCGGCTTGGAAAACATCAAGCTCTTCTTAAAACCCAATATACTCGAGTCTTAGAAAAAAGCTTTCCTGAATTGGCTGCTTACGGTCAGGTTCGTTATTCTAACTACATGATGGAGTTATTAAAAAAATACCCAAGCCCCAAGAGAATTGCGAAGGCTCATGAACAAACACTTTCAAAATTATTGGGAGCGAACAACAGTAGTCTGCAATCTCAAGAGCTTAAACGACTAGCGAAAGAAAGTATTGGGTATTATTCTGATATTACGGAGTTTGAATTAATTCAAACCATAGAACAGCTCTATTTGTATCAAAAGCAAATAAAAGAAGTCGATAAAAAAATTCAAGAAATGATGGATACACTCAATTCACCAATCGTAACCATTCCCGGAATTTCTTATCGACTCGGTAGTACAATCATAGCAGAAATAGGAGATATCCACAACTTCAATCACCCGAGTCAGCTATTGGCTTTTACAGGAATGGAACCATCCATTTATCAGTCTGGTAACTATAGGGGCCCTGGAAAAATGGTGAAACGCGGATCTCCTCATCTTCGCTGGGCGATGTATCATGCATCACGATTAATAGCCATTTATTCACCAACGTTCAAGGCATACTATGAGAAAAAGCTAGCTGAGGGTAAGCACTATAACGTGGTGCTCAGCCATGTAGCGAAGAAATTAATAAGAGTGATATTCCATTTACTGCAGACCGGTGAATCATATAAAGAAGTACGTGTGTAATGTAAAAAAAGAGAAGCTATGGTAAATAGCGTTGCAATAACCTCAGATTTTACACTACAAATAAGCTTAATGATTCATTTGAAATTCACAAATCATCAAGCTTATTTGCCATGCTCCAATACTTCTAATGGAAAATGCTAAATTTATTGCTAAAAACTTATTGACTTTATATAGTTAGCCTCTTTCTTATACTTAGTTAACGTGATGTGAATTATCATCAAACCTTCTTGGCACTAAGAGAAGAAGTGCAGGCGAGACCATAGCACTTCATGAACGATTTACTTGTCTTATGCTAAACGAGGGTCATTTAAAAGACGTTCAATTTCTTCTTTATGATGTGTTTCATCTGCAATAAGATCTTCTAGCTTTACAACAAGCTCGGTGTATCCTAGTGCCTCTGCTTGTTTTTTACGTTGTTCATAACGTTTAATTGTATCTGTTTCTGCTTGCAGTGTAGCTTTTAATAAATCTTTTACTTCTGTAGGTTGTGGTATTTCAGCTGCTTTAGTAGTAGGCGTTCCACCTAGTGATTTGATTTTTTCCGATAAGTAAAGTGCATGGCCTAATTCGTCACTGATTTCAGCTTCAAAGAATGGCTTAAGTGCGGAACGGTATAAGCCGCTAACGACAGAAGCGCTGTACGTATATTGAATCACAGCTCCGTATTCATTAGCAAGGTCTTCATTTAGTCCATCAATTAATTCTTGTAGCTCTTTTTCCATATGTTATCCATCCTTTCATGAAATAACTAGTATACATATTATTTCCCTACCCTAGTTTTTTTGAAACATAAATTTGGGTATGATGAACAAATAGGAGGGATCGCTATGAATAAAAAAATGTTCTTTATTGCTTTACTAAGTATTATTATTGGAATCTGGATGTACCAATTGTTTCATAATAGAATTCCTTATATTGACAAGTGGACACGTGGTCCTGTCGAGCAACTGGAAGATACAATGGTTTATACCATTTTTCGTTGGATTACAGAACTAGGTTCATCCACTTTTACGACTCCTTTTGTTATTATGATGTCCTTTGTAATTTGGTGGCTATATCGCAATATTTTACCAGCACTGGTTATTAGCTTTGGTACGCTGTTTACACATTATTTCAATGTTGCAATTAAACAGCTGGTGGAACGTGAGCGTCCTAGTATTTTAGCAGCAGCCAATGCAGAAGGGCATAGTTTTCCATCTGGACATGCGATGATTTCAATTGTTTGCTATGGCTTAACAGCTTACTTTCTTAGTCAGAAAGTTAACACTATCAAGAAGAAGCGATGGATTGTTACTTTCTTTTCCTTCCTTATTATCTTGATTGGTATGAGCAGATACATTATTAATGTTCATTATTTAACGGACGTTATCGCCGGATTCTTTATCGGCTTTTTATGTTTAAATGGTTTGATATATCTTTATAAGCAGTTGAGAAAGAAACAGTTATTTCAGTCTCGAGGCTGATTGAATAACAATCTAAGGAACGTTTCCCCTCAAGGAAGATAGAGATAAGCTTAATCTATATTATTGGAGGGAGTCCTTACGAATGACTATCATTGTCCAAGAAAATCAGGCATTGCCTATTTTTAAAAATCGAAATTTTTTATTGTTATTTATTAGCTCTTTGTTTTCAGCACCTGGATATTATGTATACTTAATCGGTGCAGAGTGGTTAATGCTAACATTGAGTGAAAATCGTTTTTATTTTGGTATGTTATTTTTTGCTGCTTCTGTACCACGCTTATTATTATTAGCACTTGGCGGAATTGTAGCAGATCGTTTTAATAAGCGAACCATTCTATTTTTTTCTGATTTGTTAAGGGCTTTATTAATTGGTTCACTTCTTTTATTCCTCTATTTTGATGCTGTTACTGCTTGGCATTTAATTATATTAGCTGCGTTATTTGGGATAGCTGATGCGTTTAGCTACCCGGTTACTAATTCATTAACTCCTTTATTATTAGAAGAAGATCAGCTACAAAGAGGAAATTCACTAATTCAAATGACGATACAAATAAGCCCAATTTTAGGCCCAGCACTTGGAGGGACGTTAATTGCTGTACTTGGATTTATGGGGGTTTTCACTGTTGGATGCATCATGCTTCTTATTGCTTCTATTACTGTACTATTTATTCAACTATCAAAAACAGAAGAGGCAGAAAACGAAAAAAATTCAGCTTGGGAAGATTTAAAGGAAGGGTTTATTTATGCACGACAAAGTCAATTAATTATGTCAATCGTTTTTATCGCCTTTTTCATTAATTTTTTCTTTGCTGGTCCTTTTTCCATTGGTATGCCTATAATTGTCAAAGATGTATTTGCCGGAAACTCTATTAGTTTAGCTGTTATCCAGACGTCTATGGGGGCAGGTGCAATGTTAGGTGCAATATTTTTATCGATAAAAAATATTAAAAAGCCTAGAATGATATTATTATATAGTATAATGTCGTTAGGGTGTTTATATTTTTTAAATGGGATGTCCCACTATTTGTGGTTAAGTGCAGGCTTTGTATTATTAATGGCTTTCTTATTACAGTTAGTTAATATTCCGGTATTTACGATTTTACAAAAAACGACAGATAAACGAATGTTAGGAAGAATGATGAGCTTACTTGTAACCGTATCTACTGGCTTAATTCCAGTGTCTTATATAGTCACTTCACTATTAATTGCTATCGGAGTAAGTGTTCAGCAAATCATGATGACTAGTGGTAGCTTTATCGTTATCATTGCGCTATTTAGTTTAAAGAATAAGCGGCTTCGTACGCTTGGTTCTTCTTCATAGAGGTGAAAATATTGAAAGGTATTACTCGAATGTTTATCGCAGTTTCTCTCATTGTGATTGGGGTTCTGCTCGTTCTGTTCAATTTAGGTTTCCTTACGTTTGATTTTTACTATATTTGGCTATATATTTATCCTATTTTCTTTGTCATGGCTGGAGGAAAATGGTTCATTGCCTACTTCAAAAAAGAAGGAGGAAGCTGGGCAGCAGGCTCATTTTTCCTTCTCTTTGGAATATTACTACTATTGGATCGATTTGAAATGGTTCATTTTACGTTTAAAGATATTTTTAAATTATGGCCATTACTCATTATTTATATTGGTATCACTGTATTAAAAGAGAGCAAAATAATCGGTACGTATTCATGGAGAAATTTGGATAGACCGAAAACACATAACCCCCGTTCATCTATGTTTTCTATAGGAAGCCATGAATATTCAAGTCCAAATTGGAAGGTTGAGCCTTTACATCTATATAATATGGCTGGAGATTTTTATTTTGACTTTTCCAAAGCATTTATGCCGGAAAAAGAGATTCCCATTAGCATCCGTTCTTTAGCTGGGGATGTGACGATATTAATGACGGAAAATATCGCATTTCGCGTAGATGCAACTGTACGAGCAGGTGAGATTAATGTACTCGGTCAGCAAGTAGAGGGAATTATTAACCGGACCATCACTTATGAAAGTGAAGATTATGACTCTACTATTCGAAAGATTGACTTTACCATAAAGTTAAAAGCAGGTTCTATCAGGATAGATTATGTGTAGGGGGAAACTCTAAATGAATCGCCGCTTTGTTAGTCTCCGCTACAGCTATATCCGTTCTCATTTGTATGGAATGTTTCTTACTTTCATTTTAATGTTATCGATCATCCTATCCCTTTATGTTTTATTTAAACCAACATGGTTAACAGTGGAAAGTATTTTTCTAAGCATTGCTTTATATTTTGGGATTGCTTTTATTGTCTCTATTTATGCAGGATTCAAAGCAGGGGGAAATTTAAAGTATCGATTTGATTACTTATCTACACAAATTACTCAATTTGCTAATGGCAATTACCAGTCACGACTATTTTTCAATGAAGGAGATGAAATGACAAGAGTTGCCAGTGAGTTAAACGAATTAGGAGAGAATTTGCAAAATCAAGTTAAATCATTGCAGCGAATGGCTGATGAAAAGGCCGATATGGCAAAAGCTTCCTATAAAACGGCAGTTATTGAAGAAAGACAAAGAATAGCAAGAGATTTACATGACGCAGTAAGCCAGCAGTTATTTGCGCTAACGATGTTGTCAGAAGCAGCAGTTAAGCAATTTGATCACTCACCAGAATTAGCTAAGTCACAGGTGCTAGATGTGTCAAAAATTGCGCTCCAATCACAGGCAGAAATGCGTGCTTTACTATTACATTTACGTCCAGTCCATCTGTCAGGAGAGCCATTAGCTGAGGGCATTAAAAAACTAGTAAACGAATTGCAACAAAAGTGTCGGATTGATTTTCAACTATCTATTTCAGAAAATCTTGATTTAACAGAAACAATGGAGGAGCATGTATTTCGAATCGTCCAAGAAGCAATGTCTAATATTTTGCGTCACTCTAATGCCACG
Source organism: Cerasibacillus sp. JNUCC 74 (assembly GCF_053667775.1). The sequence goes on along the minus strand of NZ_CM132207.1, from coordinate 2,949,832 downwards.
AAAGTAATTACCCATATATTACGGAAATCGAATGAATTATTTATCCATATTAGTGATAATGGAAGTGGATTTGATGTTCATCAAGAAAAAAAAGCATCTTATGGACTAAAAACAATGAAGGAGCGTTCGGAAGAGCTCGGAGGAACCTTTACTATTCGTTCTAATGATGCTGCTGGAACCTATATCGATATTCGCATACCTTGTTAGAAATGAGGGAAGAACATGATTCGAGTTGTAGTGGTAGATGATCATGAAATTGTAAGAAAAGGTATCATTGCTTATTTGCAAACAGATAAAGAAATAGAAGTGGTTGGAGAGGCAGCAAATGGGCAAGATGGTGTGAAAATAATCAGGAATACACGACCCAATGTTGTGTTAATGGATTTAATCATGGATAATGGAAACGGTATTGAAGCGACCAAAGAGATGATGCAAGAGCTTCCAGATTGTCGGATAATTATCCTTACAAGCTATTATGATGATGGGCAAGTTTTCCCAGCATTACAGGCAGGCGCCTTTAGCTATATGTTAAAAACTTCCTCAGCTGTTGAGATCACAGATGCAATTAAAAAAGCGTATAAAGGAGTGAACGTTATTGAGCCAAAGGTTGCTGGAAAATTAGTGTCCAATTTTCAGAAGGGGGAAAAGAAGCGACATGATAGTTTAACAGAACGCGAATTGGAGGTTCTGCTATGTATTGGAAATGGCATGACGAATCAGGAGATAAGTAATCATTTATATATTGGGATTAAGACTGTTAAAACACATGTTAGTAATATTTTAGCCAAGCTAGAAGTCAATGACCGTACACAGGCCGCTGTTTATGTACACAGAAATCATCTATTATAAAGAAAATCGCTAGTTGGCCCATTATGAAAAAAATAAAAATCGGAAAATCAACGATTAGGTAAATTTTCTTAACGTAACAGATGGATCAAACATTAAAAGTACTGGAGAAATGATATAATACTACATAAGGGGGGCTTGGAAAATATAGTGGAGGTCGAAGGGGGGACAAAGAACAATTTTTTAAAAAGATATACTGTAAATTTGAATGAAAGTTCGCTTCATTACATTATCTATCTTAAAAAACAAGTAAAGCAAAATAAGGTGTATGTGTTCCATACGCGAGAATTATTTAATGCACTACTTTACGTGACATCTTTAAAAAGAAAGGAATATTCTATGGCAATATTATCTAAAAAAGCAGAAAATATATTGCTGCTTATCTGGGGTCAAGCTTTTATTGCGATGTTAGGGAGTTTGTTTTTTTCTGAAGTCATGGGATATCCGCCTTGTGAGCTTTGCTGGGTCCAGCGGATTCTTATGTATCCGTTAGTAGTTATTTATGGGGTAGCTGCTTATAAAAAAGATATTTCGATTGCTTTACCCGGTCTTATTTTAAGTGGAATAGGTATGTTTGTTTCTACCTATCACTATTTAGTTCAAAAACTTCCTGTTTTACAAGAAGCAGGCAAGGCATGCGGATTAGTACCTTGTAATGTGACATATATCAACATTTTAGGTTTCATTACGATTCCTTTTTTAGCTGGAACAGCATTTATTATTATTTTTGTCTTACATTTGATATTAATTCGCTTTAACTCAAATTCATAAATAACTAGAAAAGTATGTTGGTGAAAGGAGAAAAAGAGATGAAGAAAAAGCTACTCATTTTTGTCGGTGTCATCCTCGTATTATTCGCTGGCTTATATTTTATTGTGCAATACAAAAATAATCAAGCAGTAGAAAAAAATGAAAATCCGTATGGAGATAAAAAACTTGAACAAGCCACGATTGATCAATTGGATGATCCAAATTATCAAAATCAAATGATGCCTGATGAATTGAAAGAAAAAGTGGAGAGTGGTAAGCCGGTGACTGTTTATTTCTATAGCCCGACATGCTCACATTGTCAGGCAACAACTCCGTATCTTGTTCCATTGGCAGAAGATAATGAGATTGATTTAAAAAAAATGAATCTTTTAGAGTTTGAAGACCAAGCAAAGGTCTATGGAATTGAATCAGTACCAACATTAGTTTATTTTGATAATGGAAAAGAAGTGTCAAGAATTGAAGGAGATCAAGGAAAAGAAAACTTTCAAACATTCTTTGACAAGTATGTGAATAAATAGGAAAGAACATAAATAATATGATGTGAAAGAGTTAAAAGCCAGCTACTTATTTAGTTGGCTTTTATACTATGGCAAATGAAAGATATAAACAAACCGCTTTTTCATCCATGCTAAGACATAGCAAATGGTTAGCTTGTCGGTGCCTAGTTAAAGGACTAAGAAGTCGTAGCAACATGTCGTTATCAGTCGATGGGTACATGACGATACAAGAAACCAAAGAAGGAGTGAATTTATTGGTTTATACATTATATTGTCGGGTTTACCAGCACATCATGAAAGTTGGGAGTAAGTTTATAAAGTGGCGTACACCTATATTGATTACGGGGGAAAATAGTTTGCAACAGCTTCCGGATGTGTTGTTGCAAACAGCTCAAAAACGAATTTTAATTGTTACAGATAAAGGGATACGTGCAACAGGGATACTGGATAAATTATGTACTTATTTACAATCAGCAAGTATTCATTACGTCCTATATGATAAAACAGTTCCTAATCCTACCATTGAAAACATAGAGGGAGCGCTTACTATGTTTCAACAACAGCAATGTGAGGCAATTATTGCTTTAGGAGGAGGTTCAGTCATTGATTGCGCAAAGGTAGTTGGAGCCAGATATGCTTGTCCAGATAGACCAATTTCCAAGATGAAGGGGCAGTTAAAGGTTCGAGTGGAAACACCACCATTATATGCGATCCCAACAACTGCTGGTTCAGGAAGTGAAGCAACACTGGCAGCAGTTGTTAGTGACCCTAGCTCCTTAGAAAAGTATGCCATTAATGATCCAGTACTTATTCCTAACTACGCTTTGCATGATCCAAAATTAATCGCAAATCTTCCTCCCTTTATGACTGCAACAACAGGTATGGATGCATTAACCCATGCAATTGAAGCATTTATTGGAAAAAGCAATACGAAAGAAACAAAGGCTTGGAGTAAGCAAGCAGTCAAATTGATTTTTGAAAGTTTAGAACAAAGCTATGTAGATGGAGAAAATATGAAAGAGAAAATATGCAGCATGCTGCCTATTTAGCTGGGATGGCGTTTACCCGTGCATATGTCGGCTATGTTCACGCTATTGCTCATACATTTGGCGGTTTTTATCATGTACCTCATGGACTGGCAAATGCCATTATCTTACCATATGTACTGGAACATTATGGGGAGGCTGTTTATGATACGTTAGCTGAACTTGCAGATGTGGTTCATCCAGTTCATCAAGCAGACAGTAACAAGGCAAAAGCGCTAGGCTTTATTAAAGAGATAAAACGGATGAGTCGAGTAATGAATATTCCAGAGAAGTTGGATAAAATCGAGGAAGAAGCTATTCCTATTATGATTGAGAGGGCTTTGCAGGAAGCAAACCCATTATATCCGGTTCCGAAAATATTTACAAAACAGGATATGTACCAACTTTATTATCAAATTGTCGATTTTAAAACATAACAGCTTCTGTACGGTGCAGAAGCTGTAAACAACTTTCTATAGAGTAAAAAACGATTCCTAGCTAATGGCAGCGTTAGCATAGAGCTATATTTACTCCTCATCGACAAACATCTGATAGGTTGATAAAAATGGGCGTTCTGCAAAATAAGCAGGTGGTTTGGCGGATTGATTTTTATGAGACTGCTTGAATTGATCAGAATTCTTCCAGTTCTCATAGTCTTTTACACGTTGCCATTGGGTAAAGACAATATAGGTATTTCCTTTTTTCGGTTTTAACAAACGAAGAGCTTGAAATCCTGGCATGTTCTCGACATCTTGTTTGCGCTTTCGAAATCGATCTTCAAAGACAGGTTGCCCTTCTTCGGTTACGGGAATGTTATTCATAACAACATAACCCTCTTCTTGTATTTCTCCATTTTTTAGTAGAATGTCATAATCGCGACCAGATACAAAAATACTTTTTTTGTTATCTTCATAATAAGCAAGAGAGCTTGTATCGGAATGCATTAGCCAAATCTGCTTATTTGGATATTTATCCGCTAATTTTTTCAAAAAATCTGCTGTTCCATTCGTCATATGGGCAATCATTTATTTGACCTCCTTTCTACATAGTATGAACATTATTAGGTTTAAAATAGAAGTTGATTCACGTCGTAAAAATTTTAGATTTTACGTATTAATTATGAGGTAAAGATTTGCTAGAGCTCAATAACCAAGTTATCTTTAATAGAACATGTGTAAAAAGTCTGGTAAAGTTTATACTGCGTGAAGCTTTACATACATGATACCATAATTCTATGTTACCCTAAACAGCTTGTTATTTGTCAAACAAATTACTCTCATTTCTTATTTTAATTGATAACCCTGTTTTTGCTATAATTATATTTTTACTATCGATATACGTAAAGGAACTAGTACTAGTCCTAGTGTTTTTTCAAGTTTGAAGTCATTCTCGATAGGAGAAAGAGTTGTTTTTCCCGCATGTAAGGTGCCGTAAGACTCCCACTTCAAAGATCCTGAGTTGATACAAAAGGGTCTAAGTGGTAGAAAACGGTACCTAAATGCCCGATTCGTTCAACTAACATTTCTTGGGAAAAGCATTCCAAGAAATGAAGTTTCACTTTATAACCCTAATGGAATCAATTACCGTTAACTGCCTATTCATTAGAAGTACACACAGTTGATGTCTAGTGACATTATTTTGAAACAATTATTATTTAATATCGAGTATAAATACTTTAAGATTGTATCATTGTGTCGTATAATGTTATGGGCATTACATAGAGGTGAACCAATGAACAGAATAGAAAGAAGGAACCAGAAGCGTTCACGCCTTATTAAAAAAGTAAAAGTAATTTTATATAGTTTTTTATTCATGATTTTGTTAGCTTTGATTTCCTATGCTGCCATTGTTTTTGGAGGCCGTTTCGTTGTCGATGATGAAAAACTACTATTGGATACAACAACGACAATAGAAACAAAAGATGGAAAAGTTATAGGTAGACTGTACAATGAAAATCGTATGTTAACAACATTAGAAGAAGTTCCCCAGCATGTAAAAGATGCATTTATCGCCATTGAAGACCGAAGATTTTATGAACATTCGGGTGTCGATGTCCGCTCTGTATTTCGTGCAGTTTATAAAGATATTTTAGCGATGAGTAAGGTCGAAGGAGCCAGTACGATTACACAACAATTAGCAAAAAATTTATTTCTCACTCATGAAAAAACATGGCTTCGCAAGACGAAGGAAATAATGGCGGCTATCTACTTAGAAAATACGTTGTCTAAGGATCGAATATTAGAATTATATTTAAATGAAATCTACTTTGGTCATGGAATTTACGGAATCGATACAGCAGCTGACTATTATTTTTCTAAGGATGTGAAAGATTTATCCATAAGTGAAGGTGCAATGCTGGCGGGACTTGTCAAAGCTCCTAATGGTTATTCCCCAATAAAACATCCGGAAAAAGCGAAAAGCAGGAGAAATACTGTACTTCGTGCTATGGATGAAGTAGGTGCAATTTCTGCTAAACAGCGTGCTCAAGTAGAAGGCAAAGATTTAGCACTGAATGTCAATAAGTGGAAGCCTGATCCATCATGGACTAGTTATACAGATTTTGTTATGAAAGAAGCAGCTGCCACTCATCATCTGTCCATTGATGAATTAAAGCGGGGTGGCTATCGCTTAATCGTCAATATGGATACGGATACTCAACAAATTGCTTATGAGCAGTTTCAAAATGATGCCTTTTTTCCTGGAAGTACAAAAGAAACACAGGGTGCGTTTGCAATGATGAAGCAGAAAACAGGGCAAATTGTATCCGTTATTGGAGGGAGAAATTTTGAATTTGGCGACATGAATCAGGCAATGGTAGCAAGACAACCTGGTTCCACCTTTAAGCCTTTAGCAGTTTACGGGCCAGCCTTAATGGGAAAAAAGTATCAACCTTATTCACTGATACCTGATAAAAAGATAGAATATGATGGATATACTGCAAAAAATTATGACGATTCCTATGAGGGAGTTGTGTCCATTTATGAAGCCATCATTCATTCCAAAAATGCTCCGGCAGTGTGGCTCCTGAATGAAATTGGCGTGAAGTACGCAAAGGAATATTTATCTAAACTACATCTTCCTATTGATGATAAAGGATTAGCGATAGCTTTGGGTGGTCTAAAAACGGGTGTATCTCCTGTCGATTTGATGGAAAGCTATAGTAGCTTTGCCCATCAAGGGAAGATTGTTACAGCTACTTCCATCCATCGTATTCTTGATCAAAGTGGAGATGAGCTGTATAAGGCGAAGGTAAAAACTGAAAAAGTGTTTACCCCACAGGTAGCATGGGATATGACAGAAATGCTTGAAGAAGCAGTAAAAAATGGAACAGCAAGCGCTGGTAATTATGAAAAGGCACTCGCTGGTAAGACTGGTTCAACACAGCATCCGAAAGTAGAAGGAAAAGTAAAGGACGCTTGGTTTGCCGGATATACACCACAATATGTAATGGCGTCTTGGATAGGCTATGATACAGTCGATAAGAAAAGCTATTTAACTGGGGGAAGCGCCTATCCTACAAAGCTAGTGAAAGCTATTTTAACGAAAATGGATCGATTACATCCATTAGAAGAGACGTTTAGGAAACCAAAAGAGGTTACGGCTTTACCGAAGCCAATTACCTTACCTGAAATAAAAAATGTAAAAGCAGCTTATGCATTTGGCAATATTTCCATTTTAGGAGGAAAATTGACCTGGGAAGGTTCGAAGGATGAGCGCGTTATTTATCGGATTTACCGTGAAGAAGAAGGTGTTGATAAACGAATTGGTGAAGTAGAAGGGAAAACAGAATTTATCATTGAGGATGTCATGTTTAACACGAATGAGTACTATGTTGTTCCTTATGATCCATTGACCAAAACAGAAGGAACACCTTCTGAAACTGTTCGACTCGCATGGTAAATTTAAAATATAAGACAAAATGATGACAATCAATTAGCTTTACTATACACTGTCCCATGAAATCGCTATATTAATAATGGGAACGTAGTACGTAAAAAAGGATGGATGGCATGATAAACAAATTTAATGATACGATAATTCGAGCTTACAAAGGGGAAAAAACAAGATATACGCCTGCATGGTTTATGCGACAGGCGGGTAGATCACAGCCGGAATACCGTAAGTTGAAAGAAAAATATTCCTTATTTGAAATTACCCATCAACCAGAATTATGTGCTTATGTAACAAGATTACCCGTTGAAAATTATGGTGTTGATGCAGCAATTTTATATAAGGATATTATGTCCCCTTTACCTTCTATGGGGGTTGAAGTAGAAATAAAGGCTGGAGTTGGCCCGGTTATTTACAATCCAATCAATTCTATTTCTGATGTTGAAAAACTTGGGATGATTAATCCGCAATCTGATGTACCCTATGTATTAGAGACGATTCGTTTATTAACAGAAGAACAACTAACAGTCCCTTTAATTGGGTTTAGTGGGGCACCATTTACGTTGGCAAGTTATATGATTGAGGGAGGTCCATCAAAGAATTATAGTAAAACCAAAGCGTTTATGTATAAACAATCAGATGCATGGTTTTTATTAATGGATAAGCTTGCTGATATGATAATTGCATATGTTGATGCCCAAATTGAAGCTGGTGTTAAAGCAATTCAAATTTTTGATTCGTGGGTAGGGAGCTTGAACACTCAAGATTATCGTGTTTTCATTAAACCGGTTATGACACGAATTTTTTCTGAACTCCGTAGACATCAAGTTCCACTAATCATTTTTGGTGTGGGAGCGAGACATTTATTGTTAGAATGGGAGGATCTTCCAGTTGATGTCATTGGTTTAGATTGGCGTACCTCTATTCAAGAAGCAAGAGAACTGGGGGTAACGAAAGTGTTACAAGGTAATTTGGATCCAGCTGTTTTATTGGCTGAATGGGAAACGATTGAAAGTCGAACGAAAGTAATTTTAGATCAGGGTCTTGCTGATGGAAAGCACGTGTTCAATCTCGGGCATGGCGTAACACCTGACATTAAACCGGAGACATTGAAAAAATTAACTGATTTTATCCATGCTTACAGGGCAAAGATGAATAAGTAAAAGTAAAATTTTAACATGAAGAGGTGTTTGATGATGGTAAAGAAAGAATGGGGACTATTAGTAATGGCTTATGGGACACCGTATAAAGAGGAAGATATTGAACGGTACTACACTCATATTCGTCACGGACGAAAGCCTGATGAAGCTTCGCTAAAAGATTTAACAGATCGTTATAAAGCGATTGGTGGAATCTCACCACTGGCTAAAATCACGAATCAGCAAGTGGAGAAACTAGAAGCAAGGCTAAATGAAGTTCAAGATGAATATGAGTTTAAAGCATATACTGGGCTAAAACATATTGAACCATTCATTGAAGATGCCGTAGAACAAATGGCAAAAGATGGAATTGAACAAGCTGTATCTATTGTTTTAGCACCTCATTATTCTACATTTAGTGTAAAAACCTATAATCAACGCGCGAATGATGCAGCTAAAAAACATGGAGTAACAACAATCACTTCTGTGGAAAGCTGGTACAAAGAGCCAGGGTTCATTAAGTATTGGGCAGATCAAATAACGGATGTTTATGAAAAAATGACCGATCAGGAACGAGAAAAAGCTGTACTCATCGTTTCTGCACATAGTTTGCCTGAAAAAATATTACAACATGGTGATCCTTATCCACAGCAACTAGAGGAAACGGCAAAATTAATTTCAGAAGCAACCGGGATTACAAGTTATGAAATTGGCTGGCAAAGTGAAGGAAACACACCAGATCCATGGATAGGCCCCGATGTGCAAGATCTTACTAGAGATCTATATGAGCAAAAAGGGTACCGTACATTTGTTTATGCTCCTGTTGGTTTTATTGCTGATCATTTGGAAGTGTTATATGACAATGATTATGAATGTCGAGTTGTTTGTGAGGAGTTAGGGGCATCATACTATCGTCCAGAAATGCCAAATGTTCATCCACAGTTTATTAATACATTGAGTGATGTAGTATTAAAACAAGTAAAAAAGCGTGGAAAAAATGAATAACACAAACAAACAAATCGTCATTATTGGTGGAGGAATAACCGGTTTATCAACTGCTTACTATTTACAAAAGGAAATAACTAGAAATCAACTCCCATTTAATATCAAACTAGTAGAAGCAAGCAATCGACTAGGTGGTAAGATTAGAACATTACAGCGTGATGGCTTCACAATTGAACAAGGTGCGGATTCCATGCTAATCAGAAAAAAACCTGCAGTAAAGTTGGTTAAGGAACTGGGGCTTGAAAATGAAATTGTTCGAAATGCAACTGGAAAATCATATATTTTAGCAAATCATAAATTTCATCGAATCCCAAAGGATACATTTATGGGGGTTCCGAAAAATATTCGCTCGGTGCTTCGTTCTACATTGATTTCACCCACAGGAAAAATCCGTGCTTTAGCCGATCTGGTAAAAGTAAAGGGGAAAGGAGACAGAGATGAATCTTTAGGTTCGTTTTTTGAACGGCGTTTTGGGAAAGAATTGCTTACGAACCAAATTGAAACATTGTTATCAGGTATACATTCTGGTGATATTTACAACATGAGCTTACAAGCTTCATACCCAAATTTTTACCAGTTGGAGCAGAAATATGGGAGTTTGATTAAAGGTTTGAGCAAAACGATGCCGAAAACAACGAAACAAATCGAAAAACAATCTGCTCCTGGTATGTTTTTTTCTTTTAAAAATGGGTTGGAAACATTGGTGCATGAATTAAAGAAAACAATAGATCCAGAAATGGTCACACTTGGTACAGCAGTAGACCATATCGAAAAAAAAGAGCATTTTTATCATCTGTTATTAAGTAATGGAGACGTCTACAGAGCAGATGCTATTATTGTCACTTCGCCGAGCTTTACGTTACCGAAACTGTTCAGTCAGTATAATTTCTTTAAACCATTTAAAGAAATCCCAGCGACATCTACAGCAAATATTGTGCTGGCTTTTGATCAAGTGAAAATAAAGAAAGATATAGATGGAACCGGTTTTCTGGTTCGAAAAAACAGCGGATATCAAATCTCAGCATGTACATGGACGCATAAAAAATGGCCTTTAACTACTCCAGAAGGAAAAGTATTATTACGTTGTTATGTAGGACGACCTGGAGAGGAATCTGTCGTTGATTTATCGGATGAAGATTTAACAGAAGTGGTACTAAAAGATTTAAGAAAAGCAATGAAGCTAAAAGGGGATCCAGCCTTTAGCGTTGTTACTAGATGGAGACAAGGGCGTCCTCAATATACAGTAGGACATTTAGAGAGACTTTCGAAAATCCGTAAACAAGCAGCAGGGCAAGTACCGGGGGTGTTTCTAACCGGCAGTTCTTATGAAGGACAAGGTATTCCGGATTGCATCGAACAAGGAGAGAAAACTGCTCAAGAGACATTACAGTTCTTACTATCACGTTATTAACCAAAAAATTATTAGCTTCAAGTTACTTTGATGTAAGTATCATTGCAATTTCTTCAAATGATTCGTGCTCGAGAAGTTTTTATAAATGTATATACTATCATTAAGAGAGTCAGTTATGTCAAAGTTAGAAAAGGAGTGAATAACTAGCTTATTCACTCCTCATTTTTTGTCTATAAGGATACACGTTTTATATGGCAGATAATTTTGAAAGTAGCTTCGTCCAGTTTAAGTGCTCAAGCCCCTAGCAAACGTTGCCCTTCTCCTACGATAAATCCATATTCACTCCTCGTGTAGCTAACCGAGCGGTTTAACTTTTGTTATGACTTATTTATACGACTGTTCCAGTTCGTCAACAAGCGAACCAACGAAAGCCACCGCCTGTTTAATAGCATCCGGCTTTGACATATCTATCCCCACTTTACGAATAAGATCAAGCGGCTTTAGTGTTCCGCCAGATTTTAATACCTCTATCCAGCGATCAACTGCAGGTTTTCCTTCGCGTTTTATTGTCTGTGCTACAGCAGTTGAAACGGTTAAGCCAGCTGAATACGTATATGGATATAATCCCATGTAATAATGTGGCTGACGCATCCAGGTAAGTCCTGCCCCTTCATCCAAGCTAACCGTATCTTGCCAAAAACCTGATAATGCAGCTAGTTTTTGCTCTGATAAAACAGTTGCTGTTAATGGTGTACCTTGCTCTGCTAAATCATAAACGCGACGCTGAAATTCAGCTTCTAACAGATGGGTAACAAAATTATGGTAATACGTTCCGAGTAACTGAGTAATGATCCAACGTCTCATTTGGTTATCGTTGGTTTGATTTAACAAATAATCAGCTAACAATAGTTCATTTAACGTTGAAGGAGCTTCTACAAAGTATGTAGAAGAACGAGTGTTAAACAAGGTTTGGTGTTCACCAGCAAAATAAAAATGTCCGGCATGTCCTAATTCATGCGCCAGCACAAACGTACCACGCATGGTATCTGTCCAGGTAATAAGAATATACGGATGAACACCATAAGGACTTGAGCAAAAAGCACCTGTTCTTTTCCCAACGTTATCTGCAAGGTCAATCCAACGGTGTTCAATTGCTTGTTTTATGATACGTTGATATTCCTCTCCCATAACCCCCATTGCATCAATGATGATCGCTGTTGCCTTCTCGTAGGTGGTAACAGGATTAAAGCTTGGATCGAGCGGTGCTTTTAAATCACAACTATACATTTCTTTTAGATGTAATTTTTCTTTTTTCAAACGGGCATATCGCTGCATATGTGGAGCTAATTCTTCCTGAATGACATGTAATTGGTTGAAATACATATCTTTGGTCACTTGTTGTGGATGGAGTAGCATATCGGTTACAGATTGATATTTTCGTTGTTTAGCCAAAGTCACTTGTTTCTTGACTTCTGTAGCATAGACCGCAGCATATGTATGTTTATATTGGTTCAATGTTTTAACGAAAGATTGATAGGCTTTTCTCCGGATGGAGGTTTCTGCTGTAAGTTCATAACGGTCTTCATATAAAGCGGCCGACATCGGTAACTTTTTACCGGTTTCATCAGTAATCGGTTCAAAAGACATATCGGAGGATTTACTTCGTTGATAAATCATGTATGGTGAATCATGTACTTCAGAAAGTGATGCAAGTAATTCTTCTATCTCGGGGGATAGTGTGTGTGATTTTTTATCCATTAAATCTGTAAGCATTTTTCGATAGGTTGATAAAGGCGGGCATTCACGAATAAAATTGTCAATTGTTTCAGATGGTATTTCCAGTATCTCTAAATTGATAAAAGTAAGCTTTGCATCAATACTTGCCATTGCTTGAGCGACTTTTGCCGAATCCTGTTGACATTCTGCGTCTGTACCGTCCGCACTACTGCGCAAATTAGCGTAAGTAGCTACTTTAATAATACGTTGTTGAAAAACTTCAAGCTCTTTGATACATTCATGCAGGATAAAGGCATTGTCAGCTAAATTTCCTTTAAATCTATTAAATTGTTCCATATCTTGCTGAATCACTGCTAGTTCCTGTTCCCATGCTTGACGAGTTGAAAATAAGTCTGTTAGGTCCCATTTCTGCTCATCTGGAACCTGTGATCGAGTTAGCCTTTCTACCAAAAACATCTGCTCCCTTCTTACCTCAAATTATTTCTAAACTCTAAATAATTATAATATAAAAATATCTATATAGACAGTTCTTTTCCAAAAAAAAAACAACTGCAACATATAAGCTGACAGCTGTTCAAAATAAATACATTAAACCAATACCAAAGGATTTAATGGAGAAAAATGTTGAGAAACAAACAGGTTGAAACCGGATATTTGTTTTACTCCTGCAAGTTTGTTGCAATGAAAAAACAGTGTTTATCTTGCTGGATGATCACATTCATCACATAAATTTCCATAGCAGTCTGCTTTTTCAATCATATCATTTCCACATTTGCTACATTTTTTCTTAGGCAAATTCCTGAAAAATTCAATGATGTTAATCATAAAGGATTCCTCCTGTAAATGGATTAATTATATTGTACTATAACAGTATTATTTATGTCAATACTGTTTCATAACAAAAATAAAAATTTTATATTTAAGAAACGGTAGCTTTTTTATGAGGAATATTTTTTGAAAAGTATTGTCGTCTAGCTTAAGCGTCAAGCGACTAGCAAATTTCGATCTTCTTCCTACGATAAGTCAACATCGACTCGAATCTAAAGGAAGGCGGGCTAAAAGCGTGATTGCCGTTGCTGACCCACGTCGGCATACCCCTGTTTTAGAGGCATGTTTTCTTTATCCCGTATGTAAAGATGCGTATTTTTCTACTATAGAAAAACATAAAATTTTAGGCTTTATAGTATAAGGAAAACGATAGCTTTCGCCATAAAGACTTGGTGAAAAGCCAAGTTTTTCTAATCATTTCAAACATCTGCTTATTATTTTGCAACTTTATGAGCAGAACGCATCCTAAATCCCCGATTGGTTCAAGGGCCTTTAGGTCATACCTTTAAGGTACTAACATTTCTTGGGTAAAGCATTTCAAGAAATGAAGTTTCCCTTTATCTCGTCAGAAGTTCTCCAGTTTGTATATTGTATATGGTTAAATAAATTTGCGCTTTTGTGGTTATGAACAAAAGCTGTCCCCATTTAATTTGTAGTGAATACCTGATTTTTTAACTTGTGGAGGTATAAGTTTAAAACCTTTGTTTTAGCATTACTAACTGACAAACTTCGCATCATTAGATGTATTTTTTTGCTTCATCTGTTTTTTTTTATTAAACTAGAATTAACTAGATTTTTAACGATCTATGAAAAGGGGAATTATATATGAAATTTATTGATAATAAAGGAATTACAGATCCAACCATTAACCTTGCTTTAGAACAATATATTGTAGAAAATTTTGGAGAATCAGATACTTTTTTGCTGTTTTATGTAAACCAGCCATCCATCATTATAGGGCGAAATCAAAATACAATTGAGGAAATCAATACACAATATGTAGAGGAAAATAATATTAAGGTTGTTCGTCGCTTATCTGGCGGTGGGGCAGTATATCATGATGAAGGAAACTTGAATTTCAGCTTTATTACAAAAGATGATGGCAATAGCTTTCAAAATTTTGCTAAATTTACCAAACCAGTAGTTGAAGCTTTGAATAAGTTAGGTGTTCCTGCCGAATTACATGGCCGTAATGATCTAGTGGTTGAAGGTCGGAAAATTTCAGGAAACGCGATGTACGCGACAAAAGGAAAAATGTTTAGTCATGGAACACTCATGCTGGATTCAGAAATTGAAAATGTGGTAGCTGCATTAAAGGTACGTAAAGAGAAGATTGCCTCAAAGGGAATAAAATCGATTCGTAGCCGTGTTGCTAATATATCTGAATTCTTAGATGAAAAAATTACAATGGATGAGTTTAAAGAAACCATTTTACGCCATATATTTGATGTGGATGATATAGCAGAAATTCCACGCTATGAATTGACGGATGAAGATTGGGAAAATGTTAAACAGATCTCCCGCGAACGCTATCGAAATTGGGATTGGAATTATGGAAAGTCACCGTCCTTTAATATTCAAGTTTCGCATAAATTTCCTGCTGGTTTAGTGGATGTGCGTTTGGATGTAAAGAAAGGAATTATCGAGAATTGTAAAATTTATGGAGATTTTTTTGGTGTAGGAGAAATTAATGACTTGGAAAATAAATTAATTGGTGTTCGTCATCAACGACAAGCATTAGAAGAAGCTCTTGCTGATATGGATGTTTCTCGTTACTTAGGTAAGATCTCCAAAAAAGAATTTATTCATTTAATTTACTAAAAGGAAAAAATAGCTTCCACTATGGGGGGCTATTTTTCGTTTTAATTTAATTCCTTTAGACAGTAAAATTTTTAAATAAGCTGTTATTGCAATCCCTTATAAGGAATAGAGAAGCTCCTTAGCTGTTAGTTTTGTATAATATTGCGAACGCTTCCACTTGAAATGATCAGGTGTCTGATTTATACTGAAATCGTAAAATAATTCGCATGGTTCCGAAAGATATAGATGCTTTTAATGAGTATCTGTATTTTATCGGAAAATATTATGAATGATTATTCATTCATAATTACGCAAAGGGGGATGAATGTGAATATAAGTGAGCAATTAGCGATTACGGCAAAGGAATATGTGGATAAACCGGCTTTCATTTTTGCAAATCAGGAGACAAGTTATTATGAGTTAGATCGGTCTGTTTCTTTATTTGCTGCTGGCTTGGCGGCTTTAGGGTACCAAAAAGGAGATCATGTTGCACTGGTGATGGGAAATAGCCCTTATTATATTATTGGGCTATATGGGGCATTACGACTTGGTATGGTTGTTATTCCTATCAACCCATTATACACACCAAACGAAATGAGTTATATGTTAAAAAATGGTGATGTAACTGCCGTCATTACCATGGATAGATTTTTGGAGAAGTTTCAAACATTGGATTCTGAACTACAAGTATCACATTATATTGTTTGTGATTCTGGAGCAGAAGCAGAGACAGATTCAATTCCACAGCAAAAAATAACTTCCTTTTACGAGTTACTTCAGTTAGGAAATTACAATTTTTCTAGACCAGCGTTACATAAAGATGATTTGGCTATTGTGTTATATACATCTGGAACAACTGGTACACCAAAAGGGGCCATGTTATCTCATCATAATCTGTATTCTAACGCAAAGGATGTTGCAGATTATTTGAATATTAATGGCGATGATAGGGTGATAGCGGCACTACCGATGTTTCATGTCTTTTGTTTAACTGTTTCCCTAAATGCACCGTTAATGAATGGGGGGACGATTATTATATTGCCTAAATTTTCTCCTTCGGCTGTGTTCGCCTTAAGCAAAAACTATCGGGCAACTATATTTGCTGGGGTGCCGACAATGTATAATTATTTGCTGCAAGCTAAAAGCGAGGAAGAAAATCCTTTTTCTGCTATTCGTTTTTGTATCTCTGGTGGAGCGTCCATGCCGGTTGCACTATTGAAAAACTTCGAACGAGCTTTTGATGTTAAAATTTCTGAAGGTTATGGATTGTCTGAAGCCTCACCAGTGACTTGCTTTAATCCACTAGATCGACCACGTAAGCCCGGATCCATAGGTCGCAGCATCTGGCATGTTGAAAATAAAGTAGTAGATGAGTGGGGGGAAGAAGTGGCTGTTGGTGAAGTTGGTGAATTAGTAGTACGTGGCCCTAATGTAATGCTTGGGTATTATAAACTTCCTGAAGAGACAGCAGTAGCTTTAAAAGATGGCTGGTTGCATACAGGTGACATGGCAAGAATGGATGAGGAAGGTTATTTTTATATTGTGGACCGAAAAAAAGATATGATCCTTGTAGGTGGTTATAATGTTTATCCACGTGAAGTGGAAGAAGTATTATACATGCATCCAAATATAATTGAGGTAGCTGTCATTGGTGTTCCTGATCCCCAAACTGGAGAGGCAGTTCAATGTTTTGTTGTTACAGATAATTCTAATTTGACAGCTGAATCTTTAACAGCGTTTTGCGAGAAGCATCTAGTAAAGTATAAAGTTCCCACAACCATTGAATTTTTAGATGAATTACCAAAAAATACAACCGGAAAGATTTTAAGAAAAAAGCTTCAGGAGCATGTACAACAATTATAAACATAAACTCCATTCCATGGGTGAATTTTTCAACCCATGGAATGGCTGTTGCACACCAGATAGGCATCGATTATCTTTTGCTTAGCCTGTTTAGATTTACACTATTTTTTAATGGACAATCAACAGAGGTTTTTTATTTTACTATAGGAAAGTATAAAATTTTATGGTTTAGTATAAGAAAAACCACAGCTTTCGCTAAAGACTTGGCGATAAGCTAAGTTTTTCTAAAAAACAGCTCTTATGAGAAGTGATGATATATAAAAACAACAGTTATAGTAAAATCTTCAAAAAAGTAACTTTTTTCATTTCATTTTGAATAGAGTTTTGGTAAATTAGTATATAGCCACTTTCTTTTCTATCATTAGAAAGGATGAAAGAGAATGATTTTTAATTTATATACAGATACCCCGGAAATTACCCCTTTAACGATAGCGCTTATCTCACGGCGAGATGCTAATAACAAGCCGATTACCGTAGTATTAGAAGAACAAGGCGAATATACTGTTTCATCTCCTCCAAGTAAAATGATGGATCTTGCTTGTAAATACTTTGGCTCAAGTCTAAAAGGCAGACAAGAAGGAACTAGAGATGTCTGTGGTATAACGCACAAAGCTCCAATCACAATTGATCCCATTAGTGGTATGTATTTTTTCCCAACCATTTCTCCGTCCAGCCCCGAATGCTCCTGGATTGCTCACTCTCATATTGATCAAATTCAAAAAAATAATGATTATGGTACAGAAATTATCTTTCGCAATGGAAAGCGAACGGTATTTGAAATCTCCTATGGCTCTATGCTAAATCAAATACAAAGAACAGCTCAATTTCGTTACCTGCTGAATAACCGGCTTAAATTCCTACAGAATCATCTTGATCAGGTAGCAGAGATTTTTGCATCAACTCCAGAAAAATAACTTTTACTTTTTTGCGGATAGCAGGATTGAAATAATTACGCTTTTCTTCCCGTCCTTGACAAAGAAACAAATACGAAGAGAATGAATCATTTCTATCTAGTTTCATTACTTTTATTTGTTTTTGCAGCATTACTTTGCGAAGATGTCTACGTTCTTGGAGTGCTTTTTCTTCCATGTTTTTTAATACCTCAATATAAGCATCTTTTAATTTTAGTTCGCTTTTTTGAAAATAATGAATATCTTGCTGGATAACAATAATGGTCATGGAAAGAAATAGGAAACGTGAAGCAATTGTCAGCTCTTCCTCATTCAGATAACGCATCACCGTTTACCTCCTCTTGTAGGAACGTTTGTTCCTGCGTAGTATATGCTATTTACCTAATAAAATTCAATAGATTTTTATTAAATGAAAAGAAAGTGGCAATTATAATAGTATGGACTATGCATATTTACTGATTTACTTTAAAATAGAAATAGTTTAATTTTTAATAGAGAATGTTATAAAGAGTAGAGCAAGAAACTTTTGATAACTATAGTGCGTATATTTAGTAAGTTCAAAGTCTGATTATCTTTATAGAGGTGGTTCAAAAGTCGGGTGGAATTAAAATAATTATCGTCTGTTCGGAAGGCCAATTGCGATCCTAGCTGATCTTCAGACCACTTACCCTCTTTTGAACACCTACTTATAAAAGAAATCAAGTTTGGGAAAACGATATTTACATATTGAGGAGATTTACTACATGGTTCTATTGGACATCCAACTAACTGATTGGGAAATGCTGCTTGATACGGAAACATTTGATGAATATATTATGCAGTTGCTGAAAAATTATGAGAGTCTAGGTCCTTTACCTGGGATTTTATTACCATTTATTGAAGCATTCTTGCCATTCTTACCCTTAGTTGTATTTGTATTTGCTAATGCTGCTGCTTATGGTTTATTTGAGGGGTTTATTTTATCCTGGACTGGTTCAGCACTCGGTGCGATTATGGTTTTTTTGATCATTCGCAAACTGGGTAACCGGCGGATTTTTACGGTGATCCGAAAAAATAAACAAGTGAAAAAAGTGACGGCATGGCTTGAGCGGCATGGATTTGGTCCATTATTTTTATTAATGTGTTTTCCGTTTTCCCCATCCTCGGTCATCAATGTCGTTTCAGGATTATCTAAAATTAGCTCACAACAGTTTATCCTAGCGGTAATTATGGGAAAATCAGTGATGATCTTTTCTATTGCTTTTGTAGGTACCAGTATTATGGAATTTGCAAAAAATCCAGTGAAAACGATTGTTGTTGGTATATGTATCGTATTATTTTGGATGATTGGTAAATATATTGAGAAACGCTTGCAGAAAAAGGCGCAGTTGCGGGAAACATTCGATTCTAAAGAAGATTAAGATATTTCTTTCTTGGGTAAGCTGTAAATAGAACTTACTCTGGAGGAAGATAAGATATGAAAAGAAAATATCGCAAAGTGGTCACAACGATTTTACTTGGGGCCATGATTATATTTTTATGTCGATCCGCCTTTTTCGCAAGCTATGTAGTGGAAGGAGAATCGATGGTACCAACACTAAATGATGGTAACTTATTAATGGTTAATACATTTGTCTATGATCTAACAGAGGTGGATCGTTTTGATGTGATTGTGTTCCACGCTAATCAAAAAGAAGACTATGTTAAAAGAGTTATTGGCATACCTGGGGATAAAATTAGTTATAGAGATGATAAATTATATATAAATGGGGAGTATGTTGAAGAAGCGTTTCTGGATCATTATACTCACGCTACGATGAGTGATAAACCACGTACAGAAAGCTTTACCTTAAAAGAAATTACCGGGAGGGAAACAGTTCCAGAAGGGAAGCTGTTTGTGATGGGAGACAATCGTGAGGAAAGCTTGGATAGCAGATCATTTGGGTTTATTTCGGAAACACAGCTTGTTGGTAAAGTGGATGTAAAATATTGGCCGCTTTCTCAGGCTAGTCTGAGTCTTGGAAAATAGGAACTAGACTATTACCATTGCTTTTGTTTTACTAAAAATGAAATGATATACTTATAGTACATGTTCAAAAAGGATCAAGTTTGGCTTAAGTTCGCAGGCATCCTTGAAAAAGCAGTGTACTTTTTTCTGCGTGCGATGCACCGCTGACGTAGCTTTGCTTGTTCTGCTGCAATATCGATATTCGCCGTTCGAGTCGAAGTTCAATATAGCATGATCTCGAGTAGTGCAATTGTACAGGACGTACTGACTTTAAGTTGCCCACAGGACATGGGCGCTTTTAGTAGAAGATGCTTTAATAGATACATGAGCATTAGAAGGGATTCCTCGAAATCCATCCCACGTAGGAAATGTGTTTTTCTTTTTTAATGAGCGGAGAAACAAGCCAAGAAATGATTGGCTGATGGTAAGTAGAGAGCAGACGATAGTTGTATTGCTTGGAATTTAAAATTTTTCACTACTTGCATTAACTTTAGCGATAAAATGTTATCCGTTCTAACGTGCGAAGAAATTCGTTGTGTTTTTTACCGGGTTTTTAGACATTCACTTATAACGTAGATATCTTAAAATTATGTGATCTGCAAATGTTCGCGGGCAGTTGATTTCCAAATCTTCTTTGTTACATAGAAGGGAGCTCATCTGTCCGTTTCTAGCTTCTTGTCTTGTAACTTATATCCGTTTTTATATATCGGCTATCTTTTTTGAACGTAACTTTGCTTAGCTTATGCGCTCAAGCTGTCAGACTTCAAGGGTAAGTTAATATCGGCCTGAATCTAAAGGAAGGCCGACTAAAAGCGGACTTACCGCTCAAGGATCGGCATACCCCTGTTAGATGGGCATGTTTCCTTTTATCCCGCATGTAAGGTGCCGTAAAACCACAACTTCCGAGAAGTTTAAATGGAGAAAACGGCACCTAAATGCCCGATTCGTTTAAGGGCCTTTAGGTCATACCCTCTGAGGTACTAACATTCAGTAGGAGATGGAAGAAAACTCCTACTGAATGAAGTTTCACTTTATCGTATAAGAAAAACTACAGCTTTCGCTAAAGACTTGGCGACAAGCCGTTTTTCTAATATCCAAGTGCACCAGTTAAAAAGATAATCACAGTTGTTGGAACGATTCTTTATCTCATGCTCCTAATTAGGGTCATAAGAATAGTGGATGCAATTGTTTTAACCATATACTTATTTTTAAGGAAAGGAGAAGTGTTATGGGACTCCGATTTATAACAGGTCGTTCAGGAACGGGAAAAAGTGGCCGTGTATTCGATGAAATAAAGGAAAAATTGCAGGGGGATCCACAAGGTCCTGCTATTTTTTATATCGTGCCAGATCAAATGACGTTTCAGCAGGAGTATAATTTGTTTAAGGATCAGGATATACAAGGTAGTATCCGAGCTCAAGTAGTCAGCTTTTCCCGACTTGCTTGGAGGGTTTTACAAGAGACTGGTGGGGGAACAAAACAATTTATCAGTACAGTGGGTATTCAAATGATGCTTCGAAAAATTATGGAAGAAAAGCAGGGAGAGTGGCATGTATTCCAAAAAGCAATGGAAAAGCAAGGTTTTCTTGAACAATTGGAAGGAATGATTACGGAATTTAAACGCTATGCTGTTACTCCTGAATTATTGCATGCACAAATTGAGCAAATTAATAGTTATGTACACAAAGAACCGGAAGAAGAGAGTTTGGTAAACAAACTGGAGGATTTGTTTTATATTTATGAGCGACTTATACTCTCCTTGCAAGGAAAGTATATGGATGGTGAAGATCAATTAAAGCTGCTTGCAGACAAAATTGCTCACGCTGCTGTCTTAATCGATGCAGAAGTTTATTTGGATGGATTTCATCGGTTTACACCAATAGAGCTGATGGTTGTAGAAGCATTGCTTAAAAAATGTAAGACCGTTACGGTAGCCTTAACGGTTGATAAACTTGAGGATGATACCATCTCTGAAATAGATTTATTTTACCAAACAACAGAAACATATCATTTATTAAAGGAAATTGCAGAAGCAAATAATGTAATGATTGAAGAAACAATCGAACTTGACTCGGCAGATGGGCGTTTTCGTGATCGGCCGTATTTTGCTCATTTGGAACGCTATTTTGATGAGCGACCGGCACCTTTCTACAATGGCGATGTCCCATTACAAATTGCTGAAGCTGTACACCCGCGTGTGGAAGTGGAAGGAGCGGCCCAAGAGATTATTCGGCTTGTCCGTGATGAAGGTTATCGTTATCGGGATATTGCTTTATTTATTAGACAGACTGACGTATATCATGATCTGATTGCGACTATTTTCCGTGATTATGACATCCCATTGTTTATTGATGAGAAGAAAACTATGTTAAACCATGCACTGATTGAGTTTATTCGTTCTGTATTAGAAATGGTAGAAGGTAATTGGCGTTATGATGCAGTATTTCGTGTATTAAAGACGGGGTTTGTGCCTGCCTCCGATTCAGAGTACCCACTCACTCCAGATGCGATTGATGAGTTGGAAAATTACGTGTTGGAATATGGGATTCGTTCTAGACAAAGCTGGTTATCAAAAGAAGAGTGGGTCTTCCAACGGTTTCGCGGTTTTGATCAAACAACGCAAACAGATAGGGAGCTTGATATTCAAAAGCGGATTAATTGTTATCGCAGACAAGTGGTTCAAGCATTAAAGGAATTCGATACCACAATGAGACAAGCTCAAACAGTACAAGAACAATGCGAATATCTGTACAATTTGTTGGAAAATCTGGAGATTCCTTATCGTTTGGAACAAATGAGAACAGCGTATGATGAACGTGCCGAACTGGAAAAAGGGAGAGAGCAGGAGCAAGTATGGGATGCTGTTATTCAATTATTTGATGAAATGGTTGAGATAGCTGGCGAAGAGAAGATGTCATTAGATACATTTCGTAAGATGCTAGAGGCAGGATTTCAAACATTAAAGTTTGCCCATGTCCCTCCAAGTATTGACCATGTTATTGTAGGAACAATCGATCGTTCGCGAATCAGTGGAATTCGCTGTGCCTTTTTACTAGGAGTAAATGAAGGTGTATGGCCGATGAAGCCACAAGCTGATGGGCTGATTAGTGAACGGGAAAGAGAGTTACTAGCAAGTCATGGATTACAGCTTGCAGAAACGAGTAAGCGTCAATTATTAGACGATTGGTTTTATATATACATTGCCTTTACGATAGCTAGTGACCGGTTATGGATAAGCTATTCTTTAAGTGATGAAGAAGGTAACACGAAAATCCCATCACAGCTAATTAAGCGAATGGAGACACTGTTTCCAAATTGCTGTGATCACGTATTACTCCAAGAACCAGATGAGTTGTTGGAAGCAGATCGTTTTATTACCAAGCCGATAAAAACTAGATCTGCCTTAACAGCTCAACTAGCAAGAAAACTTAAAGGATATCCTGTGAAAGAGATTTGGTGGTATGTTCTTAATTGGTATATAGAAAATGAACCGAAACATGATACGACTTATCGCATTTTACAAAGTTTATATTATCAAAACACCCCTCTTGATCTATCAGAAAAAACGGTGAAACAACTTTACCCCAAACAGGTAAATGCCAGTGTGTCACGATTGGAGACTTATTATCGATGTTCATACCAGCATTTTGCTAAGTATAGTCTAGGTTTAGAAGAGCGGCGAACTTACAAATTAGATGCACCGGACATTGGACAATTATTCCATGAAGCATTAAAAACGGTCACCGAATGGGTTCAAACAGAGGGAAAGGAATTCTCCCAATTAAGTAAGGAAGATGCCAAGATATATGCACATCAAGTAGTTACACGGTTAGCACCAATTTTACAACATCAAATCCTACATAGCTCGAATCGTTATCAATATATTCAGCAAAAGTTAGAAGAAGTAATTGCCAGAGCAACATATGTACTTAGTGAACAAGCAAGACAAAGTTATTTTTCACCAGTAGGGTTAGAAGTAGGGTTTGGACAAAATCAAGAATTACCACCATTAAAAATCCCATTAAATAATGGATTTGAGTTAATGCTTCGCGGCAGGATTGATCGTGTTGATAAGGCAATGAAGGATGATGCATTATTCTTAAGGATTATCGATTATAAATCAAGTGAAAAAACGTTGAATTTACTGGAGGTCTATTATGGTTTAGCGCTACAAATGCTCACTTATCTGGATGTTGTTTTAACATATTCAGAAAGATGGTTGGGCATTGAGGCGACACCAGCAGGAGTATTGTACTTTCATGTTCACAATCCAATGATTTCAGAAAAAGGTAAGCTAGACGATGAAACGATAGCAAAAGAACTATTCAAGCAATATAAAATGCAAGGCTTATTATTATCCGATGAAAAGACCATTAAATTAATGGATAAAACATTAGAATCTGGAACAAGTCAAATCATTCCTGTATCGATAAAGAAAAACGGCGAATTTGGAAGTCACTCCAAAGTAGCTAATGAACAAATTTTTGCTAGTTTAAGACAATATATCCATCAATTGATGATGAAGGCAGGTATGGATATAACAAGCGGAGGTATCCATTTAAACCCGTTTCAGCATAAGCAACAGGTTGCTTGTAAATATTGTCCGTTCCAACCTGTTTGTCAATTTGATCCAACTATGCCAATGAACCATTATCGTAAGTTGACGGATATGTCCGATGAAGAGATAATTAAACATATTCAACAGAAGGAGGAAACCTCATGGTAAGCTGGACAAAAGAACAAGAGGCTGCAATTTATACCGAGGGAAGTGATGTATTAGTTGCCGCAGCTGCCGGTTCAGGAAAAACAGCAGTATTAGTAGAACGAATTATTCAAAAGCTGCTGGATAAAGATAATCCTGTAGATATCGATTCTCTGCTTGTCGTTACGTTTACCAATGCGGCAGCTCAAGAAATGCGTAATCGAGTTGGTGCAGCTTTAGAAAAGGCGCTAGCTGAAAATCCTTCTTCTATCCATTTAAAAAAACAATTATCCCTATTACAACGGGCATCGATCTCAACCTTGCATGCTTTTTGTCTTGACGTTGTGAAGCAATATGCATACTTACTGGATATCGATCCATCATTTCGCATTGCGAATGATATGGAAGCAGAAATGATTAAACAAGAGGTGCTCGACGATTTACTAGAAGACTGGTATGGTTCTGATGCAGTCGACCAAGATTTGTTTTTTCAGGTTGTGGACCGCTTCTCTAATGACCGGAGTGATACAGATGTCGAAACATTAATCTTGCAGTTGTATGATTTTTCGGTAAAAAACCCATGGCCAACCAAATGGCTGGATCAACTTGCCGGCACGTATGAAGTGCCTGAAGATGTGCAGGAAGAAAAGTTAACATGGCTAACGATATTAAAACGGGAAATAACCGATCAACTGCTGGCAATGGAACAAGAAATAATGAAAGCAATGAATCTAACAAAAGAAAATGATGGACCTTATCATTATGCGGAAACGATAGAACAGGATTTCATGTTAGTTCAAGAAGCGAAGCGTTGTGTGCATGATTGGCAACAGTTGCATGAGTTGTTCCATACTCGTAAATTCCGTGCATTGTCTCGTAAAAAGCCAGATGTAAATGAGGATAAAAAGAAACAAGTTAAAAAAATACGCGATAGCTATAAAAAGCGTTGGACGGATATGAAAGAAAACTGGTTTAGTAGAAATCTAGCTAGTCATTTACAAGATATGCGCGAAATGGCTCCGGTTATTAAACATGTAGCCTATTTAGTAAAAGCATTTAAAACCAGATTCGATGAAGAAAAAAGAGAACGGGCTTTGGTTGACTTTTCGGATTTAGAGCATTTATGTTTACAAGTGTTAATGGACGATGGTGAAACAAACCGACCAGTTCCATCTAAAGTTGCAATCGGTTTTCAAAAGAAATTCTCTGAGATACTTATCGATGAGTACCAAGATACAAACCTTGTACAAGAGACGATCTTAGAATTAATCAGTGATACGACTGGTACAGGAAATCGTTTTATGGTTGGTGATGTAAAGCAAAGCATTTATCGTTTCCGTCATGCAGAACCATCCTTGTTTATTAGCAAATATAATCGTTTTGCAGATAAAGAGAACTCTGGAATCCGAATTGATTTGTCGCGTAATTTTCGAAGCAGAGAACGGGTGTTAACCGGAACGAACTATTTATTTCGTCAAATTATTGATCAACCGCTAGGGGAAATAAATTACGATGAAAAAGCAGAACTCATCTATGGCAATAAAATGTATGATGCGTTTCCCCATCAAACACCTAATCCGGAATTAATCATCATTGATCGTAAAGCAGCTGATCAAGAAAGAATGGCAGATGAGGAAATAATTGATTTGGAAAAAGCAGAATTAGAAGCACGTATGTATGCGACAAAAATTAAAGAATGGATTGGTAATGAAGATACTCCGCCTTTACAAGTAGTTGATAAAGGAACACAAACGCTACGTGATTTGCAATATCGAGATATTGTCATTCTACTGCGTTCGATGACGGACGCACCAATTATCGTTGATGAATTAAAACAACAAGGTATTCCTGTTTATGCCGAGCTATCGACAGGCTATTTTGAAGCGATTGAGGTTAAAATTATCATCAGCCTACTAAAAGTGGTTGATAATCCTCGGCAAGATATTCCGCTAGCGGCTGTGTTGCGCTCACCAATTGTTGGCTTAAATGAAGAAGAACTGGCAGCGATTCGGTTGGCCGGGAAGAATGTATCTTATTATGATGCATTGGTTTCTTATGTTAACGTACACTCCGACAGTACTGCTAGGAAGGCAAAACAGTTTTTGGAAAAACGGGAACTCTATCGAGATGCTGCCAGACAAGATTCCTTATCAGATCTCATATGGAAGATTTATCGAGAGACCGGATACTATGATTTTGTTGGCGGTATGCCGGGAGGAAGGCAACGCCAAGCGAACCTCCGTGCCTTGTATGATCGGGCGCGTACGTATGAAACAACATCGTTCCGTGGATTATTTCGCTTTTTACGTTTTATTGAACGAATGGAGGAGCGGGGCGATGATTTAGGTGCAGCAAGGGCATTAAGCGAGCAAGAGGATGTAGTCCGTGTTATGACAATTCATAAAAGTAAAGGATTGGAATTTCCAGTTGTCCTTTTAGGAGGCATGGAAAAGCAATTTAATCTTAGCGATTTAAATAAGAAATATTTGTTGCACAAGGATTATGGGTTTGCAAGTAAATATATTGATCCTGTAAAACGAATTACGTATCCTACGCTATATTATCATGCATTAAAACGAGAAATGTTAAGAGAACAATTGGCTGAAGAAATGCGTGTGCTATATGTAGCATTAACCCGCGCTAAAGAGAAGCTTGTCATGATTGGTAACGTGACTTCCTTTGAAAAAAAACAGGAGAAATGGGAAAAAATATGTGATCATCAAGAATGGGTACTTCCTGCATATTTTCGTATCGAAGCAAAATCGTATTTGGATTGGGTTGCACCTGCTTTACTTCGTCACCGTGACAGTAATATACTGCGAACGGAAGAGGTAAAGAAAAATGTGGACACAAGTATCAAGAACGATATATCTACTTGGAATATTCAAGTTCTTCATGCAAGTGAGCTAGCAGCATTAGACAAAACGGAAGATGAAAAGGATAACCAGCTTTATAAACATATTACAAAGTGGGAAGCCCTATCATTATCAGATCAACGATTAAAGCAGCAAGTCGATAGCCGATTAAATTTTGCTTATCCATACAACGATGCAGCTATTTCTAGAGCCAAGCAGTCCGTGACCGAATTAAAACGCCAGCAGGAATTAAAAGATGAATATAGTGGCGATCAGTTGATTGCTCCTTTTAAGAAACCAATCATCAAGCGACCTGCCTTTATGCAGCGACAAAAAACGATGACTTCTGCTGAACGTGGGACTGCCATGCATACAGTTATGCAACATTTACCATTTAATAGAGCTTTAACAAAGATGGAAATTGAAGAAGAACTGGAAAAAATGGTAGAAAAAGAGATATTAAGTAAAGACGCAGCTTTGCAAATTGATCTGTCGGCCATTGAACAGTTCTATCAAACCGATATTGCTGCGTATATGATACATGCTTCTTATGTATACCGAGAAGTCCCGTTCAGTCTTACACTTCCTGCAAATGAAGTATATTCGAACTGGAAAGATGAACAAACTGAGCGAGTATTGATTCAAGGTGTGATCGATGCTATTATTCCGCAAGATAGTGGAGTGATTATTATTGATTATAAAACAGATGCAATTTACGGAGAATGGACAGATGAAATGAAGGAAAAAATGATTAACCGCTATAAGACACAATTGAAGTTATATCGCTATGCAGTAGAAACGATTTGGCAACACCCGGTTTTAGAGACGTACTTGTATTTCTTTAGTAAACATGAAGTTGCCCTAGTGCAATAAAAACGTAGGTATGCCGTGAAAATAATCATTTTTCACGGCATATTTATTATGACTTTAGTTCGTTGAGCTCGCGATAGCGTGCGAAACAAAAAACCACCTGTTATGAACTGCACCTTCAAATGGTTTCCGTGTCCAAAATTTGGTGTGCAGTTCATTGGACGGGTGGTCATGATTTTATTATGGAAACGAATATCTGTCTTTACATAGCAGATATCTATTTTGAAAATAACTTGGTCGTCTAGCACCAGCGCTTAAGCTGTAGCAAACTTTGATCTTCTTCCTATGCGATAAGACAACATCGTCTCAAATCTAAAGGAAGGCTTTAGAAACCGGTTCTCTCACTCGTAAGCAAAAGTATAAGATATTTTTGAAATAGAAAAAAGAAAAGACTTCTTGAACAAAGTATCACTTTAGCCGTCAGAAGATCCTCTATTTGTACGTCATTAAGCGAGCACTTCTAACTTTTATTTTTATGCATTTGCAGTTTGGTTTTGATCGCTTATATCTGGATCAAATGGGTTGGTCGAACTAAGACCATTATTGTTACATGTAAAATCTCCTGTATTAAATGAGCCGGAACCGGCATTTGTTTTAGTAGAACTTTTAGGTGATACATAAAAGGAATCTCCAAAATTGACAACGCCTCCGCCTACACTAACAATTTTGATTGGTCCAACGATTGAGGGCATGTGAAACCACCTTTTAAAAAATCTATTTCTATAGATTATGAAATATGGTGTGAATCGTGTGTACATTTGTCTCACATCATTAGGAAGCAATATCACTAATTTGTTCCTAAAAAGAAGTTATTTATTATGGATAGAAGTTTTACTTTATTTGTAATGACTCGCCTCAATATACAAGTTACTTTGTAGTATTTAGCAGTACAGAGGAAAAAGGATGCCATGGGAACTGAGTACTATTGCCTTAGTTTGCGAAAATGCTTTATTCTTGCTTCTGCTCTCCCTTTACTTAAGCTACCAACTTGTATTAAAGAAGAACTGCTTACTCCAATAACACTTATTGCTGTTATGTTTATCGTCCCGGTCTGATTTAAGGTTGTCTTTTTCACTGTGAGCTTTGGTTTAGGCCAGTTTGCTTGCCGGTTGAAAAGGGGATAGGCAAACGTTTCCTCATCCGCCTCAGTAAAAATGGGGCGCTCCTTTTGCACGGCAATTCCGTTGGAGTTTAACTGAGCATATTCCGTATCGCCAATGGAAAGAGTACTACTAAATGAGAAGGAATTCGTATAAATGTTTCCGACATTTACTAATCGCTTATACATTTAATCACCTTATGTCAATGCTAATGGGACAATATTACCGACAGTAAACGCTTCTGGCGGAGTATCGAAGAAGGATGATAAAATAAACTCATCATTATCGCCGATTAAAAAAACAGATGAAGCAGAAACATTGTCAACTTGAATGTTTCCAACGTTAAGACCCCAATTATGGACTTCCATGATCATACTTATTCTCCTTTATGATGATTATTTTGCATGTAATTTTTTAAGGATTGTTGAATCTCTGCTTTGATTTTATCCGTGATAAAAGCATGCAATTCTTCTTGTGTATGAATCTTCTTTTGATAGGCTTCATTTTCATAAAAGGCAATTCGTCCAGGCAGTTGCTTTTCTATATCTTGAATGAGAATGGAAGGATAACCGTCATCTAAACGGACATTATGTTCAACTGCTAACTGATGAATCATGGACAGACCTGTTTGCTGTAAGTAAGCACTTAATTCTGCTTGAATGGTTTGCTTGAATGAAGGCGAATAAGTTGGTGAATTAGCTTGATTTATAAAATTGGTATCTTCTAAATTCGCTAAATCTTGTGGGGAAAGGCCAATATGAAGCGTTCCGTCCAAACGTTCAATCTTAAGTTGATCAAAGTGATATTCAATTTTTTCAATTTTATTTGACTTCGCATTCTGTAGATTTTCCTCTAGTTGGTTTACTCTCTTCATTAATGTCTCGATAACGGTTTCCTGCTGTCTTATATATTCATGTATATCGTACATATATTTGGTCCAATTTGGATGATTCATGAAAATAAACCCCCTTGCCGGTAATAGACGAATGCCTATATTAATTTATTCATTTTGTTAAAAAATGTGCAGTTACGGTGCTAGCGGAACAAGGGGAATTGCTTCACTCATTGATTCAACTACTTCTTGAGCGGGCTGAGTAAAACCACCAGTATTGTAAATATCTGATTGTGCTTGAACGCTTCCGGTGCTGCCGATCTGTAATACAGAAGAATTCGTAATAGCGTTAACTTTGATCATATAAATACTAATCGTTTGATGTACAGTAATATTCATCCAAGCGGCCCCCCAATAGTTAAGTTATTGGCTGATCAATTTTATCTTGATCATTGATAAATGTTTTTGCATACCCAAGATTAATCCGAATTCCATGTCCTGTATTGAATGAACCTCCACCAGCATATGTTTTGGCATTACTATTAGGAGATATGGAATATACATCGCCAATGTTAAAAATACTGGATGAAGACAGATTAATTACTTTTACTGCTCCAACTTTTGCTGGCATGATAAATTCCTCCCTTAGTGTAAGTTTATGTTACAAGGAAAATTTGTTGAAAGGTTTAGGAGGAAATTTGTTTTTTTTCTCGAATATTAATTGATGGAGTAAATAGAAAGGAAGAGTGTTATGCATAAATTACCTGCACCAATACAAGAAAAGGAGCGTCTGCATTGGATAGACGCAGCTAGGGGCTTCGCTATATTCGGCATTCTTATGGTGAATATCGGAGCATTCAGTGCACCTTATTTTATCTATGGTGGTGGAGAAATTACTTGGAATGCTCCTGTTGATAGGATAACTCAGGCAGTCATAGATATATTTTTTCAAGCTAGTTTTTATACCATATTTTCATTTTTATTTGGTTTTGGTTTGCAATTAATGATTGACCGCTTATCTATAAAAGGCGTACCTTATATGACTATTCTGACAAGAAGACTGTTGCTCTTGTTAGGAATTGGTTTTATTCATACCTTTTTCATCTGGCATGGAGACATTTTACTTACTTACGCTGTTGTTGGGCTTACAGCACTTTTGTTTATTCAGGTTAAAGATCAAACACTATTAATATGGGCAATTAGCATTTTAACAGCTTTTGTTGGACTTTTTACACTTATAATGTATGGAATACGTGATTTTCTGACAGTGTTTAACCAGAAATTGATTGAGGAAGCAATCCATAATTATACAAGTGATTCAATCCGTTCGATTTGGCTGCAAAACATTCAAGATTGGATGAATGCTAATGGTTATGGCTTTGGTCTATTGTTGAGTATGGGGTTTATTTTGCCGTTGTTTTTATTAGGTCTGTATGTTGGACGGAAGCGCTGGCTACATCAACCACTACAGTATCGTTCGATTCTCGTGAAAGTATGGTGGATTTCGTTCATTTTGTTTATTGGATTAAAGCTAGGTCCCTATTCGTTTGGTAATCCAAAGTGGTTTTCTTTTGTACAAGATAATATTGGTGGTACATTCTCGGGGTTGTTTTATATCCTTACAATCACTTTCCTTGCCCAAACAAAAGTAGGTAAAAAAGTAATGCAGCCGTTTATTTACGTAGGAAGAATGGCATTGACGAATTATATCATGCAATCGGTCATTTGCTTTTTCCTGTTTTATGGAATCGGGTTCGGATGGTATGGGAAAATTACCCCATTGTCTGGAGTCGGCATAGGGGTGGTTATTTATAGTTTGCAAATCGTGTGGAGTATTTGCTGGTTAAGGTATTTCAAATTTGGACCATTAGAGTGGATATGGAGGAGTCTTACGTATAATAAAAAGCAGCCATTAAGGAGAAAAACAGCCTAAAATGAAGCAGCTTGGAATATTCCAAGCTACTTCATTGTTATCCTTTTAATACTTCTTTGATTTTGACAATTGCCCAGTCTAAATCATCTTTATCAATGATCAATGGTGGTGCAAATCGAATCACATTCTCATGTGTTTCCTTACAAAGCAGTCCTTTTTCTTTTAAGACTTCACAATACGGACGAGCAGCTTCGGTCAGCTCAACGCCAATAAATAAGCCTTTACCCCGAACTTCTTTAATTTTAGGATTAGAAATGGTTTTAAGCTCAGCTATCATATAGTTTCCAAGTTCTAAAGATCGTTCTGATAATTTTTCTTCCTTAATTACTTCCAATGCTGCCATGGATACAGCACAAGCTAAAGGATTTCCTCCAAATGTGGAACCATGTGATCCTGGATTGAAAACACCTAAAATATCCTTGTTAGCTACTACACAAGAAATAGGAAATACTCCCCCGCCTAGAGCCTTTCCAAGAATTTGCACATCTGGTGTGACCTCTTCCCAGTCACAGGCAAACAATTTTCCAGTCCGGGCAAGCCCAGATTGAATTTCGTCAGCAATATAGAGTACATTATGTTCTTTACATACATCATAAGCTTCTTTCAAAAAGCCCTCAGGTGGAATAATAATCCCAGCTTCTCCTTGGATTGGTTCGAAAAGAAAGGCTGCTGTGTTTTCATTAATAGCGGTTTTCAATGCTTCTATATCACCATAAGGAATAATTTTAATTCCCGGAAGCATTGGACCAAAGCCACGTTTATATTCTTCTTCAGAGGATAGTGAAACAGCGGTCATGGTCCGACCATGAAAATTACCTTCACATGCAATGATTTCTGCTTTATTTTCTTCTACTCCTTTAACATCATAAGCCCAGCGTCTTGCCGCTTTAACGGCTGTTTCAACTGCTTCAGCTCCGGTATTCATTGGAAGAACCATTTCTTTATTTGTTAGTTTACAAATCTTTTCAAACCAAGGGCCCAACTGATCATTGTGAAAAGCCCGTGATGTTAAGGTTAAACGATCTGCCTGGTCCTTTAAAGCATGAATAATTTTCGGGTGACGATGTCCTTGATTGACAGCAGAGTATGCACTTAGCATGTCCAAATAACGATTCCCTTCAGGATCTTCCACCCAAACACCCTCTGCTTTGGAAATAACTACAGGGAGTGGATGATAGTTTTTCGCACCGTAACTTTGCGTCTGATCAATGATTTTTTGACTTGTGAGTACCATTTGATCCCTCCGAATGTTAAAAATAGTCTACAAAATATAGTATACCAGTTTTTTGGGAAGTTCTATATAGAAAAGTGAGAACATTTTTATTTATAGAACATGTTCAAAAGATTGGATAAAAGCCAATTGTTACGTTTAGCACGTTTCTTCATTGCACATGTTTAAATGCATACCCTCGGTTAATTGATCCTGTGACTAGCGTTGGTTTATACAGAACCGGGGCTCTGCCCTTCTAATTAGTAACGATTAAGTCCTTCTTTTATTAATAGTATAACGATGTACCCGGCTAATATGCCATTCCAGCTTTGGTAGTAGTTAAATTGTTTTAGGATAGCAAAAAAGGCTTATAGTTAAGATAATCTCAATGATAAAGAAGCAGAGACTAATAGGAATGCAATTCATTTAAAATAATTAATTAAGATCCTAATAAGAATAATTGCTACTATGGCTATTATCATAAATCCAGAGTTACCAAAAAAACTCTATCGAATAAATCATCATTTTTCTTATTGCGTTATGTTTACCTCTTTTTTTCTGAAGTTTTCAGTTAAAAAATTACCATATAATTATGCTGAATAAACAATATTTTTAAGAAAATCTAAATTGATTTTTTGATTGCAACGTCTTTTTTAATATTTGATTTTGAACTACATCTTTTGCATAAACAAAATCTTACTTTCAAAGTGTAAATGTTTTTTGTGAATTTGTAGTAGATAACAAGTGTTTAAAATGAAATCTTCTTATAATCATGGTAAGATGTTTGTAGTTGTTGAATTTATCCCGCATGTAAGGTGCCGTAGACTCCCGCTTCAAGAGCCTTGAGATCATACAAAAGGGTCTAAGTGTGAGAAAACGGCACCTAAATGCCCGATTCGTTCAACTAACATTCAGTAGGAGATGGAAGAAAACTCCTACTGAACGAAGTTTCAATTTATACAGGGGGTATGTTTGCTAATGAATACACATCTGCATATAACTGCATGGGCACTAGGGCTGATCTTATTTGTAATTGCTTATGCGATGTACAAGCAAGGAAAAGAAAAACCTGGTAAAATAATCCATATGATTTTACGATTAGATTATCTATTAATCCTATATTCTGGCGGAGATTTAATTACCCCATATCTTAATGGCTCACCATTATTACCGGAAGTTATTGTAAAAGGGGTTGCTGGATTGTGGGTTATTGCTGCTATGGAAATGTTACTTGTTCGTCTACCAAAGCAAAAGCCGCTTAAGGGCTTATGGATTCAATTTATTATCGCTTTCATTATCGTCATAGCGTTAGGGTTCTTTCGCTTACCAATGGGGCTTAACTAAGCTTACCCGGCACCAAAAGGTTGTCCTTGAATAATAAGGACAGCTTTTTTCATGTATCTTTAGAAAATATAATTATTGATTTCTTTGTCATTTAGAAAACGATATCTGATCGTATATGTGGAGAATTTTTGAACTGTATCTTCATCTAGCTTAAATGCTAAAGGTTGAAGCAAACGTTGAAATTTTAATATGGGTTGATTACGTTAATTATGTTCAAAAAAGCTTCATAATTAAAAGGAAAAAAATAATGATGTAGGATGGGAGAAATGATAGATGAAACGAATTACAAGCATAATAATAGCTGGTTTTATTCTGTTTGGGATGCCAGTAATTGCTGCAGCCGAGAAAAATCCAGTGCAAGAAGAGATTTTTTACCGAATCCTTGTAGATCGTTATAATAATGGTAACTTTGAACAAAACAAACATACTGATGTAGAAGATCCAAAAGCTTATCATGGTGGGGATTTGAAAGGGATTACAGATAAGCTTGACTCATTTGAAGAAATGGGTTATACAACTTTAGTGCTTTCCCCTATTATGGCAAATGCGCCAAATGGGTATCACGGATATTGGATTGAGGATTTTTATGAAATTGAAGAGCAATTTGGTGATATGAAAAGTTTTAATCAACTAATTGACGAAGCCCATAAACGAGATATAAAAGTAATTGTGGAACTTGTTGCAAATTATATAGCTGCCAGTCATCCAATAGCGAATGATCCGACGAAAGAAGAATGGCTCGAACGTGAAGAGATAATAGACACTCCATGGGGAGATAAGGCTGTTAAATTGAACCAGGAAAATAAGGCAGTACAAAAGTATTTAGTTGATGTTGCTACATACTGGATGAAGGAGACAGATATTGATGGCTACTTATTGCATGCAGCTGATCAATCCAATCCGGAATTTATAGAACAGCTTACAGGCAAGATAAAGCAGCAGGATCCGAATTTTTATCTGTTAGCTGATGTATTAGAACCAGATAGTGACATAACTTTTTTATTGCAAGATAACAATTTGGATGCTGTAGATAACCATAAGGCGCAGCAGGCTATGAAGGAGGTTTTCTCTCAATTAGGAAAGTCGCCGGAAGCCATATATGAAAATACAATGGCTGATCGTCAAAAGAATATGCTTTTTTTAGATGATGAAACAATGGAACGATTTACACAAGCTGTTGTAGAAAATGGAAGAAATTCGCTTACAGCCTGGAGACTGGCTTTAACGTATTTATATTCTATGCCTGGCGTACCCATTATGTTTCAAGGTTCAGAGCTACCTATGGCCGGAACAACCATAGAAGAAGTTCAGCGATTAGTTGAGTTTAATAGTGGTAATAAAGATTTAGTGGAGTTTTATAATCGGATTTCCTCCTTACGCAATCAGTTTCCTTCGTTACGTCAAGGTGATTATGAGTTAGTTGGGTCCGACGGTGCCATGAGTGTTTTTAAACGGACTTATGATGGACAAACGATGTTTATTGCAATCAACAATGATGAAACGACTCGATCCGTTTCAATCACCGATTTAGCACCAGGTAAACAATTACGTGGCTATTTAGGAGATCATACGGTTCGTGAAAATGATAATGGAGAATATAAAATTGGTTTAGATCGTGAAACAGTTGAAGTTTTTTCTGTAACAGAGGACATTGGTCTTAACTGGCTATTTATTGGCTTTGTAGCAACAGTTTTCCTTTTGTTTATAATTTCAGTAATTGTCATTTCCATGAAACAAAAGAAAAACAAATCTTCCACGTAAATAAAACGTAGATTACCAATTATGTAGTCCGAAAAGTGAAGAGTGTCTAACAGTTTTATTCTTTCTGTTAGACTGAAAAACACTGTTTTGGTAAAAGCTAAAGAATAGATAAGCTATAGCTAGTAAAAACGTTAGCTATAGCTTAAAAGCATTTCATTTATATAGGTAGGAAAGTATAACATTTTAGAAAGCTAAGGTTAAAACGAATAATCGAGTGAAAATGTTATGTCTAACGTATAAATACAGGAAGCAGAACCGCTATGGCAGAAACTTCACGAATGTTTATAATTGTTACGGGCGTTCAAAGTCTGTATTATTTAAAAAGAAAAGAGCAATAGTACCCGGACCGGAGTGTGCCCCAATAGCAGAACCAACCATTTCGATAATAATCTCCTTCACATTAAATTTCTCTTTTATCATTGCTGCAAGCTTTTCTGCACGCTCTACATCATCTCCATGGGAAATAGCAATCGTTTGTGAGGATATATTTTCGCCACGTTCTTCCATAATTTCCAGCATTCGATGGAATAATTTTTTAGAACCACGTATTTTTTCCAAAGGGATTAACTTTCCATCTTCTACATGTAAAATTGGTTTGATTTTTAGCAGGGTACCAACAAATGCAGCTGTTCGGCTGACACGCCCACCACGATAAAGATACTCTAAATTATCAACTGTGAAAATATGCTCCATATTTTTAGCGCAGGTTTTAGTAGATTCAATAATCGCATTAACTGATTTTCCTTGTTTGGCAAGCTTTGCTGCGTGCAGGATGACTAGTCCGTAACCTAAAGAAGCACATTTGGTATCAATCACATGAATAGGTGCTTCCGGATATGTTTCCTTTACTTCCTGCTCCATCATTTTTGCTGTTTGGTATGTCCCAGATAATTGGGAGGAAAAGGAAAAGTAAAGTAAAGGATGATTTGCTTTTGCATACGATGTAAAAATCGATTGAAAGGTATTCGGCGTAACTTGTGATGTTTTCGGGGTTTTCCCTTCACGCATAGCATCATAAACTGTTTTAGGATGGATCGTTTTTCCATCTTCATAATTCTTATCATCAAGATGAACGGTTAATGGTACCATTTCTATGTCAAATTCGTTATAATAATTTGTTGTTAAGTCACAAGCTGAATCTGCAAGAATTTTAATTCCCATGTTTTCACCTACATTTCTTTTAGTAGTCTCTCTTATTAGTTTAAAGCGATTGATAAAGTTAGTCAAAAAAAGCGAAGTATAATTTTGAAAATATTAAAAAAACAGTTGCTGATTTTCAATAAATTTATAGCGCTTATCCATTCGTTTTATGAGAAAAATTAATCGAGAATGGGGTTAGGAGGTAATCATGTTCATTTTTGAAACAAAACGAATTGCGATTGTCATTTTTGGTGCGATTCTTAATGCAATATCCCTAAACTTTTTCCTGATAGGTGCAAATGTTTATGCCAGCGGGTTTACCGGTGCTGCACAGTTAGTATCAAGTGTATTTAATGATTTTATTGGTATAGGTGTAAGTACAGGGATTTTGCTAGCAATATTCAATATTCCTGTAGTCATTCTAGGCTGGTTTAAAGTAGGAAAAGGTTTTACAATATATAGTGTTATTTCTGTTTTATTTACAACGATATTTTTAGAAATAATTCCAATTACTGAAATATCTCAAGATATTATTTTAAATGCTGTATTTGGCGGTGTTATCGGTGGGGTAGGCATTGGATTAACCTTAAAGGTGGGTGCTTCTACTGGAGGAATGGATATTATTGCCATGGTACTTTCTAAGATAAATGATAAGCCGATTGGAACGTATTTTTTAATGCTTAATGCTGTTATTATTACGTTAGCAGGATTGCTTTACGAGCCGGAAAATGCACTATATACATTATTAACGTTATATGTAACGACTCGTGTGATAGATACGCTTCATACACGTCATGAAAAAGTTACGGCTATGATTATTACCCATAAAGCAGATGAGTTGCAAGCTGCCATTCATAAGAGAATGGTTCGTGGAATTACGATTTTACCTGCCCAAGGAGCTTATACGAAAACAGATAAACATATGATGTACTTGGTAATAACCCGCTATGAGCTATATGATTTAGAAAAGATTATTAAAGAAGTTGATCCGAATGCATTTACGAATATTGTACAAACAGCCGGCGTTTTCGGATTTTTCCGTAGGGACTAACATCTCAAAAGAAATGAGGTACTTAAGTATTATTTAGTTGTAGTGTTCAGGATGAAAATGAGCAAAAAGTAACTAAAAAAATCAGTAGTCAAACGTAGTTCAGCGGTTAGTTTTCCCAACATAAATATGGAAGTTAGAAATGGCGAAGTGGCTCTAATTAGTGAAGCAAAGGCTACAGATATTGATGTGTTTTACAGGCCCTGAGCATGAAGGTAAACCTATAACAGAAGAGATGCAAGCAGTTTTAGATGATCAAGCAGCAAAGTGGAAGGGATTTACGATTAAAATCCAATCACCAAAAGAAGCCTTTACAGCTGAAGAACCTTCTATCATTACTATGTATGGAAAAAATGATGATAATGGTTGAATTACTCAAAATCATTTTCCCGTCGATGTAAAAAATCGGTAATAATATCGAAGAAGAGTGAAGTTTACTGCAGCTTGAGCGTTGAGACAATGCTACTGCAAAAAAGTTCATCAACATGTAGAAATGGATATAACTTTACTAGAAAGTAAAAAAGGCCATGTTTAAACATGGCACTTTTCCTTTTTACTAACAATAATTTCAATATCCATGGTTTTCAAACACTTTCATTACTTTTGGCGTTAATATATCCCATTCAACATCAAATTTTTTATTAACCGTAATAAAGTTTTGATAACCAAAAACGTTATCTACACCTTCCACTTGCATCAATTCATTTAAAATATCGTATTCACTCGTATCACCGGGCATTACGGAAATACTGTTTGTTCCCTTAAAAATTAATTTGTCTGTGGTAAATTTCATTGCATTTGGATTTGGGGTGGCTTCGGCTCTGACTCCCACTCGGACATCCCTCCTAAATCATAGTTATGTCCATCTTAGCAGAAATAAGCTAGATTAAAAAGTATTTTGCTATCATTATGAATGTAAATTTTAGTCGTAAAAATGGCTCACATCATATGATGTGAGCCATTTTAGATCGTCATCAGTAAAACCAGTTACATCCATTAAGAATGATTAGGAATTTACCATACAATCAAAATGCAGAGGTTACTGTAATTGATTTTGCTGTTTTAACTGATTCTCCAGCTGCTGTAACTGTTGCTTCTCTTCAGGAGTCGCTTCATTATAGGCAGCTTGAATAGCATTTTGTGCAGCCTGTTTATCCTGTGCACTTGATGAATTATTTTGTTGATTCATCAAGTTCATAACAGCGTTTTTAGCTTGTTGAAATAAATTTTGATTGTTGTTTTCCAACCTAAAAACCTCCTACAGTGTGGTTATCTGCTTCTGTTTTTTTTCGTATCGAATCAGAAAATGTGCTTCGGTACGGAAAACGGTCATCATGTTTTTTAGCAGAATCCGCGCTCTGTTGGCTAAAACGCTTTGATTTACTTACTTTATTCACGATATTTCCTCCTTGTACATAAGAAGATGTACTTACTGAAATCATCATGATGCGTTCGTGACAAGCTGTTATGCCAACATATTTGGAATGGTGATGATCATCACTTTTTAGCATGCTCTGAAAGTAAAAAGGGAGCGCTCTGATGCGCTCGCCTTTAGTTTGGCTTATATTACTGTTTTTTATAGTAGGAAATTGCTGGTGATTATCCCACTTCGACTTTTAATTTTAAATATTCCTTTAGAAAAAATGCAATTCCATTTTCTTCATTGGATCTGGTAACATAGTTACTAATGGATTTTAACTCATCAATTGCATTACCCATCGCTACGCCAACGCCAGCATAATCGATCATTTCCAAGTCGTTGTCTTCATCTCCAAAAGCTATTATTCGTTCTTTTGGTATATGGAAATAATGGGCTATTTTTTGTAAGCCAACTGCTTTATTCATTCCTTTACGAACAATTTCGATAATATTCCATGGCGCTCCCCATTTGCGATGTTCAATAAGGTCTGCATGGTAATCATCTAGATGTCTCCTTAGTGTTGATATATGTTCTTCATCAGGATGTATAAGAATGGATGTAGGATCTTCCGTGAGCTTATTTCGAAGACTTCCAATCGTAAATGGCGGATCGTTTTCAGTCATATGAAAGATATCGATAATAGCTTGATCATATTGATCTAGATACACTTCATCCATAACTTCAGCTAATATATTGCGCACATGAAGGTCATAGCAAGCGCCAATTATTTTATGTGCAGTTCGAATCGGCATCGGGCTATGCAGTGCATCCCATTTCCTATCTTTTGGATGATGAATCAACGCCCCGTTAAAATTAACCATAGGCGTAGTCAATCCAAGATTTTCATAATAACCAATGCTGGCACGATGTGGTCTACCAGTTGCAATGACAACGATATGACCCTCCTCGATTGCCTTTAATACGATTTGTTTAGTTTGTGGACTAATTTCTTTTTTATCTGTTAACAACGTTCCATCCAAGTCTAAAGCAATTAAATGTCTGTTTGTTTGCATAATTACTCACCTCATCTTCCATAGTGTATAATTGAAACATATAGATGTAAAGTAAAAATTTATTTGTAAAAGTTGATTGCAACTTTTTCCGATAGTAAAATGAAAGTCATGATGAATATGTACATAAGGGGATATTTAGATGATTGGAATATACGAAAAAGATATTAACACAATTCCTAGTTTAATCGTTGTAGATGAAGAAAATAAAGGAAAACCATTACCAGTTATCACCTATTTTCATGGTTTTACTAGTGCGAAAGAGCATAATCTTCCACTTGCTTTTTTACTTGCTAAGCGTGGTTATCGGGTTATTTTACCAGATAGTTTATACCATGGCGCTAGAGAAGGCAAAATTTCTCCAGTAAAAAGACAAACTTTTTTTTGGGAAATTGTGCTGCAAAATGTGAAGGAATTAGAAGATATCAAAGATTATGTCGATGAATGGAACCTGCTTTTAGATAAACGGTTTGGTGTTGCTGGGACGAGCATGGGCGGAATTACTACCTCAGCAGCACTTACCCAATATGATTGGATCAAGACAGCTGCAGTATTAATGGGTACTCCAAAGCTTACTGACTATGCCAAAGCATTGGTCGATCATTTCCAACAAAAAAATGGAGAGCTACCGAGAACAGAAAAAGAAATAAATCGTTTATATGAGCATTTAACACATTACGACCTTTCTAAGCAACCAGAAAAATTAAAAGAACGTCCACTTTTACTTTGGCATGGCAAAGCGGATGAAGTTATTCCTTTTGAGCATACGTATACGTTTTATAAACAGAATGAATCGCTTTATTCGAATCCGTTAAATTTTAAGTTTTTATCGGAAGCTAATCGCGGGCATAAAGTTGGACGCTATGCTACACTAGAGACTGTAAAATGGTTTACTAAACAATTATAATTGTTTGAGTCGAGTTTTAGACATGAATGATAGAAGAATATTCAATGTTCTAAAAGCTTTCCTTTTTACGATTAAGCGTAGTTGCCAACTCCGAGGCTTGTCAGTTTTCTTTATACGTTAAAACAGATAAAATTTTTAGCGGTAGCAGTTAATTTGACGGAGAAATTTTCTTGCATTTTTATGCATCAGTTCAACTACATAATCGTTGGCACTAAAGGCTAGTCGAACAGCCAAATTTTCTTTGATTTTTGTTGGAAATATGTTTAAATAGTAGTAATAAAACAGAGCAGAGGAGGTATAAAGGATGGATGAAGCTCTTAAAGAAAACCTTTGGGGTGCTTTAGAAAATGTTATTGATCCTGAATTAGGCATAGATATTGTCAATTTAGGTTTAATATATGACGTGGAACTAAACGATGAGGGCTTATGTAAGGTTACAATGACACTTACTGCAATGGGCTGTCCTCTTGCTGGTCATATTGAGCAGGATATCAAACATGCCTTAGCCGATATACCAGAAGTAAAAGAGACAGAAGTAAATATTGTTTGGGATCCTCCTTGGGGCAAAGATAAAATGTCACGTTATGCAAAAATTGCATTAGGTATTCCAGACTAAAAAAGAAGC
Source organism: Cerasibacillus sp. JNUCC 74 (assembly GCF_053667775.1). The sequence goes on along the minus strand of NZ_CM132207.1, from coordinate 2,907,424 downwards.
ATTCACTTTTATGGTGGATGCTTCTTTTTTAGTCTGGAATCGCTATGTAAAAGCGTAATAAGCCTTTAGTAACAATTTTCATCTCGCAAAGACTCCCACTTTAATTGATTAGGAAATACGAAGCAGTTTAAGTGGAAGATACAACACCTACACCCTGTGACAGGATTAGAGAGACTGTTTAAATAGGCATCGCGATTTTTCAAGGACAAGGTAAAACCACTGATCAGAAAAAGAGGTTTAAAGCCAAGGAAACTTCGTTGGCAATTCATAACAGCTTTTCAAGGACGTTACGATTTTAAACCTTGTTCAAAAGTGTTCCTTAAATAAAGATTCGCTATATTATAAGATCGTCCATTGGTAAAATTATCATGAGAACATTCATGTTATAAAAGAATAATCGCAAGGATACCAACAATAAAACAATAAATGCTAAAATATTTTAAATTTCCTTTAGCCATGATATTCGCAAACCATTTTAAGGCAAAATAAGAAGCGATAATTGCTGCAAGAAATGCAATCACATATGGAATCATTAACGTATTGAATTTATCATCACTAATAATATCACTAAAACCTAATATTGAAACTCCAAGACTAACCGGAATGTATAATAAAAACGAAAAACGAAAAGCAGTTTCCCGCTTCATTCCGACAAGCATAGCAGCAACAATAGTTGCGCCTGAGCGGCTAATTCCCGGTATAAGAGAGACAGCCTGTGCTGCGCCAACAATCAATGCATCTTTTACGGTTAAGTCTCCATCATTCTTTTTTCCATGAATATTTCGAATAACCCATAATGCTGCCCCAGTAATTAATAATGTGTAACCTACAATAACAGGTTGACTCAGTTTTTCACTAATATAATCTTCAAGTAAAAAACCCAATACTCCAGTAGGAATCGTTGCGATAATTAAAAATATAATAAATTGAAAATCAGCTGTTGCTTCAGTATCTCTATCTTTTTGTAATATGTAACGTAAACCGTTTTGTGTTAAACGAATAAGATCCTTGCGAAAAACGATTAATACTGCTATTAAAGAGCCTGTGTTGACAAGAATTTCAAATGATAGTCCTGCTAACTGATCTTGAAGATTAAAAATATGTCTTAGCATAACTAAGTGGCCACTTGAAGAGATAGGAATTGGTTCTGTAAACCCTTGAAATAAACCTAATATCAAATATTTTAATAAAACACCAAATTCTGTTAAGTTCTCCATAAAAATCCTCCTGCTATTTACATCAATACTTTTTAAAATTTGTATCCAAGACTAGGTTAAAATGACTTTACCTGATAAGCTCCGAGACTAATGGATAGAAAGAGCATGAAAAAAAGGCCTTTCTTACAATTGGTTTTATTGCTTACGTATATTAGGGCTATACTGCTTGTAAAATAATGTGTTTCCGTTTTTATACGTTAGCAACGTATAATTTTCAACTAAAATAGTTAATACGATATGTTTTAATTGTTTATGTCCATATAGAACGATGTTACTGCTGGTGCAGTTTTCTTATAGATTAATTTTACTACCATGTCACCAACCTATAGGCGAATGAATACGCTAAATGGTGAGGAGGTAGATAAAATGAGTCATCAACATCATCAACATATATATGATGTTTGTAGAGATCATATACATGCGTACGTGTTAGTTGAGTTAGAAGATGGATCAAGTATTGACGGTATTATTACTGGTTTAGATCATGAATCCGTTTATCTTGCGACACCAATCGAATTACATGAACAACTGTCTCGCCACCAAGCAGGATCGCATCATAGACAATACGGCTACGGTTATCCCAGATATGGTGATCCTGGATACAGGGGCGGTCCTGACTATGGACCAGGTTATGGGTATGGTTATCCACCACAGCGATTTAATAGGTTTGTCCTGCCCTTAGCAGGCTTAACTGCAATCAGTGTTTTACCATGGTACTAAAACTGAATTCAAATGGAAACCCTTGCCTGCTCTAAAAGAAGAAAGGCAAGGGTTCTAGCTACATGTATAGTAAAGACTTGAATTTTTGTATAAAAATAAGCTAGTTTAACTACACATAACTAATAAACGGTTCAACTTGCAAACAGAAATATAATAGATAAAAGCTATGCATATCAGAATAAGTAGTTGTTACATTTGATTAACTGTGTGAGTTATCATTTTTTAAAATACCGTCACCTAAAACAGCAATCGCGATAAAAAACACAGCAGCTAAAGCAACAGTACCTTCAAGACTAAACGGTTCACTACCCATACTCGACAGTACATAGGATACGACACCACCAATTAAACATGACCATAAGATCGTAACAATGTATCGCATGAAAAAACACCTCATTTTTTTACTATGTCTATAACCATTATACACCAAATATCCTCTTAATAGTTTACCAAAACGTATTATAAAAAAAAAGCATTACTTGTATTTTATTAAAAAATAGTACTTCAGATGTAGCAGTTTATTTTCCTGTCTAATTGTAAAAAGAAAGAATACGAGATAGTGGGAGGAATTGCATGACGATTTTAGTTGTTAATTGTAATCACTGGATTGGATTTCATGTCGTTAATCATTTGCTTGAAAACGGAATGGAAGTAGAAGGTCTTTTGAATGATAAGGAAGATGAGTCGCTTTCTTTATTCTATGGTCGAAATAGTAATTTTATATTTTATTCACATAAAAGGGATAATCGGTATAATTTAATTATTCAAATCGGTCAGATGGAAGTTCCATCAGCTGTATCCTCTGATTATTCCATTACACTTGATTACAAACAACCTGAAAAAATACGAGCCACTGATTTATTTATCGAGTTACCACTTTTGTTTGGCGAATGGATGCCGATGACAGAAAAAGGTATGTACATGAATCAACATTTTATCCCGTTTTCTTCTACTCATTTTCTTGAACATGCTATTTATATTAAAGATTTTGTAAAAAGTTTAATGGATTGGTTAGAGACAGATGATGATTATAAGAAATTAACAGTTATTAAGAAAAATCAACTTGAAAAGATACTACAAATTAGGGACAATAAATCTAATAAAGATAAGCTTGAACAAGTAATCCAACATTATTGTTCATTTCGAAACAAGGATTGATTTCTAATTCGTTGAAAGATAATTACGAATTTGTAACAACTAATCTTCATCCTAAGTAATGTTGTTATCACCAACAAATGTTGATGCGTATGAAGTCCAACTATTTTAAAAATTGGTTTTATAGATAGGGTAAACCGATGTTTACTTTTATAAGTTTAATGATGCTAGATGACTTTTGATTTTCAAAACGGGGCAGTTTCTTTAACTCCATTTCATTCAAAATTTCTAGTGTAGTTTCAAGCAGAAGTCCAAGCTGCGATTGATAAATATAAAGAGATTGGCTGGATTTCTCAACAGAGTTGTCTAGTCTTCTTTAGCTTGCAAAAATCTATGTTATACTTTAAAATTAGTACCAAGTAATAATAATAGATAATAATTTGAGTTTTAAGGAGATGGAAAAATGGACGTTGGTGTTTTAGGCCTAGGTCAATATGTTCCTGAGAAGGTTGTAACCAATCACGATCTGGAGAAGATAGTAGATACAAATGATCAATGGATTCGCTCACGAACTGGAATAGAAGAAAGAAGAATTGCAGAAGATGACATGGACACATCCGATATGGCTTTATTAGCTGCAAAAAATGCAATTGAGGATGCGGAGCTGAAACCAGAGGATATTGATTTAATATTGGTTGCAACTGTAACACCAGATACACCGTTTCCCTCTGTTGCATGTATAATACAGGATCGTTTAGGCGCCACTAACGCAGCCGCGATGGATATCGGTGCTGCTTGTGCAGGTTTTATGTATGGAATGGTAACAGCTAAACAATTTATTGAAACAAAAGCGTATAAGCATGTGCTCGTTGTTGGGGTTGAAAAACTATCAAAAATAACGAATTGGTCTGATCGCGGTACATGTGTATTATTCGGCGATGGAGCAGGAGCTGCGGTATTGGGACAAGTTTCAGAAGGAAAAGGAATCCTTTCCTTTGAACTAGGCGCAAATGGAGCCGGTGGGAAGGAACTATATCAAGACAAAGAAACAGGCCATATGTTTATGAATGGTCGTGAAGTGTTTAAATTTGCTGTAAGACAAATGCCGGAATCTTCAGTGAATGTTATTAAGGATGCAGGGTATAAAGAAGAAGATGTAGATTATTTAATACCTCATCAAGCAAACATAAGAATTATGGAAGCAGCTAGACAAAGACTTGGCATTTCCGATGATAAAATGGCAAAAACCATTAAAAAATATGGAAATAATTCAGCGGCATCTATACCTATTGCTTTGTCGGAATCTGTCAGAGATGGTAAAATAAAAGACAATGATTTGATTGTGTTAGTAGGCTTTGGCGGCGGTTTAACATGGGGGGCCTTAGCGATACGATGGGGAAGATAATTGTATGGAACTAGGAGGAAAACCATATGAAACAAAGAAGAGTGGTAATAACAGGACTTGGCGCCGTTACACCAGTTGGAAATAATGTAAATGATATGTGGGAAAACCTTATTGCAGGAAAAACAGGGATTGATTTTGTTACGAAAGTAGATAAAGAGTTGTTTCCTGCTAAGGCAGCTGCAGAAATAAAAGATTTTGACCCTTCTCCGTATATTGAAAGAAAAGATGCACGTAAAATGGATTTATTTACTCAATATGCAGTTGTAGCAGCAAAGATGGCTGTAGAAGATGCAGGTTTACCGATTAATGATAACAATCGTAATCGTGTAGGTGTGTGGATTGGCTGCGGAATTGGTGGTATGCAAACATGGGAGGATCAGCATAAGAAACTTTTGGAGAAAGGCCCAAAACGAGTTAGCCCATTTTTTGTACCAATGATGATTCCAGACATGGCTGCAGGTCAAGTATCGATTCAATTAGGGGCTAAAGGGATTAATTCTTGTACTGTAACAGCTTGTGCTTCTGGGGCGAGCTCTATTGGTGATGCTTTTCGAGCAGTTCAACATGGAGATGCGGATGCAATCATTACTGGAGGAACTGAAGCACCGATATCAAATATGGCTTTTGCAGGGTTTTCATCAGCAAAGGCACTTTCAGTAAATGAAGATCCTAAAAAAGCCAGCCGTCCGTTTGATAAAAATCGGGATGGTTTTGTTATGGGAGAAGGCTGTGGAATATTAGTCTTAGAAGAACTCGAATCTGCCTTGGCGCGTAATGCGAAGATTTATGCAGAAATTGTCGGCTACGGTGCTACAGGAGATGCCTATCACATCACTGCCCCGGCCGAAAGTGGTGAGGGGGCTGCCCGGGCTATGCAAGAGGCTTTGAATGATGCATCTGTTGCTCCGACTGAAGTAAATTATATTAATGCGCATGGAACAAGTACCAATTTAAATGATAAATATGAAACCATCGCCATTAAATCTGTTTTAGGAGAGCATGCCAAACATGTTGCGATTTCATCAACAAAATCAATGACCGGTCATTTGTTAGGTGCAGCTGGTGGAGTAGAATCTGTTATTTCTGTAAAAACGATTGTCGAAGGAATGATTCCTCCAACTATTAATTATGAGACACCAGATCCGGACTGTGATTTAGATTATGTACCTAATAAACCAAGAGAACAGGATGTAGACGTAGTGCTTAGTAATTCACTTGGATTTGGCGGGCATAACGTTGCTCTGGTGTTTAAGAAATATCAATAGTTCCGTTATATTAAAAAAGTCGTACTAAACGGTGGGTGACCCCAGAAGATATTTTTTACTCTCACTTCTGGGGTACAGTACCAACATAGACGGCTTTTTTGTTATAAATTAAATCCGGTTCTACATGGTGGATACTTTTTTGCACTATACGAAAGCATAAAGTTTTAGGGTTTATCCCGCATGTAAGGTGCCGTAAGATTCCCACTTCAAGAGCCTTTCGTTAATACAAAGGGTCAAAGTGGGAGAAACGGCACCTAAATGCCCGATTGGTTTCACTAACATTCAGTAGGAGAGGTAAGAAAACTCCTACTGAATAAAGTTTCACTTTATCCCGCATGTAAGGTGCCGTAAGATTCCCACTTCAAGAGCCTTTCGTTGATACAAAGGGTTAAAGTGGGAGAAACGGCACCTAAATGCCCGATTGGTTCCACTAACATTCAGTAGGAGAGGTAAGAAAACTCCTACTGAATGAAGTTTCACTTTATCGTATAAGAAAAACTACAGCTTTTGCCATAAACACTTGGCGACAAGCCAAGTTTTTTAAAAAAAGTAACTTCGACTAACTTATGTGCTCAAGTTGTAGCAAGCTTGTAACTTCTCCTACGATCTGTCAACATCGGTTCACATGCCGCATAATTATTTTTTTGCGAACGTTATGAGAGGAAGGGTTTCTACATCCAGATTCGTTCAGGTTACAGGACAAGGAAAACTGCGTGAGCGACACATCGCACGCAGAAAAAGTGCTTTTCTTTTTCAAGGACAAGGAAAACTGCGAGAGCGACACATCGCACGCAGAAAAAGTGCTTTTCTTTTTCAAGGACAAGGAAAACTGCGTGAGCGACACATCGCGATTTTTCAAGAACGAGGAAGACTTTGGATTAAGCATTCACGCAGGAAAAACATTTATCAGAATATTTAGGTTATTATCCTTTGTTACTTCAAGGAAAACCAATACTGAATAAAAGTTTCACTTCATAGTTCACTTGATATTGAAAAGAGTTTTAATGCAGAAACGTAGTTAATATATTGTGTCGTGTACCTTAAAAGACTTTTCTTTATAATTAAATTTCATTTATTTATCTGGACAAGCATAGTCTATTAAAAAGTGGACAAGGTAGGGAGAATAAAATGGGCTATGTATTTTTGTTTCTAATTGGTTTTGGCTTCTCAGTGATGGGGGGAGTAACCATTATTGGCTATATGAATTTTCTTCCGGCTGGTCTTTCATGGGGGGAGTATTTCAGTTTTATTGTCAGTCGAGTGGAATGCTACTTTCTTATTGTCGGTTTTATCCTCATGAGTATTTCATTAAGCCAATTACCTACTAATAAAGAGAAGTAAATACCTCTTGAATTTACTAAATCATGTTAAAAACAACTTTATTTCGACTATAGAACATGTGACCATTCGTATTAAATAATTGCTAAGAGGAGTTAATTCTTTACAACAAATTGGTAAATTATCTAAGGATACATAGAATATTTTTTTAAAGGATGGTCATAATGTATGTTAAGTTCAGTTTGAAAAGTGAGGGTTGTTTTATGTTGTATATGCATGATGTTTGGGTGAATTGGTTTGAAGGTGAAGAAAATGGTTATAATGTTTGTTATTTTCAAGAATGGCGTAAAGAAGACGGTATTGAATTACTCGACCAAGTGCCATTGCTATACATAACAAAGGAATTGTTTTTCTACATTGAAAATGATATGCAAGAATTACCAAAGCCCCTACTTGATACAATTTATAAACGGGCGTATATGCGAAAAGGTCAGGAAAGAACCGTATTGGATTTTGCTAGTATAGTTACAGACGGAAATGACATATTGGCATTCGATACTATTGGTTATAAGATTCCTGTTCGTAAAAGTCGCTTAATACCAAGGCAGGAACAGCTCGTTTATGATATGATCAAAAATGCCAAGGTACAATCGTTTAAATATGATGCTAAGCATTATAAAAAGGAATATCATATGCTTTCGATGCCACCTGAGTTAATTTTTGGTCTGACAAGAAGAGAAAGACAATTAAAACAATTACTGATGATGGCATTAGATCAACTGAAAACTACTAATAACTTGGAAGAACTGCGATATTGGTTAACAGAATGGGACCCTAAGCGCTACCCTTATATCCGATTTATGGAGGAAGAGCAGGTTTGGGAAGCTTTGTATGAGGGTGTGAAACAAGGCTGGAGTCCAAGACATGAAGATTTGTGCCGTAAATTAATTAAAGGGCAACCTTTTTTAGAAAAAATGTGGGAAGTAGAAAATGGTCAGGAGCAAAATGCATCAAAATAAGTGAAAAAGCAGTAGCGGATGGGGCATGCTTTGGTGTCCCATCCGCCTTTTTCTGAAAAAAATCCATTTATTTTTGAAGTATGATTGTTTAACTTAAGTAACCCTTGAATGAAGTTTCTTTTTATCTCGTCAAAAGCTCTGCCGTTTCTGTGTCGGTAACGGAGCGCTATCGCTTTTATTCTTGTCATTTTTTCTTTTTAACTCGTCCTAGACCCATTGCTTTTTTAGCTTTGACTAATGTGCGATTGGCAATGGGAGCAGCTTTTTCCGCCCCTCTGTCTAAAATATCATCAAGCTCATCTGAATGAATTAATGCATTGTATTTATCTTGAATAGGTTTTAAAATATCAATAACTGCTTCTGCTACTCCTTGTTTAAATTCTCCGTAGCCTTTACCTGCATATCTAGCTTCCAGTTCTTCGATGGATTCCCCAGAGCAAATGGAATGAATTACAAGCAGGTTTGATACTCCTAGTTTATTCTCTTTATCATATTTTACAACACCGTCTGAGTCGGTGACAGCACTTTTGATTTTCTTTTCAATTTTCTTCGGATCATCTAGCATGGAAATAAAGGCTTTTTCATTTTCGTCTGACTTACTCATTTTTTTCAATGGATTCTGTAAGGACATGATTCGAGCGCCTACTTTTGGAATGCTAGCTTCTGGAATTGTAAAGATGTCATTATATTTGTTATTAAAGCGTTCAGCTAAATTCCTTGTTAATTCTAAATGCTGTTTTTGATCTTCTCCAACAGGTACAATATCGGCTTGATATAATAAGATATCTGCAGCCATTAAAACTGGGTACGTTAACAAGCTTGAGGAGATGGCTGTTTCTTTTTCAGCTGATTTATCTTTAAACTGTGTCATTCTTTCTAGCTCACCCATATAGCTAATGGATTGTAACATCCAGCCCAATTGGGTATGAGCCGGGACTTCGGATTGGATAAATAAAGTTGATTTTTCCGGATCGATCCCCGATGCCAAGTAAAGTGCTGCTAATGAGCGAATATTGTTTCTAAGCTTTAACCGATCCTGTGGAACAGTGATTGCATGCTCATCTACAATGCAAAAAAAACAGTTATGATCATCCTGAAGTTCCGTAAAGTGCTTTAGTGCACCTAGATAATTTCCAAGCGTTAATGTACCACTAGGTTGAATTCCTGAAAAAATTGTTTTCATCTTACTCACTCCAAATTTATTATTTCATACAAAAAGGCCCAACCATCCAATAAATAGGGACGATTGAACCGCGGTGCCACCCTGATTACCTTACAAACAGCCAGTAAGGTCACTTTCAAATATAAAATTAGCTCGAAAGTCCACTTCCAATTAACCTTGGTACTTGTTTTCACCAGCCACAAGCTCTCTATAAACCAGCGGGCAATTGTACTATATCTTTGTCATCGCCAAACATATTAATTTTGTTTTATTATATAAATCTTAACTGTAAATTGCAAGCATCAAGAAGCAATGATGCCTTTATTTAGATATTCTGTCTCATTCGACAGCAATAATGCGGAATCCAGTTTTTCTTCACTTAAAAATAAATTAAAGTCCATATGATGGCTTATTTACTTTCTATTATACTCCATTTACTGTCAATCTGCGTTTTCAATAAGTGATAAGCCTCTTCTATATTATTAGCTTTAATCGTTATCTTTCTATCTTCTGGTATTTGTTCCGTTGTATAATCATAAAGCGGGTCGTAATAGTATTCGAGTAACAGCCGGACAGCGGAATCATATCTTCCTAATTGCAAGTCCGTCTCAATCTGATTTGTAATAGGCGTATGAATTCGTTTCTTAATCCGTTTAAATGCTTCCAAGCAGGCTGCTTCATGTTTCCATGGCTGATAATCTTTGATGATTTGTTTTGTTCGTTCTTCAATTGGTACATCGATAATAAATTGTGTTCCTCTTTCCTTTTTGTCTAACAGAAAATCCGGTAAAAGGATTCGGCCAATTCGTTTGCTTTCGCCTTCAATTAGTACAAATGGGGTATGCTTTAATTTGTCAATTTGTTCGATTAATAATGCATCAAATGTTTTTTGATTATGGGGTTTTAAACCAATTTGACCAAATATAGAACCTCGGTGGTTTGCCATTGCTTCGAGATCGATGACTGGATAATGAAAACTAGCTAGCTTCTTTAGTATGGTAGTTTTTCCTGATCCGGTATGTCCGTTTAATACACAAGCTTCTGATTCCCAATTTAATGTCTGTATTGTTTTTACGACCCAATTCCGATAACTACGGTAACCTCCATTTAAGCGATAAACTTTTATCCCCATTAAGTCAAGAACGGTGGCAGACGTTTTACTACGCATGCCACCACGCCAACAGAATATGACTTTCTCGCCATCTATCTTGGCAAACTCTTTTACAAAATCGGGGAGTTTTTTAGAAATAAGTTCTAATCCCTTTTCTTTTGCTGCCTGTGGGCTAACCTGTTTATATAAAGTTCCCACTTCTCTTCTCTCTGTATCATTAAAAAAAGGAATATTAATACTGCCAGGGATGGTGGCATTCTGATACTCTGATGGTGATCGTACATCAATAAGGTTCCATTTTTCTGTTTGTTTTACCGACCGTAATTCTTCGATAGAAATATCTTGAATCAATGTCCTGCCACCTTTCTGAATATTAATTTGTAGTAAAGCCAACATGAATTCCCGTTAATTCGTTAAGTACACCAAGAAATTTAAGTTGAAGGGGACACATTTTCATACTTCGTTCAATTACCATCCATGGAAATGAATAGCCCTCATACGGAATGAAATCTTTTCACAAAGATGGATTTATTTAAAACAAACCTAATACTTCAGGAATGTTTTTGTAATAGGAGGCTATTTCGCTCTTAGGCTTTAGACACTATCTATACTGGTAATTAGTATGAGCAAAGAAAGTAATTTTAATAACTATTAAGTCATTCATGCACGTAAATATGTCCGACTGCCGCATCAGTTGTCTCTCCAATAACAGAAGCATGTACTCCCGATTTTTTTAGTTCTGCAAGCAGATCATCGGTTTCTTCATTCGCTACAGCCATAAGCAATCCCCCGGATGTAACGGCATCACACAAGATTAATTGATCGATTTTATCCAATGTATCAGGGAAAGTAACATCGGAGAACACATGGGAAAAGTTATTTTTCGTTCCACCCGGTATAGCTCCTGATTCCGCTAATGATCTTACTCTCGGTAGTTTAGGAACTTGTTTATGATAAATATGCAGACTAACATTACTTGCTTTTGCCATTTCAGAGGCATGTCCTAATAAGCCAAAACCGGTAACATCCGTACATGCATGCACTTGATAATTTTGCATTACTTCAGCTGCCGTTCTATTTAATGTAGCCATTACATTCGTGACTTGATCAATTTCTTCTTTTGTTAGTAAATTTCGTTTGATAGAGGTTGTCAAGATACCTACACCGATTGGTTTTGTCAGAATTAACTTATCCCCAACACGAGCTCCACCGTTTGTTCTTACTTTATTAGGATGTACAATTCCGGTTACAGCGAGACCAAACTTTGGCTCTTTATCATCAATGGAATGACCGCCAACTAACGTGACATCAGCTTCTTTCAATTTATCTCCGGCCCCACGCAATATATCTGTTAAGATTTGTTTATTCAAGGTAGAGACTGGAAAGGCAACAATATTTAGTGCGGTAATTGGTGTTCCGCCCATTGCGTAAATATCACTAATTGCATTAGCGGCAGCAATTTGTCCAAATGAATATGGATCATCTACAATTGGGGTAAAAAAATCAACGGTTTGAACTAAAGCTGTATCATCATTAATTCGATAGACACCAGCGTCATCACTAGTATTTAAACCAACAAGTAAATTTGGATTGGGAGTTGCTGGTGGTAACTCTCTCATAATTTCTGCTAGATCTGCAGGACCAATTTTACAACCGCATCCTCCTTTTGAAGTGAGAGAGGTGAGTTTAATTTTGTTGTTTGTCATAAAGAAAACTTCCTTTCTTATGAATCTACATATATTATAGACCAAACTTTTTCTCTTTGCATAATAGGGGCTGTTTAAAAACAACAAAAATGAATACATTGTGGCTACTAGTAGAGTAATCATTCATTCTGCACATAATCTAGGAAATCGTATCTATTTTTCGGCAAAAAACGATAAAATCCATTTCATAATGACAAATTATCCTTTATACTAGATTCATAATTAAAAAATGGGGATTGATAGGTTATGATGAGAAAGCGAATTCTGTTATTAGCAATACTAAGCATTGTTTTGTTAAATGTTCCAGTTATTGTAAGTGCAAATGATAAAACAGTGACGGCAGGTTTGCATCAGGAACGTCAACTTAGTTTAAAATCACTGGATGATAAACTAAAGCGTTTTGTTTATACATCCGATTATAACTTTGAATATCCAGACGCTGTGCGTGGAATTTATGTAACTGGGCACTCTGCTGGGGGAAGCAAATTTAAATCGCTTGTTAAGTTAATAGAGAATACTGACTTAAATACAATGGTAATTGATATTAAAGAGGATAATGGGTATTTAACATTTACTCCGGAAAAGGGGTCGCCATATGAGGATATGGCAAAAAAATACATAAAAAATCCAAAGAAAATGATGCAGGAGCTTGAAGAAAAAGGAATTTATCCGATTGCTAGAGTCGTAGTATTTAAAGATTCTGTTTTAGCTAAAAAACGCCCAGATCTCTCTTTTACCAAAAACGGGCAAGTTTGGGTGAATGGAAAAGGGGAGGCATTCGTTAATCCATTTGAAAAAGAAGTATGGGAATATAATGTGCAGATCGGGAAAAAGGCAGCAGAAATGGGCTTTCAGGAAATTCAATTTGATTATGTTCGATTTCCGGAAGGCTTTGAAACAAGGGATAAAGAATTGGACTATGGTTTAGGCGACTATAAAGATATAGAAATGGATGATGTCAAGAAGCGAGTACAAGCAGTAACAGACTTTGTAAAGTATGCTCGTGAAGAATTGTCTAACTACGATGTCGATGTTTCGGTAGACATATTTGGCTACGCAGCAACTATAGAAGAAACGCCTGGCATAGGGCAGAACTTCTCAAAAATTGCAAGTAATGTTGACATTATTTCTTCGATGATATATCCAAGTCATTGGACTTCTTACTTTGGCATTGAAAATCCTGATACGGAGCCGTATAAGTTAGTTAGCGAATATGCAAAAGTAGAAAATGAAGTATTAGGTAAATTAGAGGATTCTCCAGTTTCTAGACCATGGATTCAGGACTTTGAAGCTCCTTGGTTATATTCAGGTGCACCAAAGCAATATGGTAAGGCAGAAGTAGAAGCGCAAATTAAAGCATTGTATGAAAACGATATTCATGAGTTCCTGCTTTGGAATGCGGCAAATGTTTATACGGAAAACGTAGATTATAAAGTGGGGCTTAGTGAATAACATAAATCTAAAAGGAAGGAAGTTTGTCATATAGTGGTGACAGGCTTCTTTTTGTTTTTGGGGAAATTATATCTGCTTCTACAAGGTGGATAGCTTTTTTGAAAAGTAGCATGTCTAGCTTAGACGCTCAAGCTGTAGAAAACTTCGCTCTCCTTCCTGAAGAATAAGGAGTAGATCTATGAATTGGTATGAGAAGTTAAAGTAATATTTTCCCATTGAAGAAATGAAATAAGGGAGCATATGAAAATGCTTTTAGATGAAAAAGTGATGTTACAATAAAGATGAAAGTGACTTACATGTTGTAATGTTTGCAGAGTTTGATTCTTTTATCTTTATCGATTATTTATGGGTGTTAGCAAAAGCAAGAGGACAAGAATTTGGACATTTGCTAATTAAGAAATTAAAGAAGAAAAACAAGCCAATTATCTTGGAAGTAGAACCTGTAGATTATGAAGATACCGATACCAAAAAGCGTCTTCATTTCTACAACGGGAAGATTTTACACATGATCAGTCGATTGGCTACCGCAGAAGATCTTTAGTCACAAATAAACATACACAAATGGAAATTTTATACTGGTCACAGAACGATGAACCAGAGGATTTTATGTATGAACAAATGAAACAAATGTATAAGGATATTCATACGTATAAAGATAAAGAAGTATATGGGTCAATCCCTATCAGCATGTAGATGACGTGCTAACGTATGATGAAAATAGAGATGTTCATATATTAGATGATTTAAGATCGTAATGATAACCGTTAACAGCAAAGCCCCTTCATATAAGGACTTTGCTGTTTTTCAAAGTAGTAATATTCCAATTAACTAACTAGCTTCTTCTCATTTGGGGAGATTGTTCAACCGTTCAGCTAAACGTAAGCCATGACTAAAAGGTTCTTCATCAGTAGAAAAAAATGCTTCTTTAAATTCGTAGGCATTTGATCCATGTTCTGTAAAATCAAGGCCGGCAATTTCTTCTTCTTTGGATACACGTAAGGAAGTAATTCTGCTTACGATAGATAAGAGAACTCCCATAACTGTCATTGCCATATAATTACAGCAATTACCCCAATAGCCTGAACTCCTAACTGCGCTATATCATGACCATAAAACAAACCAGTTGATGTAGAAAATAAGCCAACAGCCAGCGTTCCCCAAATACCGCATATTCCATGAACAGTAATTGCTCCAACTGGATCATCTACTTGTAATTTTGTATCTAAAAAATGAATGCCTTCGATTAGAATAATTCCCGATATGACACCAACAATAATAGAGCCAGTAAGTGATATTTCTGCACATCCAGCAGTAATTCCGACTAAGCCGCCAAGTACGCCGTTCAATGACAAAGAAGCGTCGACTCGTTTAAATCGCAGCTTGGAATAAAATAAGGAGGTGACGAGTGAAGCTGAGGTAGATAATAAAGTTGTTCCAATAACTAAAGGAACAATAGCTGGGTCTGCCGCCATTGAACTGCCCCCATTAAAACCGAACCAGCCTAATCCTTAACATGATCATCCTCCTTATTTATAAAACAGATTTTTTCCCTTTTTCGCCAGTTCTGATTCTAATTGTTTGTTCGATGGGGGATACAAAAATTTTTCTATCGCCAATATTTCCTGTATTACAATGTGTATTGATTAATTTAATAATCTCTTCTACCTTTTGTTCTTCAACAACTATTTCAATTTTTATTTTAGGGAGTAATTGAACTTGAAATGCTGTATCGCGAAACAGACCTTCTTTGCCTTTTTGTTTTCCAGTTCCCGCTGCTTCGGTGATGGTTAATCCACCATATTTCACAGGAAATTGACTATCGTTATCAATAAATCTTTTGATAAAAGAATTGCAAATAAAAAAGTAATTCATTTATTTTTTCAAATAACATGTTTAAATAAAAATTAATATGGGTAATTTACTTATAAGCGTAAAAAATTATTTCTTGAACAAGCATAAAAATCGCAACTTTTCTCAAATATCCTCTACCTTTCACTTGACAATTGTAGTATAATTACATATAGGGTAAATTAAACTTATTTTAATTTAATAAGTCATTCAAAGTTTATGAAATAAACTAAATATACATTAGATTGAGGAGTGAAGTTTTAATGGTTACACTTTATACCTCACCAAGTTGTACATCGTGTAGAAAAGCAAAAGCATGGTTGGAAGAACATGATATACCGTTTAAGGAACGTAATATATTTTCTGAACCGTTAACGTTGGATGAGATAAAGGAAATTTTACGTATGACTGAAGATGGTACGGATGAGATTATTTCAACCCGATCAAAAGTTTTTCAAAAATTGGATGTTAATATTGATCAATTGCCGATGAAGGATCTTTTTAAGTTAATCCAACAAAATCCAGGATTGTTAAGAAGACCAATAATTTTAGATGAAAAACGCCTGCAAGTTGGCTATAATGAGGACGAAATTCGACGTTTCCTTCCACGAACGGTACGTACATTTCAGTTACGAGAAGCACAGCGAATGGTTAATTAATATAAACCTCCAAAAAGTTTTGGTGTTGACATATTTTAATCTATCCAGCTTTATAAAGAATAACAATTATAAAAAACACAGATCGTATATTTGATCTGTGTTTTTTAAATGAAAAATTTGTAATTTTTGTACTATAGGAAGGTATAAAACTTTAGGTTTTATAATAAGAAAAACGATAGCTTTCGCCATAAAGACTTGGCGACAAGGCAAGTCTTTCTAATAAACGATTTTCAGCTTTGAAAGGCAGTATTAATACATATCATATTATTTTAAAAAAATCGTCACAAAAGGTGCGTGACAAAACTTTAAATATAGGTTAAAATATGTTACTAATTAAATAGGCATATATATTTCCAAATTCATGGTTACTATCATACAATATGGATAGTAATCAGTTTATAGATAATGAGGTTTTAAATGGGAGTTTAGCTTAATCCGATCATGTAACATTATCGAGATTAGTTAAAAAAAAACAGGGTATCTATATTATAAGTTATATATGTGGTGAAGCTGTATCTTCCACCTACCTATATAAGAAGGGGGAGAAAAAACATGGAAATCGAGAGAATAAACGAAAATACAGTAAAATTTTATATCTCATATATGGATATTGAAGATCGTGGTTTTGAACGGGAAGAAATCTGGTATAATCGGGAACGCAGTGAACAATTATTTTGGCAAATGATGGATGAAGTGAATTATAAGGAAGATTTTAATGTCGATGGCCCATTATGGATTCAAGTACAAGCCTTGGAAAAAGGACTTGAAATTATTGTGACCAAAGCTCAGATTTCTAAAAATGGAGATAATTTAGAGTTACAAACGGAGGATGGAAATACAGTTGATTTTCCGATGGACAAGAAAATAGAAAATATGTTAGAAGACAAATTTGATAAGCATGAAGAAGAAATGCAGGATGATGACGACAAACTATGGATTATTGCAGATTTCAACGATTTTGAAGATGTTATCCAATTAAGTCATTATTTTACAGACTATCATATAGGTATAAGAGAAACGCTCTATCATTTTGACGATACCTACTATTTATATATTGAGTTTTCTGAAGAGGAACTAGAAGAAGAAGAACAAGAAAACATCATAAGTAAAGTATTCGAATTTGGAAATGATTCGGATATTACAATTCATGTACTTGAGGAATACGGAAAGAAAATTTTTAAGAATGATACGTTTGCCCAGGTTAGAAAATACTTCCCTGTCCATGTATAGGCACTCTAAAAGAGTGTCTTTTTTATTATTTAGGAAAAGACATTTGTTTCTCCATGGCGGATATCTTTTTTGAAAATAGCATCGTCGTTTTGTCTAGCTTAAGTGCTCGAGCTGCTAGCAAATTTCACCTTCTTCCTACGATAAGTCAACATCGGCTCGAATCTAAAGGAATATCGACTATAAGCGGGCTTACGGCCCAACATCGGCATATCCCCCCTGTTAGAGGCATGTTTTCTTTATCCCGCATATAAGGTGCCGTATGTTGAAATTTTAAAATCATTAAGTCCCCAGTACAACTCATAATGTTGGATCGATAGCTAGCCTACAATGAAATCTCCTACATATTGTTATTTTAATTTCTGCAAAAAAATGCTAGAAAAGAAGGGATACCACGATTTCTCGTCGAATACTAATAGATAAGCTGTTTATTTACCTCGTCATATTTATTAATTATCCTTGACGAGTAACCAGCTCAAATGGGCTCCACATGGATAAAAGTGGAAACAGTTATAAGTTAGATTAATGAGTGTTGTAAGTATTTTAAATCTCAATTAACGTTGGTTTATCTACAATTCACAATATTTATTTTACTTTCCTATGTTTGCTTCAGATGGTAAAATCATCACTTTTTCATCTCCTTTTAGTAAAGAATACTCCAAAAACACTTTTAAAATCCAATACATTTAAATATCACAATATTACTATTAGAGGATTAGATAAAAAGTCAAAGGCTGACTTTCCTTGTTCAAAAATGTTCTTTTTAGAACTATAGGAAAGTATAATACTTTAGGCTTTATCGTATAAGAAAAACGATAGCTTTCGCTAAAGACTTGGCGACAAGCCAAGTCTTTCTAATAAAGATAGGACAAGGAGTAAAAGAAATGTTATTTTTTTCACAGTAAAATTTTAGCGGAGGTGTTAGTTGTGTTACAAGCCATAAACCAAAATGGGCAGAAGGTCATATTGTTTAATAAATCTGTTCAAGAAATAGAGAAATTGAAAACCAATAAACATGGCTTCATTTGTCCAGTTTGCAAGGGGAAAGTGTACCTTCGTTCAGGGAAAAGAGTTATACCTCACTTTGTTCATTATTCTATAAAAACATGTGACTCTATAAGCAGAGGTGAAAGCGTATATCATGATCAAGGAAAGATGATGTTATACAGATGGTTACTACATCAGCAATTGTCCGTTAAGTTAGAGCCATATATACAAACGATTCGTCAACGGCCTGATATATTGCTTACAATCGGAAGAAAAAGAATAGCTATTGAGTATCAATGTAGCCCCATTTCACCAGCTGTTATAAAAGCAAGAAATGATGGGTATCGTTCGCTAAGTATTTTTCCCATTTGGATTATTGGTGCGAAGCATTTTCAAAGAAAAAGCCGATATAAACTGCATATTTCTTCATTTATTCAATCTTTAATTCATCAATTTTCTCCAACATCATCTCCTCTGATTTTCTTTTTCTGCCCATACACCTGCAGAGTAATTACAGTTCAGGATTTATATATGGTAACAAATCGTATGATATTGGGAAAAATAACTGACTATAAACTCAGCCAAGTGTCGCTTATTCAGTTATTTCATGAAAAAACGTTTAGTAGTAAGGAGTTATATTCCATATGGCATAAAGAAAAACACTCTTTTCGAACAAAACAAAGAGGACGATTATCCAGGCGAGAATTAAACTGGCATCGATGGCTATATGAAAAACGATTGCATCTTCACTCACTTCCGTCGATCATTCATTTACCAATTAGCTCGCAATATATGATGCGAGTTCCACTTTGGAATTGGCAAAGCAAATGGGTGATAGAAAGATTTATCCCAAGACAAAATGGAGAAATCATTCAACTTCACCATCGTTCATTGCGAAATGAAATGTATCAACAAAAGGATTTCTCATTAATCTATCAAGTTTCTGAATTAAGTGATCCGCTTTATCAATATTTACGAATTCTCAGCCAGCTTAAAATAGTAAAAAAAATATCTGCTATGACATTCATTAAACTAAGCGATATTGACTTTCCAACAACTATCGAGGAAGCAATTGCTGCAGATAAAGAGGTACTTCGACAATTACAAAAGCAAAATAAAAGCATGTTTCCTTAACAATACGATATACTAAATAGCAAAAGTTCTTTTTAGATTGGTTCAAAGGTTCGTTACAAACGATAAAGCGAATTTCTTTATACATCAAAAAGACACTTTCGCTAAAGCAAGACGTAAGTGGATATTTGAATCGTAAAGGTGTACCAAGTGTAATTAGCTGATCATTTGTGCTATGCTTGTCGCTAGCCAAGTTTTTTTGATTGACTACTCGCCTTGGACTGCATGTTTCTGTAATAGCCTTGAATTCGCTTGTTGAAGCTAAGCATGTTAAACTTTTCGGTCCTTTTTGAACCCATACGTTTAGAGAGAACATCATAGTTTTATTCGTTTTAAAGAAAAAGGAGGATTTTACTTTGTCAACAAATAAAAAAGCTTTGCCAAAACGTGAAGAAATCCCAGTTGAATTAACATGGAAGTTGGAAGATATTTTTGAAACGGATGAGGCATGGGAACAGGAAATGGCTAAGTTACAAGAGGAAATCCCGAAAATCGAGCAATACCAGGGTAAATTAGGTGAAAGTGCTGAAAATCTTTATGAAGTGTTACAGCTCCAAGATCATCTGTCAGAACGATTGGGAAAGCTCTTTACATACGCGCATATGCGCTATGACCAAGATACGACTAATTCATTTTATCAACGGCTAAATGCTCAAGCTGAAAGTATTCTTACCGTTGCCTCAAGTAAGATGAGTTTTATTGTTCCTGAAATTTTATCCATAGATGAAGCTAAGCTAAATAGCTTTATAAAAGAAGAACAAGGTTTGCAAGGTTATCAAAAAACATTAGATGAGATTACAAGGCAACGCTCGCATATTTTAAGTGAGCGTGAAGAAGCTATACTTGCGGAAGCCTCAGAACCAATGGGGGCCACAGCGCAAACATTTAGCATGCTTAATAATGCAGATCTTACTTTTCCAACAATTAAAGATGAGAATGGTGAAGAAGTGGAGGTCACTCACGGCCGGTATATCCGTTTTATGGAATCAAAGGATCGTTCTGTACGTCAAGCAGCTTTTAAAGCGGTGTATGAAACATACGGCAAATTTCAACATACCTTTGCTTCTACACTAAGCGGAAATATTAAAAAAGATAATTTTTTTGCTAAAATAAGAAATTATGATTCCGCAAGACAAGCAGCATTAGATAATAATAATATTCCGGAAGAAGTTTATGACCATTTGGTAAAAGCTGTGAATGAAAAGTTGCCACTACTGCATCGTTATATTAAACTTCGTAAGAAGTTACTTGGGTTAAAAGAATTGCATATGTATGACTTATACACACCTTTAGTCCAAGATGTCGATATGAAAATCACGTATGATAAAGCTCAAGACTATGTACTAAAGGGACTTGCTCCATTAGGTAATGACTATTTAAGTGTTATTAAAAAAGCATATGAAGGTCGTTGGATTGATGTTGAGGAAAATAAAGGGAAACGAAGTGGAGCTTATTCTTCAGGCTCATATGGTACAAACCCTTATATTTTGTTAAATTGGCAAAATAATGTTAATGATACGTTTACATTAGCACATGAGCTTGGACATTCTGTTCATAGCTACTATACAAGAAAGAATCAACCGTTCCGTTACGGAAATTATTCAATTTTTGTAGCAGAGGTAGCTTCCACCTGTAATGAAGCACTGCTAAATGATTATTTATTAAATAACCTAGAGGATGAAAAACAAAGACTATACCTACTTAATCACTTTTTAGAAGGGTTTAGAGGTACTGTCTTCCGTCAAACGATGTTCGCTGAATTTGAGCATACAATTCACTTAAAGCAACAGCAAGGAGAAGCTTTAACAGCAGAAAAACTAACAGAAATTTACTATGACTTAAATAAAAAGTATTATGGGGAAGAAGTTGTTTCCGATCAAGAAATTGGTCTGGAATGGGCAAGAATACCTCATTTTTATTACAATTATTACGTATATCAATATGCAACTGGTTATTCTGCTGCAACAGCATTAGCACAACAAATATTAGACAAAAAAGATGGTGCAGTAGAAAAATATATCGATTTTCTAAAAGCAGGAAGCAGTGATTATCCGATTGAAGTTTTGAAAAAAGCCGGAGTGGATATGAGCTCAAAACAACCAATATTGGATGCTTTACAAGTATTTGATGAGAAGCTGCAACAATTGGAAAAAATGCTAAGTGAATAAACCAAAAAAAAAGCAGGTCATGAAACCTGCTTTTTTTGATTTTAGCATGAAGGATATTCGTTGGATAAAAATGAAATGTTTAAGTACAGGTGTGACTAAGACATTATCTATGCATATGGGTTTGCGTTACCCATTATTTCTTCATATGTTAAAAAGATAAAATTATTGCTTGAAAGTTAGTTCGACATAGTTAGAGTATTTAAATGTTTGAAGTGTACGAGTATGGCAACGCCCACGTTTAAGCTTACCTGTCTACGTTGCATTTATCCCGCATGTAAGGTGCCGTAAGACTCCCACTTCAAGAGCTTGAGTTGATACAAAAGGTCTAAGTGGGAGAAAACGGCACCTAAATGCCCGATACGTTCAAGGGCCTTTAGGTCATACCCTTGTGGTACTAACATTCAGTAGGAGATGGAAGAAAACTCCTACTGAATGAAGGTTCATTTTATCGTGTTCCTCGGTAAAGACGCTTGCTTGTGAATGAGTAAATGGTTAAGTAAATGGATATAAACAACAAAGGCAATGTGATGTAAAGAGGAATTACCTGTAAAAATCCTAAAATATTTAAAACAAAAGCAAAACCGGTTAAAAGTAAAAATAATAATGGCTGAATAAAACGTTTCAAGATATCACCTCTGTATAAAATTACAATGATTATAAAAGCATATGCAATTGGAAAGCGCTTTATTCGTGACATTTTTGTGAAAACATGCACAAGGTTATTGATTCTTTGTGAAATGATTGGTATATTAAGAATGTAAGTTAGATACAAACAAAACCCCTTTGTTTGATCATGAAACTTTCTCCCATCCCCCTTTGTTATTACAAAGAGAAAAGAAGGATATGCGCTGCCCCGCATATCCTTCTTTCTTTGTGTTAAAGGAAAGCATAAAACTTTAGGTTTTATTCCGCATGTAAGGTGCCGTAAGTTTCCCACTTCAAGACCTGAGTTCGTGCAAGGGGTCAAAGTAGAGAAAACGGCACCTAAATGCCCGATTGGTTCAAGGGCCTTTAGGTCATACCCTTGTGGTACTAACATTCCGTGTAAAAAGCATTCCACGGAATGAAGTTTCTCTTTATCCCGCATGTAAGGTGCCGTAAGTTTCCCACTTCAAGACCTGAGTTCGTGCAAGGGGTCAAAGTAGGAGAAAACGGCACCTAAATGCCCGATTGGTTCAACTAACATTCCGTGTAAAAAGCATTCCACGGAATGAAGTTTCTCTTTATCGTATAAGAAAAACGATAGCTTTTGCCATAAAGACTTGGCGACAAGCCAAGTTTTTCTAATACAAAAAATAAAAAGCCTTGATTAAGGCCTTTGTTCATCTTCATATTTCCAGAAGTCCCCATACTTTACTGGGATTCGCGTCACTTTTTGCTTCAATTGTAGCTTTTTCATTTCTCGTTCTGCTTTTGCCATAGACCAATCGTAAACTACAGCAATTTCCTTTGTTCCGACTGTTTTATAATAAGAAAGAAAATCCTCTAGCATTGGTTTCTCAGAAGGAATCGGCTGTTTTTCCAAAATTTCTCTTAATACACGGACATAAATATCATATGGATAAAGACCAGAGATTTTAATACCTTGTCCTTCTGTGAATTGGTTAAAAAAGACAAGTGTTGGAATATAATCAACTTCCATTTCTTGCGTTAGTTTTACGTCACATTGAAAGGCTTTTTTAGCAGAGGAAGAAAATAAGTCGGATGAGAATTCTTCTACATCTAAATTTGAAGCTTTTGCACAAGCGTAAAGTGTTTCTTCACAAGAAATATCTTGCTTATATAGGAATGCACTTTCTTGAATTTTACGAAGAAAGGTTTTGCCCGCCTTTTTACCTTGTAATTCTGCAGCCTTGACAGCCAAGGAGGCAATCCATGGATAAGACACCGGATTTTCTAACCATAAATCACCGT
This sequence comes from Cerasibacillus sp. JNUCC 74, assembly GCF_053667775.1. The sequence continues at coordinate 2,884,060 of NZ_CM132207.1, read as the reverse complement.
CACAGCACATGCCTGTTCGATTTGCAGTTTTTTCCCAAATAGCTTTTATTTTTAGCGGGCGATCAAATTGGTCTTTATTCAGTGTACTTAAATGTCCACTTATGATCGGACGAATGGTGAAAAATCTGCCATACTCAGTTGAGAGTTTCTTTAAGAAGGGCTCAAGCGCCCAGCACTCAGGACATAAGGGATCGACAAAAACATAAATCTCGATGGGTTTTTGAACAACATTAACATAGCTATATTTTTCCGATGTGTTTGTTTGATAAATGGATTTAAATCCAGAGTGTTCCCAACTCACACCGATTCTCCTTTCTCCTATTCTGGTGTGTTCATCATGTGGTTAGCAGTTAAGGTTAGTTTTTCAAATATAGCCGTACGGTAAGGTTCGTTTATTTCAGCTTCTACTAGTGCAAGTGCCATACATTCAAGCCAAGCATCTTTTCGTGTTGGCGTTATTTCAAAAGGTAAATGTCTTCTTCGCAACATTGGATGTCCCCGTTCTTCAGAATATAATGGAGGACCTCCAAAAAACTGAGTAAGAAATAACTTTTGTTTATGGATCGTTTCTGTTAAGTCTTCAGGAAATATTGGAATTAAATCAGGATGCCGGCTAACATGTGCGTAAAACGTTTGTACGAGACGTTGTACAGCAATACTTCCGCCTATCGCTTCAAAAATAGAGTTTGCTTGTTTCTTCATGAGTATTCCCCTTGCTTCGGTTTCTATATATTGTAGCAACGGAATAGCAAGTGAGCAAATAATCTGATTAAATTTGTCCTCTACTTCATCATTGCACTCGATCAGTTGAGATAATATTTTAGAGAAAATAGAGGTGTGAACAAATTGTTACAAGAAATTAATTCTCAAAACTAGCAAAAAATCGTTCCACCTTATTTGGCGTTTTTCTTCGAGGTATTTGGTAATGATGGAGCAACTCCTGAAATTGAGTGAATCCATTTTCTCTCGTATCGGCCTCTAGCTCGAGCTCGTAGTCTGATTTTCCATTATAAAAGCTATAATCTAAAACAAATATTAAGTTGTTTTTATATAATTCCTTACGCTTGGTCGTTAAGCTGCCAAAACAACGTAAAGAAGATAGACGGATTCCTAACTCTTTAAGACGAGCCGTAGTTTCAGGCTTTTCTATGACCTTACCTTGAATCCAACTGTCAGCTTCCTCTTTTGAAAGAGTATCATGCGTTTCTAATAAACCTTTTTCATGAGGTTCCTTTAACGTTAGTTGATAGAAATTGTTTTTCTCACGAATCCTTAAAGCACAACCTAACTCTTGCAATGAACGATACTTTGTTTCAAAATAGTAGTTAGTTTGTATTTGGCTTTCGGTTGGAAATGGAATATGTTTTAACAGTTTATTATATTCCTCAATGGTTAATAAATTTTTAAATTCAATCTCTATTTCTTGAGCCATACTTGTCCTCCCCCGATACAATAACCTTGCTAAAATTGATTATCGCTAATCTAGCGCAAATTTGCAAAGAATAATGTGCTGGGTTTACAAAAAAATGCATAAAATATGGCTTTTCCTTCCATGTTATTTATTTTATCGTTCATTTGTGAAAGCGGTACCTATTGCGGGTTAGGAAGTGGTTTAAAACATTTAGAAAACGAAGGAGGACATGTTTTTTCAGTGAGTTAGGACCAGGTGTTACAAACATTAGTCTGGCAAAATAGAGAATCAGTAGGAATGGAAAATAATGCTTATTTAAGCCGCTTTATCTTGTTTCATGAACAAGCAATATTCTGGAATAATGTGATACAATAAGGGAGGCTTAATACGAGAGATGAACATATCAGGTGGTGTTGAATGTGAATTGGAAATCTACACTTGCGCCATATGCGCAGGTTGTTGAAGAGTTGAAAGTAAAATTAAAGGGGATTCATAAGCAATTTGAATATGAGTCAAAACATTCACCGATTGAGTTTATTACTGGTCGTGTGAAGCCAGTACCTAGTATTTTGGAAAAAGCAGAAAGTAAGAAAATACCGTTAGAAGATATTGAAAAAGAAATTCAGGATATAGCAGGGGTAAGAGTTGTATGTCAGTTTGTGGATGATATTTATACTGTGGTTGAGATGATTCGAGCTAGAAATGACTTAACAATCGTTGAAGAAAAGGATTATGTATCGAAAAAAAAGGCGAGCGGCTACCGTTCTTATCATCTAATTATTGAGTACCCTGTTGAGACAATTGATGGGATGAAAAAATTGCTGGCAGAAATTCAGATTCGTACACTAGCAATGAATTTCTGGGCGACGAATGAACACTCTTTAAATTATAAATATAAAGGGAGTATACCAGCTAATATTAAAGTACGTTTACAAAATGCAGCAGAAGCCGCTTTTCAATTAGATGAAGAAATGTCAAAAATTAAACATGAAGTTCAGGAAGCACAACGTATTTTTCATCGTAAGTAGCTGGATTTCCTCCTAACGAAAGGAAACGAATCAATGATAAGCTGAAAAATCGATATATGCTATCGCTCTAAAGGAGGATGTAGACATGAAATTTGCCATTGTTTCAAGAGGGGACGGCCGTTCTGAACAGATTAAAGCAACACTTAAGCAACATTTAACTGATTTTAAATTAGAATATAACGATAATGAACCGGCGCTTGTCATATCCGTTGGGGGAGATGGTACATTTTTAGAAGCATTTCATACGTATATTCACCGCTTAAATTCCACTGCTTTTATTGGGATACATACGGGACATTTAGGGTTTTATGCGGACTGGACTCCGGATGAACTTGAAAAGTTGATTATTGAAATCGCTAAAACGCCATTTCAGATTGTGGAATATCCATTATTAGAAGTGATTATCCGCGGGAAAACGGGAGGAATTGAAGATCAATTTTTAGCACTTAATGAAGCTACGATAAAAACTGCTGATGGTTCTGTTGTTTTTGATGTGGAAATTAAAGGAGAACATTTTGAAACATTCCGTGGTGATGGATTATGTATTTCTACACCATCTGGAAGTACAGCTTATAATAAAGCTTTAGGTGGAGCGATCATTCATCCATCGCTTGATGCCATTCAGTTAACCGAGATGGCTTCCATTAATAACCGCGTGTTCCGAACAATTGGTTCACCACTAATTTTACCAAAGCATCATACATGTTTGTTAAAGCCGGTCGTTGATCGCAGCTTTTTAATTGCGGTTGATCACTTTACAACGAATTACGCAAATGTTAAATCGATACAATGTCGGGTTGCTGAAGAACGAATTCGTTTTGCCAGGTTTCGTCAATTTCCTTTCTGGAAACGGGTACGTGAATCGTTTGTTGCAGCTGATAATTATTAATGTAGGAACGTGATAGAACAGATGGAATGGATTATTGAAAAACAACATGAAGGAATGCTGCTTCGCGACTATCTTCGTGAGGTTCGGGGATTTTCCAGAAGGATTTTAAAAGCAATTAAATTTGATGGTGGAGCGATTTTAGTAAATGGGATAGAACAATCCGTTCGTTATCCTTTATCTACTGGAGATAAACTAATGATTCATTTTCCCAAAGAAGCTAGAAGTAATTCGATGCAACCAGAACCAATGGAACTATCGATCATTTATGAAGATAACGATATTTTAGTTATTAATAAAGCATCTGGGTTACCGGTGATTCCTTCGTTTCGTCACCCTAATGGAACTTTGGCAAATGGATTATTAGCACATTATGAAAAACAGAAATGTAGTGCCACTGTGCACATTGTTACAAGATTAGATCGCGACACCTCTGGTTTATTATTAGTTGCTAAGCACAGCTATAGTCATTCAATTTTAGCTGCTCAACAGCAAACGAAAGCAGTGCAGCGAACATATCAGGCTATAGTAGAAGGTTGTATTAGTAAGCAATCTGGTACGATTCATATGCCAATTGGTAGAAAACCTGGATCTATCATTGAACGAGAGATCCGTTCAGATGGAAAAGATGCGATTACTCATTACAAGGTAGAAAAAAAGACGACCGAGCATTCATTTATTACTGTTCAGTTGGAAACAGGTAGAACTCATCAAATTCGCGTTCACTTTTCGGGAACTGGTTATCCGTTATGCGGTGATACACTATATGGCGGTTCTACTCATTTGATTGAACGGCAGGCATTACATTGTTCTTTACTTTCATTCATCCATCCAATTACAAAGGAATTACTGCGTTTTACTGCTGAATTACCTCAAGATATGGTTAATGCGCTGCAAAAAATGTAAATCTATCTCTTTGAAATGGCTGTTGTGATGGAACAGCCACAATCTTTTCCTCAGGTAGACGAAAAGCTGTTAATTCATTTCCAAACACACAACCTGTATCAATATTGATTGTTCTGTTTATGATTCGTGGCTTTAAAACAGGGGTATGGCCATAAACAATCCAAGCATCTCCTTTATAATGTGCTGCCCAATCTTTGCGAATCGGTCTCCCAGATGAATCTTTTTCTCCAGTGATGTCACCATATAGAACAAAAGCTTCTACTTGTTTATCGGTCCTCCCTATGTACACTTCTTTCATTCCTGCATGTGCAACAATTGCATTTACTTCTGAAATTTGCAAATAAAGAGGTGCTTGTTCGTATAATGTCATAAATTGTTCACGGATCAGGGCTTGTTCCTCTTTTGAGCACGCTTTATACTCAGCAACAGTTGTTTCTAATCCATGCCATATTTGAACGTTATTACCGATAAAGTAACGGTATAATTTATTGCAATGATTACCGGGAACATACAATGCTTTTTGCTGCGTGATTACCATTTTAAATACAAGTGTAATCACTGCTAATGAATGTGGACCCCGATCGGTTATATCTCCAACAAAGACGGGAGTTCGTTGTTCGGGATGAACAAAAATACCCTGTTCCTTTTTGTAGCCAAGTTTGAAAAATAGTTGCTCTAATTCTTCAAAACATCCATGAATATCACCAATAATATCAATCTTCATATGAATACCTCCTTGATTTGTTCGGTTTTTTTGGATATGATATGTGCGGGGTAAAAATGGATAGTGGGTAAGGTTGCTCTCCATTATATAATTATAACCAATTTCATCCAAGTAAATTGGTTTGAACGCCCCTTTAATAGGGAATAGATGAGCTAGGGAAAAGGAAGTGATCGTATGGAATCCAATAAGTATGATAAAAAGTATGAAGAACAGTATGAGCAGCATTGGCAGAAATTACAGCAGGCACTGGAACAAGATAATATGGAAGGATTTCGTAACGAGTTCCTTGATATGCACCCCTATGACCAAGCAATGTTTTTTATGGAGCAGACAAAAGCAGCTCGTTTGAAAATATACACGTATTTATCGCCAGAGGAAGTCGGCAACATCATAGAAATTATGGATGATGAAAAACAACGACGCGCATTAATAAGCGAAATGGATCCCCGCTTTGCTTCCATGGTTTTAGCGAAAATGTTTGCTGATAATGCGGTTGATATTTTAAGTGGCATGGACAAGGATCAAATTGCAAGCTTCTTAACCATTATGAATCAGGAAGCAGCAAAAGAAATTAAAAAGTTGCTGCATTATGAAGAAAAAACAGCCGGAAGTATTATGACTACTGAGTATGTTGCAACGTATAAAACAAATACAGTTCAACAGACGATGCAGCAATTAAAGGAACAGGCTCCGGACGCAGAAACGATCTACTATATGTATGTACTGGATGATGAAAAACGTTTAGTTGGAGTTCTTTCTTTGCGAGATCTAATTGTTGCCGATGAAGATACTCTAATTGAAGATGTTATGATTGAAAAGGTCGTAGCGGTATCTGTTGGCAAAGACCAAGAAGAAGTTGCCCAAATGATGCGTGACTATGACTTTCTAGCACTTCCGGTAGTTGATTTTCAAGGGCATTTATTAGGTATTATTACGGTAGATGATATTTTAGACGTCATGGAAGAAGAAGCAAGTGATGACTATTCCAAGCTGGCTGGGGTTTCCGATATGGATAAGCCAAGTGATACGGCGGTTGTTTCAGTGAGAAAACGGTTACCATGGCTTGTTATTTTATTATTTTTAGGAATGCTAACTGCCAGTTTAATAGGACGTTTTGAGGAAACGTTAAATCAAGTTTCCGTTTTAGCTATATTTATCCCGCTTATTGCTGGAATGGCTGGTAATTCAGGAACGCAAGCTTTGGCGGTTGCTGTTCGCGGGATGGCTAATGGGGATTATGATAAACAAGGAAAAGCTCGGCTTGTACTCCGGGAAGGAGCCACAGGCATCATTAATGGGATTATTTGCGGAATTGTTATTATGATTGTTATTTATATTTGGAAAGGTAAGTTTTACTTAGGTTTACTTGTAGGTATTTCAATTGCTGCTACACTGTTTGTTGCCACACTTGCAGGTGTGTTAGTTCCTATGTTGATGGAACGGATAAAAATCGATCCAGCTGTAGCATCCGGCCCATTTATTACTACGATCAATGATATAATTTCGATCCTTATTTATTTCAGCATGGCAACCGTATTTATGAAATTTTTATTATGATCGTTTTTGAAAATGAGTACTGAAACATCCATTTAAAATAATATATATCTTAAAGAAAAGACACTTCTCTCAAAGTGTCTTTTCTTTTTCCACAAACACATTTCCCAAAATGGGTTCATATAATGGGTTAAGGAATGATTTAAAAAGGGGGAAGAATAAAATGGGGAAAAAATACGCACAAAAACCACTGCTTTTTATTCATCAATCGAAAGTAGGCGAGTTACATGCGCCAATGCAACATATGTATGTTACCCCAAAACATAATAAGGAAGTTTCTTCAAAGAATGAGGAGGTAGTGAAAAAAGGAATGAGGCACCGAGACTTTGATAAAAACGAAATAAAAAATAAGCAGGAAGATTTGGAGGAAACGGAGAAAAGTGATTTTTCGCATGAAGAAAAAAAGCAAAGCTTCAAAAATATGTCAATTGAAGAAAAAATTGAATATTTTTTACACACCCCTAATTTCGCTCCTAGATTAAAATGTGAAATCCAAACAAGTCAACGAACGTATCGCGGTGTAATAACAGGATCTGAAGGAAATGATGTATTTATTCGTACCGGAAATCGTTCAACAAGTACAAAAATCTCACTAGATGATATTAAGCATATTAAGTTACTAGGCTTCTAATGATCTATCTTTACGTGAAATAGCAGTAAAAACTCCCGCCTAAGACTATCAATCAGATTGGCTAGGTGGGAGAATCAACTGCCGGAGGAAGTAATTGGATTGTTAATCCATAGGGGATCATGTTCCCCTAACTATAAAAGCTTTGCTTGAAGCAGTAGGACGTATTTTAGTGGTTCAAAAATAGTTACGAACAAGAAGTATATCATTTAATAAGTGGTGAAATATTGCACACTGGGGTGCATGCACCCCAGTGTCAATTCAGTTAAGCGCAGTTAGCAGTTAAGTGCATTAATTGCTGGTAGACATGTTACATGACAGAAACAGTTAAGATCTGCTGTGATACAGATACCAGTTGCGCGTAAGTGCTTTGTTTTTTGGTCAACTGGATTTTTTGGATTAGGATCATCATCATGTGGATCTCTTAGAAGCTCTAATATTGCACAGCAATCATCATCCACTTTTTTAACACGGAAGAAGAAGCTTGCTACAACATCACCAATATCGCTTGGATGTGCCCCGAACCCTTTAAATGGTTTACAAGTCCCTTTACAGTACAAAATTAAAGGTACCGTATCAAGTCCATTATTTTGATCAGTATCTCCTAATAAATCATTAATAGATTGTTCACAACTAGAGTCACAGCAGTTTTCGATGACATCACTTTGCGCCTCCGCAATCTCCTTTAAAATATCACATACACAGTTTCCTGTTTTAAAATCTTTTCCACAACCCATGATTTTTTCTCCTTTCCATATTGTGATTGACTCATTTGTCTTTACTAGAATATGTTGGCTAATGCGGATTGTGTGGGCACTCAAATCAATTCCAATGATTGATTTAGGATATATATGGACGGCTTAGACTCATTCAACAACTCTAATTTCTCGAAAAAAACGGGCGAATGACCATACCTATCATAAATAGTTACATAGACTAATAACGACCAAACGTATAAAAGGAGTGAAAACGAATGTCGGAAAAAAAGAAGCAAGTCATCCATGTAAAGGATCTTGTTATTAAAGCAGATAATGTGGCTATTGAATCTTCTCGCCCACAAAGGGCGCCCCGTCCGGCTCAACGTAGAGACCCATTTTTTATGAGACGTCCGGTTGAGGCAGAGAGAGCTGAGGAAAACACAGAAGTAGAGGATAATGAAGAGCTACATCATGAAGAAGAGCACCGGCAGGAAGATCACGAGGACAGTCAAGAGAATGAGAGAAGAGGCCCGTTCTCCTGGTTTTAATCAGGGATAAAAAAGCAGCAGTTACATGCTGCTTTTTTGACACTATAGAAAAGTATAAATTTTAGGGTTTATAGTATAAGAAAAACTACAGCTTTCGCCATAAAGACTTGGCGACAAGCCAAGTTTTTCTAAAAAAGTAAAGCTTTTTCAATTTAACCGGAGTAGTGAAGTCTAAAAAAACAGGTTTTACCTGTGTCCTAAAGCTTGGCGTTCGTCAAGCTTTTATTTTTGTAGAGAGACGGATATCTATTTTGAAAATCGTCGCCTCGTCTAGTTTAAGCGCTCGAGCGACTAGCAAACTTCGATCTTCTTCCTACGATAAGTCAACATCGGCTCCTTATGGTCGCCGTGTTTTCTTTATCTTGTCAGAAGTTCTCCAGTTTGTACGGTTGCTAAACAGGCGATTGGCGCTTTTCTTGGTGTTTTTGATTAATATAAAACGGGAAAACGATGGTCACGAAAAATTAGTACGAGGGAGGTTTAAGATGAAAATTTCTGAACCAAATTGGCTGGATTATTTTCATGTCATCGAAAAACACTTACAAAAAAATGAGAAATGGCTGCAGTTTCCGGAAAAAAAAGCTGTGGCAGTAGAAAAAGATATGAATAAATGGAACGAATCTTTTTTAGGTAATATAAAAAAATTTGAAGATCTTATTAAAGAATTGGAAAAACGAATGGAAGAATAAAAAGGATTAGACTTTTTGGAAAAAGGGTATATAATTATATAAACATTAATCCCGCATGTAAGGTGCCGTAAGACTCTCACTTCAAAATCTTGAGTTGATACAAAAGGTCTAAGTGGGAGAAAACGGCACCTAAATGCCCGATTCGTTCAAGGGCCTTAGGTCATACCCTTGTGGTACTAGCATTCAGTAGGAGATGGAAGAAAACTCCTACTGAATGAAGTTTCCCTTTATTTTCTGATAATTAATATAGGGGGTGCTGGTAATGGGATATATATTGCCAATAAAGCAGATTCAGTATGAACAATATCATCAACGGGTTATTAGTAAAAAACAAAATTTTTTCCATATCGAAAGTCCTTTTAAAGTGTTACTCGATAAGCAGCATCAACAATTATTCAAAAGTTACGAGCGGCTTTATAAAGAAGGTTATGATCGCTATGCAATTAAACCAACAAAACCTTCTGAACTTGAATTTGCTAAGATGACTGGGAAGGGCAAACGATTTAGCAGCACAATTTAACCCTCCAAGAAAAAGATGCTTAGCAAGGTGATGATACTAAGCATCGAATTTACGATGGTGTCTATTTGTATATGGTAAAATAAATAACTTTTCACCTTTTCTATACTCTGCATAAAAAACATCACTTATTTGTTCATAATTTTGTTCTTGTAGTTCATGATCTAGCCATTCTTCAGTCAAGTTTTTTTCTTTTAAGTTATCGTAAATAATTTCGCCATCATTAATCAATGTTGTAGCTAAATTAACTTCTTTTGGAGAAACCTGCATATCTTGCTTATTTGGCGTTTGATAAGGTGGTTTTTTGATCACAGATACCGTGCCGTTTGTTTCTAGAAACGCAAATTCAACTTCTCTGAGGGAAAATACGTCTTTAGCACGTAATAAACTTTGTAGTTGATTTATATCAAGTTTATTTTTTTTCATGACATCTCTAATTAATTTGCCACGATAGATGACGAAATCAGGGCCACCCTCTAACAAGCTGCGGGTACCTTTGAATTTTTGCGTTATCAATTCTGTTAAGTATAAAAGCCCGCCCCAAAGAAAAATAACAAAACCTATTTCAATAACACTTGCCTTTTTATCAAACAATGCATTTCCTACCAGTTCGCCAAGGATTAAAGCAGAAATAAAATCAAAAGGAGTTAACTGGGAAATTTGTGTTTTTCCAAGCAGTTTTGTCAGTAAAAATAAGGCAACAAATCCAAAGATGGTGTCTACTAGCATTTGCAAATAAGAATTCATTCCCATGCCCCCTTAAAAATTAATCACTCTTAGGGTTACCTGTTATAAAGAATTCATTCATTTAAAATTATTAAATGGCGGAAAAGACACTTTTAATAAAAAATGTTTTTCCGCCAACATCTGTTTTATATTGAAATATTTTTAATTAGGATGAAACTACATAAACAATTTGAACAACTTAGTCGTGTAACGTTAGCTGTTTTATCATCGTTACGTGTGGAATTCCTGCGTCCATAAATTTATCCGATACCGTTTTATAACCCAAACCTTGATAAAACTTTTTTGCGTGTATTTGCCCATGAAGCTTTGCTTGTTGGTAGCCATGATCCAGAATGAGTTCTTCCATTGTTTGAATTAAGTGCTTACCAATGGATTTACCACGGTATTCTTTTAATACGCAAATCCTTTCCAGTTTTCCATAGTTATCGACAAATCGCAGTCGGCTTGCTGCTACCGGTGTTACATCATCATAGACAATAAAGTGAATGGCTTCTTCATCAAGCCCATCCATTTCTTCCTCGTAAGGTATTTGTTGTTCCTCTATAAAAACGACTGTACGAATATGATAAGCATGCTCCAATTCTTTCGGTGTTGTAACTTTTATTATATTCACACGAATTCCTTCCCAAACACAAAGGTTTCATGAACGGTCCAAGATCCATTATTTAATTGATACATAAGTTGAAACCGATCAATTTTATCTTCAATTTCAATTTTTTTCATTCGTAAGCTATTGTATACATCAGAGTATTCATCATGTGAAAGACTTTGAGCAATCGTAATATGTGGAACAAACGCATATTCTTGATTTCTTGGGAATTTACCTGAATGCATTTTTGCATACAAATCTATCAATTCTGGTCTTGGCTCAATTTTAAAGTAAATCGTATTTGTTATTGGAGCAAATGTACTAACCTTATTTATATTGATTGTAAAAGGCTTTGTTTCATTAGCGATGTGCTTTAATTCAATAATAAGCTCCTCCATTATTTGTTGATCAGCTTCAAAGAGTGCTTTTAACGTAATATGTGGAGGAATTAACGCATAATGTGGATCATACCTTTTTCGATATGAATTTGCTTCATCTTGTACTTCTTTCGTTGGGAAAATAACAATGCCATATTTCATTCATAGAACCTCCTTTTAGAATAACCAGATTCTGTAACAAACGTATCTGAATAAACTTAATATCTATTATAACAAAAAAGTATCTAAAGTAAGTAGAGTTTTTTGGACTATCAGAAAAATGACTAATTAAACATAGAAGTTAACGCATGCTTCATGTTTTTTTGCCAATATTTCCATGTATGCTCTCCGCCTTCTAATTCATAGTATTCATAGCTGGCATTACTATTTGTTAATATATTATGAAGTTCTCGGTTTGGTGTAAGGAAGTCCATCGTTTCTCCATTCGTCATTGTAACTGCTGTTTCTTTTTTACCAATTATGTGATAAATCGTTAGTGTATCTAAGCTTTGAGCTGATTCAGTAACTTGCAGTACAGAACTATCTACATATGGCGATTGTAGGATGACATTACCAAATGTATTCGGATAGCGAATAGCGGTCATTAGTGCTAACGTTCCAGCTAACGAATCACCTAATAAAGTTCTTGATTGTGCCAAATTATACGGTGGATAAATGTCATCTAGAAAGGAGACTACTTCACGACTCAAAAATTGGATATATGCTTCATTTTTTTTACCGTTCGGATGATATTTTTCTCTGCGATCATATTTATTTTTATAATGTATCCCGACGAAAATGGTATTCATTATTTCATTATTGTCGTGAAGCCTGTCACTTAACGTAGCAATTCTTCCTAATTGATAATAGTCGTTTCCGTCTTGCATGATGCATAAATGATAATTATCCATTGGGGAATAGGACTCGGGTTGATAAATCAATAATGTCATTTTTTCATCTAAATAGTTACTATTCATATGTTTTTCGATCATGGAACCTTTTCTACCCATGAAACCCACTCCTTTCACGGTGTTGGTAGTTTTTCTATTGTTTTTACAATCTGGTTCGCAGAAAGGCGAACTATATTTTAAGTCTATTCTTATCTACCTCTTTAAGCTCCGCCCCTTTAAACAATTGATAATACTTTCCTTTTAATCTAAGTAATTCTTGATGGCTCCCATGTTCTACTATTTCCCCATGTTCGAGCAAAATAATCTTATCAGCTTCTTGAATGGTATTCAGACGGTGTGCAATAATAAAACTGGTTCTACCATGCATGAGCCGCTTTAATGCATCTTGAATTTTTAACTCGGTAATTGTATCAATATTACTGGTAGCTTCATCCAGAATCAAGATTTTTGGCTGGGCAAGTAAAGCGCGGGCAATGGTAATTAGCTGTTTTTGCCCTTGGCTTATACCACTTCCTTGTTGGTCAAGCAGCGTATCATATCCATTAGGGAGTTTGGTAATAAATTCATGTGCATTAGCATCTTTAGCAGCTAGAATTACTTCTTCATCCGTAGCCTGTAAGCGTCCATAGCGAATATTTTCGCGGATGGTGGCTTGAAATAAGAATGTATCCTGTAAGACAAAAGCCATATGCTGTCTAAGGCTAGAGCGAGTAATTAGTTTAAGCGGCGTACCATCTAAATAAATTTCCCCTTTATCATAATTATAAAAACGCGAAATTAAATTAATAATCGTCGTTTTTCCTGCACCGGTATGGCCAACGAAAGCGACAGATTCTCCAGGTTTTGCTTCAAAACTAATATCTTTCAATATAGTAATGTCTTCGTAGCCAAAGTAAACATGGTCAAATTGAATATGTCCTTCTATTGTTGTTAATTTCTTTGCTGCTTTTTCATCTGCTTCCTCCTGTTTTTCATCCATTACGCGAAAAACTCGTTCTGCTCCGGCAACAGCAGATAACAGAATATTAAACTGATTAGAAAGTTCATTCAATGGACGCGTAAATTGGCGAGCATATTCTGTGAAAATAACAATGACACCAACCGTTACATACCCATATATAGCTAAAACCCCACCAGCTAAAGCAATGAAACCAAAGCTTAAAAAATTAAGCATGTTCATGACTTTTGGAATAAAGCCGGATATAGTTAGTGCCCAAAAGCCAGCATGATTTAAAGCTTTATTGCGCTCTTCAAATTCCTGAATGACTCGATTTTCTTGAGAAAAGGTTTTGACAATATGCTGTCCGGACACAATTTCTTCTACATAGCCGTTCACTTCAGCTAAGTTTTTTTGTTGGAGTTTATACAATGGTCCAGTTCTCTTTGTAATCCAGCGAATTGCTAAAAACAGAATTGGAACAATGACCATCGTTACCGCTGTTAGAATTGGGCTAAGATAAAGCATGACTGCTACCGTTCCTGTTAGTGTTAGTACACTAGAAAAAATCTGAATGACGGATTGATTTAATGTATTATTGACATTATCAATATCATTTGTAATTCGGCTCATAAGTTCTCCATGCTGCCGCTTATCAAAATAGGAAATGGAAAGACGGTGAAATTGGTGAAATAAGTCTTTCCGTAATGTATAAATAGTTTTTTGAGCAATCTCAACCATCCAATAATTTTGTAGAAATATGGATAGAGAATGAAAGAGATAAATAAATAAAAGCGAAATTAACAGAGTGACAAGGCCAGCACTTTGCTTTGTTACGATAAATTTATCGACTGCCGTGCCAATCATAAATGGTCCTAATAAACTTAAACCTGAGCTAATCATAACCATTAAGATAACAAGTGATAATTTACCCTTTTCTTTTGCTAAATAGGACCAAATCCGTTTTATTGTCCCAGTTGTATCCTTGGCTCGTTTACGCTTATTCGCTACTTGAAGCGATTTAATGGGAATCTTATCGTATTGAAAAGGCTGTTTTAATTGATTATTCAGCATAGGAAAACTCCTTTCCAAACTGGGAGGCCACTATTTCTTGATACAGCTCACATGATTTTAATAAAGTTTGATGGGAGCCTATAGCCAGAATTTTCCCTTCATCTAATAAAAGAATTCGATCAGCTGAGATAGCTGTTGCTATTTTTTGGGTGATCATTAATGTTGTACTGTTGTATTTTTTAATCGCTTGTAAAAGCTTTGCTTCTGTAGTTAAATCAAGAGCACTAGTGCTGTCATCTAGCATCAGGATTTTCGGTTGACGAATTAATGCACGAGCTATCGAAATTCGCTGTTTTTGACCACCAGATAAATTGACCCCTTTTTGCCCCACTTTCGTTTCATATTGCTGTTCTAAATTCATGATCGTTTCATGAATTTGGGCATCTTTTGCAGCTTGAATAATTTCTTCATCCGTGGCATCTGGTTTTCCCCATGAAATATTTTCTTTGATGGAACCAGTGAATAACAATGGAGACTGTGGTACATAGCCAATACTATTTCGTAATTTCTCCAAAGAGTAAGCCGTAATTTCTTTCTCATCAATGGTGATCTTCCCTTTTGTAACATCATAAAGTCGTGGAATCAGCTGGAATAAGGAGGTTTTCCCTGATCCAGTAGCCCCCATTATGGTTAATCGTTCCCCTTTTTCAACATGAAAGCTGATATTTTTAATTACAGCTTTATCGTTTTCTGGATAAATAAACGAAACCTTGTTAAATGAAATAGCTCCATCCTGAATCGGAGCAGAAGCAGGCTCTACAGTACTTTCATTTTTTACATCTTCTGTATATAGAACCTCGCTGACACGCTCTGTAGATGCCTTCATTCGGGAAAATGCCATCGTAATAAAAGTGAACATAGAAATAGACATAGATACTCGTAGTGCGTAGTTAATGATAGCAACAACATCACCAACAGTTGCTGTACCGGCAATAACTTGAGAATTACCAAACCAAATAATAAAAATAAGAGAAAGATTCATAACAAATAAGAGAACCGGCATTGAAGCCTCGACAAATTGAAAGGCTATCCTAGTTCGGTTGGCGAGCGTTCGATTTGCATCCATAAACCGGTGTTCCTCATAATCTCTTCGATAGAATGCTTTTATTAAACGCATTCCAACAAGGTTTTCTTGCATTACTTGGTTTACCCTATCTACACTTTTTTGCACATGATTAAATAAACGCCCAGCTACCTTTAATACCCATAAAATAAAACCAACTAATAATGGCACCGTAATTGTAAAAATAACTGCGAGTTTAGCGTTTACGATAAATGCCATCATGACACCGCCTACAACAATCAATGGTGCTTTGGACATAATTCTTAATATCATATAAATCGTATTTTGAATTTGCCGGATATCGTTTGTGAATCTTGTCATTAAGCCCGAGGTTGGATATTTATTTAAATTGGCAAAAGAAAATGCTTGTATTTTGGCAAACAACTTTTCTCGCATATCATAGGCAAATCTCCAACTCACATGAGAAGCATAAAAAGAATTGATAATCCCAGCAATAAAGGCAATGATTGCAAGTCCTATCATAATACTTCCCCACATGATGATGTTGTTTAAATCTTTATTAACGACACCTTCATTAATCATCTTCCCAAGAAAAAAAGGAAGTAACAGCTCGACAGCTAGTTCAATGAGCATAAGTAAAAAAGCTACAATCGCAGGTAGCTTATATGGCTTTAAAAAAGTTAAAACTGTTCTCACGTTGACCTCCTCCGTGAAGGTAAAGCAATTTCTACCTATTATAAAGGGATTTTAAAAATTTATCCAATATCCGATTTTTCATCTAGTCAAAAATCTTTGTATAAAACTTACGTTAAAGGGAAAAATTCTTTTGAGTTAAACCTTCTGGGATTTTATTATTTTCCAAATGTTCTCTCCTCATTAATGAAAGAAGAAATCAGAAGAAATCCTAACATCGGGGATAATGGAGAATCTACATAGTAACGGAGGATATGTATGGATATATTACAGGAAATTCAGGCGACATTCACAGATATAAAAATTGTAAGTGCAATTACTTCGACATTATTCATCATCTTATTAGGTTATTTCTGCCGCAAACAAAAAATTTTTAGCGATATGGTAGGGAAAACACTATCAAAGGTAGTATTAGTTGTCGCTCTACCAGCTCTTGCTTTTAATGCCTTCATGAAGGATATCGATGCGGAATCTTTATCGGAAGGAATGGGTATTCTTGTTTGGGGAATTGTTATCTACATTATTTTAATTTTGGTATCAAAGCCAATGTATTTTAAATATAAAAGGGACAGGGAAGATACGTTACGTGTACTTACTATTTTTGGATCAACGACTTTCTTCGGTATTCCAATTGTTGGAGCAATTTATGGAGCAGAGGGAGTGCTATATGCTTCCATATTTAATATCGGTTATCGGATTTTCCTTTATTCTTATGGCTATATTAAAATGAGCGGATTAAAGATGGAAGCGAAAAATATGAAAGAAATGTTTTTAAATCCGATCGTTATTGCTACCTTTTTAGGTCTTTTTATCTGGGTGTTTCAAGATTATTTACCACAGGTCAGTGTAGTAGCTGCCGATGATACCACATCAACAGTTGCATTTTTACGAATCGACCAGACTGCACCATGGCTATTTCAACCAATGACTTATTTGGCTGATTTAGCTTCACCGCTTGCCTGGCTGGCAATTGGTGCAACACTCGGTTCCGTCGATTTAAGAACAGCAATAACAAATCGAACCTCTTTATACTACAGTTTTAATAAGGTCATTCTTGTGCCGGTTATTAATATCGTATTGCTTACGATTTTGGCTATGACACAAATTTTAACGATTAGCAATTTATCCTTAGGAACGATTGTCATTATGATGGCAACACCAACGGCGACCGTAGCTGCTGCATATGCTATTAGCTTTGACAGAGACGCATTACTTGCCTCCAATGCTTCATTACTGTCAACGATTATCTCAATCATTCTGATTCCATTTTGGATTATTATCATTAATATCATTAGTGCTATGGGAATATTCAGTTAAAATTAAGGAGACATGCATGATGACATTAAAAGTAGCTTGTTATGGCGTAAGAAAAAATGAAGTACCCTTCTTTCATCAATTAAATAAGTATCATTTTAAATTAAAATTAATTGAGGAACTGCTAACCCATGAAAATATTGAAACAGCAAAAGGGATGAATGCTGTTTTGTTAAGGGCCAATTGTACGGCAGATAGAATTAATATAGAGAAATTGTATGGATATGGTGTTAAATATATATTTACACGTACTGTTGGCTACAATCATATTGACTTGCAAGCAGCAGCAAATTTCGGTATGTATGTAGCACGCGTTCCTTCTTATTCTCCAAATGCTATTGCCGAATTAGCATTGTCACTAGCCCTGTCTTTATTAAGACATACTGCTTATACAACTGCAAAAACTGCTAATGGAGACTTCACCGTGGATCCATTCATGTTTAGTAAAGAAGTAAGAAATTGCAAGGTGGGTATTATTGGGACTGGCAGGATCGGGTTGACAGAAGCTAAATTGTTTAAAGGCTTAGGGGCAACTGTACTTGGTTATGACATCTTTCAAAGTGATGAAGCAAAGAAATTGGTTACATTTA
Organism: Cerasibacillus sp. JNUCC 74; assembly: GCF_053667775.1. Next base: position 2,866,215 of record NZ_CM132207.1, on the reverse strand, counting down.
TGGAAATGGAGGATTTGTTAAAACAAAGTGATATTGTGAGCTTACACATTCCTTATTTTCCAGGAAAAAACGATAAGATGGTGAATGATGCTTTCCTTTCCAAAATGAAGGACGGTGCGATCCTCATTAATACAGCAAGGGGAGAGCTCCAAGATAATCGGGCTATCCTAAAGGCATTAAAAACAAATAAATTAGAGGCTTTTGCAACGGATGTGTTTGCTCACGAAAAAGATATCTTTAATCATAAGTTTAACGGTACAAAGAAGCTGGACCCTACTGTTCAAGCATTAATCGATTTATATCCACGTGTACTGGTGACGCCTCATATTGGTTCTAATACGGACGAAGCATTGAGAAACATGATTGAAACCAGTTTCGATAATTTCTATGATGTTTTAACAAAAGGTAGTACCATTAATGCGATCCCATTACCAGAAAAAATAATTAAATAAGCAAATTAAGCTAAAACTCTATAAAGAAAGTCTGTTAGCCTCAGAGACTCTGATTCAGGACTCAAATTCAGGTGATTAATTATTGCACTACGCCTCAGCTTTGAGGCTTAATTTTATTTTCTTCTTCCCATTTTGTATTTGCTCCTTACAGTTTGCACAAGAAACAGAGTATAAACAAAACATTGCTCACTATTTCGCTTACTTAAATTACATAAGTTAGTTTAGTTACCTATTATTTTTATCTTCTAAGAAATGTTCTATGATGAGTTTGTAAGAGATAGCCGGCTTTTCTATACAATAGTTTGTGAAATATTTCACAAAATGGAGATCTGGAGGAGAAAACAATGAAAGTGTTTGAAATTATTCAAACTACATTTACTGATATGAATATAATTAGTGCTATTACATCAACCATGTTCATTATCTTATTAGGATATTTTTGTCGAAAAAAGAATATTTTTAGTGATCAAGTTGGCAAAATGTTATCTAAAGTTGTATTGTCAGTAGCATTACCTGCTCTTGCGTTTAATGCATTTATGAATGATATTGACAAGGAATCATTAGCTGAAGGTATGGGGATTTTAATTTGGGGAATTGCAATTTATATTATTTTAATTCTTGTATCGAAACCAATGTACATTAAATTTAAAGGCGATAAAGAAGATACATTACGTGTACTAACTATTTTTGGATCAACAACATTCTTCGGGATACCGATTGTTGGAGCAATTTACGGAGCAGAAGGAGTGTTATATGCTTCCATATTTAATATCGGTTATCGGATTTTCCTTTATTCTTATGGCTATATCAAAATGAGCGGCTTAAAGATGGAAGCCAAAAATATTAAAGAAATGTTTTTAAATCCGATCGTTATTGCTACCTTTTTAGGTCTTTTTATCTGGGTGTTTCAAGATTATTTACCACAGGTCAGTGTAGTAGCTGCCGATGGTACCACATCAACAGTTGCATTTTTACGAATCGACCAGACTGCACCTTGGCTATTTAAACCAATGGGATATTTGGCAGGCTTAGCTTCACCACTTGCCTGGCTTGCAATTGGATCAACACTAGGTTCCGTCGATTTCAAAACAGCGATAACAGATCGTACGTCCCTATTCTATAGTGCGAATAAAGTTATTCTTGTACCAGTTATTAATCTTGTACTGTTAGCTATTCTTTCCCTAACTGGAATTTTAACCATGAGTGCCATTTCGATTGGAACTGTAGTTATTATGATGGCTACTCCAACTGCAACTGTGGCAGCAGCCTATGCCATCAGCTTTGATAAGGATGCATTGCTTGCGTCGAACGCATCATTGCTATCAACGATTACTGCTGTTGTGATGATACCAATTTGGATTATTATCATAAATTTCATCAGCGCAACAAACTTATTTAGCTAAAACAACTAGTTTCATCTAATCTATGACTTTAATTAAATACCAAGTATTCAGATTGAAAAAGGAGATAATAATATGACAATTAAGGTTGTTTGTTATGGAGTAAGAGAAAATGAAGTGCCTTTCTTTCATCAACTAAATAAGTATGACTTTGAACTAACGCTGATCGAGGAACTTCTAACCCATGAAAATATTGAAACAGCAAAAGGAATGGATGCTGTTTTACTTAGAGGAAATTGCGTGGCTGACAGGAAAAATATTCAGCAAATGAAAGAATATGGCGTTATGTATTTATTTACGCGCACCGTAGGTTATAATCATATTGATTTGCAAGCAGCAGCCGATTTTGATATGTACGTTGCACGTGTTCCTTCTTATTCACCAAATGCAATTGCTGAATTATCTTTAACACTTGCTATGTCTTTGTTAAGACATACTGCTTATACTACCAATAAAACATCTAAAAAAGATTTTACGGTCGACAGTGTTATGTTTAGTAAAGAAATCAGAAATTGCAAAGTAGGTATTATTGGTACTGGTAAAATTGGCTTGACAGAGGCGCAATTGTTTAGTGGGCTCGGAGCTGAAGTACTGGGGTATGATATATATCAAAGTGAAGAAGCAAAACAAGTTGTTACATTTGTGGAGTTAGATGAATTATTAAGAGAAAGTGATATTGTTAGTTTGCATGTACCATATTTTCCAGGTAAAAATGATAAAATGGTAAATGATGAATTCATTTCGAAAATGAAAAATGGTGCCATATTCATTAATACAGCAAGAGGCGAGCTTCAGGATAATGAAGCTATTCTAAAAGCATTGCGATCTCGTAAGCTCGAAGGTTTTGCAACAGATGTATTTGCCAATGAACAGGAAATATTCTTCCAAAAATTTAATGATGGTAAAAAATTAGATCCTACCATTCAAGCTTTAATTGATTTGTATCCACGGGTTTTAGTTACACCACATATCGGATCAAATACAGATGAGGCGCTAACGAATATGATTGAAACAAGCTTTGAAAATCTGCATGAAACGATTACGAAAGGAAGCACGACGAATGCAGTAGCCCTACCAGAAAAAAGCCAGGCTGTTTCTTAAAAATACTAAACATAGAGACAGAAAAATCCACTTCCTGAAAAGTGGATTTTTTCTGCGTCTTTTTATCTTATTTTGTCAACGTTATTTCTATTTATATAATTGAAGAGCTACGAACTCTGTAGGGGGAGATTATTTAAAACCAGCAATAAGCTGTTCTTTTTCCGGGATCACTTGATAAATCATAATTGGACGACCAACAGATAAATATTTTAACTCTGCACGTAAGTAGCCAATTTCATTTAAAAATTGTAAATACTTTCTTGTGGAAATTCGCGACAATTCAACTTCTTTTGCTATATCCTCGGTTGAGAAATGCTCCTTTTGCTTTTCAACTGCTGTTAAAATTTTTTTAATGGTCAGTTTAGATAGTCCTTTAGGCAAGGATGAGAGGATTCCTTTTTCATTAAAAGCTTTAGATTGTCTTTCTTTCATTAAAATTTGATCTAATGTTTTCTGATCTGCTTTTTCAAATTTAGTGGTAAGCGAGTGGTATTGCAAAAAGTTTTCAATTGCTAATTTAAACCGTTCATATGAAAAAGGCTTGATTAAAAAGTCAATAACACCATAGTCTAGAGCTTTTTTGATTGTTGGTATATCGTGTGCTGCCGTAATCATAATAATTGGTATGGAAATTTGCTTTTGTCTTAATTCTTGTACAAAGTCAATGCCGGTCTTTCCTGGTAAATAAACGTCGAGTAATATTAAATCGGGAGTGACTTCTTGTAGCATTTTCCATAGTTCTTTTATATTATCAACTGTAGCAACAATTTCAAATCCTTTTGATCTTTCAACATATTGTTGATTTATTGTTGCAACCATTGGGTCATCTTCAACTATAATAACTTTAATCATCTATGTTCCTCCGTTTAAAGGGGATTTCTATGTGAAATAAACTTCCTTTTTCTACTTTAGATTCGATTTCAATCAATCCTTTATAATGTGTAACGATGGACCGAATGGCATCTAATCCATAGCCGCGATTTTCTCCCTTTGTTGAGTATCCTCGTTCAAAAATCTTTTCTCTTATTGCTGGTTCAATTCCAGAACCTGTATCTTTTACTTCAATGATAATGATTTCTTCTTCTTCATCATAGTAAAGAAAAAGAGCTACTTGTTTTCTTGTTGTATTTATCAATGCTTCTTTAGCATTATCTAATAAAATCCCGATTGATAATAGGAGATCATGGAGCATATCACCCATTTTAATATTTGGAAAATGAGAATCAGCATCAATGGTTAATGTTACACCTTGCTCATTTAACTCACTCGTTTTTCCTAGTAGAAACCCTGCAATGGCAGAACTTTTAATTTTATCCGTTATAAAGCCAATTTCTTGATGATATTTATTATTAAGCACGCGGACAAAGTTATTAACTTCCTGATATTTTTCCAATTCAATTAGCCCCAAGATCGTATGAAGCTGATTCATAAATTTGTGGTTCTGTGCTCGCAATGAATCAATGTATTGCTCTGTGCCGCTCAGTTCACGGATAAGATGCTGCAGTTTGGATTGGTCGTATAAAGTAGCAACTGCACCATATATTCGTTTATTTATATAAATAAGCTGTACATTAACGATAAACTCAAAATGATCAATAACCGTAACCTGATTAGAAATAGGTTTTTCCGTTTTAAAAACTTCAGCAAAAATTAAGGAAAAAACTTTTTTATCAAGATAACCTTTATTAGTAGCATTTTCTGTTAGTAACGTTTTATTGAAGAGTTTTGCAAAGTTAACATTTTGCAAGAGAATTTTTCGATGGGGAGTTACTGCAATGATTGCTTCACTAACAGAATCGATAATAAATTCTCGTTCTTTCATATGTGCAACAATTTGTTTTGGCTCCAGACCTAATAACACTCTTTTTAGATAGCGAGCTAAATATAACGCTCCTAAAATTCCAACAAACAGGCCAAATCCTAATCCTACATATAAATTTCTTCGAGCATTCCACAGCTCTTGGTTAATGGTTTGCTGAACATAACCGACACATACAACTCCTATCTGCTCACCATTTTCATCCCATATTGGTGTAAAAAAGCGGGTACCTTCTCCTAAAATTCCAACATGTGTTGAAAAGTGTTCCGAACCATCCAAGGCCTTACTAGCATCTTTAACATTGGAGAAGGTTTGACCAATTACACTTTCATCTGGATGAGACTTCCTGATCAGATTATTATCAAGTACTACTACAAAGCTAACCCCTGTTGCTTCCATTACTTCTTTAGAATATTCTTGTATGGTTGGATCAAATGGATCTCCTTCAACTTTATTAATGACACGAGTATCCTTTGCAACCATTCGGGCAACATTTCTTATTTTATCTTTTACTGTGTTGTGTTCTCGCTTTAATACGTAGCTATCTAGCAAAATTGCTGAGGCAATTAAGGAAGCAACAACCGATAACAATACAAGCAATGTTGTCATTTTCTTTAAAGATAATTGTGACAGCCATTTATCTTTGATGTTGTCCAGATCCCTTCTGTAAGTATAGCGTTAATTGGAAAATTTTTATCCAATACAATTTTTAAGGTTTGTTTTAAGTAGAGCAGGAAGAATAGCACCTCGTACTCGCAAAAATAATTTACTGTTGTATGAGTTACAAATTATTCCTATAGTGCTGAAAAGAGTTGATATAGCACGTTCTTATTTTAACAATATTCGACAGACGCTTCCACTTATATAGAAATAGACTACAATTCAAGGTGCAGGACGGTTTATATGTTTATTTTGTGAAATATTCGGTTAGTCATGTACCTGATTATTTTCTTAATCTTACTTGTTCTGTCGGCCCAAACGAATCAGACGTTTCGGTGTGCCATTATCTTAACTTCGTCTTCTCTATCACAAGTGGAAGCCTTATGATAAGCAGCTAAAAATAAAACTAACACAATTTTGTTCATTTTGGATAATTCTGTAGAAGTAAATCATTTTCTTTTTATCTTAACATGTTATCAATTCTGCACACATTTGATCGAATCATAATCTTTCTTTCATAATCCACATCAAAACGAGTACGGGAAGTGGAAAAGTTTATATTAAAAATAGCCTTTTTAAGAAATTTATCATCTGGATTGCTTTTTTAAAGAAAACTAACGATAAATTTGTTTTCTTCTAATAAAATTTGAAATATTTGGAACAAGTTTTTTATGCTCTGTTACAATCATAATGCTTATTACAACCAGTAAAAACCAAGAACTAATTTTACCAATATGGACAAGGTTCCATGAGTCCTGTTGACTAGGATATTGCCATGCTCCAAAGAAGGTTGCGATATTCTCAGCAATCCAAATAAAAAAGCCAATTAAGAAAAAAGAAAGAGGAAGCGACATTTTATATGTTGTTTTTCGTACTGTAATTTGTACATAAGTCTGAAAGAAAATAATAAATAACAAGGCTGTTAAAACCCAACGGAAATCAAACATAAAATGATGGGTAAAGAAGTTTAAATAAATCATTAAACCAAGCGGTAGAGTGTATATATTTTTGGGCCAGTTATGCATCCTTAAATGAAATCTGCGCCATGCTTGACATATATAGCTAGCAACACTTGCATACATAAAACCACTATAAAGTGGTACTCCCCATAATTTTGCCCATGCTTCTTCTGGGTAAGACCATGAACCGACATGTACCTTGTATAATTCCAGTAAAAGTCCAATAATGTGGAACACACAAATTACTTTTATTTCTTCTTTTGTCTCTAACTTTGTTTTTAACATGAGATATTGTGTAATGAGACAAATAAGTAAAATAACATCGTAACGATATAATCCAGGAATGGAGATAACCTTTGAAACAGCAAGTGTTATAAAGATAACTACCGGAAAAATACAGGATAAAGCCTGATGGTAACCAAAATAAATAAGATCAACTAGATATTTCACCTTTTCACCTTCTAACTTGCAATTTACCACATTACAGTAATAGATAATGGTTAAATAAACAAAATATTAAAATAATTTAATGTGTAGTATTTATTAATTGAACAAGCGTGGATCCTAATAGCAAATATGGAAACTATTTTATATTTATCTGAGATAAGGACGGATGAAAAGATACATGCCAGTGCCATAATTATCTCATTTAAACATTTTTCAAAGTATAGGGTCCACGCTCTTTTAGGTAGCATTTTTACTGTATGGATTATTGGTTGTTATGTTTGTTTTTCTTTATGACTGAAATAATAGCCATAAATAACAGGAGCGCAATACCGCTAAAAACAAAAAGATAACTTAATGGAATTAAGAAAAATGGCTCTTCTAATGTTCCGTCTGGAGTTACCCTTGAACCAATTATATAGTAACTAATTAGGCAAATGACACCTATTAAAATTGGAAGTAAAGCCAACAAAATTTTTTTATTCATCATCCATCTCTCCTTCATCTGTATTTTTTTTGTATTCTAAAATATCACCAGGTTGGCATTCTAAAGCTTCACATATTTTGTCTAAAGTTGAGAACTTAATTGCTTTTGCTTTTCCATTTTTTAAAATGGACACGTTAGTTATTGTGATTCCTATTTTATTTGATAATTCGGTAACACTCATTTTTCTTTTCGCCAGCATTACATCAAGGTTTACGATAATAGCCATTTTGTCACCTCAAATGGTTAAATCATTGTCTGTTTTTATTTTGTTAGCTTCTCTAACTAATTGAGAAAGTATGGAAGTTAACACGGAAATAACAAATGCGAAAAAAAGAATGAGTAAAATAATGATTAACATATTTATACTGATACTTTTAACGATAAATAGATATATTAATGCAACAAAATACAAAAAACACTCAATCATTGCTAAAACACTAATTTGCTTTAATCTATTCGCATTTTTAATGCTAAAGGCTTGATTTGTGCTAATATCCAAACAGATTTTCCACCCTAAAATTAATGCAATATAGAATGGAATCCCAGTAATCCAAATGAATACAATAAAAGGGTTATATAATACTTTCATCTTTTCTGAATTCAGTAAAACTTCCTTTCCAATTTCAGGTCCAAAATAAACGCAAAATAATAAACCTAAAATTCCACAAATAACAATTATCACTTTTAGCCAATTTGATAATTCCTTTTGTTTCATAGAAAAAACACTCCTTAGCTAAGATAAAATTATTATAATTCGTTAATTTGTGCAAGTCAATAATTATTTATCGTTTTACGATAAATAATTATTGATAATCATGGTGTTGGTTATAGGAAATATGGTTTATGATTTGTTTTTTTTCATGAAATAATTCAATAAAATTGCACTATTAATATAATGCAACTAAGGAAAGTTAATTGAAATTATTACTAACTGTTACGAGAGGAAAGTACAAAGGGACTTAGATAAGTCATTCCGTATTAAGATGAAAAGTAGTAAAAAGCTAATATGAAAATGCGCTCGCTTTCGACTTATTCCCAACCCCAACCCTAACGGATACACGCACATACATTCCTTTTCTGAATCCCCTTAAGAAACATTTCTTTAAGCTTCCTAACGATATTGTCACTGATGTCGGCTATGGTAATGAACAAAATCACGAAGATATCATAGCCAACTGGAAACAAACCTCACTTTTCATGTATAACCTATATCGTAAAGAGGAGAAAAAGAAATATAAGAATAATATTTTTAGGTAGCCAATGGGGACTATAATGACCAAAGAAGATACCTTTATCTGCCCAAATGGCAGATGTGACATTCTGTTACATGCTGGATTAACAGACCATAAGTACCAAAACTGGTCGGAGCGTCCGTTACGTTAGCATGTATGAAAGCAAGAAAGGGAATAATCAAAAAAATTATAACTAAAAATGGGAATAGCCAAAATATATTAGACAACAGCTTTGGGAAAAAACAGGTAAAATCTATGGCAAACGTAAAAATTGATGTAAAACCAGTCTTTATTTCTGAAGGCTTATTTGGGTTTCACTCTTACGTCCGTAAGGGGAAGAGAGAGTAGAAAATAATTAGGATTTGCGTTCATGCGGTGAACGCGGAAGTGTACTAATAGATAATGAAAATAGGTAACGAAAATGGTTCCGATCATCAAGAACGATGTTTGAAACCATTTTTCAGTTATTATTGGGTAGTTATGTTCCAGTTTCATAAATAAGATGGGGAGTGGATTTCTAGTCTAGCCAAAATAGACTTCTATAAACAACAATGATGCAATTAATTGGTCATTGATATACAATACATATAAAAGACTACTCTGCGGATAGGACTTTTCTCATTTTTATTTTACTTATAAATGAAGTATTTTTAATTATTTGGTAAATAAGGTATACTATTTATGTAGATTCATATAATAAATAAAAACCGTTTGGTGCTGGCACACCAAACGGTTAGTGCAATAGCCCTCATTGGGGCAGCTACAAAATAAGAGCAATAAAAATAACCACTGTATGCTAGCTAGGCTATGGGTGGTTATTTTTTTCTGACAAAATAGTTACAATGAGCGCTCCAAAAGAAATCATTAAGACCAATCCTTCGAAAACTGTCACAGCCTCACCCCCTTTCTCTAAAGGGATGAGCTACCACCCATGAAAGCCTTATGCACTTGCGATTATTATAACATAATTAACATATTATTATGGTCTTTTCGGAATTTTATTCTTAATAAAGCACATTATATTAGATATTAGGTTATCTTATTATGAGGTGACGTAATAAATATATTAGTATAGCTGGATAACGTTTGCCGTTTGAAAACATTATTGAGGTTTGGATAGACTTAAAAAACCCCCTTTTATTACATAAATATTCTCTATCCCTGAATAGTTTTGCTAAACAAAAGCACACTAAATATTGATTCAATTTAAAATCAATTATCTAAGGAGTGAAGTTATGGGAATTTTAAGTGGGAATCCTACAGAAGAACCAATGCATTATGGAGAAGTTTATTTAACATGGTCGTATCTTTTAGCTAATAAAGGGTTGCTTGATCTTTATCAAGGCTTTTACAATCATGCTGGAGATGAAGATTTAAAGAAACTTATCGAAGAGGCAATCCAAGGTATTAAAGGTGAAAATCAAGAGATTGAAAACCTATTAAAAGCTAACGGAGTAGCTCTTCCTCCTACACCACCAGAACGACCAGGAGCTGATTTGGAAGAAATCCCAGTTGGTGCACGTTTTAATGATGTAGAAATCGCAGCTGTTTTATCAACAGATGTAGGTAAAGGGCTTGTTGCTTGCAGTACCATTATGGGACAATCCATTCGTGAAGATATAGGAATGATGTTTGGACAATTCCACTTAAAAAAGGCTCAATTTGGAGTGAAAGTATTACATCTAAACAAGGAAAAAGGTTGGTTATTACCTCCCCCATTACATTTAAAAGCGTAATACGAAAAATAATAAAGCCGGGTTTTAATACCCGGTTTTATTATTTTTATGAAAAGAGGAGTTCTACAAAAATTTTTTTATCTTTTTTCAGCAATTCTTAATTCCTTCATCATTTTCTTTACAGATAAAAACCCAATTAAGTGCTCCCATATTTTTCCGCAACAAAACACTTTCTTATAATCATAATCGAAACAAGTCGCGGAGAAGTGACATCTTCTTTTAATTTTTAATACCATAAACAATTCAATAAATTTTGTACTATAATTCCAGCGGGAAAAGTTCTAAAGCTGATTAAAGCTGGCGAAGTTGCATTTATTTTACGAATAAAGGTAAACATACAGCGAAGAGGGTTAAAGATACAGCTAAAACTGTATCTAAAAGAATTCTGTATCGGATTGGCTAACGGGCGGTGGGAAGCAAGTAATTCGTATCAAAAAGCAAAAACACCACTTCTTAATGAATGGTGTTTTTATTATAAATGTTGATATACTAACGTTTTTAGGTATGATTCCGACTGGTCTCGAACCAGCGACCTCCACCCTGTCAAGGTGGCGCTCTCCCAGCTGAGCTACGGAATCAAAAAGTAAATATTCATTTGTCTATATCATGAGCCACATTCCTTATTATACATACAACCCTATTCGGTTGCAAGCTAAAATTTTACCCGGATCCCCTTTTTCTGACAAGCCTGTCTAATCGTGTACGTACATTTTTCGGGATCCAGTTCGTATGTTCCTGCAAAGAGGTGGTGATCTAGCTAGCGTTTGCAGTTGTGGAGCTTGTTTCGATAGTGAAAGCATGACTCCCCATTCAGCTTCTGAGATTTTTGGCACATATGATTCATCATTTATAATTTCATGGTTCATTCTATAAAATGTGTTTTGGAGTGTTGCATAGATACCTTTATAAGTATCAGCCGCCTCACTTCCAGAGGAATGATTTTTCTACAGAATATTGGTTGCAAAAAAATAAGTATTCTCTTTAGTTTCTATACACCTAATAAACCTGCCGTCGATATCTTTCCCGTTAAATTAACCAGTTCCTGTTTGAGCGTATAGCTCCGTCTGTTTTCTCTGGTTGAATCACTTCTTTACCGCTTGAGTATTCGTTTCCTTTAACTCAAATTCGTTTGTATAAAAAGCATGAAGCAATTCTACTCGTTCTCTTGGAGATATCCGGGGTCATGATTCCATCCATTCTTCCAACTATCCGAATATATCGAAGTTTAGTCTTTCTTCTAATTTAAGGAGAAAAGCACTGTATGAATGGGCTCGTCAACAGTTCTGCCGTTTGTATATCACTAAACTTTTGTTAAAATACAATGGTTTTGTTTTAGTCTACTTGTTATTTGTTCTGTCCAGTTAAGTGTATCCTCTTCAGAAGAAAGGGCAAAAGTTTTAAAAGATATTTGTAGCCCCTAAAAACCATTGTTAGGGGCTACTATTAGTTGTAAATAGGGGGGTAGAATCACGGTAGGCTTATAAATATATGTGGTTAAATAGGGGGAGATTTTAGTGTCACTTTTTTAAGGTATTCTTAACCATAAAGATATCTTCTTCTAATGAAGACACTTTTTCCTTAAGATAGATTAATTCATGCTGGTGATGCTTAATAATGACATTACTAGTTTGCTTTGTCAAAAGCTCAATTTTTTCATTTAACGTTGTAAAACTTTGATTCATGTCAACCCGGAGAGATTTGGTTTCATCACGTAAGTCAATAACCTCTTGCGAAAGGAGTTTAGTCTTGTTATGCAGTTCATCTTGCCCAGTTTGAAATGATTTAAATTCGTGACGCAGTTCGTCTTGTCCTATCCGAAGAGATTTGGTTTCATCACGTAAGTCAATAACCTCTTGCGAAAGGAGGTTAGTCTTGTTATGCAGTTCATCTTGCCCGGTTTGAAGTGATTTAAATTCGTGACGCAGTTCGTCTTGCCCTACCCGGAGAGATTTGGTTTCAGTGCGTAAGTCAATAACCTCTTGCGAAAGGAGGTTAGTCTTGTTATGCAGTTCATCTTGCCCGGTTTGAAATGATTTAAATTCGTGACGCAGTTCGTCTTGTCCTACTCGGAGCGATTTGGTTTCATCGTGTAAGTCAATAACCTCTTGCGAAAGGAGGTTAGTCTTGTTATGCAGTTCATCTTGTCCTACCTGAAGAGATTTAGTTTCCATTTTTAATGTGTTCTGTCCTTCTTCAAGTGAGCCTAATTTACTTATAATAATTTCAAACATTTCTTTATTCTCCAATATTTCACCTCCTTTTCAACTATTATAATTGGAAAAGATATAAAAGAAAAGTAAATAAAATAATAGAAAAATACCACAAAAATGTGGTATTTTTCAAGTATCTGTAGTAGCTTTTAGTAGCCAATGCTAGCCAGGTAGCTTCTCAGTACAGAATTAGACGTTTTAAATAATTCCTGTTCTTCCGCGGAAAGTTTTAGTTCAATAATCTCTTTTATTCCACTTCTGCTAATAACTGCTGGGACTCCTGTACAGATATTGGATTCCGCGTATTCTCCGTCAAGGATACAAGATGTTGGAATAATACGATGGTCGTTATTAAATATCGATTTTGTAAAGTAAGCTAGTGCATTACCGATACCATAATATGTCGTTCCTTTTCGTTTTAAAATTTCAAAGCCTACACGTTTTACTGCTTCTACAATTTGTTCTAAATCGATATCAGCATATTTTTCTGGATTTTCTGCTAATATTTGTAAGAATGGTTTTCCACCAATGGTGAGATGTGACCAAATTGTGAATCACCATGTTCTCCCATTGTATAGCCTTGAATGCTATGTACGTCTACATGTAAAATATCTGATAAATACGTTTTTAAGCGAGAAGAATCAATGGAAGTACCAGTTCCGATTACTTGATGACGTGGCAAGCCAGATAGTTTCCACACATGATATGTAATAATATCGACTGGATTTGTGGCAATTAGAAAAATACCATTAAATCCACTAGCCATTATTTTTGGAATCGCATCATTCATAATATTGGCACTTGTTTCAAGGGTATCGAGTCGAGTTTGATTTTCTTTTGGAGGTGGGCCTGCAGTAATAATAATGATCTCCATATGGCCCATATCCGATGCAGTTCCTGTCCAAATCTTTGTTTTAGAGGGAAGGAAATCCATGCAATGGGTAAGATCGAGTGATTCTCCTATTGACTTTTCTTCTTTAATGTCGACCAATAATAATTCATCACAGATACCTTGATTAATTAATGAATAAGCTGTACTTGAACCGACAAAACCTGTTCCTAAGATACCTACCTTTCGCAGCTGTCCTTTCATGTAATCATCTCCTATAATCTGTAAAATTTAAGATGAGTATCTTGCTTTGCAGTGGAAATACTGCATTACTGCATGGAATGATAAACGTATTAAATTTTTGCATAAACTAAACAAAAGTATACAGACAAAAAATAAATTAACTATGATTATAAATGTAAATAATTTATTTAGCAAGATTGCTAGGAATAAGGTGAGAAAATTTTACATATGGATAAAATCCCCTGGATGACCATAAAACAAAAAAGTTATGAATTTTCCGTTTTTTATTGCTAAATTATATAATTTTTTGTATATTGTTAACAAAACATAAGTTAAAGGAGGGATGGAGTTTGAAAAAATTTTATAAGGAGTTTATTACATTTCCTGATGTATTCGTTATGCTGATCATTTTGGCTTGTTTAATTACTTTTACAATACCTCAATTACTTACTTGGCAGTCATGGATTGCATTGTTGATCGGAATGCTGACATATGCATTAAGCGAATATATGATTCATCGTTTTTTGTTTCATATTAAAAAGCCGGATAATTCATTTTTACTAAAATTAATTAAGCGCTTACATTATGATCATCATGTAGATCCGAATAACGTAAAGTTACTTTTTTTACCATTGTGGTTTAGTTTGCCTAATTTTACAATTTTAGCAGGCGTATTTTACCTTATTACTAGGAATATGAATCTTACAACTGCTTTTGCTATTGGAGTTGTCGGGTATTTTCTATACTATGAGTGGAAACACTTTATCGCACATAAGCCAATTCAACCACTTACTAAATTAGGAAAGAAAATTAAAAAAACTCATCTTTGGCATCATTATAAAAATGAAAATTATTGGTTTGGTGTAACGCATACAACTATAGATAAAACAATGGGAACATACCGTGATCATACAGAAGTTGAAAAAAGTGCTACGGCTAGAAACCTAGAAAAGCGAGCATAGATCGCATAGTTTAAAACAGAAAGTAGAAGAAACAAATTATACTCACTGAAGTAAAAAGAAGAGCTTTGTATGCGACAAATATTACGGAATAGCACAATGCTCTTCTTATATTCTTTTATTTATACTTCGAAGGAATACATATGATAACAGTTGTTCCTTCATCCGTACCAGACATTGAAGATGATAAATAGTACTTATGAGGCGAATTATGTAGGAATATTCCCTAGATTAAATTCAATATACTCTTGTTATAAAAGAGGTTTTTTATGGAGAAAACGTATTTATTGGAATATAATAGAATAAGACATAGTTATTAGTAATAGTTATCATAAAATAATTAAAATAAAAAAACTGAATTAGTAAAAAAGTGCTAGGACTATATATTTTCATAAAAATAATAGGAGTTGATGAAAAAACAAACAGACGCTTAACTTATACTAGCTTATTTTCCAAACAGGCAATATAATGTGAAAATCTTGTATAAATATTTTATGTACCTTCTCTAGTGAGTTGTAATATTTATTCCTTGTTAAGGGGGTTCTAAGGATTGAAAGCAATTTTAGTAGATGATGAACAAATAGCGTTAGATTTTTTAGAGAATCTATTAATTAAAACAAGTGAGCTTCAAATAGTTGCAAAATTGACGAACCCATTGCTTGTAAAAGACACCGTGAAGAAAACAAAATCAGATATCGTTTTTTTAGATATTAATATGCCACAAGTAAATGGACTTGAACTGGCTGAACAAATTTTAGAAATAAATCCTGATATACACATTGTATTTGTGACAGCCTATGACGAATATGCAATTAATGCATTTGAAATTAATGCGTTAGACTATTTGTTAAAACCAATTCGAATCGACCGTCTCCAAAAAACGATGGAGCGTTTAAAGAATAACGTTGTTTTGCAATCTTTCCCTAATAAGGTAGAAACAAAAGCGTTGCAATTAAATGTATGCGGTAATTTTTCAATCACAAACATTAATGATGAGATTGAAATAATTTCATGGCGTACAGCAAAAGTAAAGGAATTATTTTTATATTTACTTCATAAAAGAGAAAAATTAGTCAGAAAATCATGGCTTATTGAGTTACTATGGTCTGACTTAGAACCTGAGCGTGCTTATGCTCAATTATATACAGCTATATATCATGTACGCAAAACTTTAAAGAAGTATCCAGGTTTTTTTAAGTTGGAAAATACAACAGAAGGATACATTCTTTCTACTAAAAATGTAGTAATTAATTTAGAGCTATGGAAAGAAAAAATATATTCTGCATCACCAATCAGTTCTGACAATATTCAGCTGTGTATAAAAGCAATGGAGCTTTATACAGCCCCATATTTTGATGAATATGATTATTGGTGGGCGGAGTCTGAGAAAAATCGATATGAGAAAATATGGTTAGATACCTCTTTAAAAATAGCAGAATTTTACTTTTCGAGTGGTCAGTATGAAGATGCAAAAGATTGGTATTTAAAAATAACTACTCATTACCCCGAATTAGAACAAGCACATTTTGCTTTAATGAAATTGTTCTCTTTTACGAACGATAATGTGAATGTCCAACATCAATATGAGAAATTAAAGGAAATTTTAAAATACGAGTTAGGAACCGTTCCTGAAGCAATGATTACAAATTGGTATGCTCAGTGGAGAAAATACAATATGTAACATGTTGAATATGTACGAGATATGGTGTGTTTTTAACAAACGTTAATCAGTAAAGGCGCTATTTTAGCGTCTTTTTTTGTAGACTTTTATGAAGCGGTTTAAATTTTTCAATGTAAGTGTAACTGGCTAACATTGCTCAAGCACATTGTACTGGCTATTTTTGCTTCGTTATATATTGCAAAAATAGGGATTTAATATGGTGAATATAGCGAGGGGAAGCCTATTTTTTTGGGACATTTATCTGTAAATTAAAAATCTAACAGCCAGTCTTAATACTTAAAACAAAGGATTTAAAAAGTAAGAAGAATTTACAATGCATGGTTTATAGTTGTAAAGAATTTGTAGAGGTGATGTGGGTAATATGTATTATAGTCAAGGAAATATGTATATAAAAAAGTATACAAAAAAGACTTGTATATCACACAATTAGTTAGAAAGTAAGTGAGATGTATTTAATTGATTAGGATAAGTCTAACTAACTTTAATGTTACTGTGGCTACTTTGTGAAACGATAACTGATGTTAATCCAAAAGAATACTCTCTAATATTCTACAGAATGTAAACTGAAATTAGTTAATGATGGTGAAAAAGATGATAAATATCGGATTAGTTAATACAAATGAAATATTTACACAAGGCTTGCGAATTATTTTAGAAGAAGAGAAAGATATGTGATGCTAGTATAGTTTCATGGACACATCTAAGTTAAATTTTATACAATGAATTTCAAGGAGGATGTGTCCCATGCGTACCAGAAATAATGGCAAACGATATAACGATGATTTTAAAAAGATGGTTGTTGATCTTTATCAATATGGAAATTCTGTAAAAGATTTAAGCAGCGAGTATGGCGTATCAGATGTAACTATCTATAAATGGATTAAGGATTTAACTCCAATTGAAGGAACTGACGGTAAGGAGATCACTCCAAAAGAAGTCGATGCCATTGAAAAAGAGAACCTTCGTTTGAAACAGGAGCTTGAAATCTTAAAAAAGGCTATGGCCATATTCGCTCGAAAGTAAGTGACTCAGAACTAACTGAATTTATTACAGAACATAAAGATGATTATCCCGTTCGTACCATGTGCGAAATGCTTGATATACCGAAAAGTACCTACTACCAATCTTTGAATAAGACCGAGTCGAATCGCGATCATGAGAACCGTGAGTTCACGGAAAAGATTGTCCGGATTCATAAAGAAAGTAAGAAACGATATGGTGCGCCAAAAATACATGAAATCCTTGAAAAACAAGGTTACAAAATCAGTTTAAAGCGAGTTCAACGCTTCATGAAAAAAGCTGGTATCCGTTCTATTATCGTTAAAAAATTCCGTCCGACACCCAGTAAAGAAAAGGTGGAAGAACGAGAAAATATCATTAACAGAGACTTTTCTACGACAACAATCAACCAAAAATGGGTTGGCGATATCACGTATATTCACACACTGCGTGATGGCTGGTGTTACCTTGCGTCTGTTTTAGACTTGCATTCTAGAAAGGTGATTGGGTACTCATTTGGACGTTCGATGACGACTGAATTGGTAGAGAAAGCTTTAGAAAATGCTTATGTCACACAGAAACCTAATGATGGCGTCATGTTCCATTCCGATTTAGGTTCACAATATACAAGCGATGCCTTTGCAGAAAAGATTCAGAGCTATAAGATGACGCACTCCTTCAGTCATAAGGGAAGCCCCTATGACAATGCTTGTATCGAGTCTTTTCATGCAATTTTAAAGAAAGAAGAAGTAAATCATGTACAATACTTAGATTTCAACGCTGCGAGAGTAGAGTTATTTAAATATATCGAAGGTTGGTATAATCGTAAAAGAATACATGGTAGCATTGGCTATCTGACTCCACAAGAGATGGAAGATTCAGCGCTCCATCAAGCAGCATAACTGCACCAATTAATATTAGAACACGGCTTTACTTGGAGAGGTGGGCGTGGTAGGCTTTTGCCTAGCGTGTTTTACTAACCTTTCTTCTTTCGCAAATCACCACACCCACAGAGGATCCATGTCAAGTCTTCACATATATATGTAAAGCTTCAAAGCGCAATAAAAAGTTAACTTTTTTGTGTCCTAAATATTGACGTAGATCCAATGAAAGTAATCGAATTTGATAGTACAAATTGTTTTGAACAGTTAAGTGAATTTATTCCAGATGTATTATTAGTTCATTTAATTAATGAATCTAATAATGCACATCTTATAACTAGAGAATTAAAGATGCAATATACCGATATGAAAATTGTTTACATTTATTCTTCTATAGACTTACATTTAATTAAAAAGGGGATTGCTGAAGGAGCCGTAGGGTTCCTATTAAGTTGTAGCAGTCGAGAAGCGCTTATTTCTTCCATTAGAAATGTATATCATCAACAATTTGTATTTGCCAACGAAATTGTTGAACAACTATTTAAAAATGTTGAAACAGATTGTAATGATATAAAACAGAAAATTAGAGGGGGGTTGTTGGATAAGGGTATTCATGTAAGTTGGCGAGATAGTGATATCCTGCATCTCATCTATAAAGGTTATAAAAACACAGAAATTGCTAATGAATTACAGTTATCGGAGAAGACGGTAAGAGATTATGTGAGTAAAGTATATAAAAAACTTCATACGAATAATCGAGATAAAATTAGAGAATATGTAACAGCCATTATAAATGAGGGAGAGCTGAAAATAGATACCCACAATCATTCTGAGATGTAAGCCGATTTTACAAATTATTTCTTTGATGATAGATGTTAAGCTTGGGGTTATTTGTAGTATCAAAAAGTTTTAGGTTTTAATTAAAGATCAACCATGTCATTGCCTGTGTGTTTACTAGAAAAGAGGAAAAACAGCAGCGCAAAACACCAGAATCGCCATAGGAACGATTACTGGTGTTTTTCTTTTTCTAATTGACTTACGTGATTGTTTTTCAAAAACATATAAAGAGAAGCCCCAAAGATAATAATATATCCCATTATGCTTAGCACATCAGGAATTTGTCCAAATAAAACGATACTAATGAGAGCTGAATAAATAACTGTGGAATAGAAAAAGATCGAAATCTCTTTAGCTGGCGCGTATTTATAAGCAATGGTAATGCCAAATTGCCCCACTGTGGCAAAAATACCTGCTGCTAAAAGGTAAATCCATTGTTGCCAAGACATTGGTTCGTAAAATATAATTACAAAAGGTAATAAAATCATCGTAGTAAAAAATGAAAAATAAAAGACAACTGTATAAAATTGTTCTTTTCTGCCTAATACTCGTAAAACAGTATAAGCACCTGCTGCAAACACAGCCGATAAAAAACCTGCGATATAAGGGATGATGTCCAACGAAAAGACTGGTTTAATAATAAATAATGTACCAATAAACGCAATAGCAATGGATATTACTTGAAATGGTCGTGTCCTTTCCTTTAGGAATATAGCAGCAAACATAATTGTTAGAAATGGGCTCATTTTATTGAGCATATCCGCATCTGACAAGACCAGATGATCAATTGCGTAAAAGTTTAGAATTACTCCGATTGCCCCAAGGATTGACCGTAACAAAAGGTGTTTTTGATTTTCTTTCCTTCCAAAAAGTCGTGCTCCATAATATTTAACAAGACCGAATGCAATAATCATGGAAATAACATTACGAAATAATGTTTTCTGTATAGTAGGCACGTCCCCTGAAAGTTTGACAAATGCAGCCATCATTGAAAAACCAAATGCCGACAATAATAATAGAATAATTCCTTTATTTCGATTACTCATTTTGTCAACTCCAATAACTATGATGTTTGACATTGTTTGTTTTAATAATGCTATTATTAGTAGTTCCAGGTAGGTATTGCAGAATAAGAAACTAAACATATAAACTATTTTTTAAAGTACCGCTTTTTCATTGTGTTTTTGCTTTACATTCTTTTATAAATAGAACGTGATATGAGTGTACAAAGATATATTTTGTCATAAACAGGTGATGATGTCTACTAAAACGGGTTTGATTTAAGATGTTGGAAATATCGATGCACCAAAAAAGTGTGAAATTTTAGCCAGAATAGCGAATAAGGTATTGCATAAATCCGAAAATTTATTTAGTGAAGGGGCAGAAACGATTAAGCTTGGTAATGGATGTATTCGGATACTGAAATGGGACCACTCGTTTCAAAAGAACAATTTAAACCGAGTACTTAACTATAATCAGATTGGTAAAAAAAGGTCAAGATCCTGTAGGTGGAGGAGAAAGAGCATTTTGTTTACTCTTCCAAATGAAGATAATTTGAGACCGATCTTTCAAGAAAAATTGAATGCTTAATAAAGTATACCAGCAAGAAGTAAACGAGTAGCTACGAACCAATTCACTTCTATATGATACGCTTGAAATAAATATTGAGAGACAGTACCCCTACACACCAAAAAGAGGCACCTGTTATAACTAAAAGCAATCCTCTAATTTCAGCTGTCTGATTCATTTTTTATCTTTCCACCTTTAACGAAAACGAGTATAAATAGTCGAATCTATCATCTAAATACTATAAGAGAAGTTATGTTTTGGCAAACAGAACTGGTTCCAGTAGAAGCAATTTTAAGTGAAATGAGTAGCATGTAAAGTCTTTGAATAAAGTTTCGTTTACAAAGTAAATCACGATGGAAGTAAGATATATCTTAACGCCAATAATATCCCATACAATCCACTTCAATTTTATGTTATGATTATTTTGTACTTTTCCATGGGAGAAGTAAACTTCTGAGCTGGAATCAGTTAATTTAACATAAATGCTCATAAACGTGCTTTAGGATAAAAGTCTGTCTTTGTGTGAAGGCTTTTCAGGGAAAATAGTATTAGCAGATGGAATAGTTAATAAAATATGTTCAAAAAGCCTTGTAAAAGGGACGTTTCAAATGTTGACTTAGCAGAAAGTGAGAGTGTCAAAGTTGTAACAGGACGGTTTCGACTTCGACAGCAATACGCTTCACGAGAGAAAACGTGATTCTCTTTTTCAGCCAAGGAAAAACGTGATTAGCAAACATCGTTAATTTTTAGGGACAAGGCTTCCTTAGTTATTCAAGGATGCCCACGATTTTAGCGTTCTAAGGTCTATCCCTCTCTTTTGGAACACGTATTTAAATTAGGAAAAATTGAAAAATCCCTCTATAAATTTATGTATAAGGATGGTTGTGAATGATTGAACTTATAGCTACAGCAGAATCGATAGAGCAAGCTGAAGCATTAATAAATGTTGGTATTGATACATTGTATGTTGGAGAAGATAGGTTTGGTCTACGGTTGCCAGCCTCTTTTTCTCAAGCAGAGCTTAAGGAAATTACCGATCTTGCCCATCGGAATCAGAAAAAAGTTTGTGTCGCAATGAATGCAATTATGCATAATGATCGGATCAAATTGGTTCTTCCATACATGGAATTTTTACAGGACATTGGGGTAAATTCAATTACAGTAGGTGACCCTGGTGTTATTCATCTGTTAAAAACAAATCAATTGAATTTGTCGTACATTTATGACCCACATACGATGATTACTAGTGGGAAGCAGGTTAACTTTTGGGCAAATCGTGGAGCTGTTGGAGCTGTGTTAGCTAGAGAATTGACGTATGAAGAATTAACAGCAATTGCAGCTGAAGCGATGGTGCCAGTCGAGGTTTTAGTTTATGGTGCAACATGTATTCACCATTCGAAGCGTCCATTAGTTACCAATTATTTTAATTTCACGAAAGTGCAGCGTACGGAGAATAACGACCTATATTTGTCTGAGCCTAAGAAACCCGATACACATTATTCCATTTATGAAGATACAAATGGAACGCATATTTTTAATACGGGCGATATTAATTTGTTACCTCATTTAGAAACATTGTATCATGCTAATTTGAAGCGCTGGAAATTAGATGGCATTTTTACACCTAGGGAAAGCTTTGTTCAGATTGCAAGTCTTTTTATTAAAGCAAAAGAAGCATTAATAAACGATAACTGGTCACCGTCATTAATTGAATCTTTGAATGAACAAATCTTGAAGCTTCACCCACAGCAGCGAAGCTTAGATGAAGGCTTCTTTTTAAAAGATCCAGATGAAATTAAATAATAGTAGTTAAAATCTGTTTAAAGAGGAATGAAAGGTTAGGGGTAAGAAATGCAAAAAAATTTAAAAAAACCAGAAGTTTTAGCTCCGGCTGGAACGCTGGAAAAGTTAAGAACAGCCATTCATTATGGTGCCGATGCTGTTTATATTGGCGGAAATGCGTATGGCTTACGGAGTCGAGCAGGAAACTTTACTTATGAAGAGATGCAAGACGGGGTAGGATTTGCAAAAGAGCATCAAGCACATGTGTATGTTGCTGCCAATATGGTTGCTCATGAAGGAGATATGGAAGGAGCTGGTGATTTTTTTCGGAAGATCAGAGATATTGGTATTCGGGCGGTAATTGTATCAGATCCTGCTTTAATTGAAATTTGTATAACCGAAGCTCCCGGGTTGCCAATTCACTTATCCACCCAGTCATCGGCAACTAACTATGAAACGCTTAATTTTTGGAAAAATGAAGGATTAGAACGAGTGGTACTTGCAAGGGAAGTAAGCATGGAAGAAATTAAAGAAATAAGACAACATACAGATATAGAAATAGAGGCATTTATTCATGGAGCGATGTGTATTTCATATTCTGGCCGTTGCACATTGTCGAATCATATGTCAGCACGAGATGCAAACCGGGGGGGATGTTCCCAATCATGTCGTTGGAAATATGATTTGTTTGAAATGGACGTAACTGGGAAACGACAACCTGTTTATAGCAATGATGCTGATGAACCATTTTCCATGAGTGCGGTGGATATGTCGATGATCCATCATATTCCCGATTTTATCGAAAATGGTGTCGACAGCTTAAAAATAGAAGGTAGAATGAAGTCTATCCATTATGTTTCGACGGTATCGAATGTTTATCGCAGTATTGTAGATGCATATTGCAATGATCCGCATAACTTTGTATTTCAGCAAGCATGGGAAGACGAGTTGTGGAAAGTAGCTCAACGGGAACTAGCGACTGGTTTTTATTATGGGGTTCCCGATGAAAAACAGCAATTATTTGGTAAACGAAGAAAAATACCTGTGTATAAATTTATCGGACAAGTTCTTGATTATGACGAAACAACAAAAATTGCGACCGTTCAACAGCGGAACAGTTTTTCGGTAGGGGATGAGGTTGAATTCTATGGTCCCGGATTCACTCATGTATATCAAAAAATAAATAAGATGTGGGATGAAAGTGGAGAAGCAATTGAACGGGCTGCACATCCTATGATGATAGTAAAAATAGAAATGACAAAACCTGTAAAGGCTTTAGATATGATGCGGAAACGAAAATAACGGTTATGATGATTTTCTTAACGACAACACGTGACTCTACGTCTTAATTGCATCGTATACAAGTACAGATAATATGAGTAAATTTGTGCCTTCTAAATATTTACGAATTATCGTGGTAGCAGTAATTACTGGACTAGCATTCATTATGATGCGGATTGGTGGATTGCCTCCATTAGAAATAGTTTCCGGGCTGATGGGAATTCCTATTATCATTGTCCAATTTTTAGCGATCTTTGCAGTTAAGAAGATGATTGACAAAGATAAAGTATGGAGAACGAATATACGAAATTGAATGAGTTACGATAAATATGTACTATTGAACAAAGCTTTAGCAGATAAAATGGTTAAATAAAGAGTGTAATTGGCATGCATGAATAGAATAGATAAGTGATAAATCCCCCTGCTCAAAGGGGGATTTTTTTATGATCTTTTATTTACGGTTCTTTTATCTCGCATTTAAGATTCTGTAAGACTTTCAATAGATATACAGAATATGGAGAAATCTAAGTGGGAAATAGAGGTATCTAAACGGATTCAATAGAACTAGAAGAAACTACTCGAACAGGCATCACAATTTTTCAAGGACTAGGAAAACTACGTCAGCGATACCTCGCGGTTTTTCATGGTCACCTGAGATTTTAGCCCTTGTTCCACTATAGGAAAGTATAAATCTTTAGGCTTTATAGTATAAGAAAAGCTATAGCTTTCGCTAAAGACTTGGCGAAAAAGCTAAGTTTTTCTAATACTTTTATCAACGGGGAATGAAGTTTCGCATTATAGAAAGTAGGAATACCTTATTTGGATAAACTACACAAATAAGTAAAACTTGTTATATGAGAATAAAGCTAGCAGATAGTTTCTTTATTATATAACAAATTGCAATTAGCGCTTGAAACAGATTCATAAATAATTGCAAGTTAACCTGCAATTATTTGGTCTTGGTACCGTTTTACATAGGAACTTATAATGAAGATGAGGTGGAGATAAGATGAATAGTCGAGCTAGAGATCTTATGCTGTTGTTAATGGAAAATGATCAATTTTTTACGATCAACGAACTTTCTGACCATTTTTCAGTTAGTGAGCGTACAATTTACAATGATTTGATGGAAATAGACGATTTTTTTAATAAACATTCCTTTTCGCCATTGCAACGTCAAAAAGGAGTCGGCATCCGGGTAGAGCTTCATAAGCTTGAACAGCAAAAGGTAAAAGAACTTCTTGACCTTGAAGAATTCAGCTATCACACCCCGGAAGAACGAAAATATCACGCATTGCACTATTTGCTCATTCAGCATGGATATGTAACGATAGATCAACTATCGAACTTTTTAAAAGTTTCCAGAAATACAGTCATAAATGATATGAAACTGTGGAAAAAATGGCTCATTTCTCATCAATTATCACTAATGTCCTATCCATATAAAGGTTTAAAGATAGAAGGAACCGAATTAGCTATCCGAAAAGCATTATTAGCGCTTTTTCGAGAGGAAAAAAGAAATCGCATTCAGATCTCTAATACAAAGCAATCCATTCTCCATGAGTTTCTTTCTTCTGAGGACATTGACCATCTTATTCATATTATTGGAATGGCAGAAAGAGAACTTCAAATTATCATTTCTGATCATTCCTATTTTAGAGTCATGCTTCATCTCGGTCTTGCAATTACACGTGTAAAACAGGAAAAAATGTTAGAAAAAGGAGCTGCGGCAGATAGTGTTCGGGAAACAAGGGAATACGAAGTTGCCTGTTTCCTAAAAGAAGAAATAGATCGTCTTTTCCATATTAATTTTCCTGAGAATGAAGTTCTATACTTTGCTGCTCAACTTGTCAGCAGTAGTTTGCAGGATGCAAAGCAATATGGAAATATAAACGATCAGTGGTTACCTTTACAAATGGTTACCAGAGAGTTTATAAGACAACTGGAAGAGTCATTTCAGATGCCATTAATGAAAGATGCACAATTATTTAATGGGTTACTTGCCCATTTGCGACCTGCATTGTATCGAATTAGAAATGGGACAACAATCGCTAATCCAGTATTGGATGAGATTAAAGAAAATTATAGTTATATTCACCAGCATGTCTTGAAAGCAATTCATGTTATCGAAATGAAACTAAGTATTGTTTTCAATGAAGACGAAGCTTCATTCATTACGATGTATGTCACTGCTGCTTTGGAGAGACAAAAAAAGAGTATACGCAGAAAACCGGTTGTGATCATTGTTTGTGATACAGGTATGAGTACATCCCAAATGTTAGCAACTCAATTAAAG
The DNA here is from genome assembly GCF_053667775.1 of Cerasibacillus sp. JNUCC 74. The sequence continues at coordinate 2,840,358 of NZ_CM132207.1, read as the reverse complement.
AACTTATTTCATCTCCGTGTATTCGGTTCTTTTCCGGCAAGACAGGCCAATGAAATTGTACAGACTGAATTAATTGATTTAGTAATTACGACAGTCCCGCTAGAAATGAATGAGACACAGGTTGTAACTGTTAATCCTGTACTATCTAAAGAAGATATACAAAAGTTAACATTGATGCTTGAAAAGTTAGAAGGAGAAGAGTTACTTGTGTTGGATATTCTTCATATTATTTATCCCTATTGTACCATTCATGATCCAGTAGCCCTTCATAATAAATTACAGAATTATTTTCAGCATGATGCAACGAATTTGCCAAAAATAGAGAGGAGTACAAATCCTGTGTTAATAGAAGTACTAAATGAGAAGTTAATTATGACACAAGCAGAACTGAAAGATAGAGATAGTGCTGTTAGGTGTAGTGGGGAAATACTTTTGAAAAATAATCTTATTGAACAAACATATATCCAGGCTATGATTGATAACGTCCACGAAAATGGCACATATATTGTCATTGCACCTGGTATAGCAATGCCTCACGCAAGACCAGAGTATGGAGCAAAGGATATTGGTTTTAGCATCGTTACATTGAAGGAACCAATTGAATTTGGTCATCGAACCAATGATCCGGTTAAAATTGTTATCGGATTTTGTGCTATAGATCATGAAACCCATTTAACTGCATTATCTGAGTTAGTTGGAGTATTAAATCAAGAAGATAAATTAGCTGCAATTTTAAATGCAAAAACACCGAAGGAAATTATGAAAATATTTCAAAGGGAGGGTAAACAATGTTAAATATTGTTACGGTTTGTGGAGCAGGTGTAGGAAGTAGTATGATGCTTAGAGTTTTTGCACAACAGGTGTTAGCTGAAGAAGGGATTCAATCAAATGTAGAGGCTTCAGATATTGGCTCTGTTAGCGCAGATAATTATGATGTTGTCATTACTACCTCAGATTTTGCAGATATTTTACGGCACTCCAAAGCAAAAATAGTAAGAATTGACAACATGATGGATAAAGAGTTGTTAAGAACTGAATTATTAAAAGTAATTCGATAAATATATGCAGGCGTGAAGATTAGATCAACATTTATGTACAAACAGTAATTATTGGAGTAACTCATGCACGCTATAGGTTACTCCAGATACTTTCAAGGTTAGGACATCCAGTTGTTTTAATAACTGTCAAACTCTTTAAAATAACAATTCATTCATGCACTTGAATACGATCTAAGGAGAGAGCAACTATGGATTTTATCATGTATCTGATTGATAATGTTTTCAGTCAGGCAGTATTTGTAATCGGTATGGTTGTACTTATCGGGCTGTTGGCACAAAGAAAAAGCTTTGATTCAATAGTTTCAAGTACTGCTAAAACAATGATTGGCTTTTTACTCATTAATACTGGGGCGCAATCATTAGGAATTTCATTACTTCCATTACAGCCGATGCTAAGTAAAGTTTTTCACCTGAATGCAGAAATTCCAACACTTGCAGAGGCACAAACAGAAAGCTTTGTGGAAATAGGAACAGAAATGGCATTAATATTTGCATTAGGATTTATTATCCATATTTTTTTTGCCAGATTAACACCATTTAAATATGTGCATTTGTCTGCTCACGTATCCTTTTTTTACGCAGGATTAATTGCTGCCCTACTAAAATTTGGTACAAATATGGGATTTATCCCACTAGTATTAACAGGTTCCTTTATTTTAGGGTTTTATTTAACTTTCACTTGTTCTTATGTTGCACCCTTTATGAAGAATGTAAAAGGTGGAGAGGGGTTTACGCTTGGTCATTCCAGTTCTAGCGGGGTGTGGATAGCAGCAAAACTTGGTGGATTATTAGGAAATAAAGAGCGTGATTTGGAAGATATTAAAATTCCAAAGCGTTTAAACTTTCTTCGCGAAATGACGATTGCGCTTACAATTATCATGTTTTTGTTATTCCTTATTGTATCTTTTATAGCTGGTCCGAGCTGGGTTACCAATAATATTAGTGAAGGAAGAGATGTCTTTACATTTTCTTTATTGAACGGTTTACAATTTGGTCTGTGGATTACGGTAATACTGTCCGGCGTACGAATGCTCTTAGCAGAAATAATTCCTGCATTTCATGGTATCGCTGATAAAGTTATACCAAATGCAAAGCCAGGATTAGACGTACCTCTATTATTTCCAAATTATCCAACGTCAGTAATTGTAGGGTTTTTAACAAGTTTAGTTGCAGGCTTTGTGGGTATGGTCTTTTTAGCAATGATTGATTATCCAATTGCAGTTTTTCCTGCTCTTATTCCTACTTTCTTTACGGGAGCTGTAACAGCTATTTTTGGTAACTCCACCGGGGGTGTACGTGGGGCATTAATTGGCTCTTTCACCAATGGTTTCATTTTGATTATTGGACAAGCACTTTTACTACCGTACATTGGATCCTATGCTTCGATTATGCGGATTCTTAGTGAAACAGACTACGCCTTATATGGCCCGTTATTAGGACTGTTGCTTAAATTGATTGGAGGATAAGGATGTGAAACAACTTGCACTTTACTTGCCTTGTTGTTACCCAAATGAACATCAATTTTTTTCCATTCTTGATATAATGGAAAAATATCATGTCGATGTACTTGAATTAGGTATACCAGTAGCCAATGCTCACATGGATGGGAAAATTATTCAAAATAGCCATAAACAAGTATTGCAACAGGGTTTTAATAAAGTATATTTAAACAAAATATTACAGCAAATACGAGAAAAATATTCATTTAAGATAGTTTTAATGACATATAAGGACGGCTTAGACAAATACCATTTACTGGATGAGGAAATGGATTATGATGGGCTGCTTTGTGTTGATAGAATGATTACGTTAAATGACTTTCCATCCCCAATTCAGCTGTACAATGAGAACATTTCTAATATTACTTTACAGGAAAAGTTGAAAAATAATCGTCTGTTTGCTTATTGTATGAGTGGGGTTGGAAAAACAGGGAGCTTTGATCATGTCCCTACTAATTATATAGAGACAATGCAACGGATTAGAAAGCATAGCGACCTACCTATTTATGTCGGTTTTGGGATTAAAGAAAGAAAAGACGTAGCTGAGGTTTTTAAAAACGGTGCTGATGGAGCTATAATTGGCTCCTACTTTGTTAATAAAGTCAAAACATCCACCTTAGAAGAAGTTGCAGCTTATATAAAGGATTTAAAAAGTATAGATTGAGGATAAATTTGTGTGATTTACTTGAATATGTTTCTTTTTACAGAGCGAAAAGCTTGAGTAATAATGGGAATGCAATGAATTGTAGATTTTAATTAACAACAAACATCCTACTGTTAAATTAGCAGGATGTTTGTTTTCGTTTTTAAAGTATATTTGCCAAGTTACAGCCGGATTGCTGAACGATTTTTTCGGAGGTACGGTTACCTAATTGACATGCTTCTTCAAGGGTTAACCCTTGAGCTAAACCGCTGATAAAAGCACCTGTATGGGAATCACCTGCACCAATGGTATCAACTACTTTCACTGATTTAGCTGGAATGATTCCAGAGCGGTCCTTGTCTAGGTAGAAACAGCCTTCTGCTCCCATTGTTATGACAACTGCTTCTTTGGTTTTATGATATAGGAAAGTTGCACCTTCTTCCACCGTCTCAACAGACATAAGTTCCTTTAATTCGCTTAAGTTACAGTGCACAATTGTATTTGCAGTTAAAATGGTCTCTAATACAGCTTTATCTAAATAAGCGATGCGCGGACCAGGATCAAAAATGATTTTGGCGTGGTTTGCTTTATTTTGTATGATTTCCTGAACTAATACTTCACCAGAGGTTCCCTCCAGTTCATATCCTGACAAATAAATATAATCATAATCCGCTAGATGAATACGTTGAAACCATTCATGTCGCCATTTTGTTTCCAAGCCGGGGATAGTAAGAAAGGTACGTTCTCCATCCGGTTCCACAAATGAAATATTCCACCCATTGTCCTTAGACGTGTCCTCTAAAATAATCGGTATTTGCTGCTTTTCTAAATGTGTACGAATAATATGAGCATGCGGACCAATACCAACTGGAACAAATAAATCATGATTTATACCAAAGTGGTTTATTACTTGTTGTACATTATAAGCACAGCCGCCAACCATCGTTTCTACATGCTTCCCGTAAATGTCTTCACCTGTTTTTGGTAATTGGTTTACATGAACGATCATATCGATTACTGCAGCTCCAATAATTAAGACATGTTTATTTGCTGTTTGTTCCCGTTTCATTTATTTTCCCTCCGATCACTCATAAATGGATGGATAAGAACATAGGCGATATAGCCACAGGCAAAGGCAAGTAATAATCCTAAACTATTGTCCCGAAAAATACCCACAGCAAATGGGCCGCTAAAAAAGTCGGTGTTAGTAAATAGAAACCCGATAATTACACCAATGGACCAGCTTATAATTCCGGTTTTGTTAAAAGAATGTGATCCTTTGGGTTCTAATAGCTTTAGATCATATCCGGATTTTCGATTGAAGTAGTAATCAGCTATAAAAACAGCTGCCCAGGAAGCGATTCCAATTCCGAGTAATCCAAGAAATAATTGAAAATTATATAGAAAGTCTTGTGAAATAAAGAGCACATAAACAGGGATTAGGATCATGATTGCACCATGAATCATTAATGATCCTCGATTTGATACTTGTATATTTAACGTTTCTAAATTTACCCTTGCTGATTTTAAGCTAATAATACACTGTGGGATTAATCCACCTACTGCAGTTATAAAATAAAATACTGAAATCCATGATGGAAGAGCATGAGCAATTACATCAATTGGATTTGCTGACGTTGCAATATTTGGTAAAGAAGTGCTTAATAATATACCAACAAACATAATTACAAATAAAGGAATAATAGCCCCAAATAATACACTAAACATAATAGCATTATTTTTATTAGTTGGTGCCTGATAAGCACTGTAATCTGCTCCAGCAATCGACCAGCTAATTCCGGTCCCCGCCATAATGATAGACACAGCTGGAAGGAATCCTTTTAACCAACTTCCATTTGGCATAGAAAATAGTTGTTGAAAGTCAGTCTGTGGAATAAGAATAACTAAGATAATCAGCGTCAGTCCGCCAAAAACATATGTGAAAAATGTTTGTAATTTAGCTAATTGCTGTTGATCCAATAAGCCAGAAAGTAAAACTAATGTTGCAAAAATAAGCAAGCAAATCAATGTGATGGTACTATTTTGGTCAATATGAAAAATAGTAGCTAAGGAAAGCAAAATCAGGGTGCCCGTAACGACATTAACAGATAGCCATCCAACTAAATTCAACCATCCTAGAAAATTAGGAATCCAGTTTCCTTTTGTTCCAAAGGCTGCTCTTGATAACATAAACGTAGTAATACCATTTTTCTTCCCAATCACACTAATATAGCCAACAAGAATGAAAGAAAGTGCAGCAATCAGGGCAGCTAAGGTCGATTGAATAAAGCTTAATTGAAAACCAACAATCATTGCGCCATATACAACACCTAAAATACCGATGTTTGCAGCAAACCAAATGAAAAACAAATCGTTCGGTTTGCCAATTCTTTCTTCTGAGGGAACGGTAATCATGTTCTTGTTTTCAGTCATTTTTAATATCCTCCTTGGTTAATTTTGTCGGTAGTGCAGTAAAGCTTGTGCATAGTGATTAAAATCAACCTTATTATTATCATGAATGGTTTGGAGATAGCTTGGATCCATTTCATCGGCACCTTGTTTTGCTCCACAAATGGCAGTTGCCATCGCTCCAATTGTATCTGTGTCTCCTCCTAAATTGGCAGCTAAGATTGCACAACGCTCTACAGTTTTTGCATAATAAGCAATACTTAATGCAGTAGGTACAGATTCACTTGTTGATACGCCGGCACCAATAACCTGATAAATATGATTGGAAAACGCTTCTTCATCATTTGAGAATTTATGAGCATATTCGAGTCCAAGCTCTAAACGTGCCTTTAGTGACGGACTGAAGGTTTCAGCACCATAAGCAAGTGCTTTGTCATGAATATTCATCGTATCTGTTACGATTTCTTCCCATGTTTTTTTCTCCATGGCTGAACTGACGGCTCCTGCAATCATTGCAGCTCCTGTAATAGCAACATCGGATGCATGGGTTACTTTGCTAACTCGCCATACATAATTAATTAATGCATCAGATTGATTGGAGTTAAATAAGCATCCAATTGGTGCAATTCGCATTGCTGCACCATTTGTTACAGCGTTTGCTGTGATTTCGGATGCATCCTTACCGTTTTTAACCGCTAGAAGAGCGGCTTTTGAGCTTGGTCCGAGAATTTCATTATCAAATGCGTGGATTTCTTCTGCCCATTCAATCAACTTTTCAGCAATTACTTGGTCCTTTGGCTCAAAATCAGTTTCCATTAAAGCATTTAAAATGATGAGTGCTTGAGTTGTATCGTCAGTATACTGGCCTTTTGAAAAGTGTTTGGCAACTTCATTTGATTTTGGGCCGTCTAAAAAGGTTTCAATTTTCCCGAAATATGCTTTTACTTTTCTTCGGCTCCAAAGTTCAGACGGCATTCCCATAGCATCTCCAATTGCTAGTCCATAAAGTGTTCCTAAGATTTGATTTTTCATGGTTGTCCTCCTTAATATCTATTATTCTTTAAACAGCCTTAAATATTTATAACTACATTAAAATCAGCATGATCACTATAGATAACATTCACTTTTTCAATTGCTCTTCCATGTTGATCGAAAACAGTTCCTTGAACATTTAGTAAAGGAGAGGAGGAAGTCATTTTGAAATAATTCATCAGTTTTTCATTTGCGTGAATCGCTTTCACATGAAGACGTGCATAATTCGGTTTTGTATCAAAGTTCTTTTCTAATGTGTCATACAATGATAATTTAGAAAAATCATATTTATCTAGCGCAGGAAACATTTCTAAATTTAAAATGGACGTATCTAACGTCATCCATTCTTGCTTGTCTTGCTTTTGAAAACCACGTAGGCGAATTAACTTTAAGTAATTCTTTTGCTTTTTAGTGATGATTTCATGCTTCATAACTTTTGTAATTGGCCGTTGATTCGTTTTCTTTGCATAAGCTGAAAAACCACTGAAATTCCAAATGTTTTCCCGAACCTTCCTCAAGCGGACGTATGTTCCCTTGCCATGAATTCTTTCGATAATACCTTCATTGCTAAGCTCAGATAGAGATCGCTGGATCGTAGTACGAGTAACTTTATATTGTTCAACTAATTCATTTTCAGAAGGAAGACGATCTCCGTTTTGATATTTTCCCGACAATATTTGTGACTTTAAGTCTTCACTAATTTGTAAATAGATAGGAACAAAGCTTGTCTTATCAATAGCCAATGTAATCAACCTCCAACTGTATTTTCTTTTTCTATTTTGTTCAAGTGTTTTCATACAAATGAAAATCATAACTTGTATACTTGAGTAGACAAGTTTGGTAAGGTGAAATCGATTTCAAATTCATCATAGTCCTACTTACTTAATATGTCAATGAATTATTTATTTTGTATGTTATTGCTTTAAATTAACCATTTATTAAGTAATTATTCCAGATTTAGGGATGTAAATACGGGGGCATTATATAGGAATTAATCTGTCTAGGGAGATTATTTTTGAAATCTGAAACTAGTATAGAAATGCAGTAACTTGTTAGTTTGAGAGCGTAGATATTTTTTTATATTAAGCTGGCTAAGCTAAGGGAGAAAGCCAGCTTTCTAGAACAGAAGTGCATTTTCATGTATCCTCTTGGTTCTTCTTTTCGATAAAAAGTTCATTTTTAATAAATTTCCAACACCTTTGAAGCCTTTCAACGTTTTTTGGATCTTCCCCAAGCTCCTGCAAAAGCTCTAAATCCTTCATGTTTTTCACAACGTTCATTTCTTCATTTGTAAGTGTTAATTGATCATTGAATTCATAGTTCGTACTAGCTGTGTTTGTTAAACCAAGTAAATAGTCAGTTGACACGCCAAATGTTTCAGCTACTTTCTTTAACGTTTCTAATGAGGGTTCATTTCTACCTTGTTCATAGTAACCATAAGCACTTGTACTCATATTTAGAATGCTTGCTAATTCTTGTTGTAGATATCCGTGTTCAATTCTTAAGTCCTTCAAACGTTCTTGAAAAGTATGCATTCCATTCGATCCTCTCACATGATTTAAGGAAAGTATAAAATATCATCTTCATTATTTTTGTATATCCAACAAAAAATATTATTATCTATTCACAAACAACAAAATATTGTTTTTAATGACGATAATTAGAAAAAGTTAGAAGGAGAAACTTATACATTTAATTTATGAAGGCTATTTCTTGATTGGAAATACGTAAAGGGTAATAGGATAATTGCTTCAATCATATATGCCAATTAATAAAAGGTGGAATTGTTTACATATAGTTTGGAGCAAGCATTGTGAGAGCTGGAAATCCAACAATAGCTGAAGTAGATATTAGAAACAGTGTAAAAGTAGTTGCGTGGAATCCTGAAAAATTGAAGGCAGTTGAAGCTGAGGGGGAAGGAATACTTTCCAGTAAGGGTTTTCTTAGGTCAACCTGAAGATTTATTAAGATCTTGAAAATGTATTATTATTAATGCTGATCTGAATAAAGAATTTCTCCATAATTCAGTAGATCTTTTTGGAGAATTTGCGTGTAATAGAGGAACAGATTCCAGAAAGGACAACTTGATACAGTATTTGACAATATGGATCTTAGTATTTTCATCCAGGTACGGAAAAGTATTAGTTCTTTCTTAATGATGCTATAATAGAAAGAAATATAAAGAGAGCTTTGTTCAGTTGGGCTTTTCCTTGATTCTTACTGATAGCAGTAGAACAAAAGCTGAAATCTCGGCGTCCTTGAAAAAGAAAACCACTTTTTCTTCGTGCGATGTTTATTTAAGAAGCTTTTCTTGTCCTGTCGACTTGAACGAGTCGGGCATTTAGGTGTAGTTATCTCTCGCTTAGATTGCTTCGTATTTTCTATAACGCTTGAAGTAAGAGTCTTACGCTATCTTAGATGCGAGATAAAAGAGAGAAGGTGGCTATTCGTGCTTTATGGAAATATTACGGATGTTCCCGGAATTAAAGTAGGAAACATAGAAGACAGGATAGCAATGACGGGGTGTTCTGTTGTAATTGTTGAAGATGGAGCCGTTTGTGGTGTAGATGTACGGGGTTCTGCACCGGGTACACGTGAAACTGACTTGTTAAATCCAATTCATATGGTTAATAAAGTTCATGCAATCACATTGTCGGGTGGAAGTGCTTTTGGTTTAGCTGCTGCTGACGGGGTTATGCAATATTTAGAGGAGCAGGGGACTGGTTTGGATGTTGGAGTTGCTAAGGTTCCGATTGTTCCGAGTGCAGTTTTGTTTGATTTGGCAGTTGGCAGCAAAAAGGTACGTCCTGATAAGAAAATGGGATATCAAGCTGCTAAAAAGGCTGAAAAAGGGTTGTTTCCACAAGGAAATTTTGGTGCTGGCTGTGGGGCAACAGTTGGTAAAATAACAGGTATGAAACAATGTATGAAAGGTGGACTAGGCAGTGCCTCCATGCAGCTTGGTGATGGAATTATAGTTGGGGCAATAGTTGCCGTAAATGCACTCGGGGATATTCGTCATCCGCAAAGTGGTAAAATTCTTGCTGGTCCAATTGATCCAAACACGAATAAAATTATCGACAGTCTTAATTATATAGAAACGAGTCTTGAAAGTGACTTTTCCCCTGGAATGAATACAACTATTGGCGTAGTGGCTGCTAATGTTGCTTTAACAAAAGCAGAGGCTACGAAAGTATCGCAAGTAGCGCAAAATGCGTTGGCAAGAACAATCTACCCGGCACATACGATGCTTGATGGGGATACTATCTTTGCACTTGCTACCGGTGATCGAACTGTTTCTGTTGATGTAATAGGGAATATGGCTGCTAAAGTATTAGAAGAAGCTATCGTTAAAGCGATTACTTCAGCTGAAAAAATTGGGGATATTCCTTCATATAAGTCCTATAATAGTTGAAAGTTTCTAAAGGGTATTATGAGTTAGGGAGCGGAACAACCTGGTTTCACGTTAAAGTATATAATATTCGATGTACTAATTAATTTTAATAGATAAAAAACAATATTTATGAAGAGAAGGAGATAATAATGACCGTCTACCAATTTGCTGTTGAGAAACGAAATGGAGAAAAAATCCCTTTATCCTATTTCCAAGGAAAGGCCCTTTTAATTGTTAATACGGCTAGTAAATGTCAGTTGACCTATCAATTTGAACAGTTGCAAGAACTTTATAATAAGTATTATCAACAAGGATTTGAAATAATTGGTTTTCCGTGTAATCAATTTGCAGAGCAAGAGCCGAATTCCAGTGAAGGAGCGGCAGAATTTTGCCGAGCAAATTATGGTGTGACTTTTCCCATGATGGGAAAGATTGATGTCAATGGTGCAGATGAGCATCCGCTATTTAACTATTTAAAACAAAAGGCACCATTTCGTGGCTTTGATGGAACAAATATGGCAGAAAAATTATTAAAAATGAAGATTTCTTCAGAATATCCACAGTGGTTAGTAGGAGATTCAATCAAATGGAATTTTACTAAATTTTTAATTGATAAAGAAGGAAAGGTTGAAAAACGTTTTGAACCATCAGAAGAGCCTAAAACGTTTGAAAAAGAAATAGAGAAGTTACTGAAAGTATAATTCTTAATATAAGTATTAACTCAAGAGATTAAAGTAAATCTGTCTCTTGAGTTTTTTAATGGTACATTTCAAATAAAAATGTACGAAGTCTAAACCTAAAAATAATGTGGTGAAGCACAAATATGTATTTACTTATTGTAAGTCGTAATTTTTTTATAAAGATTTGAGAGGGTAGTTTCTTTTATCGTTTCATGATTTAAATAATTATAAAAAATTGTTTATTATTCTAATTATCTGTATACTAAACATACTAACCGGTTGGTATGTTGGATGTACTTGTCTGCTTTAACAAAATAAACATGTTTAAAAACGTAAAATTTATGCTCATAGGAGTCATGAAGTTGGATTTTTCATATTTCGAAAAGTCATAAAGCTCAAAGAGTAATTAATGGCTTATTGGTGCTGTTTAACAGGCTTTACAATAATTGATATAACGCTTTATACAACGAAAATCATTTGGGAAATCGATAGCTAAACTTGGAGTAAATTGGAAATGGATTGCTGAATTTAGAGATGAGCTACGCTATTGACATTAAAAGAACTTATATGGTGGATACGATTGAAATAAGCAGGCAAGAGCGGAATTTACAATGACAAAATAATTGCACCAAATATTGCTTAACACGTTATTGGCCGTACGATTCAACTTTTTGGTGCAGCAGGTTTAGTGAGGATTTTCCGTTAGTGTATTTTTATGCAATGCTCGTATGTTGAGAGTGGCAGATGGTGCGGATGAAGTTCATAGACGTCAAAATGCAAAATTAGAAGTACCAAAGTTGAGTTTACAAAGGGGAGCTGTTAATGAGTGTTTTGGACTTGTTTCATTTAACAAATAAAACTGCAATTGTTACTGGCGGATCTAGAGGAGTAGGGGCTCAAATTGCGGAAGCATTGGCTGAAGCAGGTGCAAATATTGTGATCTGTTCCAGAGATCAATCTGCCTGTAGACAGATGGCTAATAAGTTAAAGACATATAAAGTGGAAACACTTGGATTAGCTTGTGATGTAACAAATCCAGAAAATGTGGAAGAAGTAGTTAAAAAGACGGTAGCTTCTTTCAAAACAATAGATATATTAGTTAATAATAGTGGCGCTACCTGGGCAGCTCCGGTAGAAGAAATGCCAGTTTCGGCATGGGAGAAAGTGATGAATGTTAATGTGAAAGGAACCTTCCTGATGAGTCAGGCGGTTGGCAAAGTAATGATTTCCCAGAGGTGTGGAAAAATAATTAATATTGCTTCTATTGCTGGATTCGGAGGAACACCGTCTTTTATGCAAACCATTGGGTACAATACAAGCAAAGGAGCAATTATTACGTTTACGAAAGATTTAGCTGTTAAATGGGGACAATATAATATTCATGTAAATGCAATTGCGCCAGGTTTCTTTCCGACCAAGATGTCTCAAGCTCTTATGGAAAAAGCAGAAAATATGATACTTAATCGAACACCATTAAATCGGTTTGGGAATGAAACGGATTTAAAAGGTGCTGCAGTTTTTTTAGCATCCCATGCTTCTGATTATGTCACAGGAGATATTTTAACAGTTGATGGTGGCGCTCATGCTCTCTAAACGAAGATAGATTCTAATTAGCAATTATGATATATGAGTTAGATTATATAGGGCGGAGCGTAAAATATAAGGCATAAAATCATTGAGACAAGTGTTCAACTATTTGAAAGCAAGGGGTTTAGCCAAACGTCTAAAGAGCAATTGTTAATGGAAATCATTCTGCTTACATTGATGATTTAATAGAGAGGCAACAGCAAATCATGCAACAGCAGCTGACAAATCAAGAAAAGCTTAAAGCCATCATTGCACTATTAATTTACGATATTAAAGATAAAGGTACCAATGGACGAGTATTCTTTCGGGAAATCGGCATTTAATTATTGAAAATATGGACAGTATGAAACAGAAACGGAAACAATTTCGCTGGAATATTGAAACGATTGTGCGAAATGGTGTTAAAAGCGGGGAGTTTAGAAACGATTTATGTGTTGATATGGTTACTTTTGGAATTTTAGGTTTAACTAACTATAGTTATAATTGGTTCGATCCAGATGGAGAAGTAACAGCAGACGAGCTTATTGGAGTATATCGTAAAATTCTCTTACAAGGAATTTTGAAATAAATAGGCTACATTGCTTTTGATAATGGGAAATTACGCCCAAAAGATCTAACTGGTCAGTATGTAATTGTTATATTTATCCCACATGTAACTGGCAGTAAGACCTGCCCTTCAATGCACGGGATGAAACTTAGGAGGAATAGCGTGCGATCCAACTGCAAGTCAATGCCTAAGTTCTGTTCATTCTATCAATCAGTGGGGGATAAAAGAAAACCCCCACTGATTCATTTTATAAACGTATATCTTAATTTGACACGTCATTAACGGGGTTTTTTTACAGTTTTTAACTTATATTAGATTGTAAATGTTGTGTTAAAGAGTAATTTTAGATATCCATTGGTGAAAAACAATGCTACTATTATAGGAGAGAACGTATCACTGTTTGGACGGAAGGGATATATTTTGGTTGTTGTAGTTTGCTTTTTGATTGGAATTATAACTGCTTTTGTTGGTTCTCTAATGGGATTGGGCGGAGGAATTGTTCTTATTCCTAGCTTGCTGTTTTTATCTCAGATTTTTGATGGGTTTGGTTGGGCAACCCCGCAAGCAATTGTCGGCATTTCCTTAGTGTCAATGGTTTTTACTGCGTTATCTTCAAGCTTTGCTTATTGGAAAAATAACCGGATTGATTATAAGACTGGACTGATATTATTGTCCGGTAGCATACCAGGCGGAATAATAGGTTCCTGGTTAAATCAATTTATGGCAACAGAACAATTTCTGCTTTACTTCGGCTTTGTTATGATAGGTATTTCGTTGGTTTTGTTAATGAAACGAAAAGAGCCAACTCGGGTATTCAAGGAAGATGCAAAAGGTGTACGTAGTTTTTCATTACATGGAACTACTTATTATTATAAAGTTTCTGTTAAAATAGGCTTTTTTCTTTCCTTGGGGGTTGGCATGTTATCAGGCTTATTTGGCATTGGCGGAGGATCCATTATGGTACCAGCTATGATACTGCTATTTGGGATACCTGCCCATATCGCCACTGCAACGTCTATGTTTATGATTTTTTTCATCAGCTTGATTGGAGCCGGGACACATATAGTGCTGGGGCATATTGTGTGGAAGTATGTTTTCTTTTTTATCCCTGGAGCGTGGATTGGTGGCAAGCTTGGAGCAATCGTGAACCAGCGTTTGACCGGCAAAGCACTTGAATGGATTTTGCGCATTTTATTAATTATAATTGGTATTCGAATGATTTTTCAAGGGCTGGTATAAGGAGCATAATCAAAATGAAAGAGCATATATATTTCTATTACACAAACGATTTACATAGTAATTTTGATAATTGGTCTCAAGTTTCTTGTTATTTAAAAGAAGCAAAAAAGAGTTGTCAATCGATGGGAAAATCTTGTTGGATTGTAGATATTGGTGATCATATTGATCGAATGCATCCAATCGCCGAAGCCTTTAAGGGAACAGCAAATGTGCAGTTAATGAACGAAGCCGGCTATGATGTAGTAACATTAGGAAATAATGAAGGTATTACAATCTCACATGATGATTTGGTCCATTTATATGATGAGGCTTCCTTTGAGGTAGTGTGTGCAAACTTGCACAGTATGAACAATGAAAAACCAGATTGGTTAAATCCGAGTGTCGCATTAACATCTGTGCATGGAGTTAAAATTGGAGTAATTGGACTTACTGCTCCATTTAATGATTATTATCAATTGCTTGATTGGTATGTATCACCTCCTTATGAACAGCTGGAACAAATGATTGGAAAAATAAAGCAGCAAGCAGATATTATTGTACTGTTATCTCACCTTGGCTATAGTGAAGATCAGGAAATAGCAAAGCGATTTCCGGATATTGATGTTATTATTGGTGGACATACCCACCATCTCTTACGCAAAGGTGAGATGGTAAATAATACATTACTTACTGCTGCAGGAAAACACTGTCATTTTGTTGGTGAGGTTATCTTAACTTGGGATCATGAGCAAGGTAAATTAGTGCATAAAGAGGCGTATACGACGAATATTACCCACTTGCCGAAAGACCCCCAAACAGAGGAGATCCTTACAACCTATCAACAAGAAGCAGAACGTATATTAGCTAAACCTGTTGTGCGATTACCTGAAATACTCGAAGTTGATTGGCGAAAAGAAACTCCTGTTTTACAAGCTTTAACTGATTCCATTAAACAACAAACAAATGCAGATTGTTCCATGCTTAATGCGGGACTGTTGCTGGAAAGTTTACCGTCTGGTGTAGTAACTTATGGCGATATTCATAGAATATGTCCACACCCTATCAATACGTGTGTGGTTGAATTGACAGGGAGAGAATTGCTGGAAACTATTCGTTCTTCATTCTCAAAAGAGTTTATTGAATTAAAATTAAAAGGGTTTGGTTTTCGGGGGAAAATAATAGGTAAAATGGCTTTTTCTGGCTTGAGCTTATGTATGGAACGATTAAAGAACGGTGAAGTTTTTGTTAAACAAGCTTATCTGGAAGAAAAATATCCTTTAAAGGCTGATCAAACGTATACCATAGCTACAGCTGATACATTTACATTTGGACGACTATTGCCGGAAGTTGCAAGATCACGAGTGAAAAACTATTATTTGCCAGAATTTTTAAGGGATATTTTAGCTGAAACATTAATGCGAGCGTATTCAAATAAATAGATTAGTGACGATA
The DNA here is from genome assembly GCF_053667775.1 of Cerasibacillus sp. JNUCC 74. The sequence continues at coordinate 2,824,839 of NZ_CM132207.1, read as the reverse complement.
AGGCCTCTGTTTGCATATAGATAAGGCAGAAGCGATGAAGGAGGCCTTTTACGAATGATAACGGTAAATCCTTTAGAAGTAGAAGGAATGTTTTTTACTGCGATTTGTGTAGAATTGCCAAAGACAGATTTATTAATCATTGCCAATGAAGTCGGATATATTATGTGTGCAGCTTTAGACATTGACTTGTTAAATGAAAAACTGGCTGACAGAAAGATTGTAGCTGGTAGGGCGGTCGGAGTTCGTACGATCGATGAATTATTGCATGCACCATTAGAAAAAATTACCGAATCCGCAAAGGAACATGGATGGAAAGTAGGGATGACCGGAAAGGATGCGCTAATGTTGATTGCTTAGGCAGTAATAGCTTATTAACAGACATATACGTCTTATCCCGTATCTAAGCGTCCCAAGAATTTAAAGGGAGAGAATAGAGGGGTTAATGGCAATTGGTTATAGAGAACTTCTAAGAAATTAAAGAGTTCTAGAACGCTATTTATTTATAAAATATGGTTAATAAGATAGGAGTAAAATTCAATTCTAACCTTCTGAAAACAAGCATAGATTTGTTTTGAGGAGGTATTTTTCATGAAAAGACGGCCAAGATTGCATTTGCAAAGCAGTTCTCCTGTTAAAGTAATATTGTTCATGACGACAATAGCCTTTGTTATTTTGACCTCCCTTAGCATTATCATTGTTGATAAAGGCATTACCCCACCTTTAATGGATATAGCGAATCAAAAGACAAAGGAGTTTGCAACGAGAACAATTAATGAAGCAGTCAAATCAACGGAAAATATTAGCTTTGATGATTTGATGGAAATAAATACGGAAAACAATGTCTCCATTGTTGGTTGGAAATCAGCTGCAGTGAATCGGGCGTTGAGAGCTGCTACTAAAAGAGCGGAGTACTTTTTATATGGGATGAATAAAGGAAAAACGTTGGATACCGATGACCCGGAAATGCCACCACAAGATTATGGAGATACAGCAAATGATTTAGCGGATAAAGATCCGACTGTTGTCGAGATCCCAATTGGGCAAGCAACGGGAAGTACAATTCTGGCAAATCTGGGTCCCAAGATTCCTGTACACTTTGAAATAGTAGGAAGTATTCAATCAGATGTAGAGTATATTATGAGGGATTTTGGCATTAATGCAGCATTAATAGAAATATATATCCCTGTTACAGTTAATGTACAGATTGTTGTTCCATTTACAACAGAAACCGCTGAAATAAGTACAAAAGTTTATGTGGATTCACGTGTGATTATGGGAGACGTACCAGAATTTTTTGGTGGTGATGGAGAAAGAGGGCCAAACATCTCCGTCCCAAAAGACAGCTTGAATAATGATTAATGGTTTGTTATAATATACTTTGCTAAATAAAATAAATAACACCTTATCAGATCGGTGAGGTAGAGGCGCAATGGATATTAGTAGTCTGACTGAGGATGATAACGATGAAGTTAGATGAAAGGATTTATTGCCGAAGCGTAATAAGTGTCGAACTTATTATAGCTGGTATACTTTTGAATAAGGAGTATACTGTCATGCAAACAGCAATATGCATGGAGAACTACTGATCGAAATGGAGGATAACGTATATTGTAAAGACAATGATAGGTTATTTTCTATCATTGTCTTTTTTATACTATAGGAAAGTATAAAACTTTATGGTTTATCGTATAAGAAAAACGATAGCTTTCGCCATAAAGACTTGGCGACAAGCCAGTTTTTCTAATGTAAAAGCAAATCCTATTCTCATTTCCTTCACCCATTTCCCCTAACAGTATGTTTCCCTGCCTTATTGCCAACAACTATAGTGGAGGTAACATTAATGGAAGGTACGATTTATTCGCTTATTCCAGCAGTTCTAATGCTGGTGCTCGTTTTATTAACGAGAAATGTATTATTATCGTTAGGAACAGGAATTGTAGTTGGAGCAATACTCATTCACGATTTTGGAATATGGGAAGCAATAAAAGAAATTGTTGTTCAATTTTATTCGCTTTTTATTTCTGATTACACACTTAATATTGGCAATATCTTGTTATTATCATTTTTACTATTGCTTGGTATTATGACAGCATTCTTACAAGCGTCTGGTGGAAGTCGCGCATTTGGTGATTGGATGATCAAACGAGTGAAAAGCCGAAGTGGCGCACAAGCAATGAGTGCATTATTAGGAGTTATCATTTTCATTGATGATTATTTTAATAGTTTAGCAGTTGGTCAAATAGCTCGGCCATTAACGGATCGACATAAAATTTCACGAGCAAAACTTGCATATATTATTGATTCCACTTCAGCACCGGTAACTGTTGTATCTCCCATTTCCAGTTGGGGTGCTTACATTATTGGTACTATGGGCGGGATATTTGCTGCAAATGGAGTAACTTCACTTGAACCTTTAGAAGCTTTTATTAAAATGATTCCTTTTAATTTTTATGCAATAGGTGCAATTATTAGTGTATTTTTAGTTGCTTACTTAAAAATGGATATAGGCCCAATGCAAAAGCATGAAACAAGGGCAATGGAAACCGGTGATTTGATTGGTCCCAATAAAAACAATGTATCTGGAGATTTAAGTGATATTTTTACGCCAAATAAAAACGGAAGAATTTATCATTTGTTAGTCCCGATTGCAGTACTAATTATTGCAACTGTCTCTTCCATGATGATTACTGGGGCAATGGCTGCAGAAGGTGATATCAGTATCTTGACCATATTTGCTAATACGAATGTCAATCTTTCGCTATTTATCGGTGGAGCAGTTGCCGTTATTACTTGTTATTTCTTTCATATTAGACAAGCCGGACAAAGCAATTCAACAGTGAAGATTATACTCGAAGGTATGAAAACCATGCTCCCTGCTATTTATATTTTGTTGTTAGCTTGGGTTATCGGCTCGATAATTGGAGAATTAAAAACAGGCGAGTATTTAGCTGGTATTGTAAATAACTCATCCTTAAACCCAGCTTTTTTACCCTTTTTATTTTTTATCATTGCTGGCTTTATGGCGCTTGCTACAGGTACATCATGGGGAACGTTTGGTATTATGCTGCCGATAGCAGTTGAAGTAACGGCAATTACAGATATGGAGATGCTGTTGCCATCCATGGCAGCTGTGCTTGCTGGTGCAGTATTTGGTGATCATTGTACTCCAATTTCTGATACGACTATTTTATCCTCAACGGGGGCAGGAGCAAACCATATTGATCACGTGATGACCCAGCTTCCATATGCCATTCTCTCAGCTTTAGCTGCAGCTGTAGGTTATTTAATTATAGGATTTACTAGTCAAATTGTCTTACCGTTGCTTGTGACAATGGCTATTATTATTGGTTTTGCAATCCTAACACATTTTTTAAAAACTACAAAAGCAAAGCACTAAAACGAGGCTGGGACATAAGCAAATACGAAATAGCAAAAACCGAACAATTCATTTATGTGATTACCCCCAAAAGTTAGAGTTTTATTATACAGTTGATTGGCTGGATTGCGTTCGATACTCGACTGGGCTCAGCCCGGCCAATTTTTCTTTTATTCGTTCATGATTATACCAATAGATATATTCTTCAATCCGACTTTTTAATTCTTCATAGCTTACTAATTTTTCTCCATAATACATTTCTTGTTTTAAAATGCCAAAAAAATTCTCCATGGAAGCATTATCCGCACAGGTTGCTTTTCTAGACATGCTTTGGAATACTTTATTCTCTTTTAATGTTCTCACCCATTGGTTGTGTTGGTAATGAAAGCCTTGGTCAGAATGGATGGTGGTGCGATAGGTTGCATGATTCTTTATTATCTCTATCGTTTCTTTTAAAGGTTCTATGACAAGATCTAACGTTGGACGTTCCTTGATTTTATACGCAATAATTTCTCCGTTATAAAGGTCAAGAATCGGATTTAAATATAACTTCTCTTCACTTAGACATTTGAATTCTGTAATATCGGTTACTAATTTTTGAAGAGGAATTGGCGTGTTAAAACGGCGAGACAATCGGTTTTTCGCCACTTTTCCAACGTTTCCCTTATAGGAATTGTATTTACGGGATTTTCGCATAAATTTCACACATTTCAATCCCAATTCGCACATAATGCGATATACTTTTTTATGGTTGATAACGTATCCTAATTTATTTAGTTCTCTAGTAATACGTTTATAGCCATAACGTTCATGGAACTTTTTAAATAAATCGATAATGATTTTTTTTAGTACTTTGTCTGAATCTTCTCTGCCAAAATTTTTCACATGATAGTGATAGGTTGCTTCAGGTATGCCCACAATAAGGAGAATATCTTTTAATCGGAATCCTTCTTCTTTAAGTCCAAATGCCACCTTTGCCTGTGCTTTTCGTGGAAGGCATTTGGATTCTCCCGAAAAGCTCGTAGCTTTTTTAGGTACGCATTTTCTAGCCTTAATAGTTCATTCTCTCGTTCTAATATTTCTTCACGTGTTAACTTTTTTTCTTCCTTTTTCTTCCGTTTATTGGGTTTCTTAGACATAGAAGACTCCCCCTTTGGTTTCAGGCCTTCTACTCCTTGTTCCTTAAATTCTTTCATCCAGCGTCTAATTAAGGAAGGGTTGTTCAATTTAAATTGAACAGCAGTTTCTAAAAAAGTAGCACCTGTCTTTAACACAAATTGTATCGTATTTAATTTAAATCGAACAGGATAAAACTTCCTAGCTTTTTTTCTTTTTAACCCATCCATTCCCTGAGACTTATAGACTTTCACCCATTCAAATATTGGTGTTGCGCTACCCATATTATATTTTTTTGCCAATAATTTATATCCTAGGTTGCCATATAAATACTCGGTGACAAGATTTATTTTAAATTCTTCACTATATTTAGCCATAAAAACACCCCCGAAAATTAGATTTCTACTCTAACTTTCGGGGGTCGGTACCTTATAATTGTTCGGTTTGTTTGTGTTTAGAAAAACTTGGTTTGTCGCCAAGTCTTTAGCGAAAGCTATCGTTTTTCTTATACGATAAAGTAAAACTTCATTCCGTAGAATGCTTTTTACACGGAATGTTAGCACCTTACATGTGGGATAAAGCCTAAAATTTTATACTTTACTATAGTACAAGGACGATTTATGGTTCGTTTTTTAATCTGCTGTTTTCGTTATGTCCCAGCCTCTTTTAATGTGTATGTATTTATATTCGTTTCTACCTTGGGATAACTATAGTTAATTTATTAATTAGTTTTGATATTAAAAATTATTTTGACATAAGATAAAAGTGCCGTTATAATACAACCATAAATATCTGAAAAGAGTAAACTTTTCAAAAATTTTCATTAATTAACAATAAAAGGAAAAGGAGGCTAAAGAATGGAAACTCGTTCTCAATGGGGAACAAGAGCTGGATTTATTTTGGCGGCAATAGGGTCTGCTGTTGGGTTAGGAAATATTTGGCGTTTTCCGGCGGTGGCGTATGAAAATGGTGGAGGAGCTTTTTTTATCCCTTATTTATTTGCATTATTAACTGCAGGTATTCCAATATTAATTATGGAATTCACCATGGGTCATAAGTACCGCGGTTCTGGTCCACTGACATACAAAAAAATGAACAAAAAAACAGAATTTATTGGTTGGTGGGCAGTATTCGTTGCGTTTATAATTTCCACTTACTATTCTGTTATTATTGCCTGGGCAATATCGTATGCGATTTTCTCAGTCAATTTAAGTTGGGGTTCGGATACGGAGGGCTTTTTATTTAAAGATTATTTAAATAATACAGTTGATGCGGGGCAGGTAGGGAGCATGGTTCCTGGAGTTCTGTTACCATTAATAGCGGTTTGGGCAATCGTCTTATTTATCCTATATAGGGGTGTGAAAAAAGGAATAGAAATTGCCAATCGTATTTTCATTCCATTATTAGCATTTATTTTTTTAATTATCGTTGTTCGTGCTATTACACTTCCTGGTGCGTTGGAAGGTCTTCAAGCATTCTTCCAGCCTGATTTTAGTAGTATTTTATCAGGGGAAGTCTGGGTAGCTGCTTATGGTCAAATCTTTTTTAGTTTATCAATTGCGTTTGCGATTATGATCACTTATTCTAGTTATTTACCTGAAAAATCAGATATTACTAACAATGCGTTTATAACTGGATTTGGAAATTCAAGTTTTGAATTGCTTGCGGGGATTGGAGTTTTTTCCGTACTTGGTTTTATGGCTACACAATCAGGAGTAGCCGTAGATGAGGTTGTCTCTGACGGTGTAGGACTTGCATTTGTCGTATTTCCAGCTATTATAAATGAATTTCCTGGATTGAATGGGCTATTTGGTTTTTTGTTTTTTGCCTCACTCGTTTTAGCCGGAGTAACTTCATTATTGTCCCTAACCGAAACCTATGTTGCAGGCTTATCTGATAAATTTAAAATACCTCGAGGAAAATCTGTCTTATTTGGTGGAGGATTAGCTGCTATTGTTTCTTTGCTTTATGCAACGAAAGGCGGATTGTATTTCCTGGATACAGTAGATTATTTTATTAATCAATTTGGTGTTGCGTTACTTGGTTTAGTTGAAGTAATATTAGTTGCATGGATTTTACGATTAGTTAAAAATTTACGGGACCATGCAGATGCAATATCGGATATTAAGCTTGGTTGGTGGTTCCCGTTAAGTATAAATGTGATTACACCAGTAGTACTTGGTTATATGCTATACGATTTGTTCCGACTAAATATGATGAAACTTTTTGATACACCAACAGGGAATTATTCAGGTTACCCGGATGCATTTATTTTATACGCCGGATGGTTCGTGGCTGCTGGAGCACTTGTAATTGGACTTCTGTTGTCTATTCCTAAATGGCGCTCAGTAAGTGAAGCAAGTCATTCGTCAGCAAAAAAGGAGGCAAAATGACATGAGTACTAGTGCGATTATCGTTATGGTTCTGGGAATGCTTGTTATTTGGGGAGGATTGGCAGCGAGTATAACATATGCTGTAAAGAAATCGCGGAAAAAAACAGAATAATTCAATAATAAAATAAACCTAAGAAAGGACATTTCATTTTTATTCATAAAATGAAATGTCCTTTCATGTTTCGATAGTAGCTTGGTTTAAATTTTTACTCTTTTTGTTTTGCCATTCGTTCCCATTTTTTCAAGTATGGATAGGGATCGAATGACCATTCACTATATCCGTTATCTTTGTACATTCCATAATGAAGATGGGGGGGGAATTTACCCGATGTTCCCGGCGGGCCATATCCTGTTGAACCAACACTGCCTAGTACATCTCCCGGCTTCACTACTTTTCCTACTTGGATATCGTCTTTGTACCCACTCATATGGGCATAATAATGATAAATATTATAAATATCACGAATGCCAATTCGCCAACCGCCATATAAATTCCACCCCATCATTTCCACAACTCCATAGGTTGTTGATTTGACAGGAGTGCCATAATCAGCAAATATATCTGTTCCCTCATGTATTCGTAAGCCGCCAAACCCTCTACGATCACCCCAAGTACTTCGATAACTATAATTATAGGAAGTGTCTACTGGAAAATCGCGATCCGTTAAATTTATTTCTTGATAAGTTTGAAATACTTTTGCTGTATTCATAATCGTTTGCACCGACAGATCTCGATTATAAAAATTCCATAAGGCAATTTTTATATCTTCTTTCGTTTGCCCATATTGAAGCATATAATTACCAATAGTATAGAGAACATCTTCTGGATTGTTTGGATCAGCTTTTTGATCACCATTTCCATCTCGACCTTGGCCATGAAAAAAGTCAATCAGAAGCTCATCATTAATCATGGAGGCATTTCCTAATCCATACCATAATTCAGGAGAGAATTCGATGGATATAACTTTTTCATCATTTGCATGTTGTTTTTTGTTTCGTTCATAGTTATCCATTGCAGCAAAATAATACCACGGAATTTGCGTCAATGCTTCGGTTTTCTTAAATAAAGCCATTCGCTGTTCATAGATAGTGTCCTCTGCATAAATCGGATTTTTAATAAGCAAAAAAAGCAGTAAAATAAAACTCCCTGTGAAAAAACGTTTTGCATACACATTTGTCACCCTTAATATGTTAAGTTTTTCGTTATCATTAAATATGGTCTTTACTTTTCCCAATAGACATAGTAAATATACAAGTTTGATGTTCGCTAGTTCTGGGGACCATTTACCAATACGTACGTCCATAATTTAGTCTACGCTTGTAGCGAATTATTTGCCTCTATGTACTGTGGCGGTTTGAAATGCACCATCGGGTAATCGCTTATGCAGTGTTCGAATAGCTTGTTCCATAGAGGCAGCAGAAAATAACATTCAGGTATATTTTGTGGAACCTTATTCTTCATGGCAGCGTGGTAGCGATGAGAATGCAAATGGTTTATTACGAGAGTTTCTCCCTAAGAAAACCGGTTTGGCTAAAGTCTCAGATGCAGAACTAGAAAATGCACTATCATATCACTCATCAACAATAGACCTAGAAAATGTTTAAATTGGAGAACTACACATGAACGTTTCAGGAAGATCTTTGACAAACTGTCATTAAAAAAAGTAGGATCCACGAAATGAAATTCAGCATAAGGAGCCGTAAACTTTCTATAAACAAGATGGTGCTACGGGAAGATCTAATGGAAAATTAACGGCTCCTAAATAACCAATTGCTTCAACTCATATTTTTGCGAGATAAATCCCACCAATGAAGCTTCGTCATTCATTGGTATTTTTTGTTGTTTTATTCATTTCTTTAATTATATTGTCGATTGTATTATCATAATTTCCATCGGTTGTTCGGGAATTATGCAAACTTTGAATATCATCGATTAAATTAGTATTGTCGGTTACATAAACATCAAAGTATCCTGGCATGATTGATGTAGCTGTTTTTTTCGCTATTTCGGTTGCTCTCTCAGAATTAGTGTCAGCTGATTTTTCATACGCAATTAACACTTCATTGTCTGTAACAAGTGTTGCTACCTCTTCAAATGAATTCCCACGAAGCATAATACGAGTTATCATATTAGCCATTTCGGTTCGGTCAATACTGATAGAACGATTATTTTCATTATCATTGTCAATTTCATCTTTTGTATAGCGTACATATCCTAATTTATTTTCTGCACTTTCATCCGCAGGTGCTTGTAGTTGCCCATTTGGATCAAGCTGGTTTTTGATTTCCTCTCTTTCGTCAGTAGCTGTATCGTTATCCATGCATCCTGTCATGAGAAACAGTGTGGTAAGTCCTATGGGGATCACTTTTTTCAGTTCCATTGTATTACCTCCTTCTCAAGTTGATTTTGGGGTTCGTTTTTAGTTTGCTGGTTCAGCATGAAATCATACTGTTTTTTTCTGGAGGGTTTGGTGGAAAGGTGATACACTGAAAAGACAAAGTAGGGGGGATACAAATGATAGAGATTTACGGAAAAATGTACGAGCTAGTAGAAAATCATAAAGGAGGATTTAATGAAGAAGCTGTCAGAGAACGTTATTCGGACATATTATCAAAGTATGACTATATTGTAGGGGATTGGGGTTATGAGCAACTTCGATTAAAGGGTTTTTATGGAGTTCAACATACGAAGATTCCAATGGATGCAAAGATAACAGCATTGGACGATTATCTGTATGAGTATTGCAACTTTGGCTGTGCCTACTTTGTATTGAAAAAAATAACTGCAAAAGAGCAGTAGCAAATTAACATCTACTGCTCTTTATCGTCATGAATAATATGCGCTCCTGGTATTCTGCGGGGAACATCTTCATGCTGTTCCCGATCTGGATAAACAAAGGCGCTGTCTCTACGCTGTCCCTTTTCCCACGGGGTTGATTTTCCTTCTACAGGAGTATCTGCATTTATTGGTAATCCGAAAGCTCCTTCTGGAAACTCTTCAGGAATTAATTTGTTATGCATATCTTTAACATTTGAAAAATCGGAGTAATCCTTTTTTTTCTTATCCATTCTTTCATCCTTCCAATTCATTCATGTTATGGTGCGTTTTCCCTCATCTAAGGTGCAGTAATACCTACTTCAAGTTATAGCAAATATGAATAAGTCTAAGTGGGAGATCAAGATACCAAAAAGCCTGATTTTTTTCCGCGGTGACAGGACAAGGAAAGCTACGACAAGTGATACATTGCAGTTTTTCAAGGACAAGAAAAACCCTACTGAATGAAGTTTTACTTTATTAGTAATGTTCCCTCTGATTACTTGCTTTTATTATTAGTAAATATAGGTAAAATTATTTTAGTTAACACGAATGGAAAAGCCTTTACTCGGAAATAGGAATAGATTGGAAAGATCAGATAAGAAACGATTGGTATAAATGAACAAATAAGTGGAGGATGGAAAGACCCTACTTATTTGTTCATTTATAGTGTTAAAGTACATCTTTTAAAAAATGACGAATTTCATCAGCTTCCATATTTGGTTCATTAAACGTATGTTCGATTTTTCCTTTGTCATGTAAGTCATCTTTTCCAATGGTAGTACAACGATTTTTCCGTAAATTAATAATGAGCTTTTTGCTCGGATCATCTTCATGCTCTACAATTGCCAAATCATAGCGCTGTAGTTGTCCCATAAAACTGATATAACGAACTCCCTTCATTTTAGTTTCATCTTTGATTATTTCGTATTTTTTAGCCATATTATCCCCCTTTTTTGAATATTGCTATTTCACCAACTATATCATGTTTTTCTTTATATTCCTATAGAATATGATATGATAAACATGTAATTTCATCCCGCATGTAAGGTGCCGTAAGACTCCCACTTCAAAATCATGAGTGGATACAAAAGGTCTAAGTGGGAGAAAACGGCACCTAAATGCCCGATTCGTTCAACTAACATTCAGTATTAGATGGAAGAAAACTCCTACTGAATGAAGTTTCACTTTATAATGGAGGTTTGACATATGTACTTTGTTGACCGTAAAAAATTGGAGGAGATACTTCAGTATATGGATGAATTAATAAACATATTGAAGATGGGCCCTCCAAAAACATTGTCAGATAAACTCAGTTTAGAAAGAGCAGTACATGTCTTTATTGAGTCAACGCTAGATGTCGGTAATATGATGATTGACGGGTTTATTATGCGTGATCCTGGCAGTTACAATGACATTATCAATATTTTATTAGATGAAAAGGTTATTCCAGAAGAGGAAGAAAGAGCATACAAAGAGTTGATTAGTTTGAGACGTATGTTAATGTCAGACTATACATCAGTGGATTATAACGTATTAATGAAGGTGATCCAAACAAACTTGACTATTTATAAACAATTCTCCACCCATATTCGAACTTATTTAAATAAAGAACATCAACACGTAACCCATGCTTTTACAAATGAATCAAAATCGGAATAAAAGCACAGTCTATTCGTATTGCATTGGAGTGAATGAATATAATGACCAAAAAATATCGAGGCTATTTAATCGACTTAGATGGAACAATGTATCAAGGAAATGAACCTATTTCATTTGCTTCGGAGTTTGTTCACGCATTGAAAAATAACCATATTCCGTATGTGTTTGTAACGAACAATTCTACTAAAACACAAGAAGCAGTGGCTGATAAACTAAGAAATATGGATATCCCGGCAACTGCCAATCAAATTGTCACGACGAGTTTAGCAACGGTTTCATATATTAAAGCAAATTATGAGAATCCGCGCTGTTATGTAATTGGAGAAGAAGGCCTCATTCAAGCTTTTGAACAAGCAGGACTTAAGGTGGTAGAGGACGAAAATTGTGATGTTGTTGTGATTGGTCTTGATCGTGAAATTACGTATAAAAAATTAGCTACGGCGAGTATCGCTGTTCGTAATGGGGCAAAATTTATCTCAACAAATGGTGATAAGTCCATCCCGAATGAACGAGGTTTGTTACCAGGAAACGGTTCGCTAACCGCTGTCATCACATTATGTACGGGTATAGATCCAATCTTTATTGGTAAACCGGAAGCGGTAATTATGAAAGAAGCACTTGATGTACTTGGTCTAGATAAAGACGAAGCTTTAATGGTTGGAGATAATTACGACACTGATATTCAAGCTGGTATTCGAGCTGAAATCGATACATTAATGGTATTTACTGGAGTTACTCCATTTTCAGAATACAATTATTTGAAGGTAAAACCAACGCATTATGTTCAAAATCTGTTTGAATGGATCGATAAGCTATAAAATATAAGGATACGTGCTTATAATACGTGTTCTATAAGAAAAAAAGCAGGAGATATTTCCTGCTTTTTTAATCGTCTAATATGACATCTTCTCCATTATCATGTGCTAATCGGCTTGAAGCTGCTGCAGCAATTGCGCCGACAATATCATCTAAAAATGTATGACACTCTCCGGTAGATTTATCATCTAGTCTTTTTAAGATACCCGGTTTTTGTTTATCAATATATCCATAATTGGTTAAGCCAATAGAACCATAAACATTCACAATCGATAAAGCAATAATTTCATCGACACCGTATAAGCTTTCATCGGAGTCAATCGTTTTTTGTAATGGTTGCTCCAGTTGTTTTTTTTCAGCAAGCACATCTAATTGAATACCTGTTAAAATTGCATTTTGTACTTCTCGTTTAGCAAGAACTCGATTGACATTATGTCTGCACTCATCAAGTGTTAAATGCTCATGGTATTGTGATTGTAAGAAATAAACAAGTTCGGCAATATCATCTATTAATACGCCTCTTTCTGTTAACCATTGTCTGGCTTTCATTTCTAATTCACTTCGTTTTGTATTTTCACTCATTCTTTTTACCATCCTTTCATTCTTTAGTAAAAAAACTGACTTTACTTCATAAACTATTACGGAAGCAACTTATAAAAAGCCTCATCGATTAAAATTATTCAGCACTCACTGTTGAAGGTTTTTAACGAGATAAAATGATAAGGGGGTAAGTTCATTGTCATTCAGTACCTGGCTTTATGAAAATTATAATGTTCGTCCCGAAACAAAGCGTTGGGTTGATGGGAAGGAATGTTACCAAGCAGAACGATATATTTATTTTATCACTTCTGTGGAAAACAATGAAATTATACATATGGAGCAATCGGTTTTAGCTTATTATTTAAAAGAGAGCTCCTATAGTAATATGGCTATTCCTATCCGTAATCAACAAGGAGAGTGGCTTACCTCTCATCAAAACACTAAATACATGGTTATTCAAGGAAGTGATCAATCGTACTCCCCAAGTATATCCAGTGGAACGATATTAGCGCAATTTCATCAGATTGGCAGTGCCTATACTTATGAGCCCAAAGCAATTTCCAGTTATGGACAATGGAAGCAGCTATGGATAGATAAGGTTACAGCATTAGAGCAAAATCTGGAAAAAGCAGCCCAAGGTAATCCAAATGCTTATTATCGATTGGTTATGGATACCTTACCTTATTTTATTGGTGTAAGTGAAAATGCAATTCAATATATTCGAGAAAGTGAAGAAGAGTTACGCTTCCACGAGGCTGACCAAGGTACCATCGCTTTCCGAAGATATTCAGATCAGCTGTACCAATCAGTCATGTGGCCGCTGGAATTAGTTTATGACCATCCTGCTAGAGATATTGCTGAATTTTTACGTCAACAGTTTTTGCAGGATGACCCCAAACAGGGAACAATCCAGTTTTTGCGAGATTATGAAACCGTACGACCGCTTTCTATATTTACCTGGCGTTTAGTGTATGCTAGATTGCTCTTTCCTATCCATCTATTTGATTGTTTGGAACGAAATTTAACGGAACAACAAATAGATGCTAATGATCAGTTACACCATTTATTACAACTTCAGGCGAAATATGAAAAGCATGTTAGCCAATTCTTTGACTGGGCAAATATAGATTGTAAACATCTTCAGATTCCTGTGTTACACTGGCTTTAAAACAATATCTTTCTAAACATAAAAACAGTTATTAGACATTTGCGATGATGGAGGGGAAGAAGATGAATAAGCCGACAATCTATATTACAAGAAGCATCCCGGCAAAATTATTAAAACCTTATCAGGAGCAGTTTACGTTCATCTGCTGGGAAAAAGAAGAAACTCCAGTACCAAGAGAAGTATTAATAAAAGATGCAAAACATGCGGATGGTCTAATTTGTATGTTAACCGAAGAAATAGATGATGCTTTTTTAGGCAACGTACAACGTTTACAAGTGATCGCCAATTTAGCTGTGGGCTATGATAACATTGATATTCATGCTTCGAAAGCGAGGAATATCATTATAACTAATACACCCGATGTATTAACTGAAACGACGGCCGATTTAGGTTTTGGATTATTGATGGCTACAGCAAGGCGACTACTAGAGGCTAATGATTTCATTAAACAGGGAAAATGGCAGCACTGGGCTCCTTATTTATTGGCAGGAACGGACGTCTATAATAAAACGATTGGCATTGTTGGTATGGGAAGAATAGGAAAAGCAATTGCAAGGCGAGCTAAAGGATTTTCGATGAATATTATATATCACAATCGATCTAGAGACGAAATAGCAGAAGAAAAACTGGGGGTTACATTTTTAGGACTTAATGAATTATTAAGTGAGGCAGATTTTGTTGTGTCTGTTGTTCCCCTAACCGATGAAACAAGGAATATGTTTGATGCTGATGCTTTTGGCATGATGAAACATTCAGCTATCTTTATCAACATATCTCGGGGAGGGGTAGTTGATGAAGCAGCTTTAATACAAGCCCTAAAAGAAGAACAAATTGCAGCAGCCGGGTTAGATGTTTTTTCTAAAGAGCCGCTTCCGAAGGATCATCCTTTGCTTCAAATGAGGAATGTTGTTGCACTTCCGCATATTGGATCAGCAAGTGTAGAAACAAGGACGAACATGTGGAAGCTTTGTTTAGAAAATGTTACACGTGTATTAAGTGGTAAGCGACCACGAACTCCAGTTGAGTAAAGTGCAGATGAGTTCGTTTGCAATTTAAGAAACAAAAAAGAAGGTGTTCCTTTGTTGGAAGCCTTCTTTTTATTGTGATCATTTTTGTATAAGATTTACCTATATTCAGCTTCAGCGCGTTAGCCCTATCCTGGATGGGTAAGTATCTTCGTAGAAACACTAGTCTTTATTGGGCTGGGCTGAACAACCAAGGCACATAAGCTTTGGTTCTCTATGAATATTCATGAGTACATTTAGAATACTTGTTCAATCTCAGTTACACCGGGTACTTCGGCCATAAGGGCACGTTCAATTCCTGCTTTTAAGGTAATGGTTGAGCTAGGGCAATTTCCGCAAGCACCCATGAGACGAAGAAGCACAATGCCATTTTCATCAACATCAATTAATTCCACATCGCCACCATCTCGCAGCAAGAATGGACGTAATTTGTTTAATACTTCCTGTACTTGTTCACGCATTATCCATCTTCTCCTTTCTTATTATCTATTATAAAACGGATTATCTAAAAAATCCATGACCGCAATCACGTGTAAGAGGAGGTTCAAGAGGTCAGGTAAAAATGGGGGATAGAATTCTTCGTTATCTAGGAAATTATATTTGTTCCTAGTGGATAACTTTTTTGAAAAGTAGCTTCGTCTTGCTTATCTAACAGCATATACTGCGCTACTTGAAATTAAGCTACCTGAAACAGACATCCTAGTATCAGTGTTGCAATAGGACAAAGTATACTTCGTCAGCAATATACTACACGTTGTGAAAGGTGTGGTTATTATGACCGATTCTTCAGTCAGAATTACAATCATATTAACGCTAGTTGTCGAAAAAGCATACTGCTTTTTTAAGGATGCCTAAGAACTTAGCCAGCCTCGAGTCTTTTTTATACCCTTTGAGCAGGTACTATAATCATTTTTATTTTAACTTTGATCCAACTTTTTGTAAAATAAAAGATATCAGAGTAGCGGAGGGAAGGGCATGAGTCAGATTACAATTACTGTTTATGGAGCAGAGCAAGTATGTGCTAGTTGCGTTGGAGCACCAAACGCAAAAGATACGTATGAGTGGTTACAGGCGGCAGTAGGAAGAAAATACAGTACCGATTCGGTTACATTTGAATACATTGACATAGAACAGCCTCCAAATATAGGGAAACATCATTCATTTGCAAAACGCATCATACAGGGAGATCTATTCTATCCACTTGTTCTTGTAAATGATAAGGTAGTAGCTGAGGGTATTCCAAGGTTAAAACCCATTTATAGGGCGTTAGATAAAAATAATTTACCATTACGAGCAGAAGAGAAATGAGGACGAGACAGATGCAACTACCATTTACTAAAATGCATGGACTAGGAAATAACTATATTTATATCGATTTTTTTACAAATCAAGTGGAAGAAAGTAAATTATCTGGATTGGCAAAGCGTGTTGCCAATGTAAATACAGGCATTGGCTCAGATGGATTGATTATCATCCATCCGAGTAAAAAAGCAGATGTCGGTATGCGGATATTTAATAAGGATGGTTCGGAAGGTCTAAGTTGTGGAAATGGATTAAGATGTACAGCGAAGTATGTCTATGAGCAGGGAATCGTAAGTAAAAAGCAATTTAAAATCGAAACTAAAGCGAATATTGTCGAAGCGGAAGTAAATGTTACAGATGGAAACGTAGATTTGGTGACTATTAATATGGGAGAACCTTTACTCAGCCGACAAGATGTTCCTATGCAAGGTGAAATAAACCAGCAGGTTATTTCGGAACCTTTTATCATTAATGACGAAGAACTGATATTAACAGCTGTTTCTATGGGGAATCCACATGCCGTGTTTTTTGTCGAAAAGATAGATAATGCACAAGTAGAAAAACTCGGTCCATTAATTGAAAAGGATCCCCGTTTTCCTCTAGGAGTTAATGTGGAATTTATTGAAGTAATTTCGCCAACAGAAGTTAATTTCAGTGTGTGGGAGAGAGGTTCTGGTATTACTCAAGCATGTGGGACAGGTGCATGTGCTTCTGTAGTTGCTGGCGTATTAAATAATTATCTAACTAGAGATAAAGAAATCACCGTACATTTGCCAGGAGGAGATTTGTTAATAAAATGGGATAAAGATGGGAATGTTTGGATGACTGGCGGGGCTGAAACCATTGCTTCCGGCGTTTATTATGAAAGGAAATAAAGAAAACTGTAAAGTTGAACTAGTAGTAATAAGGGTATATACTGAAAGGTAACCACTTATGAAAGGAGAAATCCAAGCTATGACAATCACGATTACTGACTATGCAAGACAGCAAATTCAAGATATGATGAAAGAAGAGTCAGACGGCGTATATCTTCGCTTTGGGGTAAAAGGCGGTGGATGTAGTGGATTATCCTATTCACTTGGTTTTGAATATGAAATCAACGAGGAATTGGATACAGTCGAAGAAATAAATGGAATTCCTGTCGTTTTAAACAATCAAGATATTCCAATTATTAAAGGAACAACGATAGATTTTAAGCAGAATTTGATGGGCGGGGGATTTAGTATTGATAACCCAAACGCTATTATATCCTGTGGATGTGGTTCTTCATTTAGGACAAAGGATAAAGTCGGAACCCCAGGCGATTGCTAATTTGTATAAAGTTATAAAAAACTAGGCTAGTTGAGCCTAGTTTTTTGGTGATAGAAAATGATATCCGTTCCTTTTTTATCTATAGGAAAGTATAAAATTTTAGGGTTTATCCCGCATGTAAGGTGCCGTAAGTTTCCCACTTCAAGTCCTGAGTTCGTGCAAAGGGTCAAAGCGGGAGAAAACAGCACCTAAATGCGCGATTGGTTCAAGGGCCTTTAGGTCATACCTTTAAGGTACTAACATTCCGTGTAAAAAGCATTCCACGGGATGAAGTTTCACTTTATCGTATAAGAAAAACGATAGCTTTCGCCGTAAAGACTTGGCGACGAGCCAAGTTTTTCTAAAAAAGTAGCATCGCCCAGTTTAAGTGCTCGTGCCGCTAGCAAACTTCCCTCTTCTCCTACGATAAGTCAACATTGGATTGAATCTAAAGGAAGGCAGACTAGACTATAAGCATGCTGTTGCTCAGGCATCGGCATACCCTTTTTTTAGGGCATGTTGCCTTTATCGCTTCAGATGATCTCCAGTTTGTACGTCGCTAACCAAGCGCTTAAGCACTTGTCGGTATGAATTCAAAAGATTACTACTATGGCACGCTTAGAACTCAGTTCAGGCTTAAAACATACTAGTTGAGTGTTTCGGCTGTATCCTTGCTTTTGGATCAATATAATGTTTTGCATTGTTGATCGCAGTAGGTCCTTCACCAAATCCGGTTGCTATTAATTTTACTTTTCCCTCATACGTACAAATATCGCCTGCAGCATAAATGCCTGGGATATTTGTCTCCATTTTGGAATTTACTACAATACTATTACGCTCAATTTCTAAACCCCAATCTTTAATTGGGCCAAGTGTAGAGACAAAACCATAATTACACAAGACTGAATCGACTTCCATCTCTAGTTTGCGTTCTCCCTTAACTTCTTCAAGAATAACTCTTTCAATTCGCTCATCACCTATAATGTCTGTAGGAACAAAAGGGGTAAGGACGTCTACATTGGATGCATATAATTTTTCCACACTATGCTCATGAGCTCGAAATTTATCACGACGATGGACAAGTGTTACCTTTTTAGCGATGGGCTCTAGCATTAGCGCCCAATCAACAGCCGAATCACCGCCGCCAAGTAAGAGAACATGCTGGTCCTTATAGCTACTCATGTCTTTTACATGGTAATGCAAATTAACTCCCTCAAATTGATCGCAATTGCTTACGTTTAATTTTCGTGGTTGAAAAGCACCGTTTCCAGCGGTAATAATCATTGTTTTTGTGTAATGAACATCTTTTTTATCAGTAGTTAATTTTAATGTACCGTCCTCTAGGCGTTCTACCTGTTCTACTGCTTGTTCTAAAACAATGGTTGGATGGAACATGCTGACTTGTTCTTCCAGGTTATCAATTAACTCCTGGGCTCTTATTTTGGGAAAACCTGCAATATCATATATATATTTTTCTGGATAAAGAGCAGTTAACTGCCCACCAGTATGTGGTAAGCTCTCAATGATCTTCACACTCGCTTGGCGCAAACCGCCATAGAATGCAGTAAACAAACCAACTGGTCCTGCGCCAATAATGGTGACATCATAAACTTCATTTGTCACGACGATTACCTCCATTTGATATAAACTTTGCACCACTTTTTATAGTATCATAAATCGACTGTAATAGAATATTAATGTACTCAGCTTATCATTAACTTTTGATTAAGAAAAATCTAATAATAATTAAAAAGCAGATGGGGTTGAAAAGTAAAGCGAAAAGAGCTACTATAACAAGGGAACCATATTACAATTGTGTGACATATGAAATAATTCTATTATTCTATAAAGATTATTGCTTGGCAGCGTGCCAAGTTTTTCTTAGTGGTGTCAAGTGAAAAAGATCACAATTTACAAAAAAAGGAATAAATGGAAGTGATAAGCGTGGGAAAACCAAACATAGTCATCTTAGGTGCTGGTTATGGTGGGATGATGACTACGGTTCAATTACAAAAGTCATTACGTGCTGATGAAGCGAATATAACCTTAGTGAATATGAACGATTACCATTATCAAACAACTTGGCTACATGAAAACGCAGCCGGCACATTACCTCATGAGCGCACTAAAATTCAAATTAAAGATATTATTAACCCCAATAGAGTTAACTTTATTCAAGATAAAGTAATCTTAATCAATCCGAAAAAAAAGCAGGTCCAACTAGAAAATGGTGTATTACATTATGATGTGCTTGTTATTGCACTAGGTTTTGAAGTTGCTACCTTTGGTATTCCTGGTTTAGAAGAGCATGCTTTTACTATTGATAATATTAATAGTGCTTGCTCTATTCGTGACCATATTGAGCATAATTTTGCAAGTTATCACAATGATGTGAAAAAAGATCCAGCCCGGTTAACTATTGTGGTTGGCGGTGGCGGGTTTACTGGTGTTGAGTTTCTAGGAGAATTAGCTAATCGAGTAGATGAACTTTGTAAAAATTATGATATTGATAAACAGTTAGTGCAAATGATTAATATTGAGGGTGCTCCAACTATTTTACCAGGATTTGATGAACAATTAGCGGAGTATGCTATGAATTCTTTGGAATCACGTGGTGTTGAATTTATTACGGGTGCATTTTTAAAAGAATGTACATCATCTAGTGTCTTATTTGAAAAGAATGGGTTACCAGCAAAAATACATACCAATACCATCGTTTGGGCAGCAGGAGTACGAGCTAATTCTATCATAGAGAAATCTGGATTTAAAACAAATCGTGGCAAGATTGAAGTGAATAATGATATGCGTTGTCCTGAATATGAAGATGTCTTTGTTATTGGTGATTGCGCTTTAATTATGGATTTAGAACATGGTAATCCCTATCCTCCTACAGCACAAATGGCGATTCAAGAATCCGAAGTGGTTTCGTATAATGTTCGAGCATACATCCGGAATGAGGAAATGGAAGTATTTAAGCCAAATATTCTTGGAACCGTCGCCTCATTAGGACACAATGATGCCATGGGGATAATTTTCAACGACAAAATAATTCTTGGTCGGAAAGCTACAGTGATGAAAAAAATCATTGATAATCGTTACTTATTTAAGTTAGGCGGAATTCGCTTATTAATGAAAAAAGGAAAATTTAATATTTTTCATTAACAGATAAGAAAAGCAAAGGTACGGTTGTATTTTTGCTTTTTTAGTACCTGAATTTGGTTTGAAACATAAAATAATGAATCATGTCTTAACTGCGTGGTTAGTAAGAGAGCAAGTATTTCTAATTGAAATTATTTCTACCTTGTGGATACCTTTTTTGAAAATGAATATCGCCTAGCATAACGTGATCTTCTTTCTGTGCGATTTTTCAAGGAGAAAAGTACTCCTTGAATGAAGCTTCCCTTTATCTCACATCAGAAATTCTGCCGTTTGTACGGCGCTAAACGGAGTGCTTGCACTTTTATTCAAACTTCATTTAAAATGAAAAGGGGCAAATTGGACAAATAGAGAGTAATCTTGCATCATAGTACGGGAAGGGTACTTATTTGAAGGGAGAAAATGAATTGATTCAGCTAATTGTATCTATCTTATTGTATTTTGTTATCTTTTTTGGTATTGCTTTTATTTTAAATATGCTGTTACGTACGACATGGCTCATGACAATTGTATATCCTTTTGTTGTTGCCATTATTATAGACAATATTCCAACTTGGGATTATTTCTCAGCACCGGGAGAAGCATTTTCGAAGTTGGCGAATCGTTTAGCTGAAATTACGATTATAGATATTTCAATCTTAGCTGCAGGTTTTGTTGGAACGATCGTGTCCGGTATAGTTATTAGACTACTAAGAAAAAGCGGATATCAAATGTTTTAATAGAATGATGAATAAAATTTTGTAGATTGGAAATGATGACATCCAAAGAGGTGTTAATCATGAAAATCCAAAATTTCATTCAAAATTTAAGTTTATTTCTATTGATAATTGTTATGTTTATTGTGGTTGGAGTTTTTATGCCGGACAATACTCATGCAGCAAAGCTTTGGCATTACCAAAAACCAGAGATTCTACAAACATTGAAAATAACGGAGCATAAAGTAAGAGATGATGTCACTTCTAGAGAAACAGAATTATCAGAAAAAGAATTTAATCATAGAGAGCAGAAGCAGTTAAATATTTCGAGTGAACAAATAGATGGTGCAGAGACTTTGGAAGAAGTTGTTAATTATCAACAATACCCTAGTCAAACTGTGTTAGCAACTGGTTATACTGCAGGTGCAGAGTCAACAGGAAAAACACCAGATCATCCTGAATATGGAATTACGTATTCTGGAGTTAAAGTGAAAAGAGACTTGTATTCTACTATCGCAGCAGATTTAACCATCTTTCCTCTTGGGACAATTCTTTTCATCCCTGGGTATGGTTTTGGGGTGGTTGCAGATAAAGGAAGCGCTATAACTGGTAATAAGATTGATCTATATTACGAAACCATTGATGATGTTTATAATCATTGGGGGAAAAAGCAAGTAGATGTTTATATGATTAAAAAGGGTGATGGTAAACTAACCGAAAAAGAGCTTCAACATTTAAATGAAAATCAAGCGTTACAAGTATTCAGACAAGGCATAAATGGAGGATAACTTTTGAACGTTGAAGCTACTGATTAGTAAAATAGACGGTTTTGATCGATGAAGAAGTCTCGCTAATTTAAATCAACCCTCTGTTAATGGTTTTTTTAAAATTGGTGAGGCTTTTTTATCGTCAGAAAACATGAAATTTTGGCGCTGAAAAGAAGGGATTTCAGGTTGTCTTGGCATAATTATAGAATATTAAGATAGCACTTCTTACGTTAACAAAGGATAGATATAAATTACTGGTTCTTCATATGGATGGTATTTCTTAATGATCTCATTTACTTTTGTAATATATTTATATGGGCATTTGAATTCCATTTTACACTCCACACCAAACTTAATTTTATGCTTCGTTCCATGAACTGGTTAGGCTGTCTCCAAGGGACGCCAATATCCGTTAACATGAGAAAAGGAAATAACGTGGTCATAGTTACCGATGGTCAAAACTCCTAATTCATTTAATTTATCCCGCATCTAAGGTGCCGTAAGACTCCCACTTCAAAAGCCTTGAGTTGATACAAAAGGGTCTAAGTGGGAGAAAACGGCACCTAAATGCCCATTCGTTCAAGCTAACATTCAGTAGGAGATGGAAGAAAACTCCTACTGAATGAAGTTTCACTTTATTTCTTATCGTTTCAATGTAAGCTTCAGGTAGTAACACTTCAACTTTTACGTACTCTATATTCATTTCATATCTTTTATTATAAAAGCTGACAATCATTGTAAAAAATGTAATATTTTTTATACTATAAGAAAGTTTTAAATTTTTAGGGGGCTATAGTATAAGAAAAACTATAGCTTTGGCCATAAAGACTGGTGATAAGCCAAGTTTTTCTAATGTAGTTAGCAATAAAAATAGGGGTTCAATTAATTCCAGAACTCCCAATAAGATGATCGCTTATTTATAAATTATTCTTCACATACAATTTTACTTTAAGTTCGCACTAGCAAAAACATATTTCATAACCAGTACTCAAGGGGTAGAAATCTTTTTAACAACTGCTGTTCTTTTTAGCTTTAATAGAGAACTGTATGCAATATTAGGGCAACCGCGATTCCTGTAAGCCCTCCGAAGAAAACTTCTATTGGTTGATGTCCAAGCAATTCTTTTAGTTCTTGCCTTTTTTCGTAGTCCTCTTTGTGTGGCCAATTTTTTGCTTCATCCACAAATAATTGAAAATCCCGAATAAGTTTGTTTAAAACGATTGCTTGTTCACCAGCTTGTCTTCTTACTCCGGTAGCATCAAACATAATGATAACACTAAAGATACAGGAAATTGCGAATACGGTAGATGCCACACCTTCTACTATTCCTACAGCTGTTGTTAAGGCAGCTACAGCTGCAGAATGACTGCTTGGCATTCCGCCAGTACTAAATACTAAATCCGGTCTGAATTCTTTTGTAAAAACAAGTGCAATAGGAACTTTGACACCTTGTGCAAAAACGATTGCGGTAAGGGCTGCCCACAGTGGAAAATTTAAAAATAATTCCATGCTTTGTCAAACATCCTTTCTCAGGAAGTGAAAATCGCTTTATACTAGACAATATGCATGAGTTATTGGATAATGCTATATTATCACAAGCTGGGGCAGTAAGCATAAAAAAAGCGCCACGTTTTTAACTATTCCTTTTCTAGCTTGCTCTTACGTGATTTAAGACAGGTATTCGCTTAACGACTTTCACTGTAAATAATGCTGCTAATCCGGCAAAAATAAGATCCTTAATTAAAAACGGAATCATTCCAGCCCAAGCTATTGTATATGGAAGCGGGACTTCCATCCATGTATTTGAAGCAATATACATATAAGTTACACCGATGAGATAATTGAATGCTGTACCTATAAGCGCCGCTAAACAATAGCGTGGAAAGGAGTAGTTCTTTTCTGAGTTATCTACTACCCAGCCTGTAAAGAAAGCTGCAAATATAAATGAAATAATAAATCCACCAGTAGGGCTGATAAACATAGTAGGTCCAGAAGAAAACCCAGCAAAAATCGGCACACCAGCAATTCCGACAAGCATATATACAAACATGGATAAACTACCAAGTTTTTTTCCAAGCATCAAACCTGCTAAAACAGCAAAGAATGTCTGTAATGATAGTGGCACATCAGCGCCTCCAATTGGAACGCTGAGCATTGGAAACCAAGCAGTAATATTTGCACCAACTGCCATTAATACAACAAAAACTGCTCCGTATGTAAGATCAGTAGTTCGTAATTTACTCATTTTAATCCCCCTCATTTTAATGTATAATCGGAATACTATGACTGCTTATAATAGATAATAGATTGTTAACTCTATATTGTCAACTTGTTTTTTAATAGGTTAACAATATGAAGTATATAAAAAGAGGAGTAATTATAGTAAAAATTTGATGAACAGAAATAAAACTGTAGGATTAGTTTATAGAGATGGAGGAGAAATGACCCTTTATTAAATTGTATTTACACAATTTTATATAACAAATAAAACACATGCAGTATCGGACAAAACTGCATGTGTTTAATAATAGCTGGTTGGAACAAAATACTACTTATCGAATTGCCGCTTCTAAAGCAACTTCCATCATATCTAGAAAAGTAGTTTGTCTTTCTTGGGCTGATGTTTCTTCGCCAGTTATAATATGATCAGAAACTGTTAGCACGGCTAATGCTTGACGGTCAAACTTTGCTGCCAGTGTATAAAGAGCGGTAGTTTCCATTTCAATTGCCAGAACTTTATAAGCAGCTAATTTTTCATTTATTTCTTTAGCGTTATCCCGATAAAAGGTGTCGCTTGTGAATACATTTCCGACTTTGAGATTTAACCCTTTTGCAATTCCCGCTTCATAGGCATTTTTTAGTAAATCAAAATCTGCTAAAGGTGCATAATCGATTCCGCCAAAAACCATACGATTCATCTGTGAATCTGTCGTAGAACCTTGGGCAAGAATAACATCTCTTACTTTTACATCTTTTTGAATCGCTCCACACGTACCAACACGAATTAGTTTTTTCACATCATAGCTCTGAATTAATTCATTTACATAAATGGAGATGGAAGGTACCCCCATGCCTGTCCCTTGTACAGAAATTTTTTCACCTTTATAAGTTCCTGTAAAACCTAACATACCTCTAACATTGTTATATTGCTTTGGATTTTCCAAAAACGTTTCTGCAATGAATTTTGCCCGTAGTGGATCGCCTGGTAATAAAATTTTGTCAGCAATTTCGCCCGGTTTAGCGCCTATATGTACACTCATGATATAACCTCCTATTTAGTTGTTAGAGAGGATGCTCAAAAAGCCCGGTAAAAATGACGCATCAAATTTTTTGCGGATCATGTTTCTAATTGCATATACATTGCAAACCGAACCTTTTTGAACACCACTTTATAGTCTTCAAAATAACGGTATCATAAGTGTTAACTAAAGACAAATGCTAAGATATACGTGAACTTATTTTTAAAAAATAGCTTACAATTAGTTTTCAGCACACTCGAAGCGCGTCCGGTGCTACAAGACTCCAAATTCAAGTATTATAGAAAATATGAAGAAATTTAAGTGTGAGAGAACGAGCTAAACGTCTAATTCGTTCGAACGGAAAGGACAAGAAAAAATCGCGAGGCCAAGAAAGAACTACGATAGCAATAATTCGCGATTTTTCAAGGACGCTGCAAACTTAGCATTTGATCTTCTGTTTCAAGAGAGAAGCACTCCTTAGTAGATATTTTCTCGTCAGAAGTTCTGTCTGTTTATACACGCTAACCAAGCGCTTATCGCCTTTGTTCTACTTTTAGAAAAAGCTAATCATGAAGAAAGTTTAACTTTATTTATACTTTTTAAGCCTAAATATTTTATGTTAACGTAAAAAAACTTTTTTTTTGTTTATTCTTGATTGTTTTGTTGTAAACTATGTGTTAAGCTGAATTTGATAAATTAGGAGCACAAATTGTAGAGGATGTTCGAAAAGTACGTCAAAATGATACATTGCATTCTCTTGAGTCCCTTTGAAACACGCGCTTCTATTTCTTCTGCGAAAATAGATGGAGTATTTTATTAAAAATGATACATTTTTGTTTCAAAAAATAGATTTTTTGTATATAATAAGGCTAGTGCAGTTTTTCACTTAGAGTTAGTGAAAACCTTTTACTTATCATACGTGTTCAACAAGAGACATAGAACGATTGGAGAAGTGAGCAATACCTCGTTTTATCAAGCATAGCAAAAATATGTTTAAAAAATGAAGGAAGCGTATTAGTGACTAATATTGCATAAAACTTGTTTTTATGCAGGGAGAGTATGATGCTAGGAAAAGTACGAGAGGAGTAAATAGCTTTACTTCCCGAATGGTTTCATAACCTCTTTGCTTATGGACACAGACACTGGATAAATTCTTTGGAAGGATGAAGGAAAATGACAGAAAAAACATTTAAAATTACAGCAGATACTGGGGTACATGCACGTCCAGCTACACTATTGGTAAATAAAGCAGGTCAATTTGAATCAGAAGTAGAAATTACGTACAATGACAAAACTGTAAATCTAAAATCGATTATGGGTGTTATGTCTCTGGGAATACCTAAAGGGGCACAAATTAAAATTTCTGCTAATGGTTCAGACGAAAAAGAAGCTATCCAAGGTATAGAAGAAGTAATTAAAGAACACCTTGGTGAATAATTCGTTATTTTCATTTCTTAAAACTGTCAGTTGTTAATGCTGGCAGTTTTTTTATTTTGGTAAAAAGAGGTAAAGTGGTACTTAAAAATGAATATACATTATTCACATTTCTTTTATCTCTATAGCTACAAGTAAATTTTTTCTATAAATAATTAATGAATTGTACTTTTGTATATTGCTATTAAGGGTGAGTAATTGAACTTATTGCCAAAAGGAATATGATGGAGATCTCAGGTTAAGGGTTTATAATAATTGTAGAGTTTCCTTGATGGGTAATGATGAGTTGGAAGAGGGAGGCATAAGGATTTCAAATGAAACCAAAGAGATAACAATTATCTCTTTGGCTCTGTAGTAAATTTAATCTTAGTGTTTAAAATAAACCTTTTCCAATTGTTCTAAGCAGGAAAGTGCTGCTTTATTATAAGCAGAATCCTGTTGATATAGCTTTTCTTTATAATCTTCCACCGCTTGTTTTAATGAAGTGGTATAGTCTGGTATAGACTCCGTATAAGGATGTACAGCTGCTTTTTTTACATTTGTTTTTTCATGGAATGCCAGTGCTTTTCGTTGATGAAAAAATACATCTTCTGTT
Source organism: Cerasibacillus sp. JNUCC 74 (assembly GCF_053667775.1). The sequence goes on along the minus strand of NZ_CM132207.1, from coordinate 2,797,450 downwards.
TCATTAGGATGGTGAAGGTCTCCTTGCATTGGGTGCTTTTTAACAGCAAGTACCTCAATAACATACCGATCTCCCTTATCGGCAATCACTTTTCCAATATATGTTCCAGAACGATAATGAGCTTTAACGGTTTCCCCAATCGCTACTTCAGCCATAAAAAACTCCTCCCCAAAGTGATATATACTTATAGTATCATTTTTATCATTGTGCCAAAAGTAGAACAGTTTAACGAATAATTGATCTCTAACTTTAGTTATGGTTCTATGTTTGTTATAATGACTGGGGAGGATGTGAGAAAAATGATACCAGTATTAGAATTCCCGCAAGATAAAGCGGAGTATATTCCTTCATTTATTACATTAGCTATATTTTTTATTGGAGCAGCAATTACGACATATATAATTTATAAGAAATCTAAAAAAGATGAGAAAGAATTTCGACAGGAGTATGATAAAGAGTTAAGTGAATACCAAGATAAACATTATTAATACCTCTCTAGCTAGAGAGGTTTTTTTATAGAAATATCCGTTTCTACATGGTCATAACTTTTTAAAAAGCAGTTTCTTTTAGCTTAAGCGTTTAAGCTGTGTTCTTCTTTCTAGGGTAAATTACCACCCGCTCGAATCTAAATAAAAACGGGCTTACCACTCAGGCGTCGGCATACCTTGTTTTAGAGGCATGTTTTCTTTATCCCGAATATAAGGAGCCGTATTTCTTGCATTTGAAAAATCTGTTATTATTTTACGAAGTTTATAAGAGAAACGGCACCTAAATGCCCGATTCGTTCATCTAACATTTCGTGGGAAAAACGTTCCACGAAATGAAGTTTCACTTTATCCCGTTAGAGTCTCCGTCTTTTCCTTCGCTAACCGATCGCTTATTCTTTTCTATTGGAAGTTTTTTGTGATAAACACTTACTCTAGGACAAAGCGTGAATAGTCATGTTTTCTACATTTTAAAATGAATGAGTAGTTTTCGTTTACTGGGTAATGCTAAAGTAAAAAGAGAAAAGGAGTTAGTTTATGCGTCTGTTAATATTCATATCTATATTGTTATTATTCACCGCCTGTCAATCTAAAGATGAAAAAAGCAGAGAAGTTGAAATGTATAATGTCTCAGGTGATATGGTTGGTACGGCAACTTTTAATGAACAAACAGACGGTGTACAGGTGAAAGTGAAAATAGAAGGATTGACTCCAGGATATCATGGCATTCATATGCATGAATATGCTAAGTGCGAAGGTCCTGACTTTAAATCTGCAGGGAACCACTTTAATCCTACTGGCGCAGAGCATGGTCTAATGCATCCAAAAGGCTCACATGTAGGAGATATGCCAAATATTGAAGCAGATGCACAGGGGGTTGTAAATGCAGAATTAAAGTTGCCTCAAGCTACTTTATTGGATGGGAAAAATTCATTAACAGCTGGGGAAGGGACGTCCATTATTGTAACACAGAATGAAGACGACGGAATGAGCCAACCTGGAGGTGACTCAGGAGAACGGATAATTTGTGGGACGTTAGCCAGTTCTGACGAAAAGAATAAAGAGAATGATACTCAAAGACCGTCTGATCCAACACAGAATAATGAACAGATGGAGGATAAGTGAGGCTTCATAGAGAGAATGGGAGGATGGCTTCCCACGGTGATAGGTGCTAAAGTTTGTACTGATTCAATTATGGCCGATCTGAACAATTGAGCTTTACTTTCCATTATGTTTCATTCCAGGTGGGTTACTTATTAATAATATAGAGGAAATTTAAGGGTAACTTAGTTTTATTTTGTTTAGGCTTATTCCTTTAATGAAAACAAATTGTTTATAATAAAGAGAGCCTCATTTTAACAAGAAGCTCTCTAGGATATGATTAGCTATTCTTATTTATGCTTTTTACAGCAGTTATGATTCGCCGGACACCTTCTTCTAGCGTTACTTTTGGACAAGCAATATTTATACGCATAAATGTTGCGGCTTCTTCACCATAATTCACACCTGGATTTAGTCCTACTTTAGCCTCTTGAATCATAAATTTCTTTAGCTTTTCAGTATCCATATTTAATGAACTACAATTAATCCAGAGTAAATACGTACCTTCCGAATTCGTTACAGTAATTTCTGGAATATGTTTGTTAAAACTTTCCTGAACATAATCCTTATGACCTTTTAATACTTGCCGTAATCCTTCAAGCCAAGCTTCTCCATGATTATAAGCGGCTTCTATTGCAACATTACCCATTGTATTTAATTCTTGAATACCTTGCTTTAGTAATTGGTTATTCAATTGTTTTCGAAGTTTATTATTGGCTACAACGATATAAGAAGCCTGTAAACCGGCTAAGTTAAACGTTTTGGAAGGTGACATACATGTTATTGTTCGATCTGCCACTTCATCTGAAAGTGAGGCAATTGGAATATGCACTTCATTTGGAAATGTTAGATCTCCATGAATTTCATCTGAAATAATAATGACATCATATTTCTTACATAATCGTGCAATCTCAGTCAACTCTTCTTTTTTCCAAACTCGCCCCACTGGATTATGCGGAGAACAAAGAATAAACGCATTGACCCCTTCAGTGAGTTTTTTCTCAAAATCAGCAAAATCTATTTTATAGTAATTATTTCCATATTGAAGTGGATTTGTGACAATTTGCCGACCATGATTTTTAATTACTTTGTAAAAAGGAGTATATACAGGTGTCTGGATCATAATCTTATCCCCAGGTTTAGTAAAAGCTTGAACAGCCATATGTAAGCTTGTCACAACACCCGGACTAAATAATAGCCAATTCTTCTGTATATCCCATTTATGTCTATGTGAAAGCCAATTAGTAATGGAAGTCCTTACTTCATCATCTATTATGGTGTAACCATATATACCATGTTTGGCCCGTTCGATTAATGCTTGGTTTACTTGTTCAGGTGCCTTGAAATCCATATCTGCTACCCACATTGGTAACACATCGTCGGTTTGAAAAATGGATTCAAGCATATCCCACTTTACTGATCTGGTATTTTTTCTATTGTGTTGGATATCAAATATACTCATATCAAGTCTCCTCTTTTTTGCTTGGAATAAGTTTTGCAAGTTTAATGTCGAAAGTAAAAGCGTAACTGGCAGTCTCTGAGTCAAGTTTTCCTTAGTCTTTTTACAGTATAACATTTTATATTTTTTTCGTAAGCATTCATTCGTAAAAAATAAACCAATGAAAGTTGAAAAATTTTTTAGCGATTAAAACTTTGATTACGGCTAGTGGTTTGGAAACGAAATGCTTTAAGCTTAAGTATGCACCTATTGGAACTGTATTTGCTTCTTCTTGGATAAAAAGGGAGGAATTTGAGCAACGTTTTTTTATTCATTATGTTAAGAAAGCTGGGATGGATAAAAAAAAGCAAAGCGTGAGGCGCTTTGCTTACAGGGGGAATACGAGAAAGTCTTACATTATTTAGTGTACCCTGATTCTAATTTTTTAAACATTTATAATGCTTTTTTAGTAATACTGATTGTTCTTATAAAGTGATACTTATTCAAAGTAGCGGCTCTTGTTTTTTATCCCGCATGTAAGGAGCCGTAAGACTCCTGCTTCAAGAGCCTTTAGTTGATACAAAAGGGTCTAAGTGGGAGAAAACGGCACCTAAATGCCCGATTCGTTCAAGGGCCTTTTAGATCATACCCTTGTTGTCCTATCATTCAGTAGGAGATGGAAGAAAACTCCTACTGAATGATTGTTTCACTTTATAATCTCTCTTCAAGCTGTTTCTTTTCAGCTTCGTATCCCGGTTTTCCTAATAAGGCAAACATATTCTTTTTATATGCTTCTACCCCAGGTTGGTCAAATGGATTCACACCAAGTAAGTAGCCGCTTATGGCACACGCTTTTTCAAAGAAATAAACAAGATAGCCGAATGTATATGCGTCCAGTTTTGGAATTTCAACAACAAGGTTAGGAACTCCTCCATCTGTATGAGCTAAGAGCGTACCTTGGAATGCTTTATCATTGATCTCATGAATCGTTTTTTCGGCTAGATAGTTTAATCCGTCCGCATTGACTGGATCACTTTCCACTGTCAGATGATGCTTTGGTTCTTGAACATGTAGAACCGTTTCAAAAATATTGCGGCGGCCTTCCTGAATGTATTGACCCAGTGAATGCAAATCCGTTGAAAAATTAGCAGAGGAAGGATACAGGCCTTTATTATCTTTGCCTTCACTTTCACCAAATAACTGCTTCCACCATTCTGCAAAATATTGAAGACTTGGCTCATAATTGATTAAAAGCTCTGTTGTTTTCCCTTTATTGTACAAAATGTTACGAACAGCAGCATATTGGTAACTAGGGTTATTTTTAAGAGAGGCTTCAGCTAAATCTTTCATAGCTGTATGAGCTCCGTTCATCATTTCATCAATAGAAATCCCGCTTACGGCAATTGGAAGAAGTCCTACTGCTGTTAATACGGAATAACGTCCGCCAACACCATCAGGGATTACAAATGTTTCATAGCCTGCTTCATCAGCAGAAGCTTTTAAAGCTCCTCTTTTATGATCTGTCGTTGCAAAAATACGTTCTTTTGCACCTTCTACACCATATTTTTCTTCCAGCAATTGTTTAAAAATACGAAAAGCGATTGCTGGTTCAGTCGTAGTTCCGCTTTTGGAAATAACATTAATTGAGAAGTCTTTTCCTTTTAAGACATCCATTAAATCATGCATATAAGTAGAGCTCATATGGTGACCAACAAAAATAATATGTGGGGCGTTTCGTTCTTCTTTTGTCAAGTAGCTTTGGAATGAATGGTTAAGCATTTCAAGGGCAGCTCGTGCGCCTAGGTAGGAACCGCCTATACCGATAACTAATAAAATATCTGAGTTGTTGCGGATTCTTTCAGCACATTGTTTAATTCGTTCAAACTCTTCTTTATCATAGGTTTCTGGCAAATCAAGCCAATCGAGAAAGTCATTTCCTGCCCCCGTTCTATTATGTATTGCATCGTGAGCAGCTTGTACGGCACCTTCCAAATTATTCAATTCTTGCTCGCTTAAAAATGGGAGAGCTTTTTTATACGTAAATGTTACATGTGTCATTGTTTATATCCTCCTCAAAACAAATCGAATAATGTTTGTTACATTATTCACTTTACCCAAGAGGAGCATGGAAATCAAGAAAGAAACTGCATAATTATTGTTAATTTGCAAAAGCTATCCTAGATACTAAAGAAAAGGAGGGTTAATTATGAATGGAATTCAACGTACAGCTTTAGCAATCACCATTATTGGTGCTATTAACTGGGGATTAATCGGTTTATTTCAATTTGACTTGGTGGCTGCTATATTTGGTGGAGATCAAAATGCAGCCTTTGCCCGAATCATTTATACATTGGTAGGAATAAGCGGGCTGGTCATGATACCGGTATTGTTTAAAACAGATGAAGCATTTGCCGACCAGCGCGATCCAAGAAGTGCAGATCGCTAAAAAAATAAGGCAAACTCATCACAACGAGTTTGCCTTATTTTTACTTTTTATAATCGGATTGTTTCATCCATTCTTCTAGCTTGTCTTTTAATGTATTAAATCCAGCTGTTTGTGACTCTTCTTGTTTTTGCTTAGGCTGCTTTGGTTTTACTTGTGGGGTTTCTTCTGTAGCACGAATGGATAATGAAACTTTATTCTTTTCTTCATCCACTTGTAGAACTTTTACCTTCACCTCATCGCCAACGGATAAATAATCATTAATATCTTTAACGTATCCGTGAGTTACTTCAGAAATATGTACAAGTCCTTGTATTTCATCATCCAATGCTACAAAAGCACCATATGGTTGAATTCCGGTTACTTTCCCCTCTAAAACTTGTCCAATTTCATATTTAATTGTCATGCTGAACAACTCCTATTTCTTTAATTCGTTTCATTTTACACAATAAAACATTTTAGCATATTAATCAGTATGTAGCAAAACATAAGAAAGATATTTTATTTAAAATCAGAAACACCAAGAAAGAAAGGAGATGGCAAAATGATTCCTTTAGAGTCAAAATTAGCAGATCGAACCTATCTATTATATGAATTAGAAAAAAAGTTAAAACCTCAAGGGTTTGTGATTGGTTCAAATTGGGAATATGACCACGGATATTTTGATATTAAATTAGATGACCGGGGCACATACTTTTTTTTACGAATTCCATTTGAGACAGTAGCAGGATCCTTGGACTCTCCGGGAGTAACTGTGCGTTTGCAGCAACCTTTTTTACTGGGACATCAATATCAACGTGCAAATGATAAAGATAGCGGAAACGGGGCTATTCAAGGATTGGTAAATCAATTTCAGAGTCCAACTGATCCAGATACAGCCATTCCTGATCAATATGTAATGATGGGAAAGGAATGTTTAAATAAAGTTGAAGCATTACTTCTCCCAAGGAATGAAACTAATTAGTAAATCTCCGTTTTGCATTTGAGATTTTACAGATGGATTCATATAGTATTGGTTATTACGAATAAATCCAATTAAGATTTGTTGCTTGTTCCTTAGTAAAGATGCTACCTCATCGAAATTCATTTTTTCCATATCAGCATTTAAAACCGAATGATGAAATTGCTGTGTCGATAATAAATGGAAGATATCTTCAAACGGCCGTGCATTTGGTTGGCGAATAAGTTCATGATAGAATAAGGTGCTAGTGAAATCGTTGGATCGTAAAATAGTTGTTGCTCCAGCCCGTTTTGCATTGGCAATTTGAGCAGAAGACATGATTTCTACAATAATTGGAATAGAAGGATTATTGCCACGGATAGCTACTACCGTAAGAATGGACATGTTATCTGAAGTGCGTTCGCTTCGTGTAATATCTGCTGTAATTAATACTCGATCTGCAAGCTTAACATTAGCTCTTTGCAAGATTCGATCTTCTGTTGGGTCACCTTTGATAAAGTGTACCGGATAATCAGAAAAGGGTACATGCTGCAGTGTTGTATCAATTAGAACCATTTGAATTTGTGGACTTGATTTAGAAATTATCTTAATCAATTGCCTGCTACGCTCATTCCAGCCGATAATGACAAGATGGTTATATCCTTTAAATGCTACTTTTCCAGCTTCCATTTCTTGTTCTTGATGGAAAGTTGAAGCTGCTAGGGATGTAATGTAATAAGCAATCAAACTTCCTCCTGTTAAAATTAAACAAATTGCAACGATTTTTCCGGCAGGCGTCGAAGGTACTAAATCGCCGTAACCAACCGTTGCTCCAGTAATAAAAGCCCACCAAACGCCATCAAAAATGCTCGGAAATTGAACTGGTTCCACGAGGTGAATAAGAAAACCAAAAAGAAACATAAATAAAAATATAACCATCAATACTTTAAGTAAGATCGGCAACTTAAAATAAATTTGTTTGATTAAACGAATGCTCATCGTACACACCTACCCCATTTATGTGCTGTTTATCTCTTTTATTCATTAACATTTAACTGTACCTAGTATAGACAGGGTAATCCAATTATAACCGTCTTAACAGGGTAGAGGAGCAATGAGAATTATTGGATTGCATGTTGTAATGACTGCTTTAAGCTTTGATAAACTTCATCCCAAAATGATGGATTATTTATAAATGTTTGAGTCATAAAATAAATCATTTCTTTGAATTTTTCTTGGTAATCTTTTGCTTCTTTATCAGGTAGTTTTGCATTAGCCTCATCGACAAATGCTTGTATTTTATCTGCACGTGGTCCCCATTTGGCAACTTCATTTCCGTTTTTATGAATAAAAATAAAGATGGGGATCGATCTGGATTTACCATTAGTTAAGTATTGGTCCATTAATTTCAGGTTTTGATCTCGAAGCAACATGCGAACATCTATTTCTGCAGCTTCAGCTAATTTTAATAATATAGGAATGTTCAACATGGCATCGCCACACCAATCCTCGGTAAGCACAATAACCCGCAACTCTTTTTGCCTCACTTTTTCAAAAAATGCCTGATCATTTGGCAAGATGAAGTTATCGTAAATAGTAAGTAAATTTTCTTTGTGATTTTGCATAGATTCAATATACATATCGGGTTGCAGGCCTTTTTCAAACCAGTCGTTAAGCTTCATATGTATACACTCCTTTTTACTGATTGTGATACTGTTTATTTAAAGTAGATTTATTTTGCATCTAATGTCTTTATTTCCCAAGGGATCCAAATAAGTCTAAGTGGAAAATTCCTACCTAAATGCTTGAACCGTTCAAAGTGAAAAGAGAACATATGTTACAGTGTATCGATACTTAAAAAAAAGGTAAACAAAAGTGCTTGTAAATTATTTTTTTGCTAAGATAAGATAAACATAGATACATATAGGAGGGTTTTGTATGGAACTAGCAAATCAGGATTTTTTATTAGAATTATTAACAACTCCATCTCCATCCAGTGGTGAAGTTGAAATTCAAAAAAAGTGGATGAACTATGTTAAAAAATTTGCCGATGAAATTAGAACGGATCATGCTGGAAACGTAATCGGTGTGTTAAATCCTGGGGCATCATTTAAAGTGTTACTGGCAGGACACTGTGATGAAATTGCTCTTGTTATCAATCGGATCGACGACAATGGCTTTTTGCATTTTGATAAAATGGGAGGCATTAACCCAAAGGCTGCTGTCGGTATGAAAGTAACAGTATTAGGAAAGAAAAGAATAACAGGTGTGATTGGTGTTAATGCACAGCATCATGGGGGATTGAAAAATGATTTTGGATTAGAAGATTTATTTATTGATTGCGGGTTTAAAACAAAAAAAGAAGCTGAGGAGCAAGTGCAAATTGGTGATCTAGTCGTTTACAAAACAGAACCAGAAATTTTATCAGATCGTTATATTGCTGGTCGTGGACTCGATAATCGTACTGGTGCTTTTATTGTAGCAGAAGTTTTAAGGCGGTTAAAAGAAACAGGATGTCTGGTAGGAGTATATGCAGCTAGTACAGTAAATGAAGAAACGAATATGGGGGGAGCATATTTTGCTGCGGCAGGAATTGCACCAGACATGGCAATAGCTTGTGATGTAACATTTGCAACGGATTATCCTGGAGTTAATACAAATAAATATGGTGATATTCGTCTGGAACAAGGCCCTGTATTAGCTAAAGGTGCACCGATTAATCGCAAAATAAATCAGCTGTTAGAAAAAACAGCAGTCCAATTAAATATGAACGTACAATATGAGCTTACACCACGCAATACCGGAACAGATGCAGATAAAATGAGGTTAACAGGTAAAGGTGTTCCGATAGCGCTTGTTTCTCTTCCTTTAAGATATATGCACTCACCGGTAGAAACGGTGAGCATCAAAGATATGGAAGAAGAGATTGAATTATTAGTTTCGATGATTGCATCGTTAACGGGAGAAGAAAGCTTAAACCCTTTGGATGATTAAAGTATACTTTAATCAATAAAATAGTATAGGTATATATATTTGCGTGTGGGGAGAATAAGTACTTCTATCTTGAATAATAATTGAATTGTAAGGGTAAAAAGGCTTATTTTTCCTAATTAATGAAAAAATTTAAAGGCATGGCGTTCAATTAATGGTATAAATTCTTCATTTTTAATCACATATTTTTAATATAATATATAAATAAAAGTCGTTTGAAATAGCCAATTTTCTGAATTTAAAAGGAAAATCGGCTATTTTTTATTTTGAATAAGGGAACCTTTTTATTAACAAAGGCACATGAAATATATTGTAAAAAATGAGACTATTTAATCAATTTAGAAAAATGAGATATTATTCGACTCGCTTCGACACTAATTAGTTGTTTTGATCCTTTATACTTACCCTAACAACAGAGTTAGACATAACGAGTTACCAAAAAAGAGGAGCTAATTTCAAAATTGAAGGGAGGTATAGAGGAAGGATTATAATAGCTCTTCGGTTGTGTTGTAGTAAGGCTTTAAAAAATGAGGGGAGGAATAGTTTTGAAAGCTATGCGAAAGCGACATTCGAAAGTAGTTAGTCTTGCCGCAACGTTCCTAATGACTTTTTCTTTAATAGCACCTGGAATCTCTAGTGCCGAAACCTCTAATAAGTTGCACCAGTCTGTAAGCGATTCCAAACAGATTACTAAAGAGAAAATAAGTAGCGAATTAGCAAAACAGTTTAAAGACGATGACAAAGTCACCTTTCTTGTGAAATTTAAGGAAAAGGCAGATGTGATGAAGGTGGCAAAAGAGGCGAAGAAAAAAGCTGAGAAGGCAAACTTATCTGCACAAAAGATAGAATATTCACAGCGTTCAGCAGTAATCTCTGAATTAAAAACCATGGCCTTAGAATCTCAAATAAATGTAAAAGATTTTGTAACTAGTCAAAAGAAGAAGGGAAATGTAGATGATTTCCGATCGTTCCATATTGTAAACGGGATGTCTGTAACAGCTACAAAAGAAATTGCCGAAAAGATCGCTGGCTTCCCGGAAGTGGAGAAGATTTTACCAAATGAAGAACGGAAGCTATTCGATGTTACCGTTGATAAAAAAGCAAAAAAAATTAAATCTAAAGCAACGAATGTGGAATGGAATATAGAACGAGTTGGAGCTCCTGCGGTTTGGAATATGGGCATTGATGGAACTGGGATTGTTGTTGCTAGTATTGACTCAGGTGTAGAGTGGAACCACCCTGCATTAAAGGAAAAATATCGTGGCTACAATGCAAATACAGGGGATGTAGATCATTCTTATAGCTTTTTTGACGCTACTGCTGGTGCGGAAGAAGCTTATGATGATCATTCTCACGGTACCCATGTTACAGGGACAATGGTCGGTAGTGAGCCAGACGGTTCAAATCAAATTGGAGTAGCCCCTGGAGCAAAATGGATTGCTGCTAAAGGATTGAATGCAGCTGGTTCCGGTTATGATAATTGGCTGTTGGCAGCAGCTGAATGGATGCTTGCACCAAATGGTGACTCAGCCATGGCGCCAGATATTGTTAACAACTCTTGGGGAGGTGGAAAAGGCCTTGATGAGTGGTATCGTGATGTTGTAACCGCTTGGAGAGCTGCTGGTATTTTCCCGGCATTTGCAGCAGGAAATACGACTCTTTTTAATCCGGGTGGACCTGGATCGGTAGCAGTACCGGCAAATTATCCTGAATCATTTGCTATTGGTGCAACAGATGTAAATGATTTATTAGCAAGCTTCTCCCTACAAGGACCATCCCCTTATGATGAGATCAAGCCAGATGTATCAGCACCTGGCGTAAATATTCGTTCAAGTGTACCGGGGAATGGTTATGAGGGTGGATGGAATGGAACATCGATGGCAAGTCCTGCGTTATCAGGAGTAGCTGCACTATTAAAACAGGCAAATGCAAACTTAACCGTTGATGAAATGGAAGAACTTATTATGTCTACGGCTATTCCACGTACTGATGATGAATTTGCAGAATCTCCAAATAACGGATATGGCCATGGATTAGTTAATGCTTATGATTTAGTATCGTCCCTTGTTTCTGGTTTAGGTAAAATAGAAGGACAAGTGACAAAAGAAGGAGAGGATACCGAAGCACCTGTATTTGAACATGAGACAATTACCGAATCTTATGTTGGAATGGATCTTCCCTTAACGATTAAAGTTACAGATAATATTAGTGTAAATACAGTTAAATTAAAGTATCTGAATAAAGATGGAGAAGAGCAAGCAATGGAAGCTGAACGGATTTCCGGAAATTATAAAGAAGGTATTTACCAAGCTACAGTCCCTGGTGAGCAACTCACCGGGGACTCCCTAATGTATAGCTGGCTTATTAATGATTTTGGTAATAATGAGGTTACTAGCGATACGTATGAAGTTAGATTGCTACCAGGTATTACTATTGGATATGAAGATGATTTTGAGTCTCCATCAGTAGGTTGGACAGTCTTTGGCGAAAATAATAGTTGGGAGCGTGGAGTACCTACTTCTGGTCCTGAAGGTGCAGCTTCTGGTGAAAATGTTTATGCGACCAATCTAGCAGGTACGTATGCGAACAGTGCAAATACAACCCTTGTTATGCCGCCAATTGATCTTCCAGAAGAAGGAGAAGCGTATTTACAATTTAATCAATGGCATAATTTAGAAAGAAACTACGATTACGGTCATGTATTTGTTTCTACAGATCAAGAGGAGTGGACACCACTATTGCGGGTAAATAACGTAACAGATGGATGGGAAAACGCAGAAGTAGATTTATCTGACTATAGTGGACAACGTATTTATATTGGTTTTAATTTAGACACCGATGGCAGTGTTACAAGAGATGGTTGGTATATAGATAATGTCGCTTTATCCGATACATCTAATTCCGGTAGTGTTTCGTTAACAAAGAAAGGCTTAGATAGTAGTTTAGATGCAGAAAAGAAAGATAAGAAAGTTACAAAACAAAAAGCTAAAAAAACTGCTGCAAAAGAAAAAGTGGATCCAACCAAAATTAAACCACAAAAGGCAAAGAAAAAGCCAGTATCCGATAAAGACTTGATCAAGCCAACATTATTACCAATGAAAGCACAAGTAAGTGTGTTAGAAAGCGGGCGTTCCGTAACTACAGACCCCGCAACCGGTAATTATTCACTATTACATGCAGCTGGAGATTTTACTGTAAAAGCAGAAGCATATGGATTTGAATCTGCTGAACAGGCTGTAACGATTACTGCTGATGAAACAATAGAAGCTAATTTTACGCTGCAAGAGATGGACAAATATACTGTAAATGGAACCGTAAAAGATAAACAAACAGGTGAGCCAATAGCTAATGCTACACTGCTTTTAGTAGAAGATGCTAATATTAATCCAGTAACTACTGACGAGGAAGGTAATTATTCATTAACTGCATATCGCGGGTCCTACACCTTAAAAATATTAGCTAGTGGCTACCATACCACAGAGGTGGAAGTATCATTAAAAGATGGTGGTGTGACAAAAGAAATAGAGTTAAAGCCATTTTATACAGTTCCAGGCGGGGAGATCGCCTATGATGATGGCACAGCAGAAAATGCCCGTGCTTTCTATGATGCAGGAAACGGCTGGGGAGTAAAGATGACGTTGCCAGAAGGAAAAGAAACGGGAGTGGTTGACGCTGCTGTCTTTAAATTCTGGAACAAAGAATTTCCTTCCCCAGGTGGTACAGCATTTCAAGTAGAAATTTGGGATGCCACAGGTCCTGATGGTACCCCTGGAAACAAGTTAGCTGGCCCGGTTGATGCTGAGGCTATTCGCGATCAAAATGAATGGACGGTTGTGGACTTAAAAGAGCACAGCATTGTAGTCGAGGAAGAGTTCTACGTTGTATATGTTCAAACCGCACCAAATACTGGAGCACCGGGATTAGCGGCAGATGAAAGCAGCCCGAACGCTAATCGCAGTTACCAGTTAGTAGGAGGAGCTTGGTCGAAATCACCTGCTTCAGAAGGAAACTATATGATTCGAGCTCACGTAAATTATGAGGTTGAGAAACCGGTTATTACCTCACCTGCTGATCGAACGATTACAAACAAAAAAGAGGTAACTATAGAAGGAACTGCTTCACCAACAACGAAAGTACAGCTGGTGAACAATGGTGAAGAGGTTGGAACAGCTGATATTAGCGATGATGGTTCATTTGCCATTCCTATTGAATTATCAGAGGGTGAAAATGAGTTAACGGCCGTGTCGTTACTAGACGAAACTTCGACGGGGGAATCAGAACCTATCAATATAACATTGGATATAAGGAAACCAGAGTTAACCATTGATACACCGAGGAAAAATGAAAAATTGAATCGTGAAACATTAACCGTAGAAGGAACAGTATCAGACGATAACCTTAACGTAGTAAAAGTAAACGGTAAAAAAGCAAAAGTGGAGAATGGAAAATATTCCAAACGAATTTTATTAGACAATGGTAAAAATAATATTAAGGTTGTTGCTCATGATTTAGCTGGTAATAAAACAACAAAAAAAATAACTGTAGATGTTGATTTTACTGATCCAGAAATCAACAACTTAACTCCTAGTAAGAATATTACACTGAAAGCAGGAGAGTCAGTGAAAATCGAGTTTGATAGTGAACCGGGTCTTAAAGCAACTTATGTCATTCATATGCCGTTAACAAATTCAGCGATGAATACAACAGAGCTTCCAATGATGGAAACAGAAGAAGGACATTATGTCGGATACTGGACAGCGATTAGTAGCATTATTGCTGAGGGAGCAGTTATTGAAGTTAAAGTAGAAGATGAATATGGCAATAAAGCGAGAAAACAAGCAAAAGGTAAACTGTTTATTAACGTAGCAGAATGACAATTGAAAACGAGGTTGTCTCAAAAAGGATAAAACTATTGACGACAGCCTCGTTGTTATTATCCTATAGGCTAGTATAAAATTTTAGGGTTTATCCCGCATGTAAGGTGTCGTACATTCCTCAATTCTAAAATCTATTATGCATTGTGAACATAAAAAGAAAAATGGCACCTAAATGCCCGATTGGTTCAAGGGCCTTTAGGTCATACCCTTGTGGTACTAACATTTCTTGGGAAAAGCATTCCAAGAAATGAACTTTCACTTTATCCGTTCTAATGTACGAAGAAATTCAAAGTGTATTTTCGACGTACTTTTTGAAAAACCTCTATAAGCAAGTCTTAAAAAATAAACCAAATCTATAGAAGTAAATATTTTAAAAGTGATATAAGCTTTTTAGCTTGCTAAATTAAAAAACCTCATGTAAAATATCAGTAACAATAGTATATCGATTCCATCTTCGGGGCAGGGTGAAATTCCCGACCGACGGTAAGAAGCGTATCTTGCTTTAAGTCCGTGACCCGCAATTGATTTTGCGGCTGATCTGGTGCAAGTCCAGAACCGACAGTTACAGTCTGGATGGGAGAAGATGTCGAGCCGAAATACAGGTACGTGAAAGTGCCTTCCTTTTTCCTATGTTTAATTAAGGTAACCCTAAAGCCCCGATTAGGTGCTTTAGGGTTTTTTTGATAAGAGGGAAGTAGAAAGGCTCTAATCCTTCATCACGAGATTGGAATCGATACAATGATGAAGGGAGAAATAGAAATGCATACGTTAAATAGGCAATCAACGAAGCTTATGAAAATAATTTTGTTAGCTTTATTAGGGACAATTTCGTTATTATTATTTTTTTTAAACTTTCCACTACCGCTATTACCGGCATATTTAAAAATAGATTTTAGCGATGTTCCAGCATTAATGGCTTCATTAATTTTTTCACCTTTAGCTGGTGTGCTTGTAGTAGCAATTAAAAATATTTTGTATTTAACTGTTTCAGGGGCTGCTGATCCTATCGGGGTGTTAGCTAATTTTGTAGCTGGTATTCTGTTCGTGATCCCAGTTTCAGTTTTATACCATAAATTTAAAGGTGTTAAAAGCATCGTTTCTGGATTAGTAACCGGAACAATTATTATGGCTGTAGGAATGAGTGTATTAAACTATTTTGTCTTTTTACCGGCATATGCATGGTTTATGGGGTGGGAGGATATGTCAAGTACAGCCATTAAATGGGTAACGGTTTATGGTGGAATCCTTCCGTTTAATATAATCAAGGGTATTATTGTTGGTTTGTTATTTGTCCCACTATTTATTAAATTACATGGTTGGATAGAAAAACAACAAGTAAAGCTTGTCTCATAGTCTCTAACGTTTCATGTTCATAGAAAGCAGGAGCTCATTAATAAAGTGAGCTCCTGCTTTCTTTTTTTGCACTATAGGAAAGTATAAAACTTTAAGCTTTATCCCGCATGCCGTACTTTCCTCAATTCTAAAATCTATTATGCATTGTGAACATAAAAGAAAAACGGCCACCTAAATGCTCGATTGGTTCAAGGGTCTTTAGGTCATACCCTTGTGGTACTAACATTCCGTGAAAAAAGCATTCCACGGAATGAAGTTTCACTTTATCGTATAAGTAAGACGATGCTTTCAGCATAAAGACTTGGCGACAAGCATGTTTTTCTAATTACTCATTAAGGTGATTCAAGGAATATTATTCTTCTCCTACTAAATTCCGAGCTGTCGGTTGGGCTTCTAGTCGTTCCAAAGAGATTGGTTTCTCTGATTTTTCACTTAACCCGAAAGTCCCATTTTCCATCTTTGTTAAAGCGTCGTCAATCTCTTGGAGTTGTTCTTCCAGCTGTTGGCGCAAACCAGCTTTTTTTTGCTGTTCAAACTGTTCAGTTCCCATATCAGCTGGATGATTGCAGTAATCAGCGAACTTTTGTAGATTTTTATTTGATTCCGAAGTTGTGTTAGCTTCTAGTGCATCCTCTGTTTCTTTTTTCATTTGGAGTAACCGATCTTTAAACTCAGATAGTTTATCTTGACTAAGATATGTTTTCATTTACTAACTCCTCCTGTAAACTATAGCATTATTCCTTTTTAAAGAAGAAGTCAGATAACCATCTAAGGATTGAATTTCTATCGCCAATTAGAACGATGAAATTTTAGATTGGAGTTAATCTGATGCAGTATTATCCCTAAGTAAGGATTCGAGTTTCTTCCCCTTAAAGACGAAATGGTGAGAAACGGCTCCCTAAACCCCGATTGATTTAGATAGACTGGACAAGGAAAGCTTCGCCAGTATTACAAGGCACGCAGAAGAAATTCTTTTTCAAAGACAAGCAAAGCATCGTCAGACACATCACAGGTTTTTTAACTCGTACGCTTAGGTACAATTCCAATGGTACATCGTGAAACACAGATTAGTTGCTCTTGTTCATCGGTAATCTTAATCTCCCAAACCATTGTCGTACGACCTGTATGCAATGGGATAGCAATAGCTGTAACCGTACCGTCTTTTAAACTATGAACATGATTGGCATTAATTTCAATACCAAAAACATTGTGAGTGCTTATGTCAACGTGCAAAGCAGCTCCCATACTTGCTGCTGTTTCAGCTAATGCTACGGAGGCTCCTCCATGCAAATAGCCGAATGGTTGCCGCGTTCTCCCATCAACGGGCATGGTCATAACAACTTTATCCTTGGTCATTAATACTGCTTCTATGCCAAGTGATTCCATTAATGTATTGGAATAGGACATTTTTTTGTCAACTCCTAATTAATTACCATACTTATAAATAACGAAATGCCAAGCAAAATTCCATAAATAGAGTTTGTTTTTCCCGTCGCTGCCATAGCTGGCATCATTTCAATTGGCTGCGTTTTGCCCTTGAATTTATGAATAACATCGACAGCTTTTACAGCCCCAATAAACGTAATTAGGGACCATACCGGAAAAATATTTGTCATGATGAGTAATGCTGTTGCGATGAAAGCAGTTATAAAAATGAGAGCTAAAAAGCCGATTGCCTTTTTTCTACCTAATAAAATTGCTAGTGTTTTACGACCATTCTTTTTGTCATTCTCCAGATCCCGAATATTATTGGAAAGCAGAATGGCACCAATAAATAATGCGATTGGAATGGAAGCTAAAATAACTTCTGTAGTAACCGTTTTTGCTTGAATAAAATAGCTAATGCCGATAATGACAGTACCCATTAAAAAGCCTGAGAATAGTTCTCCCAATG
Source organism: Cerasibacillus sp. JNUCC 74 (assembly GCF_053667775.1). The sequence goes on along the minus strand of NZ_CM132207.1, from coordinate 2,779,928 downwards.
GAGTGTAAGCAATCGGGATAGGTCCACCTGTATATAAATAACCGAAAATCATGCATACTAAACCAATTACGGCAATCCACCAACTTGATTCTGCACTTATATAGACACCAAGTAAAATAGCAATACCAAAAAAGCTTAACGCTAAATTTAGAACTGTCTTAGGCTTTATTCCATCCCGCACGATCGTTCCGCCAATCCCAACAGAATGCTCATTATCCAGTCCTTTAACATAATCATAGTATTCGTTAAACATATTCGTAGCAGCTTGAATGAGCATGGAGGCAACTAGCATCGTGATGAATAGAAGTATATCAATATGGTCTTCTCGAAATGCAAGCATAGATCCAACAAAAACAGGCACAAATGAAGCTGTCAATGTATGAGGACGTAATAATCGCCACCAAATTTGCAGCCCATCTTTTTCATTCAATTTTGCTCTAATATTTACTTTATTTGATGAGTGCATAATATGTTCCCCCCTGTTAATTTCTCCCGGATTAATACGAAATAATATTCTACCTCTAGTAAAGGCATAAAAAAAGATTCATTATACTGTCTGTAAATGCTCTTAAATTAAGTATAGATTTTAGGAAGTGAAATCTTTAATCTCAAACTATAAGCAAGAACTAGCTAAGTTACTACTTGTCAAAGGTTTGAAGGTTATCTGAGTGTGATTTAAACGGCATCCACCCATCCTAGTCCTCCACATGAAGTATATTCACTATTATAGATTTCAAGGTCCACAAAACCTTGTTAAGAACATATCGTGGTTTTTCATGAACGGTGCAACCTTAACCTTTAACTACTCTTTTTCTTAAATAAAATTTTAATTAATAATTAATATCATCTCAATGATATGGAATTTGCTAGGGGGTGTCAACGTTCAAAGATTGATTTTCTTGAGAATCAGCTGAAAAGGGAATAAAATAATAAGGGAGTTTGTCACTGTTAGTTTAACGGAGGTTAATATACATGATTGAAGTACAGGATAGGCAAGTGGAGGAGATTTTACAGGATGCGATTCGTCATATTCCGAAGCAGAAAAATTCTCAGCTTGTTAGTATCACAAAAAAAGTAGAAGCTAAACATCCGGTTCTTTTTTTTGAAGCGGCAGCTCACTTGCAAAAAGACCGGATTTTTTGGACGAGTACAAAGGATGATTTTGCAATAGTTGGGGTTGGTAACGCGTTTGAAATTATTGCAAATGAAGATCGTTTTTATTATACAGAGTCTACATGGAAACAATTACTAAAGAATACTATTATTTCCAATCCATTTCATGCTCCTGGTACAGGTTTAGTATGCCTTGGGGGAATGGACTTTGATCCGGAAAAGCAGCAGACAAGCTTATGGTCAGATTTTCCGGCAATCCATTTTACTGTTCCTGAATATATGTTAACAAAAAACGAAGATGATTATTACTTTACGATAAATATACCAGTTCATCGGGACGATCATGCAGAACAGCTGATAAAAGAGCTTTATCGCACAGAAAAAGTGCTGTTTAACCATGAACAATTACCTAGTCAACAATTGCAAGTACTTAATAAACGCGTCATTGCTCCGAACCAATGGAAGAAAACAGTACAAAAAGCAAAGGAAGAAATTAAAGTCAAACCACTTGAGAAGATTGTACTTGCTAGAGAAATGCGTTTGAAGTTAAATCAAGATGCAAATATAGCTAATTTATTAAAAGATTTATTAGATGCTCAGCCTAATAGTTATATTTTTGCTTTTGAGCAAAATGAAAGCTGCTTTGTGGGAGCTACACCAGAACGACTTGTTAAAGTAGAAAAAAACCATCTTTTATCAACTTGTTTAGCTGGAACGGCGCCAAGAGGCACTACTAAAGCCGAAGATGATAAAATAGCTGACAAGCTGTTACATGATGAAAAGAATAGAGAAGAGCATGAATTTGTTGTGCAGATGATTAAGCAAGGGTTAAAAAAATATTGTACAAATATACATGTTCCAGAAGTACCGGTTGTTTATCCCTTAAGAAATTTACAACATTTGTATACTCCGGTAACCGGTACATTATTAGATGGGCACAGTATTTTTACTGTCGTTAAAGAATTACATCCAACCCCAGCGCTTGGTGGAACCCCTCGTGATCTATCATTAAAATTTATCCGTGATTATGAAATATTAGACAGGGGTTGGTATGGGGCTCCAATCGGCTGGCTAGATAACAATGCGAATGGTGAGTTTGCCGTTGCTATTCGTTCGGCTTTAATTCAACAGGATGAAGCCTCTCTATTTGCAGGCTGTGGTGTGGTAAGAGACTCAGATCCGGAAGCAGAATATGAAGAAACACGTATCAAGTTTTTACCAATGCTTTCAGTATTAGGAGGACAAGCATGAAACATACAGAAGCGTTGACACGTTATACGACTAGCTTTGTCGATGAATTAGCAGCAAATGGATTAACCGATACAGTTATCTCTCCAGGATCAAGATCGACACCATTAGCCATGACTTTTGCAGAACATAGTAAGATTAAAGAATGGATTATTATTGATGAACGATCAGCAGCATTTTTTGCACTTGGTCTTGCTAAAAAAACAAAACGACCAGTTGCGTTAGTTTGTACATCCGGGACAGCTGCTGCCAACTATTTTCCAGCTATTGTAGAAGCTCATTATAGCAGAGTGCCTTTAATCGTTTTAACAGCTGATCGCCCTCATGAATTACGAGATGTTGGTGCACCACAAGCAATTGACCAGATTAAACTATATGGAAATTATGTGAAATGGTTTCATGAAATGGCACTTCCAGAAGGGGACTTGTCCATACTTCAGTACGCAAGAAATAAAGCTGCCAACGCTTTTTGGCTAGCGAAGGAAGGAAATCCTGGTGCGGTTCATTTGAATTTCCCTTTCCGTGAGCCATTAATGGTAGATTTTCAGTTACCTGATTTATGGTCTCGTGATAACACAAGTTCTTCGCTCTCAGCTTATGAAGGAAAAAAACAATTGTCGGGCGAGCAGATGGATCAAATAATAAAAAAATTAACAAACAAGCAAAAGGGATTAATTGTTTGCGGTCCACAGCCTGACTTGACCTTACCAAAAGCTGTGGTAAAGCTTGCACGTAAATGGAGAATTCCTATTTTAGCTGATCCTTTATCGCAAGTCCGTTCGGGAGAGCATATTTCAGATCTAATTATCGAAGGATACGATGCATTCTTACGGAATGAAACGATTCGAAATCAATTAAAACCGGACTTTATTATCCGAATTGGGGCTATGCCTGTATCAAAAGCATATTTATTTTATGTGAAACAGTATCCAGATACGTTACAAATTGTGATTGAAAGTAATCAAGGCTTTCGTGAACCTACAGGAAACAAAACGGAGTTCCTATTTGCAGATGCAACAGCTTGCTGTGAAGCACTTTCGACCATTTCTATCGTTAATGAACTGGATGAAGAATGGTTGAAGCGATGGCAGCAATATAATACCATAGCGAGAAAGTATTTATATAAGAAAACGAGTAATGAAATCATGGAAGGAGAAGTAATTCGTGCCTTATTAGCTGCTGTTCCTAGCAGGAGTACTATTTTTATTGGAAATAGTATGGCAGTTCGTGACTTAGATACGTTCTTTTTAAGTACAAAAAAGCAAATTGAAGTTCTGGCTAACCGTGGAGCAAATGGGATCGATGGGGTAGTCTCGAGCGGTATAGGAGCTGCTGCTGAAGGAGGCAGAGTAACCCTTGTTTTAGGAGATTTATCCTTTTTTCATGATATGAATGGTTTACATGCAGCCATGCATTACCAACTATCATTAACAATTTTATTGATTAATAATAATGGTGGCGGAATTTTTTCCTTTTTATCACAAGCAAATAATTCTAAGCATTTTGAGGCTTTATTTGGTACGCCTTTAAATATTGATTTTCAGCATGTGGTCAGTATGTACGGAGGATATTATTCTCTAGCAAACACGGAAGATGAGGTCAAACAAGAATTGTTAAATAGTTATAACCGTAAAGGATTGACATTTATTGAAGTGAAAACAGATCGAAAAACAAATGTGATTTGGCATCAGAAAAAATGGCAAATGATTGAACAGGAAATTTTAAGGGAGAGTCGTTAATTATGTTTTTTACAATAAACGACTCTCAATATTGGTATGAAATTCATGGGGAAGGAAAACCGTTAGTTTTGTTGCATGGATTTACGGGAAGCAGCAGAACATGGGAAGCATTTTTACCCAAATGGAGAAAGCGTGGCAGCATCATTGCAATTGATTTGCCCGGACATGGACAAACAAGAGCTAAAAATAAGACAATGGAGGCTTGCTGCCAAGACTTGGCGCTCTTGTTTAATCATTTAAACTTGGATAAAGTTCGCTTATTAGGCTATTCCATGGGAGGAAGAACTGCGATTGCCTTTGCAATGAATTATCCGGAAATGGTAGAAGCATTACTATTAGAAAGCACTTCACCTGGGTTAGCAGATTTAGATGAACGTATTCAGCGTAAGCGATCTGATGATACACTTGCTACAAAACTGGAAGACAATGGACTTTCCTGGTTTGTGCCATATTGGGAAAATATTCGGCTATTTGCTACTCAACAGGAACTGCCAACTGTGATTCAAGATCGAGTACGTAACGAACGTCTGAATCAAACAGAGAAAGGCTTAGCTAATTCATTACGGTATATGGGAACGGGAGTACAACCATCTTTTTGGCAATCGTTGAAGCAGTTTCCTCGTCCGGTATTATTAATGGCTGGTGCATTGGATCAAAAGTATTGTCAACTCATGTCCGAAATGCAACAGTTGCTTCCAAATTCCCGTATGGTCATTGTTCCTGAAGCAGGACATGCAATTCACGTGGAGAAACCCGATATTTTTGATAGAATAGTAACTGGATATTTAAAAGAAGAATGTCCTGCACCATAACATTTTCATGTTTCATGTTTTACATATTGTTTAAAGGAGGAAGAAAACATGTCGATACAATGGGAAAAAGTAAGAGATTATCAAGAAATTATTTATGAGAAATATAATGGAATAGCAAAAGTGACGATGAATCGCCCACATAAACGAAATGCATTTACCCCATTAACGGTAAATGAAATGATTGATGCATTTGCAGATGCCCGAGATGATTCGGAAATTGGGGTTATCGTTTTAGCCGGTGCCGGTGATAAAGCATTTTGTTCGGGGGGTGACCAAACGGTTCGTGGTCACGGTGGCTATGTAGGTGATGATCAGATTCCAAGATTAAATGTCTTAGACCTACAACGCTTAATTCGTACGATACCAAAGCCGGTTATTGCAATGGTATCAGGTTATGCAATTGGAGGAGGACATGTTCTTCACGTTGTTTGTGATTTAACTATCGCAGCAGACAATGCTATTTTTGGTCAAACAGGTCCAAAGGTCGGAAGCTTTGACGCTGGGTATGGAGCAGGGTTACTTGCAAGAATGGTAGGTCATAAGCGAGCTCGTGAGATTTGGTATTTATGCCGTCAATATAATGCTCAAGAAGCTTATGAGATGGGGTTAGTAAATACAGTAGTTCCTTTAGAAAAACTGGAGGAAGAAACGATACAATGGTGTAAAGAGATTTTAGAAAAATCACCAACAGCTCTGCGTTTCTTAAAAGCGTCTTTTAATGCAGATACAGATGGCTTAGCAGGCTTACAACAAATGGGTGGAGATGCAACGCTTCTTTACTATACAACGGATGAGGCAAAAGAAGGAAGAGATGCTTTTAAAGAAAAAAGAAGTCCAAACTTTAAAAAATTCCCACGTTTCCCTTAAAATCGTTGTTTTAGAAAGACTTGGCTTGTCGCCAAGTCTTTATGGCGAAAGCTATCGTTTTTCTAATACGATAAAGTGAAACTTCATTCCGTGGAATGCTTTTTACACGGAATGTTAGTACCACAAGGGTATGACCTAAAGGCCCTTGAACCAATCGGGCATTTAGGTGCCGTTTTTCTTTTATGTTCACAATGCATAATAGATTTTAGAATTGAGGAAAGTATGGCACCTTACATGCGGGATAAAGCCTAAAATTTTATGCTTTCCTATAGTGCAAAAAAGGGTAAAGGACAAAAGTAGACTGAGATCACAGCGTCTATGAAAAATGTGATATATTTCTCTCAAAGCTAGCTTTCTTTGTCCTTGAAAAAGAAAATCACTTTTTCTGCGTGCGTTGTGTTGCTACGTAGCTTTCCTTGTCCTGTTGCATACGGGTTCCAGCAAGTCCTATATTTCAAAGTTGCAGCGATGCTGTTCCCGCCGAGCGAGCAATTATGCCAACAAGGAGACGCCGGAAACAAACTAACAAACAAAGTCGAGGCATAATTGAATCGAATATTTGAATAATCCAAGGGACACCTCATTCTAAAAAACCTTTGCTTGATCTAAAAAGCAAAGGTTTTTTACACATGAAAATGGAGGGTCAACGTTTGATTTTACACCGTAAAAGCTTTATGTTTTACATACCAATAAAGGCTGAAGTCATTTAGTTGCATAAGCTTCTTTAAAAGTCTTTCGGTCTACTTCCAAGCAAAATTCTTATCAATTCTAGCCTATAAAAGAATTGAAAGTGTTATTTTAATCGACTTTTTAAACAACGTCTAAAACGAAAAAAAAATAGATATACAAGGAGGGTCTATATGAATACAGTTATTCCTCATTGGTTAACGAAGCAAGCGGAAACAGCACCTCACCAAATCGCTGTAGAGCTTGCAAATCATGTAAAACTTACATTTCAAGAATTAAAAGAAGAAAGTCAGCGTTATGCAAGAAAACTTACGGCGTGGGGTGTTAAAAGAGGCTCCCATGTTGCCATATTATCAATAAATAAGCTGGAAATGGTGGTTGCTATTCATGCCCTAAGCTATTTAGATGCAATTATTGTTTTATTAAACAGTCGCTTAACAAAAGATGAATTAACTTATCAATTGAAAGATGCAGAAGTATCCTTTTTACTGTATGGCGAGGAATTCTCTCAGCTTGCTACTCAGCTTTTTGTAGAGAAGAATGCAGCGTTTAAAGAGGTGGAAGATTATCAACAAGCAGATATAGAGCTTGTAACAGAGCTGGAACTAGATAAACCGTTTACGATGATGTACACATCCGGAACAACAGGATTTCCTAAAGGAGTCATTCATACATATGGGAATCATTGGTGGAGCGCTATTGGTAGTGCACTTAACTTAGGATTACGGCCCGAGGATAAATGGTTGGCAGCATTACCTTTATTTCATGTCAGTGGCTTATCTATATTAATTCGCAGTGTTATTTATGGCATGCCTGTTTATCTATTAGAGAAGTTTAATAAAATAGCAGTTCATCAGGCGATTATGAAAGAAGGAGTAACGATGGTTTCTGTTGTTACGGTTATGCTTCAGCAGTTATTGGATGAGTTGGGGGAAGAAAATTATCCTACATCGTTGCGCTGTATGCTCTTAGGTGGAGGACCAGCACCAAAGCCACTGTTAGAGCGAGCTAAAACAAAAGGGGTACCGGTTTTTCAGTCGTTTGGGATGACAGAAACAGCTTCTCAAATCGTTACATTAAGCGCAGAGGATGCACTAGAAAAAATTGGTTCAGCTGGAAAAGCTCTATTTCCTGCTCAAGTGAAAATTAATGAGCCTGATAAAGATAATGTTGGAGAAATATACGTAAAAGGTCCAATGGTTACGAAAGGTTATTATAATAATTCCGAAGCCACAAAAAAAGCGATACAAAATGGCTGGTTAGCTACAGGCGATTTGGGATACTTAGATGAAGATGGCTATCTCTATGTAGTTGATCGTCGTAATGATCTAATTATTTCTGGGGGAGAAAACATTTACCCCTCAGAAGTAGAAAGTGCTCTTTTACGTTATCCCGGTATTATCGAGGCGGGTGTTACTGGAAAAGAAGATAAAAAATGGGGAGAAGTACCTGTCGCTTTTATCACTACAGATTCCCATTATGATAGAAGTGAGTTAATGAATTTTTTAAGTAACCATTTGGCTTCCTATAAACTTCCAAAACAAGTATTTGAAGTGCAAGAACTGCCTCGAAATGCTGCAAATAAACTTGTCCGATATGAATTAAAAAAGAAATTATGTAAAAAATAGTGTTTTCCATCGGGTACCGACCCCGAAAGTTGGAGTGATAAATCTAACTTTCAGGGGTTGCCACCTCGGCAGCTCTATTTTTTTACATAAAGAAAATAAAAATGTTAGCCAGCAGTCGAATCGACATTATATAACTTTTGAGTTTTACGCATCCTTACAACTAAATTGCCTGGATTAGCCAATTTTACTCTTTCTTAGATAGTTTGTTCAATATTTCACAAATTATCTATGGTATTTTAGATAGAATTTGAGCTATAATAAGATTGTCCTAGTAAATTTAGATTAGAAAAGGTGGTAAAAATTATGCCTAAAACTGTCTTTAAAGCCACTGCTCATTTGCAAGATGGTGTTCAAGTTAAGGTAAAATCAAGAAATTTTGAAATCACAGTAGATGAACCAAAGAATCTCGGAGGAACAGACACAGGGATGAACCCTGTAGAAATGGTTCTCGGAGCTTTAGGAGCATGCCAAGCTATTGTGGCACGAGTGTTTGCTAGAAAATTTAAAATTGAATTCAGCGACTTTTGGGTGGAGCTGGAAGGTGATTTAGATCCAGACGGCTTTATGCATAAGGCTGATGTAAGAAAGGGTTATTCAGAAATTCGCTATAATATTCATATCAAAACAGATGCACCGAAGGAAAAGGTGGAAGAGTTTGTAGCCTTTATTGAAAATACATGTCCAGTAGGAGATACATTGGCTAATCCGGTAAATATGAAGGTTAACAAAATAATCATTGAAGAATAAAATAGAGAATAGGAAGCAAGGCCAGATGGATCACATTTGACCTTGCTTTTTCATATAAAATTTTATGTTTTAAGGGATAGAATTATGAGAAAAACGCTACGTTTAAAACTTTATTATATTTATTATTCCATATTTTAAATTAAAAGAATCCACCGAATTTATGCAATGTAGCAAAAAGAGAGTTATTAAAAATTTCATGACTATAAAAACTCTTTAAAATGTGAAATATAAATAACATTAAGTAATTTATATTTGTCTTTGGTGATGGAATATGGTAAACATGGTACGTGTAGAGAAAGGCTTAACCTAGGCTCAACTTAAGGTAAATGCCACAAGGCAGACAATTGGACTTATAGAGAAAGGAAAATATCCCAAGCTTAAACTTATGCATTGTAATAGATAGAGCTTGGAAAAACGCTAGATGAATTATTTTGGGAGAGATCTTAAATGAACCGGTCATTTTTAATAACTTTTCCAAAAGACAAATATAAGCGGAGGAAGATGGCGTATTTTTAGCTGAATCACAGATAGAACAGTAGCACTTATGCTTTTAACTGCAAGGGTGGAGAAGATAACAAAACTGGGAGTTAGCTAGTGCTTTTTTTAGCATTTCTTATTTTTGGCTCGATTATCGTATACACCATTCTCGCTACATGATATCAGGAATTGAATTTACAGAAATAGTATGTGAGAAAAACTATCGAAAAACGTGGAAGGAACTAAAAATAATAGCATGAAGCTTGGTTTTATTTACTTATTTATGTTAATGATGTTTAAAGGTATTCCAACCAGTTGGACAGATTTGTTTGAAATAGTCGGGGTGGCAGCTGGATTAGCTGTTTTTATTATTTTATCTGATTTCTTTTCATTAAGGAGATCGTATTTAAAAAATAAAAATTTATGAAAGTAAGCATTTTTCATAGAGTATAATATCTATCTTTTTGTTTTAGTACTTTCTATAATTATTTTTAGTAATCTTATCTTACTGTTAAGAATTGAATCGTTAAAGTGGTTTTTTTAAAAGAGGCTAAGGTCGAATGAACTTTCTATAAAACTTTTTATATATTTTAACGTATAGTAAATTCCATGCGTTATTTTTGATTCATCAATAACTCAGAACAGTTACTCCGGAATATATAAAGAAAAACTTGAGGGAGAAAATCCAAGAATTACTTATAAGGATTTTAAAATAGACTTTTTTTGAATACAAAATTAGAATAGATATATTAGTCAGGGTTTGGGGGGGATTGTTGTGAGTATTGTAGAAGAAAGATTGGGAAAACAATCAGTGAAAAAGAGCTTTTTCCAGTACTTCCTTCCAACTATTTTCGGAATGATGCTTATGTCTGTTAACATTGTTATTGACGGAATTTTTGTTGGGAATGGAGTAGGTTCAGTTGCTTTGGCAAGTGTTAATATAGCTGTTCCTGTTTTCTCCATTTTTATTTCTATTGCTTTATTAATTGGGGTTGGTGGAGGGACTTTATATTCTATAGCAGTTGGAGCAGGAGACAAAGAAAAAGGCAAACGATTATTTACTATTTCGTTTGCTCTGATTACAATCATCACAATTATTATAGCTGTCATTGGATTTATTTTTATCGAACCGTTAGCTAAGCTATTTGGTGCGAATGCCGAGACCTTATCGTATGCATTAGACTATATGCGGATATTGTTTATTTTTTCACCTATTTTAGCTTGGGAGACTTGTCTGAGCATTTTTGTACGTAATGATGGGGATCCGCAACTGGCAATGATTGGGTTAGTGGTTTCAGCTATTGTCAATATTATTCTTAACTATATTATGATATTTGTTGTTAAGTGGGAAGTAACGGGAGCGGCAGTTGCAACAATGATTGCTACACTTATTGGGTTGCTTATCTATACACTTCATTTTTTAAAAAAAGGTTCCGGATTAAAATTTACTACATTTAAATGGAATAAGCGTGATCTTACACAAATTTCCACCATTGGCTTCCCTAGTTTTATGTCTGAGGCAGGGATTGGAATATTTGTAATCGGGTATAATATAGCTATAGCACATTATGCAGGTACGAATGGGATAGCGGCATTTTCTGTTATCAATTATTTGCATACATTTATGTTGTTAGCCTTTATTGGCATCGGTTCATCTATTCAGCCAATGATTAGTTACTATTATGGGGCAAAGAAATATACTTCTATTAAGCAAACAGTAAAAATAGCAGAAGTAACAGGGATTCTTCTCGGTGTATTATTTTTGGGTATCGGATATATTGGTGCTGACCTATTAGTATCAATTTTTGGTGTAGAGACGGAAGAAATACAAGAACTTGCTGTAAAAGGGATAAAACTGTTTTTCCTTGGTTACTTATTTATGGGAATTAATTTTATTTACATGACATATTACCAATCTATTGGATATGTTCGCCCATCTGTAGGTATAACCCTATTTCGTGGATTTATCTTATTGATTGCTATGTTGCTATTCTTACCTATGCTATTTGGTACAGCAGGGGTATGGTTGGCTTTACCAGTAACAGAAGCACTTGTAGCACTGGTGCTTTTGTTTGCAGCTCGAAAAGGAGTAATGAGAAATCAATTTGATTCGCGAGGGTTCTAAATTGATTTCGTTTTCGACGATTGTTAAATATTCGGTTTAGAAAAGGTGTAACTTTTGTTCTATTATGGGAAAGTATAAAATTTTAGGGTCTATCCCGCATGTAAGGTGCCGTAAGTTTCCCACTTCAAGACCTGAGTTCGTGCAAGGGGTCAAAGTGGAAAAAAACGGCACCTAAATGCCCGATTGGTTCAAGGGCCTTTAGGTCATACCCTTGTGGTACTAACATTCCGTGTAAAAAGCATTCCACGGAATGAAGTTTCACTTTATCGTATTAGAAAAACGATAGCTTTCGCTAAAGACTTGCAGACAAGCCAAGTTTTTCTAAGAATGCAGACTCGCCACTTTTGGCGAGTTTTTTATTTTCTTTATCCGAATGTAAGGAGCCGTAAAACTACGACTTAAAGATTGATTTAACGGAGAAGTCTAAATCGGAGTAATGGCACCTAAATCCCCGACTGGTTCAGAGGTCTTTAGATCATCCCCTTGGGGTACTAATATTTCTTGGGAAAAGCGTTCCACGAAATGAAGTTGCCTTGAAGATCTCCAGTTTGTAAATGCTAACCATGCGCTTGCTTTTTAGTTCTGGTGTCACTATGTTATAAAGTCCAAAACACGAATTTTACATAACATTTATATTTTTATATAGACACACCAAGGCAATCTCCGTATCAGAAAAATAATACGAGCTAGGGTTGATACATGCTTTATCGGAATAATGGAACACTAGCCTATAGGAGGTGTTTGAAATGGAAAAACAAAAATATTATATCCATATGGGGTCGGGCGAAATATCAAAAGAAAAGTATGGAAATAATGCAGAGTTTGTTATTTATGCTACGGATGATGATATCATCTTATTAAGGGATACGTTTAATGAAGTAAATGACGCTGGTATCAGAACCTTTTTTCGAGCTCATATTCCAGCTGTACCTTACCATAATGACCAGTCAAATGATGAATATGACAGCAATTTAGCAAAAGCATATAAAATGGTGTATGAATTGGGAGATGAACAAACAAAAGCTCATATAAAACAGATGGGAATTTTAAATGATATATGAAAATAAAAGGCGAAGTACTCCCTAAAAAAGGTTATTATGACAAACATGCCCTTTATATACACATTATTAAAGCTTGAGTGGTAGTAAAAATTATAAAAAGCAATAGCAAATAAGGTGAGATAAAGGTTGTCCATGCTGCTAAATCGTTTTTTGTTTTAAAGTTTTTAAGTAGGCTTCTATAAAACGAGTGGATTACTTATTGAGATTTTGTGGGAACATCATAAAAGGATAAATTTGTGCATAGATGTTTATAATTTTCGGCTAACAGGAATAGACTAGTAAATAAGTATCCACGGGAGGCTTACTATGAAAAATAAACGCTTTTTTTTATTCAATGTCGTGGCTATTAGTTCAGTTATATTGACTTTTTTATTTTTTACCATAAAGACAACTACACCGGCAGCTGCAAATAATGAGCAAATAAAAGGCCCAGAACCTAACGACCAAACAGAGGTAAAAGATCTGAGTCATGATGAAATAATTAAATTATCACACCATTTTATAAATATCCTTCTGCAACCAGTTGATGCTAAATATCGCGTCGAAAATTACCAAACAAAAGAGGATTTATACCAAAAATTTAACACAATATCTTATCAAAAAGTTGCTGAACCTTACGTAGAGTATTATTATAAGGAAAAAGAGGATGGATTATACCTTCGACCTACAAGTGGGCCACCTTGGTTTAAACAGGATAAGCCATACGAGGTTGTTAAGGAGTCGGATAATAAGGTTAAGATAAAGCAAAAAAATAAATCCGATATTTATGGAAATTATACGATTGAAATCGAATTTACCTTTACCGATCAGTGGAGAATTACAAATATCCATCATAGTTAAATGAAGTTTAGGAAAAGGCGTTGAAATGAAATGTACACTTTTAAAGATTACTATAACAACGAAGTTAAATTATCCTTTAAACATCAACCCTTTTCTAAAAAACCTCTTCATGTTTGGGTGATATGCAAGTATCAACAAAAATGGCTATTAACCAAACATAAAGAAAGAGGACTTGAATTTCCGGGTGGAAAAGTAGAAAAAGGGGAAACAGCCAAACAAGCTGCTATTCGTGAAGTCAAAGAAGAAACAGGAGCAGTGGTTGATAAAATTTATTATATTGGACAATACTTTGTTTCTGGTAAAACAGAGAATGTAATAAAAAACATCTACTTTGCTTCGATTCAAGCATTGAAATATCAGAATACTTATTATGAGACTGAAGGCCCGGTTTTATTAGCTGAACTTCCTGCTAATATCAAATATCGGAATGATTATAGTTTTATGATGAAAGATGGAGTGTTGAAGCACTGCATGACATATATTGAGAAGTATTTTTAAAAAAGAGTATGTCTTATAATCTTTGAGTCAAAAATACGCAAATGTTTTATTTGCGTATTTTTTGCTGTTCAGGAAATGATATCCGTGCTATATGGACAATCTCCTAGCTTAAGCGCTCAAACCGTAACAAACGTTTGCTAAAGAGCACTTAAACTATTGTTCTTGCACGGAGAAGTTTAGATTGCAACTTGAGTTTTGTTTCACTTAAGAAAGCCCAACGGAATAAGGTTTCCTATATTCAAACGCTTACTATTTGTTAAACTCTTCACAAACTATTAGTTGTATGATAAAATATTCTTACTTTTTTTTTTAAATGAGTGTCTAAGTTCTGAATAAAGGAATGATTGGCAATGGTTTGACAACAAAAAGATATTCGTATAAAAGAAGGGCTGAAAGTTACCTTGCTAAACAATAAAGCGATTTTAATATTTCTACACACGCTCAAAAGTTGAACCCTATTCTGTCGTTTTTGACGAAACCGGTTTTGCTAAAATTTGAAAGAGATGTTAAAATCGTCAACATCTGATTTACATTAACAGAAGAGAGGCACTTATTTCGTGCAAGTCACATACAGGAGAGGTTTAAAAGTTTAATTAACTAACAGCTGTCAGCCATAAAGAAGTCAATTAAAATGGTCATAGAAAACTAAAATGTATATTAAAGTTGCTTCATTTGACTTCTCACTTCGTTCAATATATGGTAATGATCTCACCTCAATAATATACCTCATTTTTTGTAGTAATCCCCAGCCTAATATCTTAAGTAAACAAAAAAGGGGATAACAATGAACCAGCTCATGGATGTGAATTTCACTATTTTTTGTTATATAAAGTTTCATTTCTATTAATTTAGATGGAAAAAGATGATCTGGAGAATTCAAAGTATTCCTATTAATCCTAAAAAACTGAAAAGGTGTGATTTGCAATGAAGGAAAAGACACAAATAGTAGATTTAACTATAGAAAAGCCAGAAACGCCAAAAATGAAGACAAGAAGTGTACTGCTTGGAGCAGCTTTTTTAATGGCTACCTCGTCAATTGGACCGGGTTTTTTAACCCAAACAACTGTTTTCACCCAACAATTAGCAGCTAGTTTTGCTTTTGTTATTCTAATCTCACTAATTCTAGATGTTTTTGTCCAAGTAAATGTATGGCGAATTATTGCGGTATCGGGATTACGTGGACATGAAATTGCGAATAAAGTATTACCAGGTCTTGGGCTTTTATTATCTATTTTAATAGTTATTGGTAGTCTGGCTTTTAATATTGGTAATGTAGCTGGGGCTGGACTTGGTTTAAATGCTATGCTAGGGCTTCATCCAGTTGTAGGTGCTGTCATTAGTTCAATTTTTGCAATCATGATTTTTCTTATTAAAGAAGCTGGTCATGTGATGGATAAACTAACCCAAATTGCTGGCGGAATTATGATTCTGCTTATGTTATATGTTGCTTTTACAACCTCTCCTCCAGTAGGGGATGCTATAATTAATACATTTAAACCTGAAACGATTGATATATTTGCTATCGTTACACTTGTAGGAGGTTCTGTTGGTGGATATATTACATTTGCTGGTGGGCATCGTTTATTAGATGCAGGTATAAAAGGAGCTCATTCTCTTCCCGAAGTGACAAAAAGCTCTGTTACTGGGATCGTTGTAGCAGGAGTGATGCGTGTAGCGCTTTTTTTAGCAGTGTTAGGTGTTGTCTCCCAGGGACTAGCAATTGATTCTGGAAATCCGGCAGCCTCCGTTTTTGAGTTAGCTGCAGGTACTGTTGGGTATCGAATTTTCGGTGTGATTATGTGGGCTGCATCCATTACTTCTGTGGTAGGAGCAGCGTATACATCGGTTTCTTTTATTCGGACATTGCATCCAATCATTGAGAAATATCAAAATATAGTGATTGTTTTATTTATAATTGTATCATCAGGTACGTTTGCCTTAATAGGAAAACCGGTAAATGTATTAATTTTAGCAGGAGCGTTAAATGCACTTGTTTTACCACTTGCTTTAGGTACGATTTTAATAGGAGCTTATAAAAAAGATGTTGTAGGTGACTATAAGCACCCACTTTGGTTAACGGTAGCAGGAGTAATTGTTGTACTGGGAATGAGCTATTTGGCTATTTTAACAGTGTTAGAGCAAATTCCCAAGCTTTTAGGATAAATGAAACTGGATGAAGCGGAGGAACGATTATGGAAAACACAGCCAGGTTAAGCGGATCAGAAGTGAGAATGCTGATTAGAGAGAAGCAAATATCGGGGTCGACTGCAGGAATGGCAAGAGGTTTTGCTCAGGCTAATTTAGTAGTTCTAAAAAAAGAGTACGCATTTGATTTTTTATTATTCTGTCAACGTAACCCCAAGCCATGTCCAATATTGCATGTGACGGATATTGGTTCCTACGAGCCAAAACAAATAGCAGAAAACGCTGATATTCGATTAGACATCCCGAAGTATCGTATCTATAAAAACGGATCATTCTTGGAAGAGGTGACAGATATAACAGCGTATTGGGAAGAAGATATGGTGGCTTTTTTATTAGGGTGCAGTTTTACGTTCGAAGCTTCGCTATTAAATGATGGTATTTCGATAAGACATATTGAAGAAAATTGCAATGTACCTATGTATAAAACAAATATTCCTTGCGAAGAAGCAGGAATATTTAGTGGACCAATGGTTGTAAGTATGCGACCTATGACTAATAACGATGCGATTCGTGCGGTGCAAATTACTTCTAGATATCCAGCTGTTCATGGAGCACCAGTTCATTTTGGTGACCCTAGTGAAATCGGTATACAAGATCTTTCAACCCCTGACTTTGGAGATGCAGTTACTATAAAAGAAGGGGAAATCCCTGTTTTTTGGGCATGTGGTGTAACGCCGCAAGCAGTTGCTATGCAAAGTAAACCATCCGTGATGATTACACATGCTCCGGAATGTATGTTTATAAGTGATATAAGAGATGAAACATTAAGTGTCATTTAGAAGGTATTCTGAGTTCGTCTAATTGTCATTGATGAGGGTATAGTTTTGATACTCGCTCATCATTAGGATAAATAAAAGAGGCTTCCATCAATTATCAGCGTTAATGGAAGCCTCAAATTCATTAAAACGAACTGGAATGTTTAATTATCCAGCGCTCCAACCGCTCAACAAGCTTATACATCACAGCTGCAAAGATGGCAATTAGTACTAAACTCGTCATTACGAGTGAAAAGTCAAATACTTGAAAACCATAGATAATTAAATAACCTAATCCTTGTTTAGAGACGAGAAACTCTCCAACTATTACACCTACCCAAGAAAGCCCAACATTTACTTTTAACGTAGAAATCATGGTTGGCAGTGTGGCAGGAAAAATAGCGTGTTGAAACATTTGCCGTTTGCTTGCTCCAAAGCTTTTTAACACTGTTCCGTAATTTGGGTCGACTTCATTAAAGGCAGAGTAGACAACTAATGTTGTAATGATAACAGAAATGATTGCCCCCATTGCAATGATTGAAATATATCCAGGTCCTAGGGCAACGATAATAATTGGACCTAATGCCACCTTTGGCATGGCATTCATAATAACAAGGTAAGGATCAAGGATATTTGATAGTCGATTAGAAAACCATAATGAAACGGCAAGGAAAGTACCTGCAACCGTTCCAATTACGAAGCCGGCGACTGTTTCTAATAGAGTTACTTGCATATGAGATAACAAAGAGCCATCGTAAATTTTTTCAACAATTACCTTATAGATTGTTGTCGGTGAACTAAATAGCAATGGATCAATCCAATACAATCGACTGGCCAGTTCCCAAAGAATAATAAAGCTGATAAGTATACCAATTTGCCATATATATACTATTTTTCTTTCTCGTTTTACACTACGCAAATAGTGCTGAAAAAATTGTTCATCTGTTTTTTTATACTTCATTATTTGTCATTCGCCTCCTTTTTTGGGAAATTCCCTTTTCGACTGTCCAGTTCATTCCATACTTTATCGAATAGAATTTCAAATTTTGGATGGCGTCTTGCAAAGAGTGGTCCTTCCTGTCTTATCTCAATAGGAACTTCAAACACTTTTGAAATGGTTCCTGGATTCGTACCCATTACTAAAATTCGATCACTCATAGCGATTGCTTCACTAATGTCATGGGTAACAAGTACCGTTGTTTTTTTGTAGCTTTTTAGTAATGTTGAGACGAGTTCCTCTAACTTTAATTTGGTTTGATAATCTAAAGCTGAAAAAGGTTCATCGAATAATAAAATTTTTGGATGGTTGATTAGTGTTCTTACAAGGGCGGCTCGTTGGCGCATTCCTCCGGAGAGGGAAGGCGGGTACTTAGTGACTACATTTTTTAGTCCAACCTCATGTAATAAAGATAAAGCTTTTTCTTGTACATCATGGGATAATGTTTTGCGTATTTTTGGTCCCAAAAGTACATTATCTAAAATTGTTTTCCACGGAAATAAATAATCTTGTTGCAGCATGTAACCAATTTCCGAAGAGGGCAAGTCAATCATTTGCTGCTCTAACTTTACCTTACCTTCCGTGGGTTTTATTATACCGGCAATGATCGATAGTATAGTTGATTTACCGCAGCCGCTTGGTCCTAATAACGATATAAATTCTCCCTCTTCAATGGAAAAGGATACATTATCTAATGCTTTAGTAAAGCCCTGTTCTGAAAAATAATGATGCGTTATTTTTTCTAAGGTTAAAAATGACATTGTTCCTCCTCCTTTCCTCCTTAATCATTTAAAACGTCTTCAGCAAACGTTGTATTTACTAACTCTTCATAATCTGCGTCTACAGGAAGTTCACCAGCCTCTTTCATAATAGCTTTTAGACTATTCCATTCATCTTTATCTAATACGGGGTCTGTTGCAAAAGAACCTTGGCTTTTATACCGATCAACGGAAGCAGTAAGAATATCTAAATCTGTATCTTCAAAATATGGGTGGATTACTTTAGCTATTTCTTCTGCAGAATGCTCCTCTACCCATTGTTGAGCTCGATATAAAGCTTTAGTGAATTTTTTTATTTCTTTGTCATTTTTATTTATATAGTTTTGCTTTGCCATGAAAACAGTATAGGGAACGGTTCCAGATTCTTCACCAAAAGATGCAACAATATGTCCTTTCCCTTCCTTTTCAAATATACTGGCGGTTGGTTCAAACAATTGAACATACTCTGCATCACTTGAAACGAATGCTCCTGGAATATTGGCAAATTCGATATTTTGCTGTAAATTTAAATCGATATGTGGATCAATACCGTTTTGCTTCAGTACATACTCGCCTACCATTTGTGGCATTCCACCTTTTCGCTGTCCTAAAAAGGTAGTACCTTTGATATCCATCCAAGAGAAGTTCGGTTGCTTTTCTTTCGCAACTAAGAATGTACCATCTGTTTGTGTTAATTGAGCAAAGTTTATTGCGATTTCTTTGGAATCTTGAGCAAATACATAAATGGATGTTTCAGCACCAACTAGAGCGATATCAGCACCATCTGATAACAAAGTGGTCATTGTTTTATCTCCACCCCAAGTGGTTTGTAATTCGACATTTAATCCCTCTTCTTCAAAAAATCCTTTTTCCAGAGCAACATATTGTGGAGCGTAAAATAGTGAACGAGTTACTTCTGCTAATCGAATAGAAGAAGTTTCATCATTCGTGTTACAACCTGCTATAAATAAAAGTACTCCTAATAGCAGAATGAATAAATTTTTTTTCATTCTTTATGTGCTCCTTTCTTTAAAATAATATGTCAAAACAGTTTATGAATATAGATAAAAATGTGTGAATGCCCAGTACGTATTTATTGCCTAGTTGCGCTTAAACATATTTTTAAGATTTTGATTCGATTTCTACGATTTATATATATTTCACGTATTAGAAAAACTTGGCTTATCGCCAAATCTACATAGCTAAAGCTTATAGTATAAAGCCTAAAGTTTTATGCTTTTCTATAGTACAAAAAAAGCCGATCTCGAAGATTTACGAGATCGGCTTGCAGAAAAACTGCAATATTAGTTTTTATATAAAAATTCCTTTTGGGATGAGGAAACAAATTTTAACCCCGGTATGCCGGGCCAGCGTTGACGATATCTTCGTCCGCTTTGGTAAATTTCTTAAAGTTATTATGAAACTTCATGGCAAGCTCTTGTGCTGTTTTCTCATAAGCTGCTTTATCTTGCCATGTGTTTTTCGGAATTAACACTTCATCAGGAACTCCGGGTACATGCATCGGAATTTCCAACCCAAAGATGTCATCTTTCGTTGTTTCTGTCCCATTTAGCTCCCCTTCTAAAGCAGCATGAATCATAGCACGAGTATAGGAAAGCTTCATGCGTTTTCCTACACCATATGGACCGCCAGTCCATCCAGTGTTAACAAGAAATACATTGGATTGATATGCATCAATTTTTTCTCCTAGCATTTCTGCATATTTGGAAGGAGCTAATGGCAAAAATGGTGCGCCAAAACAAGCAGAAAAAGTTGCTTGTGGTTCCGTAACTCCTCTTTCTGTACCTGCAAGTTTACTCGTATAACCACTTAAAAAGTGATACATCGCTTGTTCTTTCGTTAATTTACTGATTGGGGGGAGTGTTCCGGAAGCATCAGCAGTTAGAAAGATAATTGTATTTGGATGTCCAGCGATACTTGGTATTGCAATATTGTCAATGTTTTCTAACGGATATGCTGCACGTGTGTTTTCAGTTAAACTTGTGTCATCATAATCCGGAGATCTTGTATCTTCATGAAGCACAACATTTTCCAATACGGAACCAAATCGGATGGCATCATAGATTTGTGGCTCTTTATCTTGAGATAAGTTAATGCATTTTGCATAACATCCACCTTCAATGTTGAACACACCATTTGGCCCCCAACCGTGCTCATCATCACCAATTAAACGGCGGTAAGGATCTGCTGATAATGTTGTCTTCCCTGTTCCTGAAAGACCGAAAAATAAAGCGACGTCTCCTTCTTTTCCTACATTGGCAGAGCAGTGCATGGATAGTACATTCTGCTGTGGAAGTAAAAAGTTCATTATTGAAAAGATTGACTTTTTAATTTCACCAGCATACTCTGTTCCACCAATTAAAATAATTCGTTGTTTTAATGAAACTAGAATAAAGGCTTCTGAGTTCGTACCATCCACTTCTGGATCGGCTTTAAAAGTTGGTGCAGATAAAACTGTAAATTCCGGCTCATGTGTCTGAAGTTCTTCCTCTGTTGGAGTAATAAACAATTGACGGGCAAATAAATTATGCCAAGCAAACTCATTGATGACTTGTATTGGCAGTCGGTATTCATGATCTGCTCCCGCAAAGCCTTTGAATTGGAATATTTCCTGTTTATTTAGTAAATAATGAACGACTTTTTCGTAAAGCTTATTAAAAGTGGATTCCTCAATAGAGCGATTAACGGATCCCCAATCTACATAGTTTTCACTAATCTCATCTTTGACAATAAATTTATCTTTTGGAGAACGACCGGTATACGCTCCTGTAGTTGCTTGCACAGCACCTGTGGCTGATAATTTCCCTTCTTTTCTGGCGAGAACTTTTTCAACAAGCAACGGTACAGATAAATTTGCGTGTAAATTTGAATGTTTGTATAACTCGGTGACAAACGACTTTTCTACCATTTTCATTATAAATACCTGCCTTTTAAGTCAAATTGTATTCACGTTCTTTTTTAGAACGACTTCGATATCTTTAATATGTTTATTAGTATAACACATTTATTCGAATAGTCCATACTAATGTTGTTCAATTTTAAAAAAATCTTAATTTCATAATTGATCCAGTCATTTGTTAGTTATGATTTTATTATATGGAAAAAACATCGGTAAATACGGTGAAAATAGTTGACATCGTATGCTTCTTTCGATAAGCTGATTTGGAACGGATACTCTTATTCAGAGTTGGTGGAGGGACAGACCCGAGGAAGCCCAGCAACCATCACATTTAGTGAAAAGGTGCTAACCTGATGCAAGGACTTTTTTTCCTTGAACAATAAGAGAGAAAGAGGCCAGTGACCCTTTCCTCATCAACAGTAGGAAAGGTTTTTTTATTGTCTAGGAAATCATAAAATTCTACAATGTGGATAACTTGTTTTGAAAAGTTTATTCGTCTAGCTCCATCGCCCATGCTAATAGACTTTAATCTTCTTCCTACGATAAGTCAACGTCGGCACGAATCTAAAGGAAGGTCGATGAAAATGGGCTTACTGCTCAGGCGTCGTCATACCCCTTGTTTAGAGGTATAGGCATATTTTCTTTATTTCGGATGTAAGGAGCTATATTTTTCTCATTTCAAAGATCTGCTTATCATTTTGCAGCTTTATGAGAAAAACGGCTCCTAAATCTGAAATTCGTTTGGGGCGACATGCTTGAAAAAGAAGTATACTTTTTCTGCGTGCGGTGTATTGCTATCGTAGCGTACTCTGTCCTTAAAAAAGAAAAACGCTTTTTATCCGTGTGTGATGTGTCGCTTCCGAAGTTTTTCTCGTTCTGTTGTAATGCTGACATCAGTACGTCCTGCGCATCAAAGCTTCGATGAGACGGTGTCATTGTGTAGCGAAGTGTATGGAACTGATTACAGATTACATGAATGATTCCCAAGCAGCATGTTGACCATACTTTTTGAATATCCTCTAATTTGTAGGTTTTAAGTAAGTGCAACTAGCCAGATTGTAGTAATGTGCATATATGATAGATAGAGTTCCGTATTTGATTTTAAAGGAGGACGTAGCAATATGGCTACTAATCGACGTTTATTTACTTCTGAATCTGTAACAGAGGGACATCCTGACAAAATAGCTGATCAAATTTCAGATGCAATTTTAGATGAAATATTAAAATCTGATCCTTATGCTCGAGTTGCTTGTGAGACGGCAGTAACAACTGGACTTGTGCTCGTAGCAGGGGAGATTTCAACAACAACCTATGTAGATATACCAGCAATTGTCCGAAAAACCATTAAAGAAATTGGTTATACACGCGCCAAGTTTGGATTTGATGCAGAAACATGTGCAGTCTTAACAGCTATTGATGAGCAATCTCCTGATATTGCCGGTGGTGTTAATACGGCTTTGGAGGCACGTCAAGGAAAAATGAGTGAAGAGGAAATCGATGCTATTGGTGCTGGTGACCAAGGGCTAATGTTTGGATTTGCTTGTGATGAGACAGAGGAATTAATGCCTCTTCCGATTTCGTTAGCCCATAAATTAGCAAAGCGCCTGGCCGATGTTCGAAAAGATAAAACGCTGGCTTACTTGCGACCAGACGGAAAGACACAGGTGACCATCGAGTATGGTGAAAATGATGAGCCTGTACGGATTGATACGATCGTTATTTCTGCCCAACATCATCAGGATATTACACCGGAGCAAATTGAAAAAGATTTAATTGAACATGTTATTCGACCAGTAGTACCAACTCATCTTTTAGATGAAAAAACGAAATACTTTATTAATCCAACCGGTCGTTTTGTTATTGGCGGTCCCCAAGGGGATGCCGGCCTAACTGGACGTAAGATCATTGTTGACACTTATGGAGGGTACGCTAGACATGGCGGCGGTGCATTTAGTGGAAAAGATGCAACAAAAGTAGATCGATCTGCTGCATATGCCGCCAGATATGTAGCGAAAAACATTGTTGCAGCTGATATAGCAAAAACGTGCGAAGTACAGCTTGCTTATGCAATTGGCGTTGCAGAGCCTGTTTCCATTTCAATTAACACATTCGGGACAGGGAAGGTAAGTGAAGAAAAACTAGTAAACGCGGTAAGAAAATTATTTGATCTGCGTCCGGCTGGAATTATACGAATGCTTGATTTACAAAAGCCAATATTTAAAGACACAGCTGCGTATGGACATTTTGGACGTACAGATCATTCATTTCCGTGGGAAAAAACGGATAAAGTGGATGAGTTAAGATCCCTTACTAAAAAATGATTCATAGCAGGCAGATTTAAACTGTTTAAAAGATATGATATTCCGTTTCAATCTGGAATTCATATCTTTTTTAATGTGTTAAGAAATTAGGAGTGTTTAGCGACTAGAAATGTATTTAGTCTGTAAAATTTTTTTGCTTACAGCCACAATGCTACAGACCTGTTGACTTAATTTCTGAGAATAACCCTATTATTAGCCATTCGAATGTGTATCAGATTAGGTCACTTAATAAATAGGCGTCTTTTTTACCCTATAGGAAAGAATAAAAATTTAGGCTTTATCCCGCATGTAAGGTGCCGTACTTTCCTCAATTCTAAAATCTATTATGCATTGTGAACATAAAAGAAAAATGGCACTTAAATGCCCGATTGGTTCAAGGGCCTTTAGGTCATACCTTTGTGGTACTAACATTCCGTGTAAAAAGCATTCCACGGAATGAAGCTTCACTTTATCGTATAAGAAAAATGATAGCTTTCGCCATAAAGACTCGGTGACAAGCCAAGTTTTTCTAATAAGAGGATTAAAATACAACTAAATTAAATTCTTTATCTGTATATTGCAATGCCCAATAGGTTATGTTAAGTTTAAAAAATCTTAACCTTACTTTATTCAAAAACAAGTATGCAAAACGGACAGATTTTCGTATGTGATGGAGAATAAATATAGGTGTGATTATAAATTTGGTACATATTTTTCAGCATCTTTTCTTACGTACTGTTTAGAAAATGAATAAAGAAAATAGTCTAGATTTGCTTAAACGGGCACTTTACGCGTTTATTTCCCAAAAGTTGTATGATATTATATTACTGATATGTTTCTTTAATATTTCATAATTATTACAAGTGCTTATTATATCAGGAGAGAAGGTTGACATAATGTGTGGTTTTATTGGAATAATGTTTGATTATCCAACAGAAAGAACAGAAGAAGACAAGGAATTATTTAAAAAACAAAATAATCTAATTACACATAGAGGTCCAGATGATGAAGGGTATTATTTTGATCCATATATTTCGTTTGGCTTTCGTAGATTAAGTATTATTGATATTGAAAGTGGAACTCAGCCTCTGAGTTATAATGATGAACGAATATGGCTTGTATTCAATGGCGAAATTTATAATTATATTGAAATACGTGAAAAGTTGTTGGAAGAGGGCTATAAATTCCAGACAGATTCAGATACAGAAGTCATTGCGGCACTTTTTTCTAAACTTAAAGAGGGTGCATTTCAATATTTAAGAGGAATGTTCTCGATTTTAATTTGGGATAAGCAAGCGGAAAAACTGTATGGTGCTCGTGACCCATTCGGAATTAAACCTTTGTTTTATCACGAAAATGATCAAGGTATTGTATTCGCCTCAGAGAAAAAGAGTATAACTTTAATGATGGAAAAAGAAGAGGTAAATAAAGAAGCTTTACAGCAGTATTTAAGTTTTCAATACGTACCTGAACCAATGACGATGACGGCTGGAATTCAAAAAGTAGAACCTGGTCATTATTTTACGAAAAAGCCAGGCGAACCAATTGAATTTACTCGTTACTGGCATGCAACCTTTCAACCAGTATTAAGAGAGAAACAAGACTGGATTAAAAAAATACAAGAGGTTATGTATGACTCGGTAAAAGTTCATATGCGCAGTGATGTTCCGGTTGGCTCATTTCTATCTGGCGGTATAGATTCTACATTGATTGTATCCATAGCGAAAGAATTTAACCCCGGTATTAAAACATTTTCAGTCGGCTTTGAACGGGAAGGATATTCGGAAATTGACGTTGCCAAAGAGACAGCAGATAAATTAAACGTAGAAAATATTTCTTACATGATTTCACCTGAAGAATATGTAGAAAGTTTGCCAACGATTATGTGGCATATGGACGATCCTTTAGCTGATCCAGCTTGTGTGCCACTTTATTTTGTTTCCAGAGAAGCGCGTAAGTATGTGACGGTTGTTTTATCTGGAGAAGGATCAGATGAGTTGTTTGGAGGCTATAATATTTATCGTGAACCAGAATCGTTGAAGGTATTTAATTCCATTCCAACTCCGGTAAAAGATTTATTAGCTAGAGTCTCAGCGATCTTACCAGAAGGAGTAAAGGGAAAAAGCTTCTTAGAACGAGGGACAACGCCTCTACGTGAACGTTACATTGGAAATGCTAAAATGTTTGAAGAAGATGAAAAACAACGCCTCTTAAAATGTTACAATGAGCAAATAAGCTATCAACAAGTAACGAGCAAATTATTTGATCAGGTAAGTCATTATCCTGCTGTAAATCAAATGCAATATGTAGATATTCATACATGGATGCGTGGAGACATTTTATTAAAAGCTGATCGAGTAACAATGGCGAATTCACTTGAACTCCGTGTTCCGTTTTTAGACAAAGAGGTATTTCGTGTTGCTAGTGAGATCCCTGTAGACTTAAAGATAGCAAACGGTACGACGAAGAATATTCTTCGAGAAGCAGCTCGCGGCATTATTCCTGATCATGTACTGGATCGTAAAAAGTTGGGTTTCCCTGTTCCAATTCGACATTGGCTAAAGAATGAACTGAATAGCTGGGCAAAACAACTTATTCGTGAAAGTGAGACGGATCATTTACTATATAAGGATTATGTTTTAGAATTATTAGAAGCCCATTGTCAAGGAAAAGGGGACTACAGCAGAAAAATCTGGACGGTTCTAATGTTTATGCTGTGGCATCAAAACTTTGTGGAGAAAAAAATGGATATAAATAAGTTATCATCTGTAGAAAAACAATTAGTTAAATCTTAATCTTGCAGGCGATCACTTTAATAAATAGTGATCGCCTGTTTGCCCATTTGGATCCATGCTGCTTTAAATTTATCGATGGGTGCTTTGTCAGCAAAATTTAACGGATCATTAAAATAAATGTACTTTTCATCATAGCCGGTAATAAGAACAGCGTGCTGCTTCATCGTGATGTCAATTTTCCCTGACTTTGTATTCCACGTAGTAAATTGACTTTCCGGCAGTTTATCATATGTTGTGTTGATAATTACCCAAACAGGATGTTGTTTATTAAGTTCTTCGATAATTACGTCAAAATTACTACCTGTGAAATCTCGAACCTTACTTCCAGCATATTTAGTTGCGAGTTCAGCAATAGGCTTGTGGTAAACCCCCATCCCAGGCGTGTCAAAAGAGTACATATCACCAACAAAACCGTTATAAGGATTGCCGAAGAAAATCTCATCTCCCTTTTTAGTATAGGGAGTAGGATCTTTTTTAACTTTTTTAGCTAGTTCCATCTTGTCGGCCTGAATACCATAATGGTTTAGGAGCATAGATAGACTAGTGACTTCACACCCTCTTGGCAATTCCGGGAGTTGTTGAATTTTTGGAGCATCGATTTTAACTTCGTTTTTGATGTTATGTTCAGAAAGGCGCTTGTTTGTTGGTGTATGCTGTTTATTTTCACTAACTGGAATAGTATCTTCAACTAGCTGCTTAAACGCACTTTTATGTTGAACGATAAAAATAGATAATATAGAAATGGCAGTTATCGAAAAAATTACTCCGTAAACAATAAATGACTTGCGTACCCATGATACTTGTTGTTTTGTACTTAAAAATAAAAAGAATATTGATAGTATTAAACTAAGACAAAATAAAATAATGTTCATCTGTCCTGTCTCCTATTACCTACTTACTGTACTCTTTATATCGGTAATTTATTCTTTAATTCAAGGGCATGGTTTGATCTTTTTGTTGGCATTTGTAGATTTCGCCTTTTTCAACATATGATCTACGAATCCGTTCCATTTCCTTATAATCAGCTTCGGTAAGCTTTCTTATCACTTTAGCCGGTCTCCCAAATGCTAATGTGTGTGCTGGTATTTTCTTTCCCGGCGGTACTAAGCTGCCGGCTCCAATAAATGCATTTTCTCCTACTTCAGCACCATCTAATAGGAGAGAACCCATCCCGATTAACGCCTTTTCTCGAATAACTGCTGAATGCAGTGTTGCTTGATGACCAACTGTTACATCATCTTCAATAATTAACGGGAGGTTCGGGCTTTGATGCAGCATGGATAAATCTTGAATGCTGATCCGTTTACCGATTCTGACTGGAGCAACATCTCCCCGTATGACAGTTTTAAACCAAATACTTGTTTGTTCATCAATAGTGACATCACCAATGATGGTTGCGTCTTCTGCAATAAATACAGACTCATGAATTTTTGGAAATATGCCTTTATATGCTTGTATCATTTTAAATCCTCCTGAAAAAAATATGATGGCTACTATTAGTATATCATTTTGGAGGAAGCTGCTGGATATAAAGGGATGAGGAATATTAGAAAAACTTCCCTGAACATCTTACCCATTAAGTGAGCAATAAAAGAAATGCTTTTCAAGCGATCTTTACGTAACTAGTACGAAAATATTAGAAACTATAAGAAAAGGAAACTTTGACAATGATATCGTCTTTATACTTAATCTGTCAAAGTCAATTAAAGATGAAATATATATCTTAAAAAATTGGGCGGAGAATTGTCTGAAGAAACGAAATTAAGTTTACTACCCTCTTGCTGAAAAACCTCCAGATGATGATGTAGAAACGCCTTGGAGAACAGCGTAAAAAAATACATAATGGCTTTAGGATGCCAAAGAAATGAATGAGTTTATGAATGAAAAGAAACTTCAAGAGGTACAGTTTCCATTCATATACGTTTACAGTAATATTTATATTTGTTGTTTAATATTAATTATACAGGGTAACTCTCCCTGAGCTGTCCAGCCTTAGTTCAGTTTAGTCTTGAGCTAGGGCTATTTTATTTCTCCCTTTTTCTTAAGTCTATGGAACCCTTATTGAAGGCTTATACAAGGTTTGAGTATTTTCGGTCTTAAAAATCTAAAAGGAAAAATAATTCTTTTCATTGCTGTTGAAAAATGTTTGACATCTATAATAGTTTAAAAATAAGCATGAAAAGACCTTGCACAGAACAAAACAGAAAGATCTGTTATTTAATCTTATTTTTTATGTGTAGTTCGTGGTATAAAAATAAGAAGGCGTTTTTTTACCTTCTTAATTGTCTTTTGTTTAGTTTCACTAGTGATAAATCATTCATGTCTTTTATCGAAGGGCTCTTACCACTACTTGCAAAATCTTCTAATTTTCTAACCGCAGCATTAAATTCAGTTGAGGTAATTTGACTAGTTGCTAAAAGTGTACATAACATTGCGTATGCAATAGGGGTGGTATCAATATTTACAGTTACATCGACATCTGAATTACCGCTATTTCCAATCGTGGAGCGAGTATCAGTTTTAAAGTCTAGTACGTGTAAGTTGTCATTTGCCTTCTTCAAATCAAATTCTCCTTTCAAGGAAAATAGTGGGATGTTTTTCACCCCACTAATAGTAACTAATGGTGTTTTTTAACGGTCCTCATCAATATCAACACGTTCTTTTTCATCAATATCAACATCAACATTGGAATTACCACTTCTAATGACTTTGGCAATATTAATATTGCGATTTCTGTTTTTTAGGTCGTTATCATTGTCGTTGTCATTATCATTATCTACACGGATATCGCTGTCGAAATCTACATCAGACCTTGCATCGGCATCAGCATCTGCTCTAGCCTTCGAAAAGCTAAATTCTTGATTTCCGTCTTCATCAAATTTTCTCCACATATAACCTACCTCCTTTATTTTCGGTCTACTTTACTATATTCATGAATAATTTTGTAGGGTTGGCTCTTATCCTGAGTAAATAGTCTTTTTTTGGACGTTTAAATAAAACATCTTTAGGTGGAAGCTTTTATATAAATC
Organism: Cerasibacillus sp. JNUCC 74; assembly: GCF_053667775.1. The sequence continues at coordinate 2,750,327 of NZ_CM132207.1, read as the reverse complement.
TAGAGACCAACTTTAGAAGTAATAAACTGTTCTGCATACTGAAGGGATGTAGAAGTTATAAAGTTTTTGGAGAACTTTTATGACATGCTTCATACCATTTACGCCAGTCGTAGATACAAAGGTTTATACTTTCCTATTAGGAATTTTTTTGACAAATATTAACTAATTTTATATACGACAATAAAAGCTTAGTGTACTATTTTTTCCATGTTAAACCCTTCCTCATATAGTCGAAACGAGTTACGGGGAGGGGCATTATAAGTTTGTTTTTAGGTTAAAAGGTCTATCTAGGGATTTACATAGTTATAAGAAGTATTTATTAAAAACTAAGTAGCGGAATCTGACACATCTTTCACTGATACCATTGAAGAAGGAATTATGTATGTAACCGGTGTTGCTCTTTCTTCTTTGGTTCTAAGCTCCCGGACTGCTAAAGAAAGGAGATTCTAAGTTAGGATATCCGGAAAATCATCGAAGCTAACTGGTGGAAACCCTTTTAGAAAGAACTATTTCCAAGAAAAATTAAATGTAGAATAAAACCACACTGATCAAAGTAAAGATGCCTGTGTTCTATATAGAGTGGATTTCAGCAGGTCGCTCTACAAATCCGATTATTAGAATGGGATTGAAGCTACTTGGTGAAATCTGTCCACAACTATTTACGATGAAGGAATACAGTAAGAATGTAATCGGAGATAAATTTATAAGTAAGTAAAAGCTGGAAAAGCAGATTCAGAAAATTTGCGTAAAAAGTGAATGCTTCCAAACCGTATAAGTTATTACCATTGGAAAACAGATGTAAAAGGACTTAAAGATTTTACTTTTGAAGGCGGCTCTCTAAAGGCTAGAAAAGAAGCGACTATCACTCTGGATGAATTGTATCCAAATCGTGATTTAAAATTCCTTATGGGAGAGCAAAAGGGGTCATGTTCCATTCAAGAAGTCGGATACATAGTTTAAAGTGTCAAAAGTTGAAATAATATGGCAATCCTTGTTCAACTATTAGGAAGACGTTTCTTATTCTTGTCTGACTTTTTTATTCAAATATTTTTCTCTAAAAACTACCCAATTAGTTTTTAATGCAGCATATGTCCCGACCGCTGCTGAACCATAAAATGCTCCCATAAAAATGCCTGCCCATAAGTCATGACGATGACTTATAAATATAGAAATGAAAAAGCCCAGAATACTTGCTATTGTTGGGAAGTATTGACGGGGGATAGGAAGTAATTTAAAGCACTGTGTTAGAATTACAATTGCAGGTACAGCAATAACGCCATCCCAAAAATTAGTATGAATAACGGGGAAATCCATGTTGATCAATTCCTTTATTTAAAATCTTGTTTGCAAAAAAAGGGTCATTTATTGGATTCGGTTAAATGTTACTTCTGCTTGCATTCATTTAAATGATTTATTTTCTAGAACGAGAACTTGTTTATTTGAAGATGTTGCTGTTTTTTTTGTATGTTCCACCAATTGATTAATACGCTTGCCACATTGTTTAGCACCTAAGATAAGTAAAGGAACACCGATAAAATCTATTTTTAATCCTCTGGAGAAAAATCCTCCAATTGTCATGGCAAAAGGAACTGTTGGTGAAGTATTAGAAAAGATTATTTTTTCTTTAACTTCATTTTTTTCTAGGATAAGTTCGATTAAATTTTTTAAAGCTGGTACTACTAAATGGTTATTTTTTCTTCCAATTGTATAGACTGGATTCCCATCTTCATCTATTCCGTGAAAAATAAATTTGCCGAAATCTTCTTTCGTTAATTTATTAAAATAATCAACATTTATAATTTCATCTTTTGTAAGTGTTCTATTAGTTGGTAGTTTTTTTAAGTGATAAGCAGCTGCTAACGATGTCGTATGAGTTCCACCATAATCATTATAGATATAAATCATTTTATCAGCCTTTCATGATTTATTTTTTATTATGACCATCTTCAGATGAAATACTCCTTATACGGAATAGTTTAGTTTAGCAGATAATGAAAAGGTTTGCTTTCGAATTCTTGAAGCATAAGCAGAGATTCTTTGATACCTGAGCATATATTTCAATGATTAATTTAAGCAGTTTTTAGGATGCGGTCGTTTACGCAGGAGGATAAAAATTTGACTAAAACATCCCGAAAGTTAAGTTTCGAATAGCGTAATTTGTAAAAAACGTATGATAAAAACGTACATCCCCTTGTGTATCAATGGTTTGATGTTTTGATTAACTGCGTTTAATAAGCTAAAATAATATTTACAGCAGACAATATAGTGGCTAGATACAGAACGGAGGCAACATGTTGAGCTATCAAGTACCAAGTACTCCTGCTTCTTTAATGATAGCAGTTTATCGAAAGATTTTTCCTACTGTAAAAAAAGAATTGACTTATTGGCAAAAACGAGCAAATGAAATACCTGATGAGGAATTACGGTCTCAAGCATTGGCTAGTATTACAGCAAAACGTTTCCATTGTCAAGGTGGAGCAGTATATGCATTTTTAGCGGGAGATAGATGGAAGAAATGCGTGCGTTTTATTGTTGCTTATCAAACGATTAGTGATTATCTGGACAATTTATGTGATCGTAGTACTACTATGGAAGCTAGATCATTTGAGCTATTACATACTGCAATGACTGATGCATTATCCGGAAAAGTGGAATCAACAGACTATTACGCATTTTTTCCTCATAAACAGGATAATGGTTATCTATTAGAACTTGTAAAGACTTGTAAAGAAGTTGTGACATTATTAGATGATATACCAACTTTTCAAGAACAAGCTTTATGGCTGGCCGAATTGTATCGTGATTTGCAAGTTCATAAGCATGTTATTCCAGAAGAACGGGTGCCGCGATTAACCACCTGGTCTAGGGAAAATAATATTTATCCATTACAATGGTATGAGTTTTCCGCAGCAGCGGGATCGACTTTAGGAATTTATTGCTTAATTTCCTATGGATTGGCAGGGAGGTTGTATCGTAAATTCGCTAACCAAATCGTTACTAGTTATTTTCCTTATGTCCAAGGGTTGCATATCTTGCTTGATTATTATATTGATCAACAAGAAGATGTGAAGGAGAAAGATTTGAATTTTTGTTCTTATTATGCAGATACGTCAACAAAACATGAACGTTTATACTATTTTTATAAGCAAGCAAACTTATATACAGAATCTTTGCCAAACCATTATTTTCACCAGATGGTCATCCAAGGATTAATTGGGTTATATTTAGGGGATAAAAAAGTAAAGCAGCTAAATGACTCAAGAGTAGTCAAGAGGATGTTTTTTGAGAAGGGAGACAGAGCAGCACTATTTTTTCATTGGAATACAAGAGTATATTATTTTATGAAGCGATTTTTCCATCAAAAGACCGCCCATACTCATAAGTTAGAGTAAGAGCGGTCGGCTAACGTTTCTTCCGTTCACGGGTAGGCTAATACCGTGTGGAGATAGAAAACGAAGTAAAGAACGTTTTTTATTTAATGATAGAGTTTTATTCCGTGCTAGTTTGAATGATTTGATTATATCGAACAGCTAAACTCCTTTATATGCTTTTCGATAAATTTCGGCTAATTCCGTAACTAATGGAAGTTTTGGATTTGCCGTTGTACATTGATCTTCAAAAGCTAATTCAGCAAGTTCATCTACTTGTGCTTCAAATTCTTGTTCATTTATTCCTGCATCTTTCATGCTCATTGGAATATTTAATTCCTTTGCAAGTTTAATGATAGCTTGTACTAAGCTTTCAACACCTTCCTCTACTGTTCTTGCCGGAAGATTCAACGTAGCTGCAATTTCTGCATAGCGCTTGTCAGCAATAAAATATTCATACTTCGGAAATGAGACGAATTTTTCCGGTTTTTGTGCATTGTAGCGAATAACATGTGGAAGTAGAATCGTATTTGCTCGGCCATGTGCAATATTAAATGCAGCACCTAATTTATGGGCGAGGGAATGGTTAATACCTAAAAACGCGTTGGAAAATGCCATTCCTGCAATTGTAGATGCATTATGCATTTTTTCTCTTGCTAAAGCATCATTTCCATTATGATATGCTTTTGGTAAATATTCAAATACTAATTGGATTGCTTTTATGGCCAAACCATCCGTATAGTCATTTGCCATATTAGACACATACGCTTCAATCGCATGTGTTAAAACGTCCATCCCTGTATCAGCAGTTACTTGTTTTGGTACAGACATAACAAATTGCGGATCTACTATTGCTACATCTGGTGTTAATTCATAATCGGCTAATGGATATTTCATATTGGCTTTTTTATCGGTAATAACTGTGAAAGAAGTAACTTCTGATCCTGTTCCAGATGTAGTTGGCACGGCAACAAATTTTGCCAGCTTTCCTAACTTTGGATATTTAACAATTCGCTTGCGAATGTCCATAAATTTTTGTTTTAATTCATGGAAATCGACTTCCGGATACTCATAAAATAGCCACATTGCTTTTGCCGCATCCATAGGTGAACCGCCACCAAGAGCAATTATCACATCAGGTTTAAATTGGCGCATCATTTCTGTACCTTTTTGGATGGTATCAATCGATGGATCTGCTTCGACATCAGAGAAAATTTCACAATGCACGTAATCAGGGCGCTTCCGTAAATAATACAGTGCTTTATCTACATAGCCAAGTTTAACCATAACTGGATCGGTGACAATAAAAGCTTTTGATATATCCGGCATTTTTTCTAAATATTGAATTGCATTTCTTTCAAAATAAATTTTAGGAGGTAGCTTAAACCATTGCATATTATTTTTCCTCCGTGCTGTTTTTTTAATGTTTATCAGGTTTATGGTGCCAACATTCGTAGAGACAGAGTTACCTCCATATGTTCCACACCCTAAAGTCAGAGAAGGCATGTGAGCATTATAAATATCGCCGATTGCTCCTTGAGAAGAAGGAGAATTTACAATGATTCTTCCAGCTTTCATACGATGTGAATATTTTTCTATGATGTCATCATCGGTTGAATGAATCACTGCAGAATGTCCTAATCCACCAAAATGTAGCATTTCTTCCGCTCTTTTTATTCCTTCTTCCGTGGAATTTACCTTGTAACAAGCCAGGACAGGACTTAACTTTTCTCTGGATAGCGGAAATTCAGGACCAACGCCTTCGAGTTCAGCAATAAGAATCTTCGTATTTTTTTCTACTTTTACTCCTGCCATTTTGGCGATTTCATATGCAGGTTTTCCTACAATATCTGGATTAACAGCACACGTTGTTGGATTGATTACGAGCTTTCCAACTTTCTTAATTTCGTCATTCGTTAAAAAGTGACATCTATTTGCTATAAGTTCTTGTTTAACCGTATCATAGATTTCTTTATCAATGATTACTGCTTGTTCGGACGCACAAATCATACCATTATCAAAAGTTTTAGAAAGAATAAGATCGTTCACAGCACGTTTAATCATTGCTGTTTTTTCAATATAACATGGTACGTTTCCGGGCCCAACGCCGAGTGCAGGTTTTCCAGAACTATAGGCCGATTTCACCATTCCTGCTCCACCAGTTGCAAGGATTAGTGATACACCAGGATGATTCATTAGCGTTTTTGTTGCGTCAATAGAAGGAGTTTCTATCCATTGAATACAATTTTTCGGTGCACCAGCTTTTACTGCAGCATCCAGCAGAATTTTTGCTGCATAACTGCTACTTTTTTGCGCGGATGGATGAAAGGCAAAAATAATTGGATTTCTAGTTTTAATTGAAATTAATGATTTGAACATGGTTGTCGATGTTGGATTAGTAACAGGTGTTATACCACAGACAACTCCTGCTGGTTCAGCATACTCTTCAACACCTTCCAATTCGTTTTCATTAATAATGCCAACCGTTTTATCATATTTTATGTTATGATAAATATATTCAGTTGCGAAAATATTTTTGATTACTTTATCTTCAAAGACTCCGCGACCAGTTTCTTCAATCGCTAACTTTGCTAATTCCATATGTTTATCAATTCCAGCCAAAGCCATTTCCTTAACAATCGCATCAATTGCTTGTTGATCTAATTTTTTGAATTCATCTAAAGCACGCTCTGCGTTAACTACTAGTTGATCAATTGTATGAGAAACCTGCTCCTTTGGGGAACTTGCTTTTGTTTTAGTAGTCATGATAAAGCCTCCTTTAAAAGTTTGTGAAGTATTGAGCAATCTCTTTACAATTTCATTATATATCGTCTTTTAATAAATTTCTATATTAGTTTGTGAAGTATTGAGCAAGTTGATTTTAGTGTAAACGCTGTACTATAACAATGAAACGTTTACAAGGTTGATGTAATAGTATTATGTATTTTTTGTGAACAGACGATAAAAATTGTAAAACAGATACTGTTTTATTGATCTACGTAAGTGGAATTACACTTTTGAGGAAAGCTTTAGTAACTAACAGTAGGCAATAGCCAAGCTTCTGGGCGAGACTATTGTCTACTGTGCAAACTAGGTAAAATAAACCGTAAGTAGTGGATACAGGTTCGAGTGGAAAAACAGGAAGTGTCTCTTAAATGGAAAGACTGAAAACATACTTGTAAGTTTTTTGGACATTTTTTAAGAGAAAGTAAGGACTTAATTTAATTAGCTACTTACTATTTTAATCATACCAAATTGTCATGTTAGGTGATCATTCCAAATTATTCTTTCATTAATATACATACTTAGTCTAGGCTCTTTTTTGAATAGCTATAATGAATGGAGGATTGTTTTTTTGATTAATAAAGCCATATTGCAAGACATGGTATCGACGCTGATTTAACCTTATTACATGTTTTAAAATAGCCTTTTTTTCTTCTTTGCCGCCCTTATGTCCGTGATAAACAACTAAAACTATTATGCCATTTGGTTTTAGAAAGTGTAAAATGGTATCTATCGCTTTAATCGTTGATTCAGCTTTAGTAATAACTGTTTTATCACTTCTTGGTAAATAGCCGAGATTAAATACTGCTCCACCTAGTAATATGTCATTTGAAGGTAGATATTTTTTCAAATTTGCATGACTATCATGAATGACCGTGACATTCGTCTTCCCATTTTCTATTAACTTTTGTCGGGTTGCTTGGATAGCTTCTGTTTGGATGTCAAAAGCAAACACATGACCATTATCACCAACAACATTACTTAAAAAAAGGGTATCGTTCCCGTTTCCACAAGTTGCATCAATAACAGTTTCGTTTTTTTCAAGTGTAGCTTCCAATAAGTAGTGTGCGTAATGCAGAATTCCGTGTAACATGGTATACTCCTTTTCCATTGTGATTATGTCTTATTTTAGCAGATTGCGTAGTGGATTGTCTTGACAAAGCGATTCTAATTCATTAAAATTCGATATAATACCATATATGATAACGACAATACTAAGGAGTAGTAGTAAATCCATGCAAGAAAAGAGAGACAGTGGGTGGTGAAAACTGTCCTTGTATATTTATGAACTCGCCTTAGTCGTTACAGAGGTGATATGTAGCTTCTGTCGTCTTATCCACGTTACGGATATGAAGTGAATGCTAATGATGCATTAAGCTGGGTGGTACCGCGGGAAAAGCTTCTCGTCCCTTTTGTAGAGGGGTGGGTTGCTTTTTTTATTTTCTAGAAAACGACATCCGTTTTTATATGGCGATATCTTATTTAAAGTAGCTTTTAAAGATCGACTAGCAAACTTCGGTCTTTTTTCTATGAAAGTCAACATCCCCTTGAATCTAAAGGAAGGCCGACAAAAAAGGGCTTACTGCTTTAGGTGTCGGCATACCCCTGTTTTAGAGGCCTGTTTGGTTTATCCCGAATGTATGGAGCTCGTAATTTCTCTCATTTAAAAAATCTGCTTATTATTTTTCAAACTGATAAGAGAAACGGCTTTTAAATACCCGATTGGTTCAGGGGCCTTTAGGTCATACCCTTGCGATACCAGCATTCCTTGGGAAAACGTTTCATGAAATGAAGTTTCACTTTATCGCTTCAGAAGTTTTTCTGTTTGTACATCACTAACGGAGCTCTTTTCATGTTGGCAACAACAGAAGTTGCTTTAACGTTTGCAAATTTTTTAAGTTGTAGGAAAAAATTTCGATGTTGTGCAAAACTTGATAGTCTATACGTTACTACCTAGTTCCCTTTTTGACTTTGTCTCTGCTATGACTTATTTAGAAGGGGAATAAAAGATGAACTGCTATCAACGATAGTAATTATCGTCGTTATAATTAAAGGAGGAAGAAAAATGAGCTTTCATCATCAGCAAATTGAAAAGAAATGGCAACAGCATTGGCTGGAGAATAAAACATTTAAAACAAATACGTACTCCAATAAGAAAAAAATGTATGCTTTAGATATGTTTCCTTATCCATCTGGAGCTGGACTACATGTCGGACATCCGGAAGGTTATACTGCTACAGATATTATTTCCAGAATGAAACGAATGCAGGGATATGAAGTCCTGCACCCGATGGGATGGGATGCATTTGGTCTTCCGGCGGAACAATATGCGTTAGATACCGGAAATAGTCCGGAAGATTTTACGAAAAAGAATATAGCTGTTTTTAAACGGCAAATACAAGCACTTGGATTTTCGTATGATTGGGACAGAGAAATAAGTACGATGGATCCTAATTATTATAAATGGACCCAATGGATTTTTATTAAGTTATATGAACATGGGTTAGCTTATATGGATGAAGTTGCTGTGAACTGGTGTCCGGCATTAGGAACAGTACTTGCTAATGAAGAAGTGATTGACGGGAAAAGTGAGCGAGGCGGTCATCCTGTGATTCGCAAGCCAATGAAGCAGTGGATGCTACGAATAACCGCTTATGCAGATAGGTTATTAGAGGATTTAGAAGAATTAGATTGGCCAGAAAGCTTAAAAGAAATGCAACGAAATTGGATAGGGAGATCAGAAGGTGCCGAGGTTCGTTTTGCGATTGATTCCATAGATGAGGAATTTACAGTGTTTACAACAAGACCAGATACGCTGTTTGGCGCTACTTATGCAGTGTTAGCACCAGAGCATCCACTGGTTAAAAAAATTGTTACAGCTGAGCAGAAAGAAGCTGTAGATCAATATATTCATACGATTGAAACGAAGTCAGATCTTGAAAGAACTGATTTAGCTAAAGATAAAACCGGTGTCTTTACAGGTGCGTACGCGATAAACCCTGCTAATGGAGCAAAAATACCAATCTGGATTGCTGATTATGTATTAATGAGCTATGGAACAGGGGCAATTATGGCGGTTCCTGCACATGATGAACGAGATTATGAATTTGCTACTACCTTTGATTTGCCAATTGTTGAAGTAGTTTCTGGAGGAGATATCTCTAAAGAAGCGTATACGGGCGATGGAAAACTGGTTCATTCTGATTTCTTAAACGGCTTGAATAAAGATACTGCTATTACCCGTATGATCGAATGGTTAGAGGAAAACGGAAAAGGTACAAAAAAGGTAACATACCGACTTCGTGATTGGTTATTTGCACGTCAACGCTATTGGGGAGAACCAATTCCAATTATTCATTGGGAAGATGGAACAATGACTACTGTTCCAGAAGAAGAACTACCATTAAAACTACCTGAGATGGATAATATTAAGCCGTCGGGCACTGGTGAATCTCCATTAGCAAACTGTGAAGAATGGGTAAATGTAATAGATCCAAAAACAGGTAAAAAAGGTAGAAGAGAGACAAATACCATGCCTCAATGGGCGGGAAGCTGTTGGTATTATTTACGATATATTGATCCGAATAATCCAGATAAAATTGCTGACCCGAAGGCACTAGAAAAGTGGTTGCCGGTAGATCTTTACATTGGTGGTGCAGAGCACGCCGTTCTTCATTTATTATACGCACGCTTTTGGCACAAGTTCTTATATGACATTGGAGTTGTTTCAACAAAAGAACCGTTTATGAAATTATTTAATCAAGGAATGATTCTTGGAAAAGGCAATGAAAAAATGAGTAAGTCAAAAGGAAACGTCGTAAATCCAGATGATGTTTTGGAATCACACGGTGCAGATACACTACGGCTTTATGAAATGTTTATGGGGCCGCTAGATGCTTCCATTGCATGGTCGGAAAAAGGACTTGATGGGTCTAGACGCTTTTTAGATCGTGTGTGGCGTCTAATGGTGAATGAAAAAGGCGAGTTGTCCAATAAGATTGGAGAAGAAAATGATCATACTTTAGATAAGGTTTATCATGAAACTGTAAAAAAAGTAACTGAGGATTTTGATAACTTGCATTTTAATACAGCTATTTCACAAATGATGGTATTTATTAATGAATGTTATAAAGCAGAAAAACTTCCAAAATCCTATATGGAAGGTTTTATTAAATTACTTTCTCCAATTGCTCCGCATATTTCTGAGGAACTTTGGGAAATTATGGGTCATTCAAATACTATCACTTATGAACCATGGCCAACTTATGATGAAACGAAGCTTGTTGAAGATGAAATTGAAATAGTTGTGCAAATTATGGGGAAAGTTCGAGCTAAACTTCTTGTTTCTAAAGATATTACAAAAGAAGAATTAGAAAAAAAAGCGCTAGAGAATGAAAAGATAAAAGAGCTAACTGCTGGAAAAACAATTCGAAAAGTGATTGTTATCCCGGGTAAGTTAGTCAATGTTGTAGCAAATTAACTGCAATTCTGAGAGTGTAATCTGAAAAAACACAAGTGGAGAATAAATTCATTATTCTCCACTTGTGTTTTTATGATGTAAGTTAGGGTGAAAGAGGAAACGGAATAAATTCTTTTCTAAACTTACTTATTTTAGTCAGAAGCGATGAAGAGTTTAGGCAGGCAACCACTTTGTTTGCAAAATTATCCAATTGTGATTTTCAAAATACCATACTGTTTCAACTGTTCCTAATCTATCGGCGTGATAAGCACCGCTAATTTGTTGATAGCTCTTGAGTCCGTACCCTTTAGTCTCGTTTACTATCAATGGTTCAAAAAAAGCGATTGGGTCAATCATAACTGTTTTGTTTTTAGAAAGCAGTTCCCCTTGTTGATCATATATACCTAATCGCACATAATCTTGTGCTCGATTTTTTACGTCAATTATTATCGGTTTACTCGTAGCTGTCAGTTTTAATTCAATTTTAAAATTATCCTTAAATACACCACTTAAGTACGTTTGCTCAGGCAGTTCTATTTCTTGAACCGTATCATTTATAATTGTATTTAATTGGTAATTATAAAGACCGCCACTCCCTCCAGTAGCGCTTTGGTAGAAAATATCAGTTTTATTATCGTGATTAAGATCGATAAATTGTAAGGTTGGTTCGTATCCCCCAGGATAATAAATTTTCCACTTTTCTTTTTTCTGATTGGAAATTTCTGCCAATAGTTGCTGATAAAACTTTGAATCTGGAGAAAAAAGTACGCCTTTTAATTCAATTTTTTCATTATTTCCATCACTTGTTATGTCTGCTTCGTATGTTTCAATTAATATGGGCTTCACTTCAGTTGCTTGAACTTGAAGTGGAAACATTAGTAACAAAAAGAAGCTTAAATACATATAATTATTATGCTTCACTGGACATCACTCCATCACATTTGCTTTTAACTTAGCTTGTGTAGGAATAACATCAATTATCCGTCATTTATTTAGAGGTTTATCCGTTCTTTCTATATTTTAGAAATTATTAGATGCATGGAAAAAGCCATTAAACTAATTTTTTTGTGAGAATAGCTAAAATAATGTTGACTTTTTTATTTATAAACGTTATTATAGTTTTTGCTGTCATTGGTTATTGATTATTATTTTGTTTGATAATTTTACATTAAGAGTGTTGACAGCTTGTTTATTGGGTGATATAATAATAATCCGCGTTAGAGGAAAGGTAATTTCTAAACTGTAACGCGGCAAATAGATTGATTATAAATTTGACAAATTTAGTTTTAGTGTTTATAATCAATTGGTTGGTTTTATATATTTGCTCTTTGAAAACTGAACAAAACAACCAGTATGTCAAGAAAAGCAGTCTCTGTTTTTCTAAGAAATAACTCAAGAGAGATCTTGAGAGAAGCTAAGAAATAATGAAGAACGGTGTTTTTCATTACAAACTTTTTTGGCAAATAAGAAACCAGTTTCTTATTTGCACAAGTGCAACTTTACTTTTGCAAATACCAAAAGTGAGTTTTCTATGGAGAGTTTGATCTTGGCTCAGGACGAACGCTGGCGGCGTGCCTAATACATGCAAGTCGAGCGCGGGAAGCAAGTAGAACCCCTTCGGGGGTGACGCATGTGGAACGAGCGGCGGACGGGTGAGTAACACGTGGGCAACCTGCCTGTAAGACTGGGATAACTCCGGGAAACCGGGGCTAATACCGGATAATACGTTTTCTTGCATAAGGAGACGTTAAAAGGCGGCGCAAGCTGTCACTTACAGATGGGCCCGCGGCGCATTAGCTAGTTGGTGGGGTAAAAGCCTACCAAGGCGACGATGCGTAGCCGACCTGAGAGGGTGATCGGCCACACTGGGACTGAGACACGGCCCAGACTCCTACGGGAGGCAGCAGTAGGGAATCTTCCGCAATGGACGAAAGTCTGACGGAGCAACGCCGCGTGAGTGAAGAAGGTTTTCGGATCGTAAAACTCTGTTGTTAGGGAAGAACAAGTGCCGTTCAAATAGGGCGGCACCTTGACGGTACCTAACCAGAAAGCCCCGGCTAACTACGTGCCAGCAGCCGCGGTAATACGTAGGGGGCAAGCGTTGTCCGGAATTATTGGGCGTAAAGCGCGCGCAGGCGGTCTTTTAAGTCTGATGTGAAAGCCCACGGCTTAACCGTGGAGGGCCATTGGAAACTGGAGGACTTGAGTACAGAAGAGGAGAGTGGAATTCCACGTGTAGCGGTGAAATGCGTAGAGATGTGGAGGAACACCAGTGGCGAAGGCGACTCTCTGGTCTGTAACTGACGCTGAGGTGCGAAAGCGTGGGTAGCGAACAGGATTAGATACCCTGGTAGTCCACGCCGTAAACGATGAGTGCTAGGTGTTAGGGGGTTTCCGCCCCTTAGTGCTGCAGTTAACGCATTAAGCACTCCGCCTGGGGAGTACGGCCGCAAGGCTGAAACTCAAAAGAATTGACGGGGACCCGCACAAGCGGTGGAGCATGTGGTTTAATTCGAAGCAACGCGAAGAACCTTACCAGGTCTTGACATCCTCTGACGGCCCTAGAGATAGGGAGTTCCCTTCGGGGACAGAGTGACAGGTGGTGCATGGTTGTCGTCAGCTCGTGTCGTGAGATGTTGGGTTAAGTCCCGCAACGAGCGCAACCCTTGATCTTAGTTGCCAGCATTCAGTTGGGCACTCTAAGGTGACTGCCGGTGACAAACCGGAGGAAGGTGGGGATGACGTCAAATCATCATGCCCCTTATGACCTGGGCTACACACGTGCTACAATGGATGGAACAAAGGGCAGCGAAGCCGTGAGGCCAAGCAAATCCCACAAAACCATTCTCAGTTCGGATTGCAGGCTGCAACTCGCCTGCATGAAGCCGGAATCGCTAGTAATCGCGGATCAGCATGCCGCGGTGAATACGTTCCCGGGTCTTGTACACACCGCCCGTCACACCACGAGAGTTGGTAACACCCGAAGTCGGTGAGGTAACCGTAAGGAGCCAGCCGCCGAAGGTGGGACCAATGATTGGGGTGAAGTCGTAACAAGGTAGCCGTATCGGAAGGTGCGGCTGGATCACCTCCTTTCTAAGGAATAAGATAAAGCGTAAGCGTTCGTTTAGCGACGTATGAACTGGACGGAACCGAAGGAGATAAAGGAAACACGAAGAGCCGAGAGGCGAATCGATGTTGACTTATCGTACGGAGGGGAAGGAAGTTTCACTAGTCGCTGAACGCTGGAGCTGGAATAATAAAAAGCGAAAACGACGATAGACGTTTGAGCTGACTATACGGAAGACATACTAGGTTGTTTGGTTCAGTTTTGAGAGAGTAAATATTCTCTCTTTAAAGATGGTACCTTGAAAACTAAATAAGAGTAACAACGACATCAAACCAAAAGCTGAAGCGAATGCTTAGCGACATACGGGCTGGACTGAACCGTAGGAGATAAAGGAAACGCGAAGAGCCGAAAGGCGAATCGATGTTGACTTATCGTACGAAGGGGAAGGAAGTCAGGCAAGTCGCTATGAGCGGAAGCTAGATTAACCAAAAGCAATAAAGGCGAAAAAGCGTCTAGCTTATTTCACATAAAGCGAGTTAGTTAAGTGAATAAGGGCGCACGGTGGATGCCTTGGCACTAGGAGCCGAAGAAGGACGGGACTAACACCGATATGTCTCGGGGAGTCGTAAGTAGACGTTGATCCGGGAATTTCCGAATGGGGGAACCCACTGTTCGTAATGGAACAGTACCTCTATCTGAATACATAGGGTAGAGGAGGCAGACCCGGGGAACTGAAACATCTCAGTACCCGGAGGAAAGGAAAGCAAATGCGATTTCCCAAGTAGCGGCGAGCGAAACGGAACGAGCCCAAACCAGAAGGCTTGCCTTCTGGGGTTGTAGGACACTCCATAGGAGTTACCAAGAAGTTCTTTAGATGAAGCGATCTGGAAAGATCCGCCAAAGGAGGTAACAGCCCTGTAATCAAAAAGGAACTTCCTCCGGAGTGGATCCTGAGTACGGCGGAACACGAGAAATTCCGTCGGAATCCGGGAGGACCATCTCCCAAGGCTAAATACTCCCTAGTGACCGATAGTGAACCAGTACCGTGAGGGAAAGGTGAAAAGCACCCCGGGAGGGGAGTGAAAGAGAACCTGAAACCGTGTGCCTACAAGTAGTCGAAGCCCGTTAATGGGTGACGGCGTACCTTTTGTAGAATGGACCGGCGAGTTACGATCGTATGCAAGGTTAAGTGGAAGACACGGAGCCGCAGCGAAAGCGAGTCTGAATAGGGCGAACAGAGTATGCGGTCGTAGACCCGAAACCGTGTGATCTACCCATGTCCAGGGTGAAGGTCAGGTAACACTGACTGGAGGCCCGAACCCACGTATGTTGAAAAATGCGGGGATGAGGTGTGGGTAGGGGTGAAATGCCAATCGAACACGGAGATAGCTGGTTCTCTCCGAAATAGCTTTAGGGCTAGCCTCAAGGAAAGAGTACTGGAGGTAGAGCACTGATTGAACTAGGGGCCCTCATCGGGTTACCGAATTCAGTCAAACTCCGAATGCCAACTACTTATCCTTGGGAGTCAGACTATGGGTGATAAGGTTCATAGTCGAAAGGGAAACAGCCCAGACCGCCAGCTAAGGTCCCAAAGTATACGTTAAGTGGAAAAGGATGTGGAGTTGCATAGACAACCAGGATGTTGGCTTAGAAGCAGCCACCATTTAAAGAGTGCGTAATAGCTCACTGGTCGAGTGACTCTGCGCCGAAAATGTACCGGGGCTAAACGTATCACCGAAGCTGCGGATTGTTCTTCGGAACAATGGTAGGAGAGCGTTCAATGTGCAGTGAAGTCAGACCGTGAGGACTGGTGGAGCGCTTTGAAGTGAGAATGCCGGTATGAGTAGCGAAAAAAGAGTGAGAATCTCTTTCACCGAAAGCCTAAGGTTTCCTGAGGAAGGCTCGTCCTCTCAGGGTTAGTCGGGACCTAAGCCGAGGCCGAAAGGCGTAGGCGATGGACAACAGGTAGATATTCCTGTACCACCTCATGAGTGTTTGAGCGATGGGGGGACGCAGTAGGATAAGGAAAGCGCACGGATGGAAGCGTGCGCCCAAGCAGCAAGGGAGTCGGATAGGAAAATCCGTCCGATCATTCTAAGCTGTGACGGGGAGGGAAAATGAGTACCGAAGTTCCGGATTTCACACTGCCAAGAAAAGCCTCTAGTGAGCTCATAGGTGCCCGTACCGCAAACCGACACAGGTAGGCGAGGAGAGAATCCTAAGGTGAGCGGGAGAACTCTCGTTAAGGAACTCGGCAAAATGACCCCGTAACTTCGGGAGAAGGGGTGCTCCTTGTAGGAGGAGCCGCAGTGAATAGGCCCAAGCGACTGTTTAGCAAAAACACAGGTCTCTGCGAAGCCGAAAGGCGAAGTATAGGGGCTGACACCTGCCCGGTGCTGGAAGGTAAAGGGGAAGCGTTAGTACTTCGGTACGAAGCGTAGAACTGAAGCCCCAGTGAACGGCGGCCGTAACTATAACGGTCCTAAGGTAGCGAAATTCCTTGTCGGGTAAGTTCCGACCCGCACGAAAGGTGCAACGACTTGGGCACTGTCTCAACGAGAGACCCGGTGAAATTATACGATGCGTGAAGATGCGCATTACCCGCGACAGGACGGAAAGACCCCGTGGAGCTTTACTGTAGCCTGATATTGAATGTTTGTACAGCTTGTACAGGATAGGTGGGAGCCATCGAAGCGTGAGCGCCAGCTTACGTGGAGGCACCCGTGGGATACCACCCTGGCTGTATGAACCTTCTAACCCAGGGCCGTGATCCGGTCCGGAGACAGTGTCAGGCGGGCAGTTTGACTGGGGCGGTCGCCTCCCAAAAGGTAACGGAGGCGCCCAAAGGTTCCCTCAGAATGGTTGGAAATCATTCGCAGAGTGTAAAGGCAGAAGGGAGCTTGACTGCGAGACCTACAAGTCGAGCAGGGACGAAAGTCGGGCTTAGTGATCCGGTGGTTCCGCATGGAAGGGCCATCGCTCAACGGATAAAAGCTACCCCGGGGATAACAGGCTTATCTCCCCCAAGAGTTCACATCGACGGGGAGGTTTGGCACCTCGATGTCGGCTCATCGCATCCTGGGGCTGTAGTCGGTCCCAAGGGTTGGGCTGTTCGCCCATTAAAGCGGTACGCGAGCTGGGTTCAGAACGTCGTGAGACAGTTCGGTCCCTATCCGTCGTGGGCGTTGGAGGTTTGAGAGGAGCTGTCCTTAGTACGAGAGGACCGGGATGGACACACCGCTGGTGTACCAGTTGTTCCGCCAGGAGCACAGCTGGGTAGCTACGTGTGGCAGGGATAAGTGCTGAAAGCATCTAAGCATGAAGCCCCCCTCAAGATGAGACCTCCCATCACGTCAAGTGAGTAAGATCCCTCAAAGATGATGAGGTAGATAGGTTCGAGGTAGAAGCGTGGTGACACGTGAAGCTGACGAATACTAATCGATCGAGGACTTAACTAAATCTAATGGAAAGATAGTCGTTGAATGATCTCTTATTTAGTTTTTAAGGTATGATCCATATTTTTTGATAAAAAGTACTTGCTTTTTTTACGAAAACAATTATAATAAGGCTTGTGCCTATTTTTTAGAACAATATAAACATCATGTCTGGTAGCAATAGCGGAGAGGTCACACCTGTTTCCATACCGAACACAGAAGTTAAGCTCTCCAGCGCCGATGGTAGTTGGGGCTTTGCCCCTGCAAGAGTAGGACGCCGCCAGGCATACTAAGAAAAACTGACCTTTTTAAATGGTCAGTTTTTTTGTGTGACTGATACTGAATGTGGTGGTGTCTTTTATCTCGACAAGGTTTTATAAGCAAACAAAAAATATCTGCCTTTCCCCTTTTTTGATAACCTTGAGTTGCCAGACAAAAGGTAAAGGAGTACAACATTATTTTATAGAAGTCTGTACAGAATTTTCTCCCCCTTTAACCAGCAATCCACCATTTGTAATCGCTCATAGAACAGATGATGGAAATGCGTATATAAATGTTCCCTTTTTCTTCGTATAATTTTTACAGGTGGTTAAGATTCGCCTCTGTAATCCGCCTGGTTCGTTCCTTACAGAATAGGAATTATGAAGCATTAGATGAAGTGCCGTGAAGAAACGATGAAGCGAAGTAAAAAATTAATATGGAAATCGCTTTATAAGTTAAATGAAGACGAGAAAGAAAAGGCGGTCAAGCTGCTTTTTATAGATCCTCGCTTAGAAGAAGCCTACCAGTTAAAAATAAGCTAGATACATGGTTAAAAAAAGTAACAAAAACGTAAAATCAAGCTTGGAATCTTGTATGGAAGCTATGAAAAGCTCCAATTTGGAAACATTTCAGCGTATAAGGAACATTCCAATGCTCTGAAAAAAACAAATCGTACATTCGTTTATGTACCCATTTAATAATGGCTATATGGCAGAAGTAAATAATACCATAAAAGTGTTAATTCCTTTGGAATTAAAAGCTTTGAGTGAATGAAAAAGAAAATATTGTATTGTAGCAACAAGAGATAAAAAAATCATGCGAAATCAAAACAATTGGTGGAAGTTGCCACCACATTTGACAGGGCCCGTCTTTTATCTCGACAGGTATCTGTTTTATACCGATACCACCATTCAGGTTGAATAAATAAAGGTACCGACCTAAACCACTTGTTAGTAGTCTCTTGGGTCAGTCCCTTCATTCATTACAAAATACTTACTTCTTCTTTTGCGGTTCTTTTCCTTAACGTATCAGTAATTGAAGTAATAGCACCGTCTCCAGTTACATTACAAGCTGTACCAAGACTATCTTGTGCCAGATATAATGCAATCATAAGTGATACCATGGTAGCATCAAAGCCAAGCATGCTTTTCAATAGACCCACAGCAGCCATCACTGCACCTCCTGGTACACCAGGTGCGGCAACCATAGTGAATCCTAACATAATAATAAAGGGTAATATGGTACTAAATGATGCAGCATCTCCTTGTAAGAAGATTACAGCTAGTGCACAACTAACAATTGTGATAGTACTTCCAGAAAGATGGATATTCGCCAATAATGGTATTGTAAAGTCAGCAATGCTGCTTCGCACTTTTAGTTTTTTTGCATGTTTCAAGGTGACAGGGATAGTTGCAGCTGAAGACTGTGTCCCAAGCGCTGTGAAATATGCTGGTGCCATTGTTTGAATCATTTTGATAGGGTTTTGTTTACTTATCATACCAGCAAAGCTATATTGTAAAAATAAGTAGAGTAAATGCAGAACAATGATCATGACAAACACTTTAGCAAAAACCGATAAAATCGTGCTAACTTGACCAGCAGCAGTCATATTAGCAAAAATCCCGAAAATATGAAAAGGTAGTAATGGGATGATCACTTTTTCAATAACTAAATGAATGATATCACGAAAATCAAGTGATAATTTATAAAGTACATCTCCTTTAATCGCTGCGATTCCCAAACCAATTACAAACGAGAGTAATAATGCAGTCATCACTTCCATAGGGGGTGGCATTTCTATTTCAATAAACCCACTGCTTAATGCTTTGGAAGGATCGGAAAAAGATTGTAGAGATTGTTGGGTTAACAAGCTTGGGTAAAGCAATTTCGCTGATATAAATGCTATGATACCAGCAATAATAGTCGATGTATAAGCGATTACAGCAGTTAAGCCCAATAATTTACCTGCACCTTTACCTATTGATCCAATACCCGGAACAATAAAACCGATAATAATTAAAGGAATAATAAATCCTAAAAAACTACCAAAAATGTCATTAAAAGTAGCAAAAAAGCGAATAAACCAATTATTAACGAAAGAACCAATAGCAATACCTAGTATAATTGCTAAAAATATTCGAAATAATAAACCAAAGCTTTTCATATGGTATCCTCCCTTCAGGTATAATAACATCTATTTTACACAAATTTAATAAATTCGTCTAACATAATTAAAGATTTTTTGTAACAAACAGATGACAAAAAAATTACAAATTTAAAAAGCGCACCATTATCCGGTGCGCTTTATCTATTTAGCTCATACCATAAGGACCTAATTGCTGAGCCCCACCAGCATTAGCAGTATTAGAATTTGCCATTTGCGATACAAATGGAATCATCTTTTGCATGGTTTGTCCAAATTTTTGATTGTTCTTTGTCATCGTGTAAAACGTTGCTGCACCAACACCTACAGAAGCAATAAGCGGTAACCAAATTCCGTTTCTTTGCACAATAACCAACCCTTTCTCTGCCCTTATAGTGATAAATAGACATTATTTAGGTTGAACATCTTTTCAAAAAACATTCAAGGTATCAACTACCAGTAGAGGATTCAATAGCTGCATTTAAGCCTGCTATTCTCCCAGTAACGAATGCAGATGTAATGTTATAGCCACCGGTATATCCATGAATATCCAGAATTTCTCCACAGAAATATAAACGATCCATTAGCTTTGATTTCATTGTGTTTGGGACAATTTCTTTAATGGATACTCCACCACCAGTAACGAATGCCTTATCTAGTGGTAAAGAATCATGTACATGAAATATAAAATGTTTACAATGGTGTGAAAATTGATGGATAATCTGTTTTGAAATAGTGCCTGCTTTTTGTTCTTCATGAATATGGTGTCGCTGACATAAAAAAGTGATAAATCTCTCTGGGGCCCACCCCTTCAACAAATTTTTAAAGGTTTTTCTCGGATTTACATGTATTAAGTCGAGAAAATCCCTGATTAGTTCTTGTTCTGAAATATGAGAAAATAAATCAATGACCATTGGTACTGCTGTTTGTCCTTTCCGTAATTCCTTAACCACAAATTGAGAACAACGCAAAACAGCAGGACCGGAAACACCAAAATGAGTGAATATCATATCCATTTGATGAGTAATTATTTTCCTCCCATTTTTACTAAGTACAGATAATTTTATATCTCGTAACGATACTCCTTGAAGTGTTTTATTATTAATAAATGGTTCTTTAGAAATTAATGCAACTTCTGTAGGATAAAGGTCTGTCACGGTATGCCCGGCTTTTTTTGCCCAAGCATAGCCATCACCGGTTGAACCTGTATGGGGAACGGCCTTACCACCAACTGCAACAATAACAGATTTCGCTTGAATTTCATCACCATTTTGGAGGATAATTAAATGGTTAGGCTTTGCGAAATGAATTGTTTTAACGGGAGCATTTAAACGAATACTTATATGAAGTTCTTCCATACGGTTTAATAGGGCTTGAATTACTGTTTTAGACTGATTTGATACAGGGAACATTCTACCATGATCTTCCTCCTTAAGAGGGATATTTAGCTTTGTAAAGAACTCGATAATATCATAATTATTAAATATAGAAAAAGCGCTGTATAGGAACTTGCCATTTCCAGGGATGTGTTTAATTACCTCATCTTGAGGTAGTCGATTCGTTACATTACATCTACCTCCTCCTGAAATAGCCAGTTTTTTCCCTAGCTTATTTCCTTTTTCGATTAATAATGTATTAGCTCCGGATTCAGCCGCAGCAATCGCAGCCATTATACCAGAGGGACCGCCGCCGATAATAACAACATCATAAAACAATTTCCTTCATTCCTTTCCGTATGGTATCGTATCATGATCTTGATGGCATGACAATGCACTGGAATTTAACTCTATATATTTGAGTATGAAATTTGTACAGAAACTTTAAGGCCCTCTTGTATGAAAAAACATAGCAGGAGAATTCTCTTTTACGTTTTTTGTAAAAGATGTCGCCATAAATTGATTAGCATGAACGAAAAGTGTGATAAAATAGGTCATAAGCTAGATTGAATGTCTACTAAATACTATATAGAAGCTTTTTAACTAAATGTTGGTAAATGCAGGTGAAATAATGTCAAATATTGTACGTGGAACTATGTTATTAACTGGAGCATCTTTTCTCTCCAAATTTCTCGGAATGATTTATGTCATTCCATTTAATTCGTTAGTTGGTGCAACTGGTGGTACCTTGTTTGCATATGCTTATACACCCTATAATATTTTTATTAGCTTATCTACTGTAGGTGTACCGCTAGCTGTATCTAAATTTGTGGCAAAGTATAATGCTGTAGGAGATTATGAAACAGGGATGCGAATGTTCCGTACTGGCATGACGCTAATGATCGGAACAGGAGTATTAGCTTTCTTTGCAATGTTTTTTAGTGCGGATTGGTTGGCGGCACAAATGATTACAAGTCAAGATGCGAGAAGCATTACTTCTGCTGATGTGGCATTTGTAATTAAAATGGTCAGTTTTGCCCTTATTTTAATACCGGCGATGAGTATTGTAAGGGGATTTTTTCAAGGGCATCATTCCATGGGCCCTACAGCAATATCCCAAATTATGGAACAAATTGTCCGTATTGCATTTATATTAGGTGGATCATTTGTGATTGTTTCGGTATTAAAGGGTTCTGTAATAGCTGCAGTTGGATTTTCTACCTTTTCTGCATTTTTAGGGGCGGTCGCTTCTTGTTTTGTTTTATGGGTATACTGGCGTAAACGTCAGCCGTACATACATAGACAATTGCAACAGCAAATTTATACACATGATCTTCGCACACGCGACATGCTTGCTGAGTTGTTTCGTTATGCCGGTCCATTTATTTTAGTTGGTCTAGCTACACCTGTCTATCAATTGATTGATCAATTTACTTTTGAAAGAGCAATGGTAGCGAGTAATCAAGAAGATATTTGGGCATTTGCTTATTCAGCTATGAATTTTTATGGTCATAAGCTTGTAATTATTCCTGTTACACTTGCTACAGGTTTGTCGCTTGCGATTTTACCGGAGATGACAAAATCATTTACGCAGAAAAACAGCGTATTTTTAGAAAAACAGATTAACCAAGCGCTTCAAATAATTATGTTTCTTATCTTACCTGCTGCTGTAGGACTTTCTATTTTGTCGAAAGAAGCATATGGTACATTATTTGGGATAGATAATATCCAGATATCTGGTCAGTTACTTGCGTGGTATGCACCGGTAGCGCTTGTCTTTGGCTTGTTTACGGTGTCGTCATCTATTTTGCAAAGCATTAATCAACAACGCTTTGCTGTTATTAGTTTGTCTGCTGGAGTCTTAGTAAAATTACTGTTCAATATTCAACTTATTTATGTGTTTGGTGCTAAAGGAGCGATTTTTGGCACAGCTTTAGCAGCTGGAATAGCTGTGATATTAAACCTTTGGCGAATAAGCACAGCAATCCAATTTTCGTATAAGCAATTAATGAAACGAACGATCTTAATCGGTATATTTATTGCGATTATGTGCTTGATTATCATTTTACTTCGATTTTTGTTGTATCTGGTCGTACCAGAAGGCAGATTTGGCATGAGTATAGTTTTAACCGTATGTGTCGTTGCGGGTGGAATGGTTTATTTAGGCTTAGCCTATTATTCCACATTAATGGAAAGAGTATTAGGAAGGCGAATTGGCTTTTTAGATAAATTATTCCGACGATAGGAGCGAAATAAATGCGGCTTGATAAATTATTAGCCAATGCTGGAGTAGGTAGTCGCAAAGATGTAAAGACACTACTCAAGAAAGGCTATGTTACGGTGAATGGTGAAATAATAAAGAATGGAACAATGCATGTTGATGAGAATGCAGATGTTATAAAAGTAAATGAAACAGCTATTCACTATCAAAAATATGTATATATGATGATGCATAAACCTCCCGGAGTTATTTCAGCAACAGAGGATAAGCGGGAAAAAACAGTTATTGATCTTCTACCCTCTGATATAAAGAGATTTCGTCCATTTCCGGTTGGACGGCTCGATAAAGATACAGAAGGACTATTACTTATCACAAATAATGGCGAGTTAGCTCATCAATTATTATCGCCAAAAAAGCAAGTGGATAAGACTTATTATGCAAAGGTAAAGGGACTAGTAACAGAAGAAGATTGTAATTACTTTGCAAGAGGAGTCCGTTTGAATGACGGTTATATTACAAAACCCGCTTTATTAAGAATTATACAGCAAGGAGATGTATCCGAAGTTGAGATTGTTATTTCAGAAGGGAAGTTTCATCAAGTAAAACGAATGTTTCTAGCAATAGATAAAAAGGTAATTTATTTGAAACGTACAAAAATGGGAAAATTAAGCCTTGATAGCCAGCTGAATCTTGGAGAATACCGCGAACTTTCGGAGGATGAACTTGAATTATTAACCAAGTCGTAGTGAGAACGAAGACGGGAGGTTAAACGATGTCAAATTTTCCACATTATTTTATTGCTATTCCTTTACCAAAACGATTGCAACAATTTTTAGCGGACTGGCAATCTGAATTAAAAACTATTTTACCTTATAAACAGTGGACGAACATTCAAGATTTGCATATTACTTTAAAGTATTTAGGTCCTGTACCCGATATTAAATTGAAGGATCTAATAAAAAGGTTGCATGCTATTTCCTTTACCCCATTTCACATCCTAGTGGGCAGTATTGGCATGTTTGGCACTTCAGCAAAGCCTAGAGTCCTTTATGCTGCCGTTGAATTATCAGAAGCGTTAGCTGATTTGCAGCAACAAGTTGAATCCGTTGCAAGTCACGAAGGATTTGTGCCTGAACGACGTCCATATACTCCTCACATTACATTGGCAAAAAAATGGAACGGATCGAATTCGATGCCTGATGAAATAGAACATATTAAAAGGAACTTTACTGAACAAAAGCGTTTAGATGTAGATCAATTTTTAATTTATCGGATTTTTCCAAAGGAGTCTCCAACATATCGAATGGAAGCTATTATTACAGCAAAGGGAGGTGGAGGCACTGGCGCAATTAATTAAATTGCAGGATTATGTTTCGAGATATGAATGGAATGTATTTCGGTATCCAAGTCAATTCATCCGCTTAAAAAATGAGAATTGGAACAAATTGATAGCTCTTTGGGAAGAACGGGAAGATTTATCTGAAGTCAAAGTAAATGTGGAAACATCAGAAGAGCATCATCCACGCTGGAAGATTTGGAAACGAAAATCGAAATCAGTACATGATGAAGAAAACATAGAAGCTGATTTCTATGATCTTCCAGATACGAAAGAAGAATTAAAACGATATTTTCTTGATAAGCTATTGCAAATTCAACTAAAATGGGCAACTTCCACTGTCACAGATATTTCATTTGTAGATAAACAATGGGTGGAAGACCCGGAAATCAGGTATTTTTTACAACGTTTCCCTGATACGTATCTTTTTATGTATTATCCTGTTTTTAATATTAAAAAAGCTCCGATAGATGGTGAAATAATTTTAATTACACCAGTAGGTATTGAAATAATTAGCCAAATTAGAGCTGAAAAGGATGCAACTATTATAGCCCAGAATCAACGAACCTGGATAGTGAAAGAAAATGATGAAGAACGCAAAATGCTAAGTCCGCAAATTGCATTGAAGCGAACAGAACAAATTATTAAGAGCATATTAAATCACCATGAAGTACAGCTTCCGATTCAAAAAACGGTGCTTGCAAAAGAAAATCCAATTCATTTTCTAGAAGAACCTTACCAAACTAAACTTATTGGAATGCATCAATATGAATCTTGGTTTAGGCAAAGAAGAAATATTTCGTCACCACTTAAAAGTCATCAACTGAAGACAGCTGAAATATTGTTAAAACATTGTCAAACAACTTCCGTAAAAAGGCCAGAGTGGGAAGAAGAAAGGGACGAATTTGAATTTGTTTCTGATGAATTTTAATGGATCTAACATTGATATTTGTATTTTTGACTGGATATCGATAAAATATATTATTGAACGCTAAATTTTGAAAGATGTGAGGAATATATGTTGAACTGGCTGAAGCGAGTTCTAGGCAGTGATTGGGAAGTAGCTCCAGCAGGTGGATTAACTGGAGATGCTTACTTAGCAACGAAGGATAATCAGCGGCTATTTTTAAAAAGAAATTCTTCTCCATTTTTAGCTGTCCTGTCGGCTGAAAGGATCGTGCCAAAACTAATTTGGACAAAGCGAATGGAAAACGGCGATGTAATTACAGCACAGGAATGGCTTGAAGGTAGGGAATTAAAACCAGCAGAAATGCAGCATTTACGTGTTGCAGACTTGTTACGCAAAATTCATCAGTCGTCTGAATTACTATACATGCTAATGAGGTTGGGAAAAAAACCAATTACCTCGGATGATAGTTTTAGGATGATTAAGGAGCGCTTAACACAAACAGGCTTACAGCACGAACAGGTTAAAACTTCGTTAGATTATTTGGAAAAGCTGCTCCCTATTACAAGAAAACAAAAATTAGTAGTGTGTCACGGGGATTTAAATCATAATAATTTACTTTTGACGGATGAAGGTCATTTATATCTTATCGATTGGGATAATGCGTTGATAGCTGATCCGGTTATTGATTATGGCATGATCTTAAATTGGTATATTCCAAAAGAAAACTGGAAGGAATGGCTAAATAGTTATGGTATTGCTGAAGATGATCATTTAATAGGCCGGATGTATTGGTATTTATTGATTGATACACTATATTATTTGTGCTGGCATAAAGAACGTGAAGAAAATAGTAAATTTGTCGAACGTTTAACTAATCTTCATGATTTAAATAACCAAATCAAGGTCTTAATTTAGATTGGTCTGATGAATTGCTTCCACCCATGTTGCCAATTGTTGGTTATTAGCTGTAATATGCGCTTCAATGTTTGATGAAGACTCACCATCTTTACCATATGCATATATTTCAGGGAGCAATTGTTGTAATTGCTGGTCGGTTAAGTCATTATTTTGCATCAATGACTTAACTAGTCTTGTAATTTGCTCGTACTCGGCTACATTGCCGCAACAATCGTTCCGCTGTTCATCTAATAAATCCATAAGTAAGGTTAGTTGATGGTTTATGTTTAATGTCATTAGAATCACCTCTAATCTTAGTATCGTTCATCATTTAAATTCTATACCTTCGTAACAGAAAGAGAGGATTCGAAATTGCGTCAACGTAATAAACCGTGGGCGGATGAATTTTTACGTCATCATACAAATATAGTTATTCCCAATCCTGAAAAAAATCGTAATTGCTGGCATGCGCTTTTTGGCAATAAAGCGCCAATCCACTTGGAGATTGGTACGGGAAAAGGTCAATTTATTGTAGAAATGGCTAAGCAATACCCACATATCAATTTTATTGGACTCGAAGTTGCTAAAAATATTATTGTGACAGCAGCACAAAAAGTCATTGATTCAGGATTACCTAATATTCGATTGTTGAATGAAGATGCTAATCGCTTACCAGAATTTTTTGCGAGAAATGAATTGTCTGTTATTTATTTGAATTTTTCAGATCCCTGGCCAAAAAAACGTCACGAAAAACGGAGGTTAACGTATTTTACATTTTTAGAAAAATATAAAAATGTGTTACATCCAAACGGTGAAATCATTGTTAAAACAGATAATATGGGATTATTTGAATATTCATTAGTAAGTTTTTCTAAAAACGGAATGGAGTTGGAGGAAGTCAACTTAGATCTCCACGGTCTGGATGATCCGACGAATTGTATAACAGAATATGAGGAGAAGTTCGCTGCTAAGGGTCAGCCTATATACCGCTGTCGTGTAAAATTAAAAAAATGCAGTGAATGAAAACAGCCGAGCGAAATGGTAAACATTGCTCGGCTATTTTCATTTAGCCAATTATAAAACTTGTTCATGGTCGATAATTTTTATATTACATTTACCCATATCTTTTCCGGCGTGTAGCACTTTGAAAGTAGCTTCACTCACCTTGGCGTTAGCGGCCTCCTCATTGGAGTTTTACTGCTTGTCGTGGCTGAATGTTTATGGCTAGATTTGCTTCTGCGTTCAAGCTATAGCAGGTTTTGATTCTTTTTCTTTTAATCGGTCAAATTTATACAACTATTTTGTTGCCATGCCTACATTTTAAAATGATTTGTTTTATATATAGCCATATCTATGTTTATTTGAGACATTAGAGGAGTTTTGATAAACTAATACTATTAAAATTTATCAAAATTGAAAATGTTTTAAAAACAGATGGGGGAAAATGATGGAACATCTTAACGTAGGGAGAGCGAAATTAACATGGTTACGGGGTGGCGTTACTTTCTTAGATGGCGGTGCAATGTTTGGAGTAGTACCAAAAGTATTATGGGAGAAGAAATACCCAGTAAATGAAAAAAATCAAATAGAATTAAGAACAGATCCAATTTTAATGCAGCTAGATGGGAAGAATTATTTAATTGATAGTGGTATAGGAAAAGGGAAGCTCACGCAAAAGCAGTTACGAAATTTTGGTGTTTCAGAAGAGACACAAATAGAAGAATCTCTTGCTCTGCTCGGATTATCGACAAACGATATTGATATAATTTTAATGACTCATCTTCATTTCGATCATGCTTGCGGTTTAACAAAACAGGTGGGCAATAATTTTGAGCCAGTATTTGAGCGGGCAATTATTTATACATCGTCGATTGAATGGTATGAGATGAGAAATCCAAATATTCGATCAGTAAACACTTATTGGCATAACAACTGGAAACCAATTGTTGATCGAGTTAAAACATTTACAGATAAAATAGAAATTACAAAGGGTTTAAAAATGATCCATACAGGTGGTCATAGTGATGGGCATAGCCTAATTTTATTTGAAGATGGTGACGACCACTTCATTCATATGGCAGATATTATGCCCACTCATGCACATCAAAACAAATTGTGGGTTTTAGCATACGATGATTATCCCGTAACTTCTGTACATCAAAAGGAAAAGTGGATGCAGTACGGTTTTAAAAAACAGGCATGGTATACGTTTTATCATGACGCTTATTATCGAGCAATTAAATGGAATCGACATGGTGAAGTTATGAATACAGTAAAGCGGGAACATTAAATATGACTTTGGGAAACTTCATTATTCAAAGTGACTCGGTTTGACGAATTTGCTAGGGAAATGATTCAGATAGATTATGATATAGTAGGATAAAATAAGGATGGCAACATGAATAAAGCCTAAGTTAAGCTGCTCATTCCAAACAGCTTAACTTAGGGAGCAGTTATGCTGTTTGAACAGAATCAATCACAGCTCCGGTGTCCACATCCACATAGAATTCATATTGCTTATTTTCCCCATCAAGATTACGTGTTACTCCTCCACGATAGGCATTATAAAGCAAACCATTTTTTTCTACTTCTTGGGGCTGCATATAGATCCATGAACCGCTAATCGGCCCCTGTTTCTTAAAGGTTTCTTTCGCTTGTTTTAACGCTTTCTCAGGGGTGATTTTTTTCACTTGATCTAGTTGCTGCTTAGCAAAGTAGCCAACTGCTATTCCGACTCCTAATGCAAGAACTGTCTTTTTCATACCCATTTTCATTCACCTCTTGCTTTCAATTTAAATCATGCGATTATTTCTATGTTCTTACAAGATAGTATATCGTATTCGTAAAAAAATAGAAAATAAAAAAGTTTTCATAAGGTATATACAACTCATGTTAAATGTTATAGAAATGAGATAACTGGAAATTATTTGATTGATTCCGTTATAATTAATGTATTACATATAAGTCGAAGGTGGAGATTACAATATGAATCAAGAAACGTTATCGCTTTTTCAACAATTAACGGAGCTACAAGGTGCTCCAGGGGATGAAAAGCGTGTTCGTACTTTTATGAAGCAAGAACTTGCAAAGTATGCAGATGAGATCATTCAGGACAATTTAGGTGGCGTATTTGGGGTGAAACAGGGAACAGGTCCAAGAGTAATGGTAGCAGGTCATATGGATGAAGTAGGATTCATGGTTACCAAAATTACTAAAAATGGGATGATTCGCTTTCAACCATTGGGTGGTTGGTGGAATCAAGTATTACTTGCACAACGAGTGCAAATTATGACTGATAATGGGCCGGTTATAGGAGTTATAGGCTCTATTCCACCTCATAACTTGACAGAAGAACAAAGAAAGAAACCAATGGAAATAAAGAATATGCTTATTGATATTGGTGCAGACGATAAAGAAGATGCGGAACGGATTGGTATTAGACCAGGTCAATCCATTGTTCCTCTAACACCTTTTACACCGATGGCAAATAAGAAGAAAATTATGGCTAAGGCTTGGGATAACCGCTATGGTTGCGGTTTAGCTATTGAGCTTTTAAAAGAATTACAAGATGTGACTTTGCCAAACCAATTATTTTCTGGAGCAACGGTTCAGGAGGAAGTTGGCTTAAGAGGAGCACAAGTAGCTGCAAATAAAATTAAACCAGATGTCTTCTTTGCATTGGACGCTTCTCCTGCAAATGATGCTGCGGGTAAAAAGGACGAATTCGGTCATCTAGGTAAAGGTGCTTTGTTACGTATCTTTGACCGCTCCATGATTACACATCAAGGGATGAAAAATTTCATTTTGGACATTGCAGAAAGCAATCATATTCCATACCAATATTTTGTTTCACAAGGCGGTACGGACGCAGGGCGTGTTCATTTAACAAATAGTGGAGTTCCTTCTGCTGTTGTAGGTATTTGTTCCCGTTACATTCATACCTCTGCTTCCATTATTCATGTAGATGATTATGCGGCTGCAAAGGAATTATTAATTCAACTTGTAAAAATGCTCAATGAAACAACATTAAAGCAAATTCAGCGCTCTGTGTAATTAGATGTTACATCCAATTCAGTAAAATACTTTTTTCAATGGAGATCCGAATGTGCTGAAAGTCTGTCATTAAAAGTAAATTAGTTAGAAGTAATATCTCAAAAGGAAGTTAGTATATGAATATAATTATTGGTTCATTAAATCCAGCAAAAGTAAAAGCAGTACAGGAAGTATTTCCTGAAGCTTCCATTTCTCAACTAGATGCAGATTCAGGTGTCTCGCGACAACCATTCTCTGATGAAGAAACGAAAAGGGGAGCAATTAATCGTGCATTAGCCTGTATGAATATCACGCCATCACCAATTGCAATCGGATTAGAAGGAGGAGTAATGTTCATTGGTAACCAGTTATTTTTATGTAATTGGGGTGCCTTAGTAACTCCTGAACAAAAGGTTTATGCGGCTAGTGGAGCACGTATTCTTCTTCCTTTAGAAATTACGGAACAATTGCTTCAAGGTAAAGAACTTGGTGATATAATGGATAATTATGTCAAGCGGTATCTAGTACGAAAAAAGGAAGGAGCAGTCGGCATTTTTACGAATGAACGTATTACAAGGCAAAAGATGTTTGCACACGTAGTTGAATTGTTACGAGGACAATGGGAGTATGAAAATCGCTGAGTCGTATTTTGTTTATAGTGTGGCTTAAAGTGAGAGAAGTAATTTCGCCAACTGGTTACTAAAAAATGGCCTGTAGTATTCGGATACTACAGGCTTTTACATGTATTACTCATAAATATACTGAATAACATCTAATGCTTGCTCTATCGTTTCCACTGTAACATTTGCTTTTTCAGATAATTCTTTCAAGGGATGAATAAGTGATTCAGGACGGATAATAATAGTCGGTTTATTTAATGCAATAGCTTGGCTTGTATCCATAGCAGTATTCCACTGTTTATAACTTTCTCCAAATAAGGCGATTACAATATCTGCTTTTTCCAATAACACTTGTGTTCTAAAATTATTGATTTTAGAAGCGGTTTCATCTTTATACAACGAATTTGGCTGTTTTCCTAAAATCGCTTCCCCAACATTATCAGAACGTTCATGATCCGTCTGCGGAGAAACAAAATGTAAAGGCAGCTTCCTTTCCTCTGCTAATCGCTTTACTTCATCGCGCCAGTTGTCATGAATTTGACCAGCCAAATAAACAGTTAATTCCATTTCAGCCCCTCCAGTTAACTTTTACTTACATCTTATCGTAAAACAAAAAAGGAGGTTTGCAAAGTATTATCTTTTTTTCTGTTTATGAACTAAACCGAATTTATAACTGTTTCTTTAGGTAGATATCTTTTTTGAAAGTAGTTTCATTGTCTAGCTTCCGGTCTCAAGCGCTTGCGCGTTATTCGTAAGAAAGAACACGGAAACTAAACAGTCAGCTGGTTGTGCATGTTCAGGCGAATACTAATGGCTTTGGCGCGGACGAACGACTGAGCCTCCTCATGGAAAACCACAACTGCGGGGTCTCGGGTAGCTCGTTTTTCCGGAAGCAGTCTCGCGGTATTCACCTTTTATTTATTTGCAAAAACTTATCCGAGGGGGAGAGCATTCATCTGAAAGACAGCTGTCAATAATGCCCGCTCGTATTTCTTTAAAGCGCATACGACAATACCATAGTCATAGCCCATGCAGTTCTTTTGAATCCGCTAAGCTACGTTCCATTTTTTCTTTTCTTATCCGATAGAGCCATTTCCCTTCATTCGATAGCCTGTTCATACGATCTTGTTCTTTTGATTTTTCCCGTATATGGAGGGGAATAGGGTTTTGAGAAATTCTATTTTGTGTACATTTCTCAAGTAGTAGACACGCTCTGCATAATTTCCGACCTTTTATTTCTGCCAAATCTATATTATAACAATTTAATGCGGTAAATAATTAGAGCAAATAAACGTAAAAGGTCTGTCGAGACTTTCTCGACTAAGCAGTATGAGTTAAAGTCGTTTTAATTCATTGTCATTCATAGTATGATAGATCATGAAATAGCTTAGCTCTTCATGGCGATAAATCAGGCTACCTAAAGAACTGCTCGGCGTTTTTTTGTACTATAGGAAAGTATAAAATTTTTAAGTTTTATCCCGCATGTAAGGTGCCGTACTTTCCTCAATTCTAAAATCTATTATGCATTGTGAACATAAAAGAAAAACGGCACCTAAATGCCCGATTGGTTCAAGGGCCTTTAGGTCATACCCTTGTGGTACTAACATTCCGTGTAAAAAGCATTCCACGGAATGAAGTTTCACTTTATCGTATAAGAAAAACGATCGCTTTCGCCATAAAGACTTGGTGACAAGCCAAGTTTTTCTAATGTATGGTAATATAAAAACTTGAATTAGTCGTTTTTGGAGCGAATACTGTAAAAGTGTTTGTAACTGTAAAGATCATATAGGTGAAAAGGAAAAATGAAGTAGCAAAAAAACGTTTGCAAATAGTGCCTAAAAATAAGATGAAAAACAACCTCTTTTTCAAAAAAGATGAACAAGCATCTGGTGTTCTATAACAAAATAAAGGTTCATTAGCAATTTAAAGTATCAAGCTGTAGAACAGAAAAAAGCACTAAATGTCATGTTGGCTAATTTTATAAAAGAAGGACTAGTCTTATGGAATGCAAGATTTTATCGGAAGTGTTAAAGTAACAACAGATGCCAAAAAAGGTGATTAGCTAGGTATACAAACGCAACAATATCAAGAGACAGTGATACTTAAAAGAGAAAAATATAGGCTTAGGGGTGAATGGAAATGAAAAAATTAACGTCACATGATGAATTTACGAAAATGATGAAGGAAGATCGGGTAGTCTTCTACTTTACTGCTGGTTGGTGTCCAGATTGCACGGTTATAGAACCGATAATACCAGAAATTGAAGCGGAATTTCCATCTTATACTTTTGTCCGAGTGGACAGGGATGAATTTATTGATATTTGTCAGGATTTTTCCATATTTGGCATACCTAGCTTTGTTGCTTTTAACACTGGAGAAGAGGTTGGCAGATTCGTAAGTAAAGATCGTAAAACCAAAGAAGAAATTGTTGAATTTATGAATAACCTTCCGAGTTAATAGCATCCTGCATAATGTAAGGAGAGAGCAAAATGCAAATGACAAGCTTGAAGCTGAAAAAAATATTAGACGAGCGCTTTAATCACCCGGAGTTACGAACTTCTTATAATCGGGATAAAGATTCTTTTCGGGTTGAATGGAAGTCAACAAAGAAAGGAATAACGATTGCATTACCAAATGTAGTTGCTAAGTATAACCAAAAAGGGCAAGGCATCATCGATGAGCTTGAGGAACATGTGAAAGAAGCGCTACGAATTATGAATGAAAAGCAGCACTTAGCTGGAATGGAGAAGCATATTTATCCGGTGATTCGATCCACTTCTTTCCCAACTAAAACGAATTCTAATATAAATTTGGTATACAAAGATCACACAGCGGAAACCAGAGTTTTTTATGCAATTGACTTAGGAAAATCGTATCGGTTAGTTGATGAATTGTTATTAGCAGAGGAAAAGTGGACAACAGAACGTATTGATGAGATTGCTACATTTAATTTACGTTCGTTGTCGGTTGATTACAATCATGATCGAGTTGCAGATAATGACTTTTATTTTATCGCAACCCAGGATGGTTATGATGCAAGTAGGATTTTAAACGAAGCTTTTTTAGAAGAAATGAAAGCAAATAGCAAAGGTGAACTTGCCGTAGCTGTCCCGCATCAAGATGTTTTAATTGTTGCAGATGTGCAAAATAATACCGGCTATGATATTTTAGCCCAAATGACAATGAAGTTTTTTGCGGAAGGTAGAATTCCAATCACTTCTTTACCAATGATATATGAAAATAAAACATTAGAGTCAATCTTTATTCTAGCAAAAAATAGACCAGAAAAGAATGATTAATGAAAAGGGTGAATGACATGGATGTATTTTATAATTTAAATGGAGTTGGCGATGTACTAATTATACCGATAACGGAAGGGGAGCGCTACAGTATTAAGCATGAAAGAATAGGCGATATTGTACGAATTACGGATGAATCAAAGCAGATAGTAGGCTATAATATATTTCAGGCTTCAACACATTTTTCTTTTTTAACGAATGGGAAAATAACGTTAACGAAGCCAATGTTATTGGAAATTCAGGAGTTATTTAAGGAGCATCAATTAGATGATGATTTGAACTTTGATCTTCGTCCTAAATTTGTTATCGGCTATGTCAAGGATAAGCAAAAACATCCAAATGCAGATAAATTAAGTATTTGTCAAGTAGATGTTGGTGAGGAAATGTTGCAAATTGTTTGTGGAGCACCGAATGTTGAAGCTGGTCAACGTGTCGTTGTAGCAAAAATTGGTGCCACTATGCCAAGCGGTATGCAAATAAAACCAACTGAATTAAGAGGAGTCCCTTCCAATGGAATGATTTGTTCTCAAAAGGAATTAGGCTTACCAAAAGCTCCAAAGGAAAAAGGAATTTACGTGCTGGATGATTCATACCAAGTTGGGACTGAATTTGTTATATAATAAGAAAAACAA
Source organism: Cerasibacillus sp. JNUCC 74 (assembly GCF_053667775.1). The sequence continues at coordinate 2,715,488 of NZ_CM132207.1, read as the reverse complement.
CCTTTATTAGGTTGTTTTTCTATGCTTAGTGCTTGCATGTGTTTTCAAAGTTACAAAACTTGATATATGAGATTACTTTTCTTTTTGAAAAAAATAAGCTGGAATGGTAAGTTAGGTTTACATGGTTTTAACACAATATATGCCTGCTAAAATAAAAAAGTAAGATAATGGAAAGAGTGAGTGAATATGTGGGATCATTGGAAGAAAAAAATTAAACGTCTTTTTGCAGACAACGAGGAAGAACAGCATGAAGAGTACGAACAACATACAGAGAAATCCCATCTTGAGGCAAAAATGATGTATCAATATCCTGCAAAAAAACCGTTTCGTTTTCCTATTATTCCGGATGTAAGAGAAGAGAAAAACCAGTCGTCGGAACTATTTGGTCGGTCCAGTGTGAATCGTGATAGTTACGTAGATAAGGGAAAGATACAGAAAAGGGAACTAGATAACAGAGATAGACCAGTGGCGTCAGCTTATCAACGAAGAAAATTAACAGATTTAGCATATGATCAACGTCAGGCATTCAGTCACCGTGAAAATAAAGAAACAAAAGTGTATAAAAAGGATCCAGACACGCCGTTTCGACCAACGGAAGTTCCATCACCCATATATGGATTTGGTCCTCGAGATGATAAAAGAGATACAATAGAAAGGATTCCTGCTTATAAGAGAAAAAAAGAAGCTACCGTTTACGATTCTAAAAAGACAGTCAGGGAAGAAAAGAAAACTATAAAGCAGATAGCGGTCGCAGGCACAGTCGTAGATGATGTTGCACAAGACGAGAGTTTAAAAAATGAAACGCCTCAACCATCTGAAAATATGGAAAAACGAACAGATGAGGATAACGACAATTCTTTCGTGGCAGATACAGAACAAAAGAAAAGACAAGAGGACAATCCAACAACCAATCAACCGTTAAAAAGAAAAGCTTCAAACCGAAGAGAGCTTCGCAAAAGCAGTGAAGGGTCTATTCCTTACAACGTAATGATGACACCAAGAGATAAGAAAAATTTATTTGAGAGAACAAGAAAGAATATCGATCATAAAAAGGAAGAGAAACAAGCAAATCCGGAAAATAAAACCACAAAAGAAGCTGTTTATCAACAGAAAAAAGCTATTCCTATTCATTTGTTAAATGATATGAATAAAGGTCGAACAGATGACACTCAGTGGATGCGAGAACAGCAACGACTACTTGAACAAACGTTAAAGTATTTTAATGTAAGGGCAAAAGTTGTAAATGTTACGCAAGGACCTTCTGTTACGAGATTTGAGGTTCATCCGGAATTAGGGGTAAAAGTAAGCAAAGTAAAGAATTTAAGTGATGACTTAAAATTGAATATGGCTGCAAAAGACATTCGTATTGAAGCACCAATTCCTGGAAAAAACACGATCGGTATTGAAATTCCTAATCGAAAAGCGCAAATGGTCGGATTACAGGAAGTTTTTGAAACAGCGGAATTTATACAAAGTTCCTCACCATTAACAATTGCTTTAGGTTTAACTATAGAAGGAAGACCGCTAATTACTAATATTCAGAAGATGCCACATGGATTAATAGCAGGAGCAACCGGTTCTGGAAAAAGTGTCTGCATTAATACAATATTAATCAGTTTATTATATAAAGCTCATTACGACGAAGTGAAGTTTCTGCTGATTGATCCAAAAATGGTGGAACTTGCTCCTTATAATGGTATTCCGCATCTTGTCAGCCCTGTTATTACGGATGTGAAAGCTGCAACAGCAGCATTGAAGTGGACTGTTGCAGAGATGGAAGAACGCTATGAAAAATTTGTTCATGAAGGAGTTCGAGATATTGAGCGCTATAATGAAAAAATGGAAGGACAAAACCAGCTACAAGATAAACTTCCATTTATCGTTATTGTTATCGATGAATTAGCTGATCTTATGATGATCTCTCCTCAAGATGTAGAGGATGCCATAAGTAGAATTGCCCAGAAAGCAAGAGCTTGTGGAATTCACTTAATATTAGCTACACAGCGTCCTTCTGTAGATGTAATTACAGGTTTGATCAAAGCGAATATCCCGACACGAATAGCCTTTAGTGTATCTTCTCAAGTAGATTCTCGGACCATTCTTGATACCAGTGGAGCAGAAAAGCTTTTAGGTAAAGGGGATATGTTGTTTATTGAAAATGGTACTGGAAAAAGTGTTCGTCTTCAAGGACCATTTGTATCAGATGAAGAAATTGATCGAGTTGCAAACTATGTAAGGGGGCTGGCAGAGCCAAACTATTTGTTTGAGCAGGAGCAACTATTAAAGCAAGTTGCTAGCGAAGAAGAAGAGGATGAACTTTTACAAGATGCTATTTTATTTGTTTTAGAACAAAACAGTGCAAGCACTTCTTTGTTGCAACGTCATTTCAAAATAGGGTACAATCGAGCTGCTAGATTAATTGATACACTGGAAGCTCGCGGCATTATCTCCGGACAAAATGGCAGTAAGCCTCGGGAAGTATTAGTTACTTTATCCCAAGTAGAAGATATGCTATAACTAGTATGTCGCATAATCAAAGGGTTGGATGTTTATGTCTATTATTGTATTGGTAGCGGGTAACAGGAAGGATGGAATTTCCCTATTTTAATAAATATTTGGATGAACGTGGAATAGTAATTCTTGTTTCCTTTCAAAATTTTTTATATGATATGTTTAATGATCACATTCCAAGGGAGAAAACAAACATTATGAAAGAAATTGAGCAAAAACTAAAGGGTAAGATTGATCGCTTAACGAATAGAACATTCAAATTCGATGAACGGATCAAAGAAGGCTGGTTCTCTGCTGTCTATTTTTTAAAAACGAAAGAAATAGCAGAGAAAAAATTACCTGATAACAAGGTCACCATGCAATTTTTTCAAAAGAATGATGCTGTTTTATGTGGAACAGATGAAGCAATTGCTTTACTACATACCTTTGCAGATAACCCTGAAACATTAGAGATTTACTCGCTGAAGGATGGAGACAAAATTAGACCATATGAATCAGTCCTAACAGTATCTGGAGCATATCATCAGTTTGGCTATTTAGAGGGGATTATTGATGGAATCCTTTCGAGAAGAACATCTGTAGCTACGAATGTATACAATGTGGTAAAAGCTGCGCGAACTTCCGGAAAACAAAAACCTGTTATTTTTATGGGAGACCGTGATGATCATTATACGCAACAAGCTGGTGATGGCTATGCGGCGTTTATTGGCGGGTCGACTGCCCAAGCAACGCATGCAATGAATGAATGGTGGGGAAAAGAAGGAATGGGAACAATGCCTCACGCTTTAATTCAAATGTTTCGTGGAGACGTTGTTGCTGCTTGTAAAGCATATCACGAATTGTTTCCTGAAGATGAGCTAACAGCACTTGTTGACTATAATAATGATGTTATTACTGATTCTTTAAAGGTCGCAAAAGCCTTTGGTAGTGAATTAAAATCAGTGCGATTGGATACATCTCGCACACTTGTCGATAAATATTTTTTGAGAAATCACCATTTAATGGGTACGTTTGACCCAAGAGGGGTAAATCCTGAACTTATCTTTGCATTAAGAAATGCTTTAGATGAGGAAGGATATACACATGTAAAAATTATGGCTAGTGGCGGTTTCACAGAAGAACGCATTATTCAGTTTGAGAAGTTGGGCGTACCAGTTGATATGTATGGTGTAGGTAGAAGTTTGCTTAAGCTTAATATTGGCTTTACCGGGGATAATGTTTTGTTAAATGGCACACCAGAAGCAAAAGAGGGAAGGAGATATCGTCCAAATCCTCGCTTAGAACGAGTGTCATATATTAATCAGAACAGAGATTAAGAAGGAAATCTTTTTTCCTTCGTAGATTTTATTTTAATCCGTATTTGTATTTGCTATAATAAGAAACAGCTATCATCAATAAGCATAGTTAAAAAGATATGTGAATCCTTTTTACGTCAATTTGGAGGTTCTTTTATGACAACTTACCATTTTATTGGTATAAAGGGAACGGGGATGAGTGCACTTGCACAAATTCTTTATGATTCAGGAGAAAAAGTGCAAGGTTCTGATGTAGAAAAACGTTTTTTTACACAGGCTGCACTAGAAGAAAAAAATATTCCGATCTACCCTTTTTCAGAAAACAACATTAAGAAAGATTATACAGTTATAGCTGGAAATGCATTTTCCGATGAGCATATTGAAATTAAGGAAGCAAAAAGACTTGGTGTAACATTTTACAGATATCATGAATTTCTGGGAGAATGGTTAAAGCAGTACACGAGTATTGCAGTTACTGGAGCTCATGGGAAAACATCAACAACAGGCTTGCTCAGCCATGTTTTAAGCAGTTCATTTCCAATTTCATATTTAATAGGCGATGGTACAGGACAAGGGCATGTAGACAGCAAATATTTTGTGTTTGAAGCATGTGAATATCGTCGACATTTTTTACAATATGAGCCTGATTATGCAATTATGACGAATATCGATTTTGATCATCCCGATTATTTTACAAGTATTGATGATGTGTTTGCAGCATTCCAGTCAATGGCAGAACAAGTTAAAAAAGGAATTATAGCTTGTGGAGATGATGAACAGTTACAACAAATTCAAGCTAAGGTTCCAGTCGTATACTATGGGTTTGCGAATACAAATGATTTTCAAGCGCAAAACATTAAGGAAACGAAAAATGGGACTACTTTTGATGTGTTTGTACGCAATACGTATTATGAAACATTTACGATTCCCATGTATGGAAACCACAATGTATTAAATGCTTTAGCAGTCATCGCTATTTGTCATTATGAAGGAATCGGTGCTGAACATATGAAGCATCTTGCTACATTTACTGGAGTTAAGCGGAGGTTTTCAGAAAAACAAATCTACAACCAAATACTTATCGATGATTATGCACATCATCCACGTGAAATAAATGCTACGATTGAATCAGCAAGAAAGAAATACCCAAATAAATCAATTGTAGCAATTTTTCAGCCACATACATTTACAAGAACAAAAGCTTTCCTTCAGGAGTTTGCAGATAGTTTATCTCAAGCAGACCATGTTTTTCTTTGTGATATATTCGGTTCTGCAAGAGAAGAAACAGGTCAACTTACCATAGATGATTTACAAAAGTTAATTAACCAGAGCTCTATTTTGAAGCTGTCTCATACGGAAGAACTGAAGGAATTTGCGGATAGTGTACTTATTTTTATGGGCGCCGGAGATATTCAGAAATTTCAACAGGCTTACGAAGAAACACTTGCAATCAAATAGTAACCTGTAGTTCATAGAGAGTCTGACGAAGGAAAGCAGGCTCTTTCATTTTATGACCAAAATACATATATTGTATTTACACCACATTTCAGTTAGTAATGGAAATGTGCTGCTTATTTCAATATGGCTTAAATTTTTATGTATAAGTAAGTGAATAAATATCATACTGCAATATAACATTTAAGTACCAGGTGTTGACTCTAATTAAGTTTAAGCGGACAGTGTTGTACATGTGTTAAGATGCTATTCAGGTTAGTGCATAAGTTGATTAGGTCTTCATAAGATTTAATCTAGGATAAGCTCAAACACATAATCGTCTGCCCCTATAGGTTTATCGATAAATGAGTTCTCTTTTACAAGTTATTTTTTGTAGATAATAAAGGAATTTTGTAAATTTTGTCGAACTGGTTATGTAAAGACTACTCCAATTAATTGTTTATTTATTTTGTATGAGAAGAGAAGTTTTAAAGACTTGATTTATGGGTATTTATTAAAAACTGCTATATCAAAAAAATTTTGTAGGGTCTATTTTTTTATAAATTGCACAGGATAAGGCAAACAGCAGTTTTACGAAGGAGTTGTAAAAAAATGGAAGTGCTTGGATATATTTCAGCAATTATAGCAGCAATCGCTTTTGTCGTTCTGGTAGTGTATATCATTGTTACATTAAAAGCTGCTAGGGAGACGTTACATAACGTAGCGGAAACATTATCCAGTTTAGATCAACAAATGCAGGGGATTACGGAAGAAACAAACCAATTGTTAAATAAGACAAATCAGCTTGCAGATGATATGAACCAAAAATCAAGTAAATTAAATGGGTTATTTGATGGTGCTAAAGGTATTGGTGAGACGCTTCATAGCTTTAATCAATCCTTAAAGCAATTAACAAATAGTGTGGCACGAGCTGCAGATAAAGATCCTGAAAAAACATCTCAGACGATTAAATGGGGAACTGCATTAATGGATTTTTGGAAGAAAATCAGCAAATGAATAATGATTAGGAGGAAACCATATGTCAGATAATCAATTCAATACGAAAGACTTTATTATCGGAACATTTATCGGGGCTACTGTTGGTGCTTTAGCTGCATTATTATTTGCTCCAAAAACAGGGAGAGAACTGCGTGAGGACATTAATAGTGGAGCCCAGCAAGCTAAACTTCGAGCGTATGAATGGAAAGATGCCGTACAAGAGAAGGGTTATAGTTGGAAAGATAAAGCATATACAACCGGCTCTGAACTTAAGAGAAAGGCGATGGACTCTACTTCCCAGATCACGAAGCAAGCATCAGAAAAAACAAAGGAACTGACAAAGAATGTTCAATCCAAGTTGCAAGATAAGCGCAAAAAAGAAGATGAAGCTTTAAAAGCTGCAGAGGAAGTTGCTGAAGCGATGGAAGAAGCAGCAGAAGAAATGGAAAAGAAAAGCAAATAATTTTTTGAAATTATATCTGGACTGTCAAATGATTATTTTTTAGCCACATATTTGTTCAATATATCTATAGAAGCAATGATCCTTAACCATGAAAAGGGTACGAGATCATTGCTTATCTTTTTGTTAACTTCTTTGTTAGGCTTTCTGAACTTCAGTTATCCACAAATGCACTTCTCTATCTGAGAGCATGTTCCTCTAGAAATTCGAGTATCAAAGGACAGGCAAGTAAGGTGGCGTTTAACAGGACAAAGAAACGTCAGCAGTGATACATCGAACTTCGAAAAAAGTGTTTTCTTTTTCAAGAGATTAGTAGGCTTTGATAACAATATATCGTGATTTTTCCAAGCACATGTCATTTTAACAGACCTGGGTTCTTTTCTCTCTTTTTTTGAGAACGCATGATTAGTAGTAAAAGAGTATAAGAAATTATCCGGACATACTGTCTAGACATGATCAGCTTGTTAAGAGTGATGGTTACCAGATAATTTCCAGTTCATCGCCGGTTTGAATCGGATCATGAAAGTTTGCTGGCTGTTTATTCTTAAGAACTTCAAATTTCCCACTTATTTTTGAAAGCTCTAAATCAACATATTTAAACACATCTTGAAATATAAATTCCTTCTTTTGAACAGGGTGTAGTTCAATTCTGTCATTTGAATATAATGGGGTATTTTCATCCAGTATAGTCTTATCCCGTTTGATAATGTATAATGGGTTTCTTAACTCAACTTGCTTTCCATTGAAAAACACGGTGATCGTTTGAAAGTATTCCTTGTTTTCTTGCTTGAAATAATCTATTATTTTAGGCTGATTTGCATGCTTAATTTGGATATGGTCACCAGTAAATAACTGTTGACTTAATTCTGCTGTTTGACCATTTACATATACTTGAGTTTCGCCGCTTTTTAATTGTACGCTTTTTCCGTTCATATAAATAGTAAATGGCTTGAGTTCGCTTAGTTTCTCCGTTGAGAGCAGCTTTACTATTTCTTCTAGACGACTTGGTTGATACCATTGAATGACATCTTTATCTTTAACGATATAATCGTCTGACATTGGTTGTTGATTAACCATATATATTGGATGCACTTTATGTATATTGTCATTTAGATGGATCTTTAATGGAGATATTTCACCGAGCAACTCGTGAATACTTACATTTGCGGCTTGTCCATCTTCTCCCTTTGTGACCTCTAATTGATCTCCATTTTTTATATGGTCATTTACAGAAGCGGTTCTGCCATTTAAAGTAATTTTTGGTGGTTCACCAAATTCCCCGGGAATGGTAATTTGTTTTCCGTTTATAGTTACAATGGATGCTAATCCAGGCTTTCCATACCACTTTTGAATATTTATTCTAGCTTGAATGAGGCAGTCACCTACGGTTAGGGTACGCATTTCAAATAGTCGTACTGTTTGTTCATTCACTTTTACACTAACATAGTGAACGGGCTTTTGTTTAGCTGCGATAGCGATTCCGATCGGTGTTACAAAATCAGGTCGACTAAGTAACTTCTCACTAGGATTTAGCTGCTTAATAGCCTCAATTCCACGAATGGCAACACGATTTTCCGGAAGCTGTAGCTTTCTCGCTATTGCCGTTGTGATGGTTGGTGTTAGGCTTCCACCGCCTACAAGCATAACTGCTTTAGGTGGATTCGCATTTAATGTTAGGATTTCTTCAGCTATTTGGGAAGCGAGATTATCAACAGCTGGTGCAATGTCCCTTATTAATGTTTCATAACTTATCGTTGTTTCAAATCCTAGAATATCGGTTACGCTCGCTTCTCTTGCATCAACAATTGTACGTTTAGCTGCTTCCGCCATAGGAAAGTCCAACAAATAAGTATCACTAATTGCTTCCGTAATTTCATCTCCAGCAATAGGAACCATTCCATACGCTACTACTGTTCCGTAATTGGTTATAGCAATATCACTAGTACCTGCTCCAATATCAACTAAAGCAACATTTAATCTCCGCATAGATTCGGGAATAAGGACATGAATAGCAGCAATTGGTTCTAACGTTAAGGCTTCCATTTCTAATTTTGCTCTGGTTAAGGCGGCTAATAATGATTCAATAACGACTCGAGGTAAAAATGTAGCAATAATATCGACACTTGCTACATCTCCTTGCTGATCAATCAATGATCCGATTTTTTGCTGATCGATATAATAATGCAGGATAGAGTAGCCAACACAATAGTAATTCGCTTTATTGTGAATTCCACTGATCTTTTCCAATGCAGCTTGAACAGCACTTAGCTCTAGATGTTTCATTGCTTCTTCATTAGAAATAGGAGTGTCTTTTAATTTAATCGATGCAGATGCTTCCATCGTAATTAATGCTCTTCCCGCGGCAGCGACACAAACTTTTTCTAACGGACCATAAGAGGCTTCAAGCTGTGATTTTACTTGCGCGATCGTTTTAGCTACAGCAACTACATTATGAATTTGTCCATCACGCATAGAACGGTCTTGATGTTCCAGCATACAATAATCAATGACCTCATAGTAATTATCAAGCTGTTTTAAAATAATACCTGTCACAGAACGCGTACCAATATCTAAGGCAAATATGACATCTTTCATATGCAAAATATCCTTTCATAAAAAATGATAGAAATATATATTATTATAGAAACGAAACATGGAATAATCGATTACACATATATTATAAAACAATTGTCTATAAAATATTAACTCTACTAAGTTTATTATTCGTCCAATTCAAAAGATTGCCTTTGACCTTCTTCCACTACAAAAGATTTACCTGGCGAGTGTAGTCTCGCTTTACCCCGTATCTATGCTTCCGTCAATTTTTCTGCATCAAGGCTTTGTGTAATGTGAATCATGCAATTAATTGCTTAAGTGGTTCAGCTAGCATTTGCATGGAGAAAAGCACTTCCTTTTGTATACAGTTTCACTTTTGAGCAATTAGTTTAACAGTATGATAGCTTTCGGCTATGAATACGCATTATTATACATGAAATTGACATTTTTATCGACAAAGAAAAAATAATTAGCTATAATATTCACTAATTATTAAAAATCCTAGGCGTAGGGGGAATAGAAGATGAGTAAGCTTGACCAAGTCAGGGATCGTTTGGATGAAGTTAACCTGCAGATCCTGGAATTAATTAATGAACGAGCTAAGTTAGTGCAGCAAATCGGAGACATCAAAGCGAAACAAAGTATGAAGCGATTTGACCCTGTGCGTGAGAGAGATATGCTCGACAAAATAACTTCAAGTAATGATGGTCCATTTGAAAATGCAACTATTGAACATATCTTTAAAGAAATTTTTAAAGCTAGCTTAGAATTACAAGAGGATGATCATCGCAAAGCACTACTCGTATCCAGAAAGAAAAAACCAGATAATACGGTGATTCATATAAATGATGCCGTAGTTGGGGATGGCAATGTCCAGTTTGTAATGGGTCCTTGTGCGGTTGAAAGTTACGAGCAAGTAGCTGCAGTTGCAAAAGCGGTCAAGGAAAATGGGGTGAAATTACTACGTGGAGGTGCATTTAAACCGAGAACATCGCCGTATGATTTCCAAGGCTTAGGTGTTGAGGGATTAGAAATATTAAAAAAAGCTGCAAAAGAACATGACTTAGCAGTGGTTAGTGAAATAGTAAATCCAGCTCATATTGAGTTAGCACTCGACTATGTAGATGTTATTCAAATCGGTGCACGAAACATGCAAAACTTTGAATTATTAAAAGCCGCCGGTGAGGTAGATAAACCTGTACTTTTGAAACGTGGATTGTCGGCAACGATTTCTGAATTTATCAATGCAGCAGAATATATTATTTCTCGAGGTAATCCAAATATTATATTGTGTGAACGAGGTATCAGAACATATGAACGAGCAACCAGAAATACGCTTGATATTTCCGCAGTTCCGATTTTAAAGCAAGAAACCCATTTACCTGTAATGGTTGATGTAACTCATTCTACAGGAAGAAGAGATTTACTTTTACCAACTGCAAAGGCGGCAATTGCAATTGGGGCTGATGGAGTCATGGCAGAAGTGCATCCGGACCCTGCAGTTGCATTATCTGACTCAGCTCAGCAAATGGATATCCCAACCTTCCATCAGTTCATGGAACAGATGAAGGATATGACCGAGCGCATGAAATAAGCAGGTATTATAAATCTATAGAGAGAGAATTTTTACTACACAACCGTTATTGCCGGAATATTCGGAATAGAAAAGCTAAGGCTCAATTATAAGTCTTGGCCTTTTTTGCTTTGAAAAATCTTTCATTGTAGAGTATTATATAGAAAATGGAGAACGATATCTATAACTACAATTTTAGGAGGAAAATGTATGAATGTTACAATATATGATGTAGCAAGAGAGGCAAACGTGTCAATGGCTACGGTTTCCCGGGTAGTGAATGGGAATCCAAATGTGAAACCAACAACAAGAAAAAAGGTGTTAGCAACCATTGAAAGATTAGGCTATCGCCCTAATGCTGTGGCTAGAGGTCTGGCCAGTAAGAAAACAACGACTGTCGGAGCAATCATTCCAGATATCTCAAGTATCTTTTTTGCTGAGTTAGCAAGAGGTATAGAGGATATTGCGACGATGTATAAATACAATATGATCTTAAGTAATTCCGATCAAAATGAGGATAAAGAGATTCAATTGATTAACACGATGCTGGAAAAGCAAGTTGATGGTATTATTTTCATGGGCGGAAATATCACGGAACAGCATATTAAACAATTTAAAAGCTCTTCCGTACCTGTTGTATTGGCAGCAACGTATGACGATAATCATGAAATGCCCTCAGTAAACATCGATTATGAGCAAGCAGCATATGAGGCTACAAATTATTTAATTGAACAAGGAAATGAAGTTATCGCATTTGTTTCTGGGTTAGAAGAAACACATATTAATCAATTGAAATATAAAGGTTATGCTCGTGCCTTAAGTGAAGCATCACTTAGTGTTGATGAGTCGCTAATTGTAAAAGGAGATTATTCGTATAATTCCGGAATTGAAGCAGTAAACCAGCTAATAGACGAGAACAAAAAACCATCTGCTATTTTTGTTGCTTCAGATGAAATGGCATTAGGCGTTATTCATGGTTTACAGGACAAAGGCTATCACATTCCTGATGATATAGAGGTATTTGGTTTTGATAATACACGCTTAGCAACAATGGTACGTCCAACATTAACGACAATTGTACAACCAATGTATGATATTGGTGCAGTGGCTATGCGATTGTTAACAAAGTATATGAATAAAGAAGAAGTTCAAGATAAAAAGGTTGTATTACCACATCGAATCGAAAAAAGAAACTCAACAAAATAAATTAGTTTGCCGATATAAAAGATAGAGATCAATTATTTCTATTCTTGAGGAGAGAGAGCCATGAGAAAACGCGATATATTAACTCCTTTCGGCATTACCATGGGTTTTATAATGATTATGCTTGCTATTTTAACAAATAGCAGCACTTCGGAAGCAGCAAATTTATTCTTGGATCTGTCATCGATTTTTATTGTTATTGGTGGCTTAATCGCTTCGATGCTAATAAACTTTAAATTTGAACAGATTAAACTTACAAGAAAAGTACTAAGTGAAGCTTTTCATAAAAATGATCAGCAGCTACCGCAATTAATTGAGTTGTTTGTCCATTTGTCAGAACGTGCTAGACGTGAGGGGATACTCGCTTTAGAAAATGAATTGGAAGAAGTGAAAGACCCATTCATTAAAAAAGGCATTCTGCTTGCAGTAGATGGTATAGAACCTGAGGTTATCAAAGATATTCTGGAAGCAGAAATAATTGCGGTGGAGGATAGACATTATCGAGGTCGACAGTTAATTGAAAAAGCAGGCGAATATGCACCTTCTTGGGGAATGATAGGGACACTGGTAGGGCTTGTACTTATGCTCAATAGCTTACAAGATCCAGCCAGCCTAGGCCCAAGTATGGCTGTAGCCTTGCTTACGACACTTTATGGTACGGTTCTTTCTAATCTAGTGTTTATTCCAATGGCAAGTAAATTAGAAAGTAAAACCGAAGAAGAGGTGTTTATTAAACAAGTTATTATTGAAGGTGTCATTGGAGTACAATCAGGACAAAATCCGAGAATATTAGAAGAAAAATTAAGTGCTTTCCTTTCTAATGAGGTAAAAGCAAAGCAAACTTCTGAACAACATGCTGAGTTTGTGGAGGAGAGCTTCCATGAGGCGTAGAGAAATTAGAAGATCTGAGAAAAAAGGTGCTCCTAAATGGATGGTTACCTACTCAGATATGGTTACACTTATTTTAGTTTTCTTCGTGTTGTTATTCTCTATGTCTCAAATCGATTTGGTGAAGTTTGAAGCTATTTCTGAATCATTTCGTAATCGGATGATTTTTGACTTCTATCCATCAGCCGTCCCAATGGATCATCCTACGGAGCATTCAAGCGATGAAGAAAGTGGGAAACAATCCAATGAATTTGAGACACCAACACAGCTTGATGATAACACAGCTCGAGATGAGAAAGCTGATGCTGACGTTTCTTCACTCGATCAATTGCTGCAGGAAGTCGAAGCATATTTGGATGAAAATGAGTTGAATAATGTGATCACAGCAACTCGTACCGATCAAGGGGTAGAGCTTGTTTTACAGGATAGTATTTTATTTGATTCCGGAGATGCAACTATTTTAGAATCAGCTAAACCGTTTTTAAATAAAGTAAGCTCTTTGTTACATAATATTCCTAATCCTGTTCACGTAGAAGGTCATACAGATAGTAGACCAATTTCCAATTACAGATATCCTTCTAATTGGGAGTTATCAGGAGCAAGAGCCGGTAGTGTAATCCGTTACTTATTAGAAAAGAATGACTTTGATAAATCACGGTTTTCTTCAGTCGGTTACGCTGATACACAGCCAGTAGCTCCTAATACTACTCCAGCCAATTGGAGTAAAAATCGCAGAGTAGAAATTATAATTTTGGAAGATAGTAAAGCAAATAATGAGAAAAACAAGGAGTAATAAGAAAAGGATACTAATTGATAACAATGGTATCCTTTTTTACATTTTTTAAAACTTGATAGGTTGACGGTAAACCATTTTTGTTTGTCACGATAGATTCACTATGTAGAAACGGATATCGTTTCCTAGATAGCAAAATGTTTCTCTAGATCTTTAAAAAACAATCAAAGATCTAGAGGAACAGCTGTAGTATGGCCTATGTAATACAATAAGTTTGCTATTATTTATCAGCTGGAGTATTCAATGTCGTATATTTAAGTAACTGACGTAAGGAGATATCGTTTTTTTCGGATATTTCTTCTTTTCTCGGTATCGAAGGTACAATGCTTGGATCATCTTCCCAATAAGTAGGTAAAGCAACAGGGCTTTTTTCCCTCCACTTGCTTATCCATTCTTCGGGTAATGGCCCACTTGCAGGTAGCCCCAGATGCATTACATTCCATACTTGTGCCCAAGCTCTTGGAACAACTCTCCACATATCATAGCCGCCTCCACCAAGTGCAATCCATTTTCCATTACAATATTGATGTGCCAATTGATGAGCTAACTGGGGAATTGTTTCATAGATAGTCATTGTACAGCATAAATGTGATAATGGATCATAGCAATGGGCATCTGCCCCATTTTGAGAAACAATAATATCTGGTTTAAAAAACGCTGCAATTTCTTTTAATGCAGTGGTGAAAACATGAAGAAAAGATTCATCTTCTGTAAATGCGTCAATTGGAAGGTTAAATGAGTATCCATGCCCTTTTTTAATTCCTCGTTCATTAACATTTCCTGTTCCCGGAAATAAATATCTCCCTGTTTCATGGATTGAGAAAGTACAAACGTTAGGGTCATCATAAAAAGCCCATTGAACACCATCACCATGATGGGCATCAGTATCTACATATAAGACACGCAGGTTATATTTTTCCCGTATATACCGTATCGCTATTGCGCCATCATTATAAATACAAAAACCCGAGGCTTTGCGTTTAAATCCATGATGAAGACCACCGCCAAGATTAGATGCATGCATAGCACGTCCGCTTAAGACCTCATCTACAGCAGTTAATGTTCCTCCGACAAGGAAGGCTGATGCATGATGCATATCTGGAAATATGGGGGTATCCTCTGTTCCCAAGCCAAACTCAACAGCCTCTTGCTCTGGTAAGGACTGCTTACTAGCACGTTTTACAGCTTCAACATAGGCGTGATCATGGAAAAGTTTAATTTCTTCATCGGTCGCTTTTCGTGGAGGTACAATATCGCTATCATTGAGTAGACCAGCATATTGTAATAGCTCTGTTGTTAATAACACTCGATTTTGATTAAAAGGATGGTCTTTATGAAAGTGATAATGAAGCAAATCTTCAGAAAATATATACTTAGCTGTACATGTCATTGGTTCAACCCCACCGTATTATTAGGGTAAAGAAGTTCATAATCAGCCTCTCGAAGATCTTGAATAACTGGAAGTGGATTCATTGTTTGAATACGGATGACCAATACCTTATAATCGGCGTCGTCTTTATAGGGATAGACGAGCACAGAAACAATATTTGTTTTCCTTTTACCAAATATTGCTGTTACTTCTGGTAGAATTCCTGGACGATCTGGTACTTTCATTTCAATATGTGAGCTTTGGACATGAGTTCCTGTTAATTGAATCATCGTATATAGCATATCCTTTTCTGTAACGATACCCACTAACCTGTTTTTTTCTCTTACCACAGGTAAGCAGGCAATCTCTTTATCGTAAAAGATCTTGGCTATTTCCTCGACAAAATCTAAAGGATGGATCGTGACTACAGGGTGGCTCATAATTGTCTGAATTTCGTGCTCTAACTCAGCCGGATTAGAATCATCTGTTTCAAAAATAGAAGGACTAGCATCACGAACATCTCGATCCGAGACAATTCCTATTACTTGATGGTGCTCATTTATAATAGGAATATGACGGATCTTATGCTTATTTAACAAGTACAATGCTTGTTTAATCGTTGCAGTAGGAGGTAGAGTAATTACCTCTGTTTTCATAATTTCTTCGACAAGCATTTTAAAACCCCTCCTGCAAATTACTATATTTATGTCGACCTAAGAAACGCAATGTATCAAAACGTTTTACCGACTCTTCCGAAACATTTTTGCCAATTCGTACCATTAAGCAATTAGCCGGATGTGAAATAATTTCCGGATCATCCGTAGGTGCTGGATCTAGTCCACCAGCAGCCATCATCTTTTCCATTACTTTTCGATACTCCCAAATGCTTAACTTTGTGCCATTTAAGTCCCAATGCCAATAATATTCCGTTGAAATAATAATGTAGTTTTCCATAAATTTATCCATCATGGATACTTCTAATAAGCTAGAGGCAATATGTTCCCCACGATATTCCGGTACAACTTCAATGGCTCCAAGTTCAATTAATTCTTCCATTTCAAATTCTGACCAGCGTTCCAACGAATCAGGATGTAAATATGTCACATACCCTATGATGGTGTTACTGGTCCTAGCTGCAATAATACGCCCTTCAGGGAATGTAGAGATATTAATAATAGCTTCGAATTGTTTTGGAGCTGGACGAAATGCCGTTAAATCTTTGTGAAAGTTATACTTTTTTAATTCCTCAGCCGCTAAAGGACCTTCAATAATAATAGTTCCTTTCTTTGTCTCTTTTTTCATTGAATGATACTTCTTTTCATGTTTCATCGGCCCACCACCTGTCATGTAATACGCTTACATTTAATTATACAACAACAAGGTCAGAATTTTTAGTAAGAGCTATGAAGTATTTCTAACAAATATTTCTAATTATCATAATATCAATTACACAATGTAGTTTGTTTTACTTAAAATATATAAGCTTGCGAATCCAATCGCAAGCTTATAGAAAATTAATTATTATTGGTTACATTATCTTCTTTATTTGCTTCTCCATTTGTGTTGGTGTTTTCCTCGGTCTCTTTATTTGGTTTTTCCTTAGGTTGCTCTGTCTGGTTTTGCTCCTCTTGTTGTTTTTGATCTTGTTTCTTTTGTCCTTGTTGTTTTTGCTCTTCTTGCTTTAACTCCTGTTGTTTTGGTTTTTCATGTTCATTCGTTTGCTGTTTCCTTTTTTGAACATCTCTTTTAGCAGGTTGATGCTGTTTAATCGGTGGATTAGTAGTTTGCTTTTTTCTTTTGCTGCGTTCCATCTGATTCTTGTTATGATTAGAAGTATTTGTTTTACGACCAATTCTTTCCCATTTCTCTCTTTCTGTGCGTGGAAATAAAATGCTTAGATCACTTAATTTATCATAGCCTTTGCGCTTTAAAAATTCTGGATTAAAGGCAAACCCATAACTTGTTGAGATCAAGCTATCATCAACTTTGGTCGGCACATACTTGCTGTTAAATAGATCTGTTTTAACTAACCCTGCTTTTTCACAAAGTTTAGATGGAAGTAAACCTGATATTGCACAATAGCTGCGTTGTACAATTCCTTCTGGGCGTTTAAATGGAGCAGATGGCGCCAGTAATTTAGGGTCAATATCTGTTGCTCGATTGATTAACTCAGCCCATAATTTAATATTTCTTTGGCTGTATGTTAAGGACATGTTTGCATTGTTTAATGGGTAAGGAGTGTTATAACCTATCCATGTTCCAAACGTCACATTTGGATTTGTTGCTACGAACCAAGCGTCATGATAATCTTCTGATGTACCGGTTTTACCAGCCCAATCGACACCACGGTATTTTAATTGGGAATTAGCATAAACAGCCGTTCCATTTGTAAGAACATCACGCATCATATCAACAGTTAAATAAGTCGTTTGTGGTGAAAACACAGTTACCGGCTTTGTTTTATGCTCGTAAATAACTTTCCCATCTTTCGTGGTGATTTTATCAATCAAATAGGCATCAGCAAATTTTCCATTGTTACCGAATGTAGCAAAAGCATTGACATTCTCCTCAATGGTAGCGTTCATTGTTCCAATAGATAAGGAAGGATTTGTATAATCATTTTCTGTTAATGTCGTAAATCCCATTTTTTCTAAATACTTTTTAGCTGGATTTAAATGGATGATTTTTGAATAGATTTCAGCAGCTGGAATATTATAGGAATATGCTAGCGCTGTTCTTGCCGAAACTAATCCGTAGTTTCCTCCGCCATAGTTGCTTGGTTTACCGGGTTGCCAACCAGGTAACGATTTTGGATAGTCTGCAAGCACACTTCCAGGCTGAATCATTCCTTCTTCCATTGCTGGAGCGTAATCCAATAAAGGTTTAATGGTACTTCCATTTGAACGTGCTACTTGATTTGAAGCATAGTTAATCGAATTTTCTTCAGAATAGCCGCGTCCGCCAACAAAACTGATAATTCTTCCAGTGCTATTTTCAATTAACACACTTCCTGATTGTACTTTTTCTGTTACTTCTTTTGTTTCTCCAGTTTCTGGATCCTTTTTTAAAAATGTTCGATCTGGACCGTAGTATGGAAATTCTTTTGCTACTTTCTGCATCGCGTCATATATATCTTTATTAATTGTAGTGTGAATATGATACCCATTTACTCGCAAATCACGGTCAGCTTTTTCACGGTATTCTTTTTTTAAGTCGGCATTTTTCTGTAAATCCTTCATCGTATAGCCATCTTTTTTGGCAAGCTGTTTCATAAGTATTTCAGACGCCCTTGCTTCAACTTCAAAGGTTAAATAAGGGTATTTTTCGATAGGAGATACTGAACCTTTAGTAAAGTCTTTTGTAATATCGTAGTTAATTGCTTCATCATATTCTTTTTTAGTTATATCGTTGGATTCATACATTCGTTTTAAAACGAATTTCATCCGATTGATTCCTAATTGCAAATGCTCTTTACTTTTTAAACTACCATCATTTTTAAATGGTGTATAAGCAGATGGGCTTTGCGGCAACCCTGCTAAGTAAGCAGCTTGAGGAAGACTAAGTTCGTTTGCCGAAATACCAAATATTCCTTGAGACGCTGTTTCTACACCAGCAATATTATTTCCGGAGGCGTCTCTGCCATAGGGAACAATATTTAAATAAGCTTCTAATATTTCATCTTTTTTAAAAAAGCGTTCTAAACGCAACGCAAGTAGAATTTCCTTTGCTTTTCGTTCAAAAGATACTTCATCGGTTAAAATTTGGTTTTTAATAAGCTGTTGGGTTAATGTGCTTCCTCCTGTTTTTGTCTCTGTGTTAAGCACTTCCTGTAAAATGGCCCGTAAAATTGCTTTAGGCACTACTCCATTATGCTCTTTGAAATACTCATCTTCCGTTGCAATTACCGCGTCAGTTAAAGCTGGTGAGATTTTATCCAGCGTTGTTTCTTCGCGGTAAAGATCTGATTGTAAATTTCCGATATATGTGCCTCCAGCAAAATACAGCTTGGATGTTTCCTCGTAGTTGTAAATATCTTGCTTCATAGCGGCAAAAGATCGTACCGGTTCGTCCTTTACAAGAGAAGCAAAGTAACCAGCTCCGATACCAACTACAAAAAAACAGGCAATTAAACCTACAATTAGAAAAAATAAAATAATATTCCAAATAACGTTATAGGATATTCGTGAAACACGTTGAATTTTACCTGCTTTCCATAACTCTTGCCATTTTGCAAGGAAAGATTGAAAAGACATATTTTCCACTTGCATACGGGGTTTCCATTTATTTATATACGTACGGAGTCTTTCTTTCCAATTCATATCTACCCTCCTAAATTCTTTCTTATTATAGCATAATCCGTAATCTGTTCGATAATAAATTATTGTTTTGTTATTGCTTTTACATATTGCTTTTACAAAAAAGATATGGTATAGATATATACTAATAGGACATTTACTGCTAAGAAGGAACGAAGTAGTTTTACAAATCCCTGTTTCAGAGAACTAGCGGATGGTGCAAGCTATGTCATATTTGTAAAACGAATTACATTCTGGAGCATTTTCTGTTATCAAATGAAGTTATATTAAATGAAGAGTGGCTATGACGCTTTTTTTGTATTAACCTCAAAACTTCTTAGATAAAGAAACGGTGGAAACACCGTTATCAATACCAAGTGGCAATTCATATTGCAACAAGGGTGGTACCGCGTGTAAAAGTAAGCTCGTCCCTTTTTTGAGGGGAGGAGTTTTTTTGTACTATAGGAAAGTAGTCATATAAGAAAAACTAAAGCTTTCGCCATAAAGACTTGTGACAAGCCATGTTTTTATAATTATGTGTCAAGAGCGTACATTTTTTGCGCAGAGGTTTATTTGAAGCTTAATTGTTTTATAAGTGTAACTAACAGCTTAACTTCACCAGTGGCTTGTGCTAGCCAAGTTTTCTAATATACAGATGTAGTTTTGTATATGGTTAGGAGACTTAAAATGATAAATGAGTTAAAAAATTGTATGTAATGGAGGCAGTAAAATGGATATTTTACAGGACTTAGAAACTAGAGGTTTAATTAATCAAGTAACTGATCGTGAGGGTTTAGAAAAGCATCTTGCTGAAAATGAAGTAACATTATATTGTGGATTCGATCCCACAGCAGATAGCTTACATATTGGACATTTAGTACCGATTATTATGCTGAAACGCTTCCAAAAGGCTGGTCATAAACCAATTGCTCTTATTGGTGGAGGAACGGGAATGATAGGTGATCCAAGTGGAAGAAATACAGAACGCTCTTTAAATGAAAGCGAAGTTGTAAAAGGATATAGTGAAAAGATTAAACAACAGATTGCCCGTATCCTTGAGTTTGGCAAGGGTGAAAATCCAGTTGTTGCAAGAAATAACCATGATTGGTTGGCTAGTATGACGATTATTGATTTTCTAAGGGATGCTGGTAAACATTTCAGTATTAATTATATGCTGGCAAAGGAGTCAGTATCAGCACGGATTGAACAAGGCATTTCCTACACAGAATTTAGTTACATGATTTTACAATCACTTGATTACTTGAAGTTATATGAAGAAGAGGGCTGCACATTACAAATTGGCGGAAGTGACCAATGGGGTAATATTACTGCTGGGATGGAATTAATTCGTCGTACTCGAAAAGAAGGCGAGGAAGCAAATGTATTTGGTTTAACTGTTCCTTTAATTACGAAAGCAGATGGAACCAAGTTCGGAAAAACTGCGGGAGGAGCAATTTGGCTTGATCCAGAAAAAACATCACCGTATGAATTCTATCAATTCTGGTTAAATACAGACGACCGAGATGTTATAAAGTTTCTTCGTTACTTTACGTTTATTTCAGAAGAAGAACTAGCTAAATTAGAAAATGAAATAAAAACACGTCCAGAAAAACGTGTTGCCCATCGTCGATTAGCAGAAGAAATGACACGAATGGTTCATAACGAAGAAGCTTTAAAACAAGCCCAAAAAATATCAGCTTCTTTATTCAGTGGGGATATTAAAGAGCTATCTGCCAGTGATATTAAGCAAGGCTTTAAAGATGTTCCTACCTTTAAGGTTGAAACAAAAGATATTGGTTTAGTTGATTTACTGGTTCAAGCAAATATTTCTCCATCGAAAAGACAAGCACGGGAAGATATTACAAATGGTGCGATTTACATTAATGGTGACCGTCAACAGGATACACAATATACGCTGCAAGCAGAGGATAGAATTGAGGAAACCTTTACAGTAATACGAAGAGGGAAGAAAAAGTATTTTCTAATCACATTTTAAAAACAGTGAAAAAGTGTAGGGGAGCCGGAATGCTTCCCTGTGCTTTTATAGTTTAGGAAATTATATTCCGTATTCTTTTTACATATTGTATATTTTTTAGATTGAGCGCTTCCAATCCGTACAAACTTCGATCATATATTTTACGATAAGTCAACATCGGCTCGAATCTAAAAGAAGCCGACGAAAAGTGGGCTTGCCGCTCAGGTGTACGCACCCCCTGTTTTAGAGGCATGTTTTTCTTTATCTTGCTGAAGGGGGTACTTCAGGAGTTATAGAGAATACGAAGAAAAAAGTGAGAGCTAAAAGGGCTAAATGCTGGTTCGTTTGGGAGACAGGACAGAAATGCCTCGGCAGCGACGCATCGCGGTTTTTCAAGGATAAGAAAAACTTCTTTGATGTACATAGAAAAAACTCTGGCAACGATACTTCGCGATAAGGAGACTGTTAACTTTGTCTTTGATCTACTGATTCAGAGAGAAAAGTACTTCTTAAATAAAGCAACACTTTATCTCGTTAGAAGTTCTTCAGTTAGTACGTGCTTTTGTTCTAATCTTAAAATATTATAAATACCTAAATAGGTACTATCCATGTTTTTCTATACTATAGTAAAAAGATGAAAAAAGAGGAAATGCACATGAAGAAGTAAAATCTGAAAGTTTTTGCTTACTTAGTATTGTTTAGTAATTATCGTCGTAGCCATGATGCTTTTACAGGCTTAGTATAGAACGAACTTGCTCATAAGCTGAACCTTTCCTGCATAAAACAAATATTTTGTTAAAATGAATGAACCAGAAAAGTAACTTGATAAAGGAGATTAAAATACTGTTTAACTAGTTATGATAAGGCGGGAAAAAACGTGAAGTAACATTTACAGGCAGTAAACAGCTGAAAAAGGATGCGTATTTAAAGGTTTTGCCAAAGCGAACATATGTAGACTCTTGAAAAGAAGTAAAATTTGATGAATTACCACATAAGGGTAAAGAGCATGTCCAAAAAAGTTAAAAAAAATCAGTAAGTTCAAGGTGGCATGATTTGGAACAGCAGGGTTTATACAGTTGAACAGTGATCATTTGGATTCTACCATAAAATTCCATCCATTTAGTGAAAAAATCCGATATGTTATTTCCGAAGGCTTTTTGGACATCCTCTTAATGGGAGTTTTAAAATAATATGCTGATAAAGCAGAATTAATTAATATACGGATTCCAAATTACGTCATTAGGGAAGTAACCAAATAAAGATGCTTACTTCCCGTAGCTTATAAATGTAGTTCTTGCTTGATATAAAACAAGTTTACTCATGGGCTGATAAGAAAAAATTACGCTATCATTTGCTTCTCTTTACGCACGAGGGCTATGATACCTGCAATTAAATAGGCAGCACCGGCAAAAAGTCCAAAAAACGCTGTTAGCACAGTACCTAATACTGCGGTAATAAGCAGTATGATCGCAGCAATTTTTGGTTTTTTATTTCCTATCAGTAAAAAGATAGAAATTCCTCCTAAAACAATGCCAACAATTGATACAATTAATAAAGTCGTAGCTCCACTTTCAAGAGCAACAGTGACCTCTTCAGCACTTAAGTTAGTTTCTTGCTCTTCTTGCATGACCTCTTCTATTAGCTGTTCTACTGCAGCATTATCAGCAAATAGAAAGCTGGCCGTTCCCAATACCATTAAACCAAAGATTACCATCCCAATAACCGTAAAGATTATTTCACCAGTACGTTTCATTTTAATACCTCCAATTAAAAAATGTATATTCGCCTGCCTGAATAAAGAACATTTAAATAATTACAAAACAACTGATTCCCTTTAAAACTTATGTAGAGAATAGGCAAATATGTTACTAATTTATCATATTCTTGTATGTAAGGCTAGAAAAATTTAGTAAATTTTTCTATTTCTAAATTAAATATGGTTCACTATAGAAACAAAGGATTCACCTCCCTAGTTAGTAAGATGTTTTCACATATACCTTATATACGAATTAAAAATTACTTGGTTTCAAAAAATAAATTGCAAGGGGAAAAATTTTAGGTTTTTATTCATAATCAAACCGCCTGGTCTATTGAACAACCATACTATTGTTATTCTATGACTGGTGCTTTCAAAATTATATTTAAATATGGATAATGAAGTATTCGCTTGTTACCAATTCATACAGTAAGTTACGGGCATTCGAAGTTATTTTGTAAACGTATTCTTTGGCTTTGTCTAGCATCAATGGAAGTATTCTAGAGTCATACTGCGCTAATGAATGAACTGTTAACCCTGGTGATGTGGTGTAAGGAACAAAAGAATTAAATAAATAGAGTTGGTGTTTAAAAGGGAATGAATGAGTTGGGATCTCCTTCATGTGTTTACGTGTGAAATGAAAAATAAAACTTTTAATTCTTGGTCAACACCCATGTACCAGAAAAGTCAGTGGTTAGATCAAGAATTTTCATTTCCAAGAAATGAAAAATGTTAATTTTGCTTATTTAATACTAATTTATGGCTGTGGTAAAGATAAGTGGCTACTGTGATTTTTTTAAGACGAAAATCATGATTACTAAATAATAGAGTTGACTATATAGATAATATTTGTTATTTTTTTAAATTGTGTTTACATTTTATCTATTTATTTTAACCTATAATAACTACTAATCTAATATTAAAGCAGCTGTCGGAATGATACATTTCTACGTAAATTCGTGAAAAACGGAGGGGTTGCGATGAAACATACAGGGTTTATTTGTGATGAAAGTTATTTTTGGCATCAAACTGGAAACGGGGCATTAAATCTGAGTGCCGGTGGTTGGATTCAAGAGGATATACATGCTGAAAATCCAGAAACGAAACGACGTGTTAAAAATTTACTTGAGCGCTCGAAATTTATCAAACAGCTTCAGCAGATTGAACCTAGATCAGCTACACCACGGGAAATCGAAATGAATCATGAACAAACGTATATTGAACGGATCAAGCAACTAAGTGAAACAGGTGGTGGAGATGCAGGAGTACGTGCGCTTGTTGGTCCAAATTCATATGAAATTGCCTTATTGTCAGCTGGGGGCGTGCTAACTGCCATTGACGCTGTAATGACAGAAGAGGTGAAAAATGTATATGCTCTCATTCGTCCTCCTGGTCATCATGCTGAATTCGAAAAAGGAATGGGTTTTTGCTTGTTTAACAATGTTGCAATTGGTGCAAAATATTTGCGCAAAAAGTATGGTACAAACCGAATTTTAATTTTAGATTGGGATGTACATCATGGGAACGGAACAGAGAGCGCTTTCCGTACGGATCCTAACGTGCTTTTTATTTCTATTCATCAAGAGAATACCTTTCCGAAAAACCGTGGAGGAATTACATATACAGGAGAAGGGGAAGGAGAGGGCTTTAACGTTAATATTGAATTACCAGCGGGAACAGGTAATGAAGGATATCGATACACGTTTGAACAAATTGTTGAGCCAATAATAGATCAGTTTCAACCGGAATTTATCTTCATATCAGCAGGTCAGGATCCGAGCCGTTTTGATCCTTTGGGACGTATGCTTGTAACCGCATCAGGATTTTACGATATGGCACTAAGTATAAAACGACTTGCAGAAAAGCATTGTAACGGAAGGTTAGTTGCTTGTCATGAAGGCGGGTACAGCACTGCATATGTTCCGTTTTGTACACTTAGGGTTTTAGAAGCCCTCTCTGGAAAAACTAGTGGAATAGACGATCCATTTGATTTGGGTTATCATGAAGGACCACTATATCCAAATCAAATCGAAGCGGTCGATAAAGTAGTAAATATCCAGAAAAAATATTGGGATTTATGAAGGAACTATAACTGTTAGTATCTATAAAAATAGTTGTGGAATATAATGTTGTAAATATTCCATGAAGAAAAAGGAAGGCAGCTTAAATGAGTCCAATATTCATTTTTGCTATATTTTCAAAAACTGTAAACAAGAATTAAAACTAAAATAAAAATAATCGCCAACCCAACTAAAGTTGATCCCAGAATTGTTGAAATACGATCTAGTTTTTCTTCTATAAATATTTTTCTTAAAAAAGTGTAAATAATAAGCCCCTAAAAAAACCTCCAGTACCATTAGTAACTATATCTGTTGCTCCTAAACCAAATATATACTGACAAACCTCTAAGCTTAAACTGAAGAGAAATATATATCCTAGTTTTTTCATTACACCTGTATTTTTACTAACTATCCTTAGTAATCCTCAAAGTGGAATGAAAATGACTATGTTATCAATTACTTCACTCAAAACAATTGTTCCATTAGATACAACGGATTCTTTGAATGGAATTAAATTAATCTTACGTAACCGACTGTCCACGAAAGAAAAAAGCTGCTAATACTAAGGTAAAATTTGAAAAGAATAATCCAAACTACAGTCAACAATTACAGAATCACTAATATTGACCTCGCTTTTTGTTTAAGATAATTCTCTTTATTTAAACTCAAAAATAGTCTCCTTGAGGTAGAAAAACTCTGCACTATACAACATACTAACCCTATAACAATTAAAAAACAATAGAATGATATCTATCTAATGAATAGATTAAATTATACTTTGGACACGTTTAAAAAAGATGATTGACATACTAATTACATTTATAACTTTCGATTTAATATCTTGGCATTATTCTCTCCCCAACAAAACCACCTCCTATAACCAGTTACGGGGAGGTGGCATTTTTATTTTCCTCATAAACAATTCAATAAATTTTGCACTTTTAGTATAATGCAATTATAGGAGGCAATTGAATTTCAACTAAGATGGGAGGAGATGTCAATCAAGGCGCTGTATGTAGGGGAATGTCATAGCTTTATCGATAAAACATTGGCGCAGCTAGAACAGATACATACACAAATCAAAAATATCCAGAAAAGCATAGAAGGCTTTATCGCTTTAGAAGAAGCTTTTAAAGGGAAGACAGCTCAATCTATTCGAACTTTTTATCAGGAAGTACACATGTCGTTTCTGTTGTTCCTAGAGGGGTTCATTGATAATTATTCGAATACGTTACGGGAAATAAAACAATCCATTAATGAACTGGAACCGAACAGGAATAGCGTTATTCGAGAGGATTTTCTTGCGGGTGGTGTTCAACGAGGACTTAAACGAGCAGAACATATGACAATGATGCTAACCGATGAAGCAAATGCTGTTCTTCAGTCGGTTAGAGACATTATTCATATTCGGGATTTAGATGATGGGGAGTTTCTGGACAACGTACAACATGCAAAGAAAATGACACACAAGACCATTGAAAAGCTGTATCTATTTGATCGACATAATACAGCTAAGCTAGAGCCTGTGGAGCAAGATCTCCATACCATGAAAAACTATGTAAGTCGAATTAGAGAATTAGGAAACAGCGGTCAAATACATATTGCAACGTACCAAGCAAGAAAGATATCTGATCAACAGATTCATCAAAAGCTGATGCAAGGTCTCATGAAAAAGGCTGGAAAGAATGCCATCGATTTAGAAGTCATCATGGGGGAACTTGGCAAACGTCTATTTTCGAAGTTTATTCCATTAGCAGCGATTCCGATTAACTATATGCAGAAACATTTTGGGCTGAAAACAATGAATTACAGTTATCGTGCTATGCAGGCCGTACTAGCAGCAACGGGGGACAGTTTAACTGCCAGTGAGTTTGTCACGCTCGAGGATCTCGTTGTTTCAAAAATAAAGGTATCGGATTACAAGGGAGTAAGGCAAGGAATTTATTACACCCTAGCTGATGGCAGGATAGTTCGGAAGTTCCAATCAGAAACAGGTGTAAACTATGAACTGGTTCGTACGATTCCAGCGAATCGACATAAGCCAAAAGAACCGAAAAAAAGCTGGTTAGAAAAGACTGCTGGTGGTGTGAAAGATACATTTGTAAAAGCGGGAGAATTTGGAGCAGCAGCTGTAAAAGAAACAGCAGACTTTCTCATTTTAGATGATGTTAATACTATTTTGGATTCAGAAGCTTCCACGACCGATAGAATAGTATCTGGAGTTTCTTTGATTCCAGCGGGGAAAGTTCTAAAGCTGATTAAAGCTGGAAAAGGTACGCTTAAATTTGCGAATAAGGGTGGAACGAAAGCAAAAAAAGTAACTAACAAACAGAATTTAAAAAAGTATGATATAGGCGCTTATAATAAAATTAGAGGAGTACCAGGATTAGACGCACACCACGTTGGACAAAAAGTTGTTATGAAAAAATTTATAAATAACTATGATTGGAAAAGCGCGCCTGCTATATTAGTACCAAAAGTAGGTCATACTATTAGGGGACCAAAAGGCATAGTATCAAGAAATTCGAAAGGTATTGAAAATGGAAGACAATTATTGGCAAGGGATATAATCGAATTAAGAAGAGTTTATCCAGATATTCCTAACAGTCAATTAAAAAAGCTAATTCAGATGAATAAAAGCTTATATCCAGAGTTGAGGAGGAATAAACATGAAAAAGCAAGAAATTATTAGACATCTATATCAATCAACCATAAAAGAAAATCTAACAACTTATCGGGATTTATTCAAAAATACTAACTTAAACGAAGTAACTGATCCTTATTGGAAAGAATCAATAGAGCTTTATAATGAACTTTCATCTCATAATAAAGAGGTCTTATTTAAAATAATTGAACAAATAGAAATTGATACTTTATCTACTATTCTTAGGATTTTAGATGAAGGAATAATCTTAGAAGACGAAGAAGTAGAATTTGATTTAACTATTAAAGGAAACGAAAAGTCAATAAATGGAGATTTGCAAGATTTATTTTTGGAATACGATGAGGAAAATAGATAATATTTATAGCTTGCTTTTTGCAGTGCTTCTGTCTTAAGGAGTAAGGTGGTAAAACATGGTTATGGAAAATAAATATGAGCAGCTTGAAAAAATAGCCAGGTTAAAAGAATAAGGGGCTTTAACCGAGGCTGAATTTGAGCGGAAAAAGAAAAAATACTAAGTGAATAAAATAAGAGAAGGTTTTTATGCCTTCTCTTTTTTGCTCGTTTTAAATTAATAAACACCTGTCCGCACGTACTTAAAAACCTCCCCTAAATGAATGGGGGAGTATATATTATTTTACGAAGCAGAAAAAACAAAAAACCCTAGAACACTTGAAATGGCAAGCTTTCTAGGGTCTTTAAAACTGTTAAAAAATATGCACTGAAATTAACGTGAGTAGAACTCAACGATTAAGGATTCATTAATTTCAGCAGGAAGTTCTTCACGTTCTGCGTAACGAGTGAATGTTCCTTCTAATTTATTTTCATCTAGTGTTAAATAGTCAGGAACAAAATTATTCACTTCGAGCGCTTCTTTAACGATATCCAAGTTCTTGGATTTTTCACGTAAGCCAATAACTTGGCCGGGTTTTACCAAGTAAGATGGAATATCAACACGAGCACCATCAACAGTGATGTGACCATGGTTAACTAGCTGACGAGCTTGTCTACGCGTACGAGCAAAGCCAAGGCGGTAAACAAGGTTATCAAGACGGGATTCAAGCAATAGCATGAAGTTCTCACCGTGAACACCTTTCATTTTACCTGCTCGGTTAAACAACGTACGGAATTGACGCTCATTTAAACCATACATAAAACGTAATTTTTGCTTTTCTTGTTGTTGTAACCCATATTCAGATATTTTCTTACGTTGATTTGGTCCATGTTGACCTGGTGCATAAGGTCGTTTATCTAATTCTTTACCAGTTCCGGTTAATGAAATGCCAAGACGACGTGACTTTTTCCATATTGGTCCAGTATAGCGAGCCATAAGACATTTCCTCCTTTTTCTTTTATTTGTATAAAATAAAAGAGCGTGTTCTATACACTTGCTCATATTGTTTTCATGTACCATCGCTCCAGCAGCTAAGAGTTACACGATACACCTCTGTGAAGTAGAGGAACAACATGGTTACAAGCGCCAGATCACTAAGGCTACTTTATTATTTTACACAACGAATAGTATATATTTTTTACAAAGAGAAGTCAACTACTTATTGAAAATAGATTTCGATAAATTAAAACATAGGAAAAAAGACCTACATAAGTTATAATAAGTTTAATAAGCTATTTATTCCATATTAATAGCTCATATATAAAATTCAAGCTACAAGATGACATTTAAAAGCAGCGTGGGTTTAGGTTGATAGGATTAGTAAAACTTCGCCAGCAACAACGCTTGAAGAAAAAGCTAAGAACAAGCAACTTCCCAGCGACTCATCAGATCTTACAAGAACAAGAAAAATGTTCACCGTACTACATCGTGACAGATTTTTTCAAGGTGGTAGCCTTTGGTCTACTGCTTGCCACCGGAATGACGTTTCACTTTTTATTATAAAAAGTATTTTATGCATGATTTCCTATAATGGAGCTTAGTTGTACAAGAATGGCATTTAAAAACTAAATGATAGCTGGTGAAAATGATGAATTTAAAACATGTGAAGCAACAATTACATAAGGCTTATTTTGAATTGCTAACGATTGCTTCGAGTCAATGTTTAGAAAAAAGCTTATCATTCATGATCGAACGGATAGCTCAACTAGAAGGTATTCGAAGTGCAGGGATATATCGCTATTGTGAAGATGGTTATCACTTGCTTCATAGAGTAGAAATGGACAATTCCGAACCATCCCTTAATAGTAGAGTTGTACCAGTACATATGGAAATTCATCAGTGGATCGAGGCGGAAAACGTCAATGGCTATTTTATGAAATTAAATGCAGAATACGTGCTATATATTGAAAGTAAAAAACAAATGGATCATTTGCTATTAAATATGCTGCAATCTGAAGTGGTACGGATGCTTCGCGCTACAACATGGAGAATGAATCAACAAGGTCAATTCAAATTTCTTTATCACTTATCGATCCGATTGTTTACAATGGAAAATAAAGCGGAGATTGTTCAAGAAGTCATTACCGCCATTACGCAATTTTATCCAAGCTATACTACTCAATTACTATTATCTCGGGATACAGATATTGAAATTGACTGTCCGATTCAACCAATTACGTATAATGATGAAGAGCCTATGAGCTACAGTTCCATGGCGTTTATTTCCGGAGAGGTACAAATAGAGAAACATTCAGAGCAAATTTATAAATTGTTTGCACCTCTAACAGGAAATCAAGGAGTATATGGGGTTATTCAGCTTGTAAAAGAAAAAGGAGTATATTTACAGAAAAATGATGTTCAGTTTATTATGGAAATTGCTCAAACTGCTGGAAAATCGATAGAGAATGCAAGTCTTATGGAAAATAGCAGTCATCAAATTTCGGATTTAAAGTTAATTAATGATGTGACTCATAAACTAAATTCTAATTTAGATTTAAAAGGAATTATGGAATACGTACGCAATAAAATCATTGATATTTGTCAGGCGATGGAAGTTGGATTTATTTTCAAACGTGACCATGAATACACGACTATCGAAGCTGCAAGTACAAGTTATTTTAAGTCACAAGGAGGTGCATTTGCATCATACTTATTAGAGAACATTGACGGTCCAAAATTTTACGGAAATTACAAAGAATACCCTGGGTTACCATATCGGTCACTGTTAATTATTCCAATGCAACAAGAATTTGAAGTTTACGGATTAGTTGTTATTATGCATCCATTATCTTACTTCTTTTCCTTTGAACGGTTTAAATTATTACAATCATTGATTCAACATTGCTCGTTAGCTCTCTCTAATGCGATTTTAAAAGAAGAACTGCAAAAGGCAGTAATAACCGATTATTTAACAAAGCTTTATTCAAGAAGCTATTTAGAAGAAATGATCATAAAATTAAGAAAATCAACGGCTAAAGGAGCTCTAATATTGTTTGATATTGATGATTTTAAACGAGTAAATGATACGTATGGACACCATGTTGGTGATAAAGTATTAAAGCAAGTTGCCGATGTGATTCATGAATACACGGCAGAAGAGGCGATCCCTTCCAGATGGGGTGGGGAGGAGCTTGCAATTTATACGCCAAATCAGGAAATAGATGATGCCGTAGCTTTAGCAAAAAAAATTTGCCAACATGTAGAGCGTTCGACTGATCCATCGGTTACAGTTTCCTGTGGGGTCTCTTCTTGGGGAGATGTTGGTAAAGATACAGTAAGTGAATTATTTATTCGCGCCGACCGTGCTCTTTACGAAGCAAAAAGCAAGGGGAAAAATAGTGTTGTTAAATCCTGGGATTTTTATAAATAAAATAATGCTAGCGGCTGAACCCAATGGAGGTTACCGCTAGCTAAAAAGTAAAATATATGTTTTAATGACTGGATAAATGCGTTTGTAATGCATCAACGAATTTTTCTAAGTAGATTTGGTCGTCATGGTCGAATCGATTTTTTATCGGACTATCAATATCGAGCACTCCATAAATATTACCATCTTTCATTATCGGTATGACAATTTCAGATTTACTAGCACTGTCACAGGCAATATGACCTGGAAAATCATGAACATTTGCTATACGCTGGGTTGCTTTTTCTTTTACAGCTGTACCGCAAACTCCTTTTCCGTATCCAATCCTGATGCATGCAGGTAAACCTTGAAACGGCCCAAGTACTAGTTCATTGTCTTGTTCTTTCCAAAGGTAGAATCCCACCCAATTTATTTGATCGAGAAATTGATTTAATAATGCAGACGCATTTGCTAAAATGGCAATATGCTCATGTTCATCCTCACTTAGGGCATGCAACTGACGAATTAATAGATGATAATCTTTTTCTTTATTACCGGAGTACGTACTTGTTTGAAACATGAAACATTTCCTTTCTGATTCGTTATTTCGACAAAGGATATTTTTTTGTCGAGCGAAAAATGCAGGATATATTATCTCTTTTGTCGTAAAAGAGATGTAAGGAGTTGAGTTATATGAAAATCAATCCCTCAAAACGAAAGGTGCTGGAAGCTGCTTCTAGTTTATTTTTTCAAAAAGGATTTCATGGTACGTCCGTTCGTGATATAGCCGATAAAGCAAATGTAAATGTATCGCTAATTAGCTACTATTTTAATGGAAAGCAAGGGTTGTTAGAATTTGCAGTAACGGAATATTATGAAAAATACTTAGAGACAATCGAAGCAGCTCTGGAAGTGAATCATAATTTAAATCCATTAAATAAGCTTAAGGAATTAATTTTTATTATTATACAGTATAAACAGAGCAAACATCAATTTTCCTGTTTTATACATCGAGAGCTGTCTTTGGACTCTATTTTTGTAAGGGAGATGACTGTCACTTATCTAGCGAAGGAGAACCACTTTATTAGCAATGCTTTTTATGCTGTGTTGAATGAGCGAACAACTTCTATAAATGACCGTACTTATTTATACATGCAACTAAAAGGTATGCTGGTTACTCCATATATGATGCCAAATGAATGGAAAAACCAAATTATAGGACAATATTCCCATGAATTATTTGTCCAAAATTATGTAAAAACGATCCATCAATGGTTAGATTTTGTCGTAGCACAAGAGACAAATCTGGTAAATTAAGATTTTTACCCGTAATTCGTCAATTTATTTGTATTTTTTTAGCAAAACAAGCAATGAACATGGTATTATTATATGTAGATTTATTTGTGATAAGAAATTATCCTAGGAACGTTATCCTATTTATAGTGCGTGTTCAAAAAGGGGATAAAATAAGATTGAGGTTGGCTAAGGTTACGAGCGTTCTTTTTGTAAGGGACGTCACTAGCTCGTCCTGTCCAGTCGAAATTCGAGGCGGTTCAATTTCGGGTAGCAAGTGTAGGCATTTGCATACATGAGCAGAGAAGAAACAAGCCAATAAAGGAAAGTTATTTAGCACCAAGTAAAGCGCAGACAGTGCTTGGTTGAACTTATACGTAGAACTTAAAATTTGAACTGCCTTGGCTAAACGTAACGCGAAAAATTTTATTCGTTCTAACGTGTGAAGAATTTCGATGCGTCATTTTTACGAACTTTTGAACATCCTCTTATAGGAATTTAGTTGGGAGGCATTTTATGGCATACATCATTGGCAGTATACTTATAGTCATTGCACTTATTATTACAGGACTTATTTTAAGAAAAAGAATATATGATGTTGTCGATCAATATGAAGCATGGAAAATGGATATTATCGGTCGAAACATTAATGCTGAGCTCTCCCGCATTAAAATACTTAACTTATCAGGGGAAACACAGGATAAGTTTGAAGCCTGGAAAGAACGTTGGGAACATATTGTAACGAAAGAATTGACAGATATAGAAGAGTACTTATTCGATGCAGAAGAGATGGCGGACCGTTACCGTTTTTCCAAGGCTAAAAAGACATTAGCGGAAGTAGAGAAAATACTACAGTCGGTAGAAGTAGCAATTGAAGAGATTTTAAAAGAAGTGGATGAGCTGCTTGAATCTGAAGAAAAGAGCAGAAAAGAGATGGAGTATGTAGAACCTACTCTAAAAGAATTGCGAAAAAAATTATCGCAAACCCGCTATCAGTATGGAAAAGCGGAGAGCTACTTTGAAAAGAAACTTGACGAGCTTACGAAGCAGGTAGCTTCCTACTATGAGTTAGTAGATGATGGCAATTATTTAGAAGCGAGAGAGCTTGTCGAGCAAATTCGTGTATCTTTGGATACAGTGGAAGTAAGACTGCATGAATTTCCACATCTATTTCGGATGTGTAAGCAGGAGTTACCT
This sequence comes from Cerasibacillus sp. JNUCC 74, assembly GCF_053667775.1. The sequence goes on along the minus strand of NZ_CM132207.1, from coordinate 2,681,429 downwards.
TCACAATTAGATGATCTACTTACAGGCGTCAAAGAAATGAAAAATGAAGGTTATCGAGTAGAGCATCTTGCTTTTGAAAAAGAAATTCGCAATTATCAACAAAAACTTTTACATATGGTTGAAAAAATGGAAAATGGCGATATGAGAAATGCAGAAGTGATAATTGAAGAGATAGAAGAGCGCATGAAAGAAATGTATCAGCTCTTAGAAAAAGAAGCAATTGCTAAAAATTATGTAGATACAAAGATGCCTTCATATCAACAATCACTGGAAGAAATGACAGCTAGTTTCAGTAATACGAAAGAGGAAGTAGAGCAACTGCAAAAATCGTATTACTTTGAAGATAGTGACATGGAGAAGTATTTAACACTAGAGAAATCAATAGCAAAATTAAACTCACAAATGGAAGCTTTTGTATCAGAGATGGAGCAGAAAAAAGTACCACATACCAAATTGCGCCTTGAAATTGAAGAGGGTTTTGTGGAGATTGAAAAGCTTGAAGAAAAGCATGAAGAGTTTAAAAAACGCATTCATAATCTTCGTAAAGATGAATTAGAAGCAAAAGAAAAGTTGACGGAAATGCGCAATCAATTATATTATATCCAACGGAAGCTGAAAAAAAGCAATGTACCAGGAGTACCAACATTTATTTGGAATTTGCTTGAAACGGCGAGTGAAAAAAATCACCGTGTAGTAAAAGCGTTAGAAAATCAGCCGTTAGAGATGGCTGAAGTTCAGCAAGCGTTAAATGATGCAAAGAATGCAGTTTCGTATTGTATGGAGCAGACGGATCTCATGCTTGAGCAAGCTTATTTAACTGAACAAGTCATTCAATATGCCAATCGGTATCGCAGTCAATATCCTCTTTTAGCTGAAAAACTGGCCGAAGCTGAGCGGCTGTTTCGAAATTATGAATATGAGTTAGCCTTGGAGACAGCGGCTAAAGCAGTTGAAGAAGTAGAGCCTGGTGCATTAAAACGGATTGAAGCGTACCAAGAGCCGATTGATAATTAAATATCGAGAGAGGAAAAAAGGATATTCATTCGCTAATATCCTTTTTTCAACGTTAAGAACGTAAAAAATAAATGTAGAAGACGAGGAGTAACCTGAAAGATTATAGGTTCTGATGTAAGGATAATCAAGAGCTCTAGCCTTAGGTTATTTTAATAAATAGAATTAGTGAACTCCAGTATCTGAAAATATATCGTTTTCAAATTGTATTTGACGAGAAACGTCAATGCTGGTGCGATGCTGTAATGTATGTAAGATATTATGGAATAAGGAGTAAAATGATGATTTATTTAGATAATAGTGCAACAACAAAACCGGATCCAGAAGTATTAAAGAGTTTTGAACAAGTTTCAACAGCGTATTTTGCGAATCCTTCCTCGATTCACTCCTTAGGGGGAGAATCAGAAAAACTATTACATCAAGCGAAGAAACAGGCTGCGGAACTTTTACATGTAGACGCAAGTGAAATTGTATTTACTTCTGGAGGAACCGAAGGAAATAATTTAGCAATTAAAGGAATTGCGCTTGAACACCAAAACCGAGGAAAGCATATTATTACAACAATGGTTGAACATCCATCTGTATATGAAGCTTGTCAAAGCCTTGAAAAATTAGGGTTTGAAATTACGTATTTACCGGTTAATCAGGATGGTATGATAGTACTTGAAGATTTAAAAGCGGCGATTAGAGAGGATACTATTTTGATTACGATTATGCATGTAAATAATGAGTTAGGTTCTATTCAGCCAATTGTTGAAATTGGAGCAATTGCCAAGAACTATCCAAAGCTATTCTTACATGTGGATAATGTGCAAGGATTAGGTAAAGTTTCATTACCATTACCTAATAGTGGCATTGATCTTTGCACCATGTCTGGTCATAAAATTCATGGGCTAAAAGGAACAGGTATATTATACGTCAAAAACCGGACTACGTTATTTCCGCTTTTTCATGGTGGAATGCAAGAGCAAATGATCCGGTCCGGGACCGAAAATTTGGCTGGTGCGGTATCAATGGTAAAAGCATTACGACTAATACAAGAAAAGAAACAACGAAGTGGAGATCATTTAAATAAATTGCAGCAATATCTTCGTAGACAGTTAGGAAAAATTACGGATGTTACAATTAATACACCTATAGATGCTGCTCCACATATTATTAATTTTTCAGTTCCTGGGATCAAACCAGAAGTATTAATCCATATGCTTGGTGAAGCAGGAATATACATTTCTACAAAGTCAGCTTGCTCGTCCAAACGTACAGATGAAAGTAAGGTACTTGCAGCCTGCGGTTTTCCGAAAGTGAGAACTACTTCGGCATTACGAGTAAGTATGACATACACGAATACAATGCAAGAATTAGAGCAATTTATAACAACGTTGAAAAAAAGCATTTGTCAATTAAAAGAAGTAATGGGGTAGATGTACATGAAATATGATCATATATTAATACGTTATGGTGAGATGGCTTTAAAAGGAAAAAATATTAAATCGTTTATCATTCGTTTACAGGAAAATCTACAGAGTAAGCTTCATGATTTTCCAAATGTAAAAGTGAAGCGCACACAAGGAAGAATGTTCATTCTATTGAATGGTCATGATCCAGAACCAATTATTGAGAAATGTAAGCATGTTTTCGGTATCCAAAGTTTAAGTTTAGCGATAAAAGAAGAAAATGATGTCGAAAAGATTAAGCAAGCCGCACTTTATGCGTTACAGCAAAATACGCACGCAAAAACGTTTAAAGTTACCGTAAAACGAGTTAACAAAGAATTTCCCATTCGTTCACAGCAATTTAATCATGTAGTAGGTAGCCATTTATTAACGAATACGACTGGTATTACTGTGGATGTGCATCAGCCTGATGTTGAAATTAGGATTGAGTTACGGCAAGAAGCGGCTTATATAACTTCTAGTGTGATTCAGGGACTTGGAGGGTTACCAGTTGGTACGTCCGGAAAAACGTTGTTATTGTTATCTGGAGGAATCGATAGTCCGGTAGCAGGATATCTTGCAATGAAGCGTGGAGTTCAATTAGAGGCAATTCATTTTCATTCTCCACCATTTACCAGTGAGCGTGCCAAGCAAAAGGTTCTTGATTTAGCAAAGCAATTAACACGGTATGGAAAAGCTATTTCTGTACATATCGTTCCATTTACGAAGCTGCAACAAGAAATATTTCGAACCATTCCAGATGGATATGCGATGACAATCATGCGCCGTATGATGATGCGAATTAGCGAAAAAGTATGTGAACAGCAATCGATTTTATCATTAACAACTGGAGAAAACCTTGGGCAAGTTGCGAGTCAAACGATGGAAAGCATGAATACCATTAACGAGGTAACGAATTACCCGATTATTCGTCCGTTAATTACGATGGATAAGACGGAAATTATCGATTTGGCACAGGAGATTGGTACATATGAAACTTCCATTCTTCCTTATGAAGATTGTTGCACGATATTTGTACCAAAGTCTCCAAAAACTAAACCGAAAAGAGAAAAAGCCAATTTATATGAAGCAAAAAATAATTTTTCGAAGCTGATGGAAGAAGCACTTTCCGGTATTGAAACGATCAAGGTGACAGCAAAAGAAAAGCAAACGCCATACGACGGTCTTTTCTAATTGACTGGATCAATGCATTTAAAAGGTTTAATGAGTAATCTCTATTTATATATATTAGTTATATTTTTGTGACTGTTGCAATGTTTGTTTTTAACCTTCTTCCTATTTTTTAACTGCACTTTTTTGGTTAGAATTTAAGGATAAGAGAAGCCAATTTTAACAGTAACTACCAATAGAAAACATGAATGGATTGCTTCCTTCGTACACAATCTATAAGTACCAAGGAGGTGATTTAATATGGCAAGAAACAATTCAAATCAATTAGTAGTTCCTGGTGTTCAACAAGCTTTAGATCAAATGAAATATGAAATCGCACAAGAATTCGGGGTTCAATTAGGCCCAGAGACAACTTCACGTGCTAACGGTTCTGTTGGTGGTGAAATTACAAAGCGTCTTGTGCAAATGGCTGAGCAACAATTTGGTGGTCAAAGTTTTCAATAATAAAATAAGAAGATGGTATGAAGGACTATCCAGACGGGTAGTCCTTTTGTATAATTTTACATACGTTTATTTTTATCCCGCATGTAAGGTGCCGTAAGATTCCCACTTCAAGACCTGAATTAATACAACAGGTTCTAAGTGGTAGAAAACGGCACCTAAATGCCCGATTCGTTCAAGGGCCTTTAGGTCATACCCTTTTGGTATTAACATTCAGTAGGAGATGGAAGAAAACCCCTACTGAATGAAGTTTCACTTTATTCCAGATCAAAGTTAGTGTAAGACTGCAATTTTAAGAGTTATAAAAATAAGAAGAAGTAAGAGTTAACGCCAGTTAAATGTCTGATTCATTCAGATCAACAGCACAGAGTTGCTATGACAGCAATACTTCGCGGTTTTTCAAGGACAAGGAAAGCTTCTGTAAGCGATACATCGCACGTACTTTCAAGGACGTTGCGATATCGGAAGCCTTGATCTATTCTTTCGTGGAGAGCTTAGAATGAGTTTCACTTTATAAAAAAGTGCGCTTTACTCGGTCCCAGAATGAATTATTTTTTAATTTTACGGTTTTAATCACTTTATCACTTAATGTAACCGTAACGTCTTGAATGTTTCGGATAGAGTATGCTTCATTATCTAGACCAATAATAGGGTAATCGTTTCCATCCTGTCTGACAGATAGGCGCAATTTACGGTCCTTATGAAGAATAAAAGAGGATCCCAATGTTCGATACTTGTTATTATTAATAGAAGCTAATTCTGATACTTGAAAACAAGGGATGAGCGGATCAACGACAGCGCCATTCGTTGATTTATTGTAACCCGTACTTCCAGTAGGTGTTGCAACAATTAATCCGTCACCGCGAAATGTTTCAAAATGGTTATCGTCAATAAATACGTCGATAACGATAGATTTTATAATTGCTGAACGAAGGCTAATTTCATTAAGACAGTAAAAATCTGTTCCTCCATCAACATTTGTATGAATAACAGGAAAACGCCGAACTTCTAACTTCTCATGTTGCATCGTATGAAGCATTTCTCCAAAGTTATCCATGTTAAAATCACAATATAAACCAGCTTCACCAAACTGGTTAATTCCCGTATAGAGGCAATCTTGACGAAAGTCTGTTTTTCTTACCGCTTGCAGAAATGCACCATCCCCGCCAATACTAACAATAATATTTGCTAATTTACTATCATCTACAACATTAAAACCATTAGAAATGGCTAAGTCTTCAAGTACGGCTAATTTGTCTTCAATTCCTTGATTATTTAAGTAATAAAAGTAAATATTGTTTCGTGCTGTCATCGTTTTCATTCCTCCTATGAGTTTTCTCTATGTTAAAATGCGTATCAAAAAAAGTAGAAAACAGAGTTTCACCTTATTCTACCATGTTTCCGCGAATTGTTAAAAAATGAAAACAAACTTAAAATATGTGTGCAACAAAAGGGGAAGAGTACCGGGTGGTTAAGTTGACAACGCGCTTTGTTGCAATGAAGATTCTAGCACGTCCTGCAAGTAGAAATTCGATGTGTGTTTTTTTCGGACTCTTTTGTACATAGGGCTGACACCGTTTCGCTAATCAAAATTTTAAACGATGGATTAGAATAGGATATTTGCGGAAAAATAACGTAAAGTTGAGGTGATTATCATGTTGCTAGTTTTAAGTGGTTTGATATGTGTTTTATTCATTCTTCTAATAAGCAAATTAACAATTTGTATTCATATAAATCATCAAATGCATGATACTGAACTATCTATTCAAATCTATTGGTTTGGTTTACAGATTGTTAAACGTATTTACAAATTAAATGATACTTCTCTAACTGTTGACAACAACTATTTTCAAAACATTTCCGAACAGTTTAAACAAGTTTTCAAAATGATAAAACAAGGAGAACAGTTATTATCTATCGTTCTTCGCCAATTCGTAATTCGCCGCTTGTATTGGCATACAAAAGGCGGAACAGGTGATGCAGCTTTAACAGGTATGATTGCTGGGGGAGTTTGGAGTTTAAAGGGAATGATTACTGGCTGGATGATACAAAATAGCAAACAAAGCTGTTTACCAGATTTACAAGTGATTCCGTTATTTCAACATAAGGGTGTCGAAATGTTTTTTTCTTGCATGGTTTCCACACGATTTGTACAAGCTATACATATCATTCTGCAACTAACAAAGAGAGTTGGTAAAAACAAACGATAGTATAAGGAGTGAACACTCGTGGAAGAGCATCCAATTCAAGGATTAATGACAACAGCAATGGAAAATTTAAAAGAAATGGTAGAAGTAAATACAATTATTGGTGATCCTGTACAGTCTCCCGAAGGAAGTATCATTATTCCGGTATCCAAAGTTGGATTTGGATTTGCTGCAGGCGGAAGTGAATTTAATGCAACGAATGACTCTTCCTCATCTGATAGTGAGGCAACTTTACCTTTTGGCGGGGGTAGTGGGGGAGGTGTGTCTATTACGCCAGTAGCATTTTTAATTGTCAGTGACCAAGGAATAAAAATGGTTCACCTCGATCAACAAACCCATATTTATGAAAAAATGCTTGATTTTGCGCCACAAGTTGTAGAAAAGGTACAGGAAATAATGAAAGACTCCGGAAAAAAAGATTGCTCAGGTAAACAAGAAACAAAACAAAAGCAAGCTCCAACTCAATATGATGTTTAATGACTTTACCCCGCATAAGGTACCGTAAGACTCCCACTTCAAAATCTTGAGTTGATACAACAGGTTCTAAGTGGTAGAAAACGGTACCTAAATACCCGATTCGTTCAAGGGCCTTTAGGTCATACCCTTGTGGTACTAACATTCAGTAGGAGATGGAAGAAAACTCCTACTGAATGAAGTTTCACTTTACAGTAAAACTGTTTGAAAATGAAAACGTTGTAATTTTGTTCACAAATTATTCCGCGTAAAATAGTGGACATGTATCCATATTCAATTCATAATAATAGGGGAATACAATTATTTAGGAAGGAATGATTTATATGGTAAATGTAACATTCCAACAAGAACCTGTCACCCTAGTAGGTAATGAAGTAAAAGTAGGTGATAAAGCACCTGAGTTTCGAGTATTATCAAACGATCTACAAGAAGTGTCACTGGATGATTATAAGGGGAAGGTTAAGTTGATTAGTGTTGTTCCTTCCATTGATACAGGAGTATGTGCTGACCAGACAAAACGCTTTAATGAAGAGGCAGAGGCAATTGGCAATGTACAAGTTTTAACCATAAGTATGGATTTGCCATTTGCACAAAAGCGTTGGGTAACACAGCATCATATTAATAAACTGGAAATATTATCGGATCACCGAGATGCGCAGTTTGGACAAAATTATGGAGTACTCATTCAAGAATTGCGATTATTGGCGAGAGCAATTTTTGTTGTGGATAGTAATGACAAGGTCACACATGTAGAATATGTAAGTGAAGTTAGTAACCATCCGGATTACGATGCTGCTCTGGAAGCTGCCAGACAAGCAAATTAACGAGAATGAAATCTCTCTCATTCGGTGAGGGGGATTTTTGCTGTCCAATCGGAATACACAGCAATCCATTGTATAAATTGCACGCTTTTGGTACAATAGATTGCGCTTTGAATCGACCGAATGGAGGGTTCACTAGATGGAAAAATCGAATATAGAAGAACTATATGAATGGATGGACAATATAACACATCTTATTCAGCAATATGTGAATGAAACTTACTTAGATAGCTTAGCATATACGATGGAAATCTTGTTTCATCAAAAGGTTCCTGAAAGATTTGATAAACAATTGACACATAAATTACAGCAGGCATTAGATAAATTGAATATGGATACCTATACAACCGATGAAATAAGAAAAGCCATTCAATTAGTTATGTTAAAAGGAATGAAGGGTTCTACGCAACAGCAGCATATGATGACTCCTGAAACAGTGGCTTTAATTATCGCTTATCTTAGTTCAAAATTATTTACAGATAAAGAAAAACTGCGCATATTTGACCCTGCTGGAGGGACAGGCAATTTGCTTACAACAGTGCTTCATCAATTACCGCAAGCAAAGGAAGCATATGCAAGTGAAGTAGACCTGACATTAATACAGCTTGCTGCTTGGAATGCTAACTTACAAAAAATGCAAATTGAATTTTTCCATCAAGATAGCTTACAACCATTCTTACTCGATCCTGTTGATTTAATTGTGTCAGATTTACCAGTTGGTTATTATCCAGATGATGTACATGCGAGGAGCTTTGAATTAAAGGCAAAGGAAGGTCTTTCCTATGCTCACCATTTATTTATAGAGCAAAGTCTCAATTATACAAAACCTGGTGGTTATCTTATTTTTATTATTCCAGAATTTTTATTTACGAGTGATCAGGCGGAGCAGTTGAGACAATTTATTCATAAATATGCACATATTGTCGGTGTAATAAGCTTACCAGATACCGTTTTTCAATCAGAAAAGCATAGACGAAGTATTTTAATCTTACAGAAAAAAGGTCAAAATACGACTGCTCCAAATCAACCATTATTAGTAAAGATGCCATCTTTTTCGAATTCCAGTGCTATGGAAAATATTCTAGGTCAGATAAATAATTGGTTCCAGATGTATAATAAGAGGAGTTGAACAGCAATGAGTAATGTATTGGCAATTAATGCCGGTAGTTCATCTTTGAAATTCCAATTAATACAAATGCCAGAGGAACAAGTTCTTGCAAAAGGGATAGTAGAGAGAATAGGTCTTCATGAAGCTATCTTTGAAATGGAAGCTCAAGGTGAGAAGGATAAATTTGTAGGGGATATCCCAAATCATGAGGAAGCTGTTAAAAAGCTGTTGAATGGTTTAAAACAATCTGGTGTTATTACTTCGCTCGAAGAGATTAATGCAGTTGGGCACCGGATTGTTCATGGTGGGGAAAAATTCACTGATTCTGTGTTAATCACTGAGCAAGTAACGAAAGAAATAGAAGAAATTTCTGAATTAGCACCTTTACACAACCCTGCACATTTAACAGGTATATATGCATTTCAGGAGATTTTACCTAATGTACCGATGGTTGCAGTATTTGATACAGCCTTCCATCAAACAATGCCTCCATCATCGTATTTATATAGTTTACCTTATAATTATTATAAAGATTATGGCATTCGTAAATATGGATTTCACGGCACATCTCATAAATATGTGTCGCAACGAGCTGCTGAAATGTTAGGTATACCAATTGAAAATTTGCGACTTATTTCCTGTCATTTAGGAAATGGATCAAGTATCGCAGCTATTCAAGGCGGTAAGTCGATTGATACATCTATGGGCTTTACACCTCTAGCTGGTCTAACAATGGGTACTCGTTCCGGAGATATTGACCCAGCACTTATCCCATATATCATGGAAAAAACAGGTAAGTCGGCTGCTGAAGTGGTACATGTATTAAACAAAGAAAGTGGAATGCTAGCTTTATCTGGTTTTTCTAGTGATCTTAGAGATATTGAAGAACAAGCTGATGAGAATCCACGTGCTAAATTAGCATTAGATGTATTTGCTGAAAGAATCCATAAATACATTGGGTCTTATGCAGCGAAAATGTCTGGAGTGGATGCGATAATCTTTACTGCTGGTGTCGGGGAAAATAGTATTCTGATTCGTGAAAAAGTATTACGTGGATTAGAATTTATGGGTGTTTACTGGGATCCTGCGTTAAACAAATCACGAGGAAAAGAGAAGTTTATTAACTATCCACACTCTCCGGTTAAAGTAATGATTATTCCGACAAATGAAGAAGTTATGATTGCAAGGGACACCATCCGTCTTACCGAAGGAAATTAAGTCTAAAGGTTTTGTATGGTATTATCCATCACAAAACCTTTATTAATTAACTCTGTTCATACCCGTACTGCTATATTTGTTTTGGACAATGGTAGTATGGGTTTAACGATCGAGACAAGAGAAGCAGCGCTTCCCCATAGAAAACGCTGCCAGCTTTCTGTTAGCGAACAACAAGCACATCACAAGAAGCGTGGCGTGTAATGTTTTCAGAAACACTCCCAATTAAAAATCGCTCAACAGCATTCAAACCAGTGGCACCACAAACAATTAAGTCTGCTTTAAACTCTTTTGCAATATCCTTAGGGATTTTTATTTTCGGTGAACCATATTCCACACAACGAACTAAATCTTCTAATCCGGCAGCTTTTGCTTTATCTACATAACTGTCTAATAATTCTTTAGCATATTCATCTGCCCGCTCTGCTAAAGTTCTGTCATAAGCCTCTGCAGTAGCAAAAGTTCGTGAATCAACCACATGTGCAAGAATTAGCCTTGCACTGTTTTGCTTGGCAAAATCCAGCGACTTTAAAAAAGCTTTTTCTGATGCTTCAGACCCATCAACTGCTACAAGAATATTTTTATACTTCACTTTAATCTCCCCTTTCTTTACTTAACTATATACCCTATTAGCTAAAGCAACAATCAAAAAATGTCATTTTTACTAAAATAATTACAGCAAATAAATGAAGGATATGGACAAACTATAAACAAGGGAGTGAAAAATGTGACGAAAAACAAGCGAAGTAATCAACCACAGAAAATTTTTGAGGATGAAAAGGGAATAGCAGCCGTTCAAAATCAGTTAAATGAAAGCTATCAGATGGGAGTAATTGAACAACGTCACAGCAATAAGGGGATCCATACCTTTAATAATCAAAAGAAATAAAGAGGTAAAGTAGCCCACATGACATGTGGGTTACCTTTCCTCTTTCCATTTTTTTAAATATTTGATACTGTTAGATTATATACATCTAATTAACAAGATAGAAGGGGAGGTCATAAAATGAAAATTGGTGTGCCTAAGGAAATAAAGAATAATGAAAACAGAGTAGCGATGGCTCCATCTGGGGTGCTTACTTTAAAAAAAGAGGGACATGAAGTTTTTATTGAAACAGGTGCGGGTCTGGGATCGGGTTTTACAGATGCCCAATATAAAGATGCAGGAGCTACGATTGTTGCTACAGCAAAAGAAGCTTGGGCGCAGGAAATGGTTATGAAGGTAAAGGAGCCTTTAGCGGAGGAATACGATTATTTTTATGATGGGCTGATTCTGTTTACATACTTGCACTTAGCTGCAGAACCAGACTTAACAAAAGTATTAATGGATCATAAAGTAACAAGTATCGCTTACGAAACAGTACAATTACCAAATAATACGTTACCATTATTAACACCGATGAGTGAGGTTGCCGGTAAAATGGCTTCGCAAATTGGGGCACAATTTCTTGAGAAAACGAAGGGCGGAAAGGGCATTCTTTTAAGTGGAATACCTGGCGTTAGAAGAGCTAAAATAACCATTATTGGTGGCGGAGTAGTAGGAACAAATGCCGCTAAAATTGCTGTTGGATTAGGTGCTGATGTGACGGTGATTGATTTGAATCCAGAGCGTCTTCGTCAATTGGATGATATTTTTGGGTTTTCGATTAATACAATGATGTCCAATCCAATGAATATCGGCTTAGCCTTAGAAGAATCGGACTTGGTCATTGGTGCTGTTTTAATACCGGGAGCAAAGGCGCCTAAATTGGTGACGGAAGATATGGTTAAGGCGATGTCTGATGGTTCTGTAATTGTAGACGTCGCAATTGATCAAGGCGGGATTTTTGAAACGAGTGATCATGTCACAACCCATGATAATCCAACATACACAAGGCATGGAGTTTTACATTATTCTGTTGCTAATATGCCTGGAGCCGTACCTAGAACCTCTACGATTGGATTAACCAACGTTACCGTTCCATATGCTTTACAACTAGCAAATAAAGGACTTGTTGAAGCAATTAAAAACAATGTATCCTTGCTAAAAGGGGTTAATACATGGAAAGGTCATGTTACTCATGAAGCTGTAGCAGCTGCGCATGGTTTCAAGTACGTTGACCCACATGTATTGCTTTCATAATACGTAACAAGCAGTAAAGATAGCCTTTACTGCTTGTTTTTAAAAAAATATACGAGGTAATTTCATTACTCCACAATGATTAACTCTTTTGTGGCGGCAGTTAATACTTCGGGCCCTTTCGATGTCATATAAATCATATCCTCAATACGTACACCTGCAACATTTGGAACATAAATACCTGGTTCAATAGTAAAACACATATTTTCTGCTAAAGGCAGTTTATTATCCTGATGCATCGACGGATATTCATGTGTCTCAATTCCCAAACCATGTCCAATCCTATGTGTAAAATACTCACCATATCCGTTCGCTGTAATATGATCACGAGCTATTTGATCCAATTTTCCAACGGGAACACCTAATTGTGCAGCTTCAATTGCTTTTTCTTCGGCAGCTAATACGGTATGATAAATTGTTTCTTGTTCTTTTGCAATTGATTTAAACGCGACTGTTCGCGTAATATCAGAACAATATCCTTCATAGATCACTCCAAGATCAAAAAGTACTAAATCGCCTTTTTCCACTTTTTTCATGGAAGGTGTACCATGAGGAGAAGCAGTTTTCGCGCCCGTTAAAGCCATGGTTGAAAAGGACATGGCTTGAACACCTTGCTTTTTAAGCTCGAATTCTATAGCTGCGATGATTTCTAATTCGCTAATCCCTTCTTTAATAGCTGCAATTCCAGTTTTCACCCCGAAGTCAGCAAGCTCAGCAGCAGTTTTCAACCGCTCGTATTCATGTTTACTTTTAATTACTCGTAAATTAGCCAACAGCTCTTCTGCATTTATAACTTCTGTTTTAGGAAAAAAATGCTGTAGCATATAATAACGATCTAAAGTAAAATGATTATGTTCAACACCAATCGTATTAGGAAGTTTTTCCGCAGCTTTTAACCTTTTATAAAACATTTCCCATGGTTGTTCATGATCTTGATAAGCAATGATGTCGTATTGCCATCCTGCAGCTTTTGCATCTTCTTTTTCCATTGCCGGGACAATGAGTACAGGATCCATATTGTTACTAAGATAAACACTTACCAATCGTTCATGTGGATCCGTATAATAGTTGCTTATGTAGTAAACATTAGCTGTTGAAGTGATGAATATACTGTCTAAATTCATTTCCTTCATTTTAGCTAGCAACTTTTCAATTCTTTCCTTCATCTTTACACCTTCTTTAAACATATTAGGTTTATTATAGCAAATAAAGAGTTAATTAAAAAAGCACTTGAAATATCTATTTTTTATCCCGCATCGGAGGTATCGTTAGACTCTCACTTCAAGAATAGGAAGAAATCTAAGTCGGGATGGCTGCATTTACATCCCCAGTGGTTCTAGTCGACAGGAAGAAAAAACTCGACAGCCGATCCTTACACAGAAAAAGTGGACTTCTCAGAACGCCCGATATTTTGGTATTTTACTTACTAGTAGTGGAAAACAACATTAAATGTAGTTGCACTTTATGATGATGTGTAAAAAAGAATGAAATCGGGTACAACCGTAATAGTTATCTTGGTATAATTAAATGTATAGTGAATGAAAGGGGAAGATGATGATGAAAGTATCCTATCACGGACATTCCGTTGTACAGGTGCAAACAGATATGCATCAAATTCTAATTGATCCATTTATTTCAGGGAATGAAGCTTGTGACTTAGACGTGGATAAAGTTCAACCAGATTATATTCTACTAACGCACGGACACAATGATCATGTAGGTGATACCATTACCATTGCTGAACGAACAAAAGCAACGATTGTAGCACCAAATGAATTAGCAGTATACTTAGGTACAAAAGGCTTACAAATACATCCAATGCATATTGGCGGGAAGCATACGTTTGACTTTGGAACTGTAAAATTTACTCAAGCATTTCATGGTTCAGCATTTACTGAAGAAGATGGTTCAACGGTTTATACAGGGATGCCTGCTGGGATTTTATTAACTATTGAAGGCAAAACGATTTACCACGCTGGTGATACGGGATTATTTTCAGATTTAAAGTTGATTGGAGAAATGAATGAGATTGATTTGGCTTTTCTCCCAATTGGTGATAACTTTACAATGGGTCCGGAAGATGCTTTGATTGCTGCTAAATGGGTGAAAGCAAAAACAGTAGTTCCAATCCATTACAATACCTTTCCAGTGATTGAACAGGATGCAGAGGCGTTTGCCAAGCAGGTAAGCCCAGGAAAGGGACGAGTTATGGAAATAGGTGAAACGATAACGATTTAGTAAAAAGCAGATAATTTAGTTCAGCTTATCTGATTAGTTGCTAGAAGGATATTTTGAGTTGTGTCTTATTTTTGGTGAGCTTGATCTGTTTACAACAAGCTACAAGCTCACCTTTTTAAAGAAGGATATCTCGAAGCCCCCAAATTGAATGTCTTTGCATAACTTTCTTTATACATTCCTCCGTTTATCCTGCATGTACTGCCAGAAAGACATCTCCCTTCCAAAACCTGGGAGGATAAGCGTACAATCCAATTGCAAGTGAAATATCCGATTCTGTTCAGAGGCCTTAGGTCATACCTTTAAGGTACTAACAGTCAGTGGGGGGGAAAAGAAACCCGCGCCGATTTAAAGATTCACTTAATTTTTCCCAAAGTTCGTACCATTTGCTTTTACGTTTAACATTCAAAAAAATAGCTGGGGAGCCGGGATAAACGTGACGCGGTAAGATTGTAATGTTCTAAGTATAGGTGGAACTAAGCATATGCCTGCGCTATGCTTGACGCTTGCTAAGTTTTCTTTAAATATGCGTGATAGTAAGGAGTAATTAGATTGGAAAATCATATATTTATACTTTTCTTTATTATAGGGTTGATCTTTGGTTCGTTTTTTGTTGTAATTGGTTTGCGATTACCAAAACAGGAGTCTTTTGGAATGAACCGCTCTTATTGCATACGCTGTAACAAACATTTGCAATGGTACGAGTTAATTCCGGTACTCTCGTTTGTTTTTTTAAAAGGAAAATGCAATAATTGTAATGCTCCTATTTCATGTCAGTATCCTTTGATAGAAATAATAACCGGATTACTGTTTGCTATCAGTTATTGGTCCATTGGGATTAATTTAGAATTAATGATTGTTCTTCTGCTTCATTCGATGCTTGTTATTGCGTTAGTATCAGACCTCACCTATATGATTATCCCTAATACGTTGTTGTTATTCTTTCTTCCTTTATTCATCATTCTACGTAGTGTAGAACCACTCACACCGTGGTGGAGTCCTCTTATCGGTGGATTAGCTGGTTTAGTTATCCCATTAGTTATCATTATTATAAGTCGAGGTGGAATGGGAGTTGGCGATGCGAAACTGTTTGCTTTGATTGGATTTGTAATCGGCATAAAAAAATTATTGTTATGTTTTTTTCTAGCGTGTATCATAGGTGCTTTTCTCGGTTTAGTACTGATAATGTTGAAACAAATTAAACGTAAGCAGCCGGTACCATTTGTTCCATCCATTTTGTTAGCCACATGGATTACCTATTATTTTGGAGATTACGTGCTAGATTGGTACTTATCAAGCTTTATGTTTATTTAAGAAACTACATCCATTTTTATCCCGCATGTAAGGTGCCGTCAGACTCCTACTTCAAAAATGATCGAGAATACGGAGAGATTACGATAAAAGAGGGCGGTAGTTCTGTATTTTTATTTTCCTTCATAGGTTAGAGTAAAGGGAGGGATATGGATGCGAGGACAATATGCTTTATTACGGCTTTTATTAGCAGGGTTTTTCTTATACTTGGCTTGGCCAGCAATACCACAAGCAGTAAAACCATTAGAATGGATATTTTGGGGAGCGTGGTTAGGATTTTTTCTCTTAGTTGTAGGTGCTAATATAGCATCGTTATTGCAATTAATTCAACCGCCAATTATGGAACAGGAATATACAAAGCAACGAAGAACCTATAATCATTGAGTTTATTCCTGTTCAACTGTATAATAAATGATAAATAATTCATTAGTACAGTTGAAAGATGGTGTACGAGTCGATGAAAAGTAAGCATGAACAAATCATTGAGCATATTAGCTCATTAGAAATTGGCCATAAAATTTCCGTACGACAAATAGCGAAAGAGTTACATGTTAGTGACGGGACGGCTTATCGTGCAATTAAAGATGCAGAAAATAAAGGGCTCGTCAGCACTATTGAACGTGTAGGCACGATTCGGATTGAACAAAAGAAAAAAGATAATTTTGAGCGATTAACGTTTGCAGAGCTTATTAATATTGTTGAAGGGCAAGTCTTAGGCGGAAGAGAAGGATTGCATAAAACGCTAAACAAGTTTGTTATTGGTGCGATGCAATTAGATGCCATGATGCGTTATACAGAGGCGGGGTCACTCTTAATCGTAGGAAATCGATTCAAAGCTCATGAATTGGCTATTAAAGAAGGAGCCGCTGTATTAATTACAGGAGGCTTTGATACAGAAGATTATATCAAACGGCTTGCAGATGAGCGGCAGTTGCCGATTATATCAACTAGCTATGATACATTTACAGTTGCTGCAATGATAAACCGAGCTATTTACGATCAACTCATTAAAAAAGAAATTATTCTCGTAGAAGATATTTATACGCCTTATGAAAAGTCCTATTATTTACATGAGAAGGAAAAGGTTGCGGATTGGTATTTACTCAATAAAAAATCAAAGCATACGCGCTTTCCAGTAGTGGACAACCGTAAACGAGTTGTAGGAATAGTAACTTCTAAAGATGTGGTTGGGAAATCTTCTGAGTCAGCGATTGAGAAAGTGATGAGCAAGCAGCCAAAGACTGTTCAAACAAACGTATCCTTAGCTTCAGTAGCACATATGATGGTGTGGGAAGGAATTGAAGTTATTCCAGTCACTGATGAACATAATCGTTTAGAGGGGATTATATCTAGACAAGATGTATTAAAAGCGTTACAACAAAATCAGCGTCAACCGCAAATTGGGGAGACAATTGATGATATTGTATCTCGTAACTTGATGGAATTAGATGCTGAACAATATGTTTACGAAACAAAAGTTTCCCCACAAATGACTAACCAATTAGGTACACTTTCAAGTAGCGTTTTTACTGCTTTAATTACCGAAGCCAGCAGAAGAATGCTGTTACAATATAAAAAAGGGGATCTCGTTGCAGAAAATCTTACCCTTTATTTCATTCAACCAGTACAAATAGAAAGTACATTACAAATCAGACCAAAGTTACTCGAAGTTGGTAGATTGTATGCAAAAATTGATATTGAAGTGTATGATGAGCAAAGGCTTGCTGGTAAAGGATTATTAATGGCGCAATTGATTAATCGTTAATCTAAATGGAGCATAAACAGCAAAAACTGTTTTAATAAAGAGGAAAGAGCTGACTACCACTTATGGGATAGTCAGCCAATTATAAAATGTGAGGTATTTAGGTTTTTACGAATACCTGCAATTAGCGATCCGCGGATGTTGGACTTGGTACTACCGTCTACTTATGAAAGATTTAATCGTTTCCATTCATTGCGATAATGTTTAACCTCTTTAATACCTCGAAGAATGAGTGGAAGCCCAAATATCAGGAAAACAATCCCAATAAATAAAGAGATTCGTGTCTGGTAAAAAATATATTGATTAATCGTAAAGGCAATTAGGAAGCTACCTAAGCAGATTCGTGATTTTGCATGAAAATAGGCCTGTTTTAGCCCATCGTTCGTTTTAACAATCGCTACTTTATAATATACATAAAGTACCAGAGATAAAAGAATAATGACAGCAAAAATAAACATGATATCGCTCCTAATTCAAAAAATATTCTTTATTACATATTAAGAACTTCTGTATGGAACGTCAAAGAACAGAAGTAAAACGGTACGTTCGCTTCGGGTCGGTAGGAAGAAAACTTCGAAAGCGATACATCGTACGCACAAACAACCTTTAAAAGTGACAGATCTTGATTATCCTAGGACGCCCCTTTGTTCCACTGTAGGAAAGTATAAAACTTTAAGCTTTATCCCGTATGTAAGGTGCCGTACTTTCCTCTAAAATCTATTATGCATTGTGAACATAAAAGAAAAACGGCACCTAAATGCCCGATTGGTTCAAGGGCCTTTAAGTCATACCCTTGTGGTACTAACATTCAGTAGGAGAGGGAAGCAAACTCCTACTGAATGAAGTTTCACTTTAACGTATAAGAAAAACGATCGCTTTCGCCATAAAGACTGGCGATAAGCCAAGTTTTTCTAATATTTCTTAACAGTAGGGGGGTGAAGAATTCCTACAGAGGGAAGGTTACTTTATCTATTTTACCTTTTTTTGTACGATATAGCTATCGATTGAATTTGAAAAAGAAATAGGTGATAAGATGAAAAAAATATTAGAATCCATAAAAAACTACGATACGATTATTATTCATCGCCATGTGCGGCCTGATCCAGATGCCATCGGCTCTCAAGTAGGACTAAAGGAAATAATTCGGCAATCGTTTCCCGAAAAAAAAGTTTTTGCTGTAGGAGCTGACGAACCATCTTTAACTTTCTTAGCACAAATGGATCATGTTAGTGATGAACAGTACCAAAATGCACTTGTAATCATCTGCGATACAGCAAACACAAGTCGTATTTGTGATCAGCGATATAATCTGGGTAAGCAATTAATTAAAATTGACCACCATCCAAATGTAGATGCCTATGGCGATATCCAATGGGTGGATACAAGTGCCAGCTCGACAAGCGAAATGATTTATGATTTTTATTTACAGACAAAAGAATATGGATTAACTTGTAACGATGCTGCTGCCCGTTTATTGTATGCTGGAATTGTTGGAGATACAGGAAGATTTTTATATCCTAGTACAACGAAAAAAACCTTTGTACTCGCAGCAGAGCTTGTTACATATCGCTTTGATCGTTCTAAATTATATGATGGCATGTATAGTATTTCCGACAAGTTAGCAAAGTTAAAAGGTTATATCTACCAAAATTTTAATCTATGGGACGGTGGTTTGGCATTTGTTAAGCTTACTAAAAGTATATTAGAGGAATTTGAAATTAAACCAACGGAAACTGGACAACTAGTTAGTATTTTAGGGGACATAGAAGGAATTGTCGCTTGGGTTGTTTTCATTGAAGAGGAAGAACAAATTCGTGTCCGTTTACGTTCAAAAGGACCAACTATTAATGAACTAGCTGCAAAATATAGTGGTGGGGGACATCCATTGGCTTCTGGAGCAACGGTTACAACGTGGGAAGAGGCAGATGAGGTGATTAACGACTTGCAAGGTATATGTCAAGCCTTTAAAAAATAATTTCCTCGGATCTAAGGTGCTGTAAAACTGCGCTTCAAGAGTTATAGAGAATACGAAAAGTTTAAGCGGTAAATCCACCAAATGCCTGATTTGTTGGAGATAAGGAACAAGAAAAGCTTCGCCAGTGATAATTCGTAATTTGTTCAACACCCGAGATTTTAGCCTTAGTCCCACCTCAAGGAGAAAAACTCTACTAAATAAAAGATGACTTTATAACTTTATTTTAAGTGTGTGTGTTCAAAAAAGAGTTCAAAAGAGTAAAGAAGTCTATCTTAATATTGAAAAATATTGTCAACTACTCCATAATTAGGGTAATTACATATATGGGGGTTAAAGATATGAAGAAATACTTATTTGTTTTATTTACTGTAATGTTATTAGTTTTATCTGCATGCGGTGGATCAACCGAAAGTAACGATGCGGCAAACAAAGGAAGCGACGAAAATAACGAAAGCACGGAATCAAACAGTAACAAGGATGTATATTTCAAAGATAATGAGGCTAAGATTGAAGATTTAAAAATCAAAATAACAGAAACTAAAGTTATACCTGTCGGAGAACCGGGTAACGAACATGGAGAAAAACCAGTATTCGCCATTTGGTATGAAACGACGAACTTTACTGACAAGGACCTAGATCCATCAACAGCATGGATGGCGGTATTTACAGCGATACAAGACAATGATTCGGATGCAGTAAATGAGTTGGAAATGGGTGGATTACCAGACGAAAATCATCTAGATACACAAACGGAAACTATAAAGAAAGATGGTACAGTAGAAAGCTCCGTCGCTTATGAATTAGATGATTTAGAAACTCCTGTAACCTTAGTAGCTAATCAAGGAGTTGCGGGCGATGAGATAGGTAGACAAGATTATGAAATAAAATAAATATAATCAAACAAAGGCACTCCATTCATGGGTGTCTTTTCTTTTGTCTTAATATAGCATGGCTTGGACACTAAATTTGGATTAAGAAAAGAGACGTTGTGAGTATGAATATAGAACATCTTCACTCAGGTTTCAGAGGACGACATAGAGAAACTTATACGTATGGTCTGAATGATAATAAATTAATGAAATTTGAATTTAAGTTATGAGAATGCACTTGCGCATAATATATTTATGCTAGGAGGATATATATATATGAAAGATGGATATATACAACTGAAATTTGGAAAGGACTTAGAAGTGAGTAGAAAAAATAAAAAACTATACCCATAATTATTTAAAAAAAGTTATGGAAAGGATGACTTCCTATGGATATTAAAACATATTTAAAGAAATTATACATAACGGTTGTTAGAAAATGAAATAGAAATACAAGAGTTAGAAAGAATGGGCAAAAAAATTACATTATAGAAACCTTAACTATTCTACAGTAAAACTTGTTTATGGAAACATATGTTCACAATTAAATCCGACCATAAAGAGTGAAGTTTAGATTTATTAAACGAAATAAAAAATGAAGATCCTGATATGTTTAAGGAATCAGTATACGAAGTAATTAGTCATATTTAATCTAGCTAAACATCCTGATTGGCAATAGCCTTTCAAGGTGTTTTTAGTATATGCTTCAAGCAACATCTTCTTAATAATTACGCCTGTCCACGCTAAATTTAAATCCTCTCCCAAGTGTTTCATTTAGAATGGGTGATTTTGCAAAAGAGGAAATTATTAAAAATCCTATAAATCCTTAATATTAACGTTTTTACTGCTTTGACTAAGTTTATTTTAGAAATCTAAAATTTTATACACATTAAAAAAGAACAAAAGTGTCATTTTTAAATGGATGTTTTGAATATTTTCTTTAATGAGAAAAGGGTCTTTAACTGGACAATGCAATAAAATTGCCGGGCTAAGGACCCTTTCGGGTATTGGAAAGTGGTATGCTGTATGTCTTTGTTTGTGAGAACGCTTTTTTAAATTAGCTACTTTTATCTTTAGGTATGAACCAGCATCCAGAAGCGGTCTCTTCAGAAATTACATCTAAATGCTCTTTTTCTATATCACGTTTAATTAAGCGAATCAGTTCCTTGGATTCAGCATAGGCAGATGTTCCCTGTTTTAATCGAGCGATTTTTTCATCTCTTTGTTGTCTGTGGTTTATTACCCACATCGTTGCCCACTCCTTTCATTTGCCTTAGTATATAAGTATATTTATCAAGATGTTTTTTTATTAATCTTAGTATAAAGTAAAAATAGAAAGATTACGATAAATATTCCGATATTTCATAAAATGTTCACTTTTTCGGTGAAGTTTTAGTAAGAATAAATAAACAGTGATAAGATGAAGGTAATGGTAAAATGCTGATTACGGTGTATTTAGATATCTTTTAAAGGAGGAAGTGGACTTTGTTTTCTAAATAAAACAAACATTTAGGTGGACTTCTTTTTTCAGTAGCATTTGTTTTCATATCTAGTTCGGCATCAACTTTATCCCGCATGTAAGGTGCCGTAAGCCTCCCGCTTCAAGAGCTTGAGTTAAAAAAACAGGTTCTAAGTGTGAGAGAACGGCACCTAAATGCCCGATTCGTTCAACTAACATTCCGTGTAAAAAGCATTCCACGGAATGAAGTTTCACTTTATACGGTAATATTCAATAAATTGGAAAATGGTAATTCTATTTGGTATTGTTGCCTATATCTTATTTACGACTAGTTTGTTAATCGTCAACCGTTTGAATAAGTGATTCAATGATCTCCTGTTTTCTTTAAGGTGATGACAGTTGGCAACACTAATGTCATTGAAATACCTATTTTAATAAGCATTTTAAGCTAAATCTTTTTAATGCATAGCTGTGGAAAAAGCTATCCAACGCTCCCATAGGGTTGTGTGTTTTTAGCGTTACATATATATTAGTTTCGATTCCTGTTTTTACGAAGATCTCTGCGCTTTTGCAGTGATTTTAATATTATTCGAGATAATAAGCTTGCGAATGGAAAGTGTATAAGAAAAATCTTCGACTGTAAACGTCTTATTTTCAATCGTGGATATAAGCAATCTATCGCTTTCTGCAATGATGGTCAGGTCCTTACCAATGACATGTTTTAATTCCTCTTGTACAAGTTCCTCTAATTTACCAACAATTAATCGATCCATTCGTAATGTTTCTGCATTTTCAATCGATAGTGAAATTGACTCAATGCTAACCTGTTTTGCTGATCTTTCATTTAATTCATCATTGTCCTCAAGTAAAGACTCATTCTGACTTCGTAATTGACTGACTTTATTATTTAGTTCATGATTTTCGATGAGTAAAGCTTCATACATCGTTCCATACATATAAATAAGTATGCAATATGCAATGACTGCCCCCACCATTGCTCCAACAAAAAAACGCTGCCACGTAACTTTTTTGTGATATGGAGGGATATGCATTAGGATATTTCCTCCTGTGTCAGCCAACTTAATAATAAAATAGCCGTTTTCACCCCGCCCATTGCGGATAAAATGAATAACGCCTGTTTAAATAAATCCAGCGTTGATCCATCGTAAATTCCCCTTTCAAAATTTGCAATTGCATCAAATGTACCGCCAATTGCTGCGACAATGGCCCAAATCCGCAGTTGAATGGCAATTCGTCCAATCTCTGTTAACGGCGGATTTCCAGTAATAAAAGCACCAATACTGCCGATGATCGAACCGCCAATAACTACACCAAAAGCAATAAAGTAACAATGAATAAATGTTTCAAAAAAACGTTCTTCCATTAAAGCACTCCTCTTTCAAACCCATGATATGTGCTTAAAAGTTAATAATTAAAAAAGGTGCAAAAAAGCTAACTTATTAGATATTATTTATGATAAGAATGCCAAAAAATTTTAATCATGTAAGTTCAACTTTATTTAAACTTATGAATGAAAAGGACAGGTTATGCTAACTCATTGGCATTTCCGTATGCATGTTCTCATTAGATTGGTATAATAATGGATAGAGTATGTAAAGGCGGGGTACGATGGCGTATACACATTTACAAGTAAGAAGTAGCTATAGTCTGCTAAATAGTACTATCACAATAGAAAAATTAGTAAAGCAGGCAATGGAGCTTGAATATAGAGCGTTAGCCCTCACTGACGAGCAAGTATTACATGGAGCTATTTCGTTTTATCAAGAATGTCTAAGGTATGGTATCAAGCCAATTATTGGGATGACCGTATTAGTGAAGCGAAATCAGACAGAGATTGAGGAACTAACACTATTAGCTAAAACAAATGAGGGTTATCAAAATCTTGCTAAATTAAGTACATGGATACAGAAGCAAGAAGGGCAATTTATACCACTAGACAACTTAAAAAACTACACAGCGCATTGTATAGGTATTCTTTCTGTTCATCAGTCACCAATAGCTGATTGGTTTATGACTGAATCATTTACTCGCTTAACGGAATATCTTTTGCCATATCAGGAAGCTTTTGCTGAAGCTGATTTTTATTTGGGAGTGGAAGCTTATGGAATGAAGACCGAACTGCCTTTACATGATGCTGTAAAGCTATTTCAAAGAACATTCCTTATTTCGGTTGTAGCGATTCATGATGTTCGCTATATACAAGAAAATGATGTAATTGCTTATGATTGTTTACAAGCAATGAAGCATAATCAACAATGGGATGGTGATGAAATTTCTCCATTGTTAAAAAACCACCATTTACGATCGGAAGTAGAGATGAAGTTATCTTTTTCCGCATGGCCAGAGCCGTTACAGACGACCGAAGAAATCGTACAGAAATGTGAAGTGAAGTTTGACTTTCAACAGCGATTTCTTCCTTCTTTCCCTCTAACAGGGGGGAAGGATAGTCATGATTACCTTGTGCAAAAGTGTCACGATTTGTTGTCAAATAAATACGCTAAAATTACTAATGAAATACAGGAACGATTGAACTATGAGCTGGAAGTAATTAAAACGATGCAGTTTAGTGACTACTTTTTAATAGTGGCCCATTTTATCGCTTATGCGAAGAATAATGGGATTGTGGTAGGACCTGGAAGGGGATCAGCTGCTGGTTCTCTTGTAGCTTATGTTTTAGGCATTACAGATGTTGATCCAATTAAGTATGAATTATTATTTGAAAGATTTCTTAATCCGGAACGAATGACAATGCCAGATATTGACGTTGATTTTTCTGATATTCGTCGGGAAGAGATCATTGAATATGTGCAAAAAACCTATGGAGAGGAACATGTAGCGCAAATTATTACATTTGGTACATTTGCAGCTCGCTCATTAATGCGAGAACTGATTAAAACGATGAAAGTTAATCAACAAGATGCATCGTTTATTCTACGTCATATTCCATTACAAACGAAGAAAAGTCTTGTTCGGATTATTAGTGAGTCGGAGGAATTGAAAAGCTATATTAAAGACTCCAAAACATTACGACGACTATTTACAGTTGCTACTAAATTAGAAGGAATTCCTAAGCATCTATCGACTCATGCTGCTGGTATTGTCATTACGGAGCAACCTTTAGAAGAACACGTCCCATTGATCCCTGGCAGTTCTTCTGTACATTTGACACAGTATGCAATGAATGATATAGAAGCTATCGGGCTGTTGAAAATTGATTTATTAGGTCTGCGAAACTTAACTTTACTGGAAAGAGTTTTACAAAGAATCCGATACACAACTGGTAAGGCTTTATCTTTAGAACAGATTCCTGATGACGACAGTTTAACCTTTTCCCTATTGCAGAAGGGAAAAACGAATGGTGTATTTCAATTAGAGTCGCAAGGGATGAGGCAAGTGTTACAAGAACTTAAGCCAAGTCATTTTGAAGATATCGTAGCTGTTAATGCACTATATCGTCCAGGCCCAATGGACTTCATTTCAACATATATTCGCCGTAAACATGGACTTGAAACGGTGACTTATCCTCATTCGGATCTTGCTCCTATTTTATCCAAAACATATGGCGTACTAGTTTATCAAGAACAAATTATGCAAATAGCTCATCAGATTGCTGGCTTTACACTGGGGCAAGCAGATATTCTTCGAAGAGCGGTCAGTAAAAAACAGGAAAATATGATGGAACAGCAAAAGGCCGCATTTATATCAGGTTGTATAAACAATGGCTATAGTGAATCTGTAGCAATGCAGTTATTTACATGGATTGTCCGCTTTTCTAATTATGGTTTTAACCGTAGTCATGCTGTAGCTTATAGTCGTATTTCATATCAGCTTGCATATTTAAAAGCACATTTTCCAGCCGCTTTTTTTGCTGAATTATTAAGCACATCTGTCCATCAGCATCATAAATTACAGATGTATTTAAGAGAAATGAAGGAATTACAACTTAAACTATTGCCACCTTCCATTAATCATAGTTTTGGAAAGTATGCTGTGGAAGGAAATGATATACGAATGGGGCTATTGCAAATTAAAGGGATTGGTAATCAGGCAGTTAGCGAAATTATTCAGGTGCGTAAAGAAGGCCCATTCAAAAGTTTATTTGATTTTTGTTTACGTGTTTCTTTAAAAGCTGTAAATCGGCAAACAATTGAATTATTAATTATGGCAGGGGCTTTTGATGAACTCTATCATAATCGAGCTAGTTTATTAGCAACCATTGATCAGGCAATTGAACAGGGTGAATTATTTAAAGAATTTCAAGAACAGCCTAGTTTGTTTCAAGATCAAATTGAGTTAGAAGGAGAGTATGTTTCCATAGAAGATTTCACTCAAGTGAAGAAGTTAGCTCAGGAAAAAGAGCTAATCGGGATATATATTTCCAGTCATCCGATGCATGAATACCGAAAGATTTTACAACGCTCTGGTTATCTGTCTCTACGAAATGTGAAAAAGAGGGGAGAGGGCTATAGGTTAAAAAGTGCCGGAATTATCCAAACGATAAAGACGATTCGCACGAAGCGCGGAGATCCAATGGCATTTGTCTCACTTGGGGATGAAACAGATGATATGGAAGTAGTTGTTTTTCCACAGCTTTATCGTGAAGTTCGTCGTTGGCTAAAAGAGGAAATGATAGTCTTAGTGGAAGGAAAACTTGAATGGAGAAAACAGCAGGTTCAAATGCTGCTTTCAGCTATCCAACCTTTAGATATGACTGCTTTCAAAGAAATGCAAACAACACGATTATTTATTAAACTTACAAGCGAAGATAATACAAAAGATTTAATCAAATTAAAACAAATTTCTTCCCATTTCCCGGGCAATACTCCGGTTATTATTTTTCAAGAACAGCTGCGAAAAACATATCAATTAACGGAAGATTATAACTTGGAACCAACAACTGCTTGTATACAGGAACTAAAAGATTATTTTGGAACAAACGAAGTGGTACTTGATTAGTATAGAAGCACACAAAAAATGAACAGATTCCTAGCTAGTTAACGTTTTTTACATTGAAATATTTCTTGGCTAAACTTAATATAACGTACTATCAATCAGGCAGTTATGCGATATTATTTTAGTTTCGTCTAGAAAATGTATAAGCTTTGTTCATGTTGGATAGTTTTAAATGACATTTATCTTCACAGAGCACCAGTACCCAGCCCTCGAGGTGGCTTTACTTCTCCTGTAAGTTAGGCAGCCTACTCGTCGGAGTCTGGTGTTTTTCGGGGGCGAAGTTGATTTTTAGCTTTTGTTGTTCTGTAATGTCCAATAGAATGATCCATCATTACTTTACAGACAACCCTCATCTGTTATAATAAAGGAGTTAATGGTGGTCAGACCACCTTTGGATGGAGAAAGTTTATTTTTTCTACGAAAGGGAGCGATTAGTAAAGATGGCAAGCTTAAGAGATAAGGCATTACACTTGCATAAAGTGAATAAGGGTAAATTAACAACGCAATCAAAAATACCTGTTACCAATGCAGAGGAGTTAAGTTTGGCTTATTCTCCTGGAGTAGCAGAACCATGTAAGGAGATTCATGACCATGTAGATATGGTATATGATTATACAATGAAAGGCAATATGGTTGCTGTCATTAGTGATGGATCGGCGGTTTTAGGTCTAGGAAATATAGGGGCAGAAGCTGCGCTCCCGGTAATGGAAGGGAAATCTGTTTTATTTAAAAGCTTTGCAGGTGTGGACTCCTTTCCTATTTGTTTAGCCACCCAAGATGTAGAAGAAATTGTCCAAACCGTTAAATTGATGGAGCCAACGTTTGGTGGAGTAAATTTAGAAGATATTGCAGCACCAAAATGCTTTGTAATTGAAGAACGGCTGAAAAAAGAGACGAATATTCCAATTTTCCACGATGATCAGCATGGAACAGCTATTGTTACGGTTGCAGGTTTAATTAATGCTCTAAAATTAGTAGACAAATCATTTTCTGATATCAAAGTAGTTGCAAACGGAGCCGGAGCAGCAGGAATTGCAATTATAAAATTATTATATCATTTTGGTGTTCGTGATTTGATTATGTGTGATTCTCGTGGAGCTATTTATGCAGGTCGCCCTTATGGAATGAATGATGTAAAGGAACGTGTAGCCGACTTTACGAATCAAGCAAAAAAGGAAGGTAACCTGGAAGAAATGCTGGAAGGTGCAGATGTATTTATTGGGGTTTCTGTTGGCGGTGCGTTGACGAAGGAAATGGTACAGAAAATGAATGAAAACCCGATTATTTTTGCTATGGCTAATCCTGAACCGGAAATTATGCCTAATATTGCTAAAGAAGCCGGTGCAAGAGTTATTGGGACGGGGCGCTCAGATTTTCCTAACCAAGTAAATAATGTGCTCGCTTTTCCGGGAATTTTCCGCGGAGCACTTGATGTACGTGCAACAAGAATCAATGAAAAGATGAAAGTTGCTGCTGCACATGCAATAGCTTCCCTTATTTCCGATAGTGAATTACATGAAGACTATGTAATCCCAGCTCCATTTGATGCTAGAGTAGCGCCAATTGTAGCTAAGAGTGTAGCTCAAGCTGCTATGGAATCCGGAGTAGCAAGAATAGAAGTAAATCCAGAAGAAGTAGCCGAGAATACGAGAAGATTAACACAAATAGATAGTAATTAATGTGTTAAAGGAGTGAGTCATGGCTGTGTCCATGTCACAAAAGCAAAAGGTGTATCAGGGCGTTTTAAAAGAGATTCGCCAATATATTGTTACACATCATTTACAGCCGGGAGATAAGCTTCCTTCTGAGAGGGAACTTGCTGAAATCTTACATGCTGGCAGATCGTCTATACGTGAAGCATTACGTGCAATGGAATTGTTAGGGTTAATTGAAACCAAACGTGGTGAAGGAACTTTTTTAAGCAGATATCGCCCGTTTCAGATGGTAGAGCTGCTTGCTTCTTTTGTTTTACAGGAAGAACAGACAAAAACGGATTTAGTAAAAACCATCCGATTACTAGAAAAGGAAGCAGCTAAACTCGCATTTTGTCACATGAGTAAGCAAGATGTAGATGAACTATCCGCTATCCTAGAAAAAGATGAGATGGAATTTGTACATGCTATGTTTTTTCAATTTATTTTTAATATGTCCCATAATTTGTTGCTTAATAAGGTTTGGCAGTTAATGTATGAATTTGCTATTACCATTAAGAGCATTAGCTTAGACAAGGAATTTTATGAGCAATTAGTGCAGTTATATTATAATAAACAGTATGCAGCTATTGAAAAATTATTCGACAAGCTGTTGGAGAAGTAATCTCAAATTGCCGACTGTTTTTGACAGTTTTTTTCGTACAACTTATGTATAATAGATAAAAAAACCATTAAGCTCTTTCGGTAAAATAGAGAAATAGCTTTTACGCACGTGTTAGGGGTTGTTGAAAAAAGGAGGAATTGTCTTGCTTAAGGATTTTTTTGGCAAGCGAAAAAAATATGCATCCATCCCGAGTGAACAGGCAAAAGCTGATGTTCCTGAGGGCTTAATGCAGAAATGTAGTGGGTGCCATAAAATATACTATCGTAAAGAAATGAATAAAAATTTACAAGTGTGTCCGAACTGTGATTATCATCATCCATTACAAGCATGGCAACGAATTAATACATTATTTGACGAAGGAAGCTTCAACGAATGGGACAAGCAGTTGACAACTGGAAATCCTCTCCATTTCCCTGGCTACGAAGAAAAGATTGAAAAAGATAAGCAGAAAACAGGTCTCAAAGAAGGTGTAGTCACCGGAAAAGGAAAGATAAATGGTAATGTTACAGCATTTGCGGTTATGGATTCTACCTTTCGGATGGGGAGCATGGGGTCGGTAATCGGCGAAAAAATTGCGCGCGCAGTTGAAAAAGCAAAAGATGAAGGCATTCCGTTTATTATTTTTACAGCATCCGGCGGGGCAAGAATGCAGGAAGGTGTTCTCAGCTTGATGCAAATGGCAAAGACAGCAGCAGCTATTAAACATTTTAGCGATGCGGGAGGTTTAATGATTTCTGTCATGACACACCCGACAACAGGAGGAGTATCGGCAAGTTTTGCTTCGATAGGTGATTATCATCTTGCGGAGCCGGGAGCTTTAATTGGTTTTGCAGGTCGTCGTATTATTGAGCAAACAATTCGTGAAAAATTGCCTGACGATTTTCAAACAGCTGAATTTCAATTGGAGCACGGGCAATTAGATAAAGTTGTACACCGTTCAGAAATGAAAGATTTATTAGCATTATTGCTAACGTTTCATCAGAAAGGTGGAAAGAAATCATGAAGCAGATGTTGGAATTTGAAAAACCAATTGTAAATTTGAAGGAAAAAATTGCAGAACTAAAACGTTTCACTGCAGATAGTGATATCGATTTAACAGAAGAAATTAACACATTAGAGAAGCGTCTTGCGATATTAGAAAATGATATTTATAGTAATTTAAAACCATGGGATCGTGTTCAACTTGCCAGACATCCGGAAAGACCAACAACGTTAGATTATATTGAAGAACTATTTACCGATTTTATTGAATTTCATGGGGATCGTCTATTTGGAGATGATGCAGCAATTGTGACAGGTATTGCCTTTTATAAAGAAAAGCCAGTTACAGTTATTGGACATCAACGTGGAAAAGATACAAAAGAAAATATTCGGCGTAATTTTGGAATGCCTCACCCAGAAGGATACCGAAAGGCTTTGCGGCATATGAAACAGGCTGAAAAGTTTTCCCGACCAATTATTTGTTTTATTGACACAAAAGGAGCGTATCCGGGGAAGGCAGCTGAAGAAAGAGGGCAAAGTGAAGCGATAGCTAGGAATCTAATGGAAATGGCTGGACTTACTGTGCCGATAATTTGTGTTGTGATTGGTGAAGGTGGAAGTGGCGGTGCTTTGGCATTAGGAGTAGGAGATGAAATACATATGCTGGAAAATAGCACCTATTCTGTAATTTCACCGGAAGGGGCAGCTTCTATTTTATGGAAGGATGCCAGTTATGCACAGACTGCCGCAGAGTCGATGAAAATAACTGCATATGATTTGAAAAAGTTAGGGATTATCGATCGCATTATTCCAGAGCCCAGAGGTGGCGCCCACCGCAATGTGAAAGAACAAGCTGCATATTTAGACGAGGCGATAGTACAATCTTTACAAATGTTAGAGAAATATTCAGTTGATGAATTACTTAAAAAAAGATGGGAAAAATATAAGAAAATTGGGCAATACCAGACAATCTAATTAATTGTAAGGCAAAATTATAGGTGCTTGGTTAGCAACAAATCTTAGGTGGTATACTAAGATGGGGAGATGAGATTTTTTATGATAAAGGGGGTTGGCAGTGTATGTCAACCCTAGTTCGTGTTTTTCCATAATATGTTAATCGGGCTGGAAGTCACATACATAAAGGGCTTTCATGAGAAAATGTGCAATATTTTACATGATTTTAATTGCTATTTTACTTATTTCCAATTATCTTTTAAGAGAGGACATTTTTTGAACAGAAAATTGTAAGACCAGAGGTGGAATAAAAACTATGAAAAAAATTGGCGTTTTAACTAGCGGTGGCGATGCACCAGGAATGAATGCTGCAATTCGAGCAGTAGTAAGGAAAGCCATTTATCATAATATAGAAGTATATGGAGTTAAATATGGCTTTCAAGGATTAATGGAAGGTACTATAGAAAAGATGGAAATTGGTTCTGTAGGTGATATTATCCATCGTGGCGGAACAATCCTTTACTCTGCAAGAAGTGAAGAATTTAAAACAGAAGAAGGACAACAAAAAGCAATCGAACAACTAAATAAATTTGGTATTGAAGGTTTAATCGTTATTGGCGGTGACGGTAGTTTTCGTGGAGCACAAAAATTAACGGAAAAAGGCTATCCATGTATTGGTGTGCCAGGAACGATTGATAACGATATTGCGGGAACTGATTTTACAATTGGCTTTGATACAGCATTAAATACTGTGATTGAAGCAATTGATAAAGTTCGTGATACAGCAACTTCCCATAAACGCACCTACATTATTGAGGTGATGGGAAGAAATGCAGGAGATATTGCACTTTGGGCAGGCTTGGCTGATGGTGCAGAGAGTATTTTAATCCCTGAAAAGAAGGAAAAATTTGAAACAGTTGTTCAAAAGTTGAAGCGAGGACACAAACGTGGAAAGAAACATAGTATTATTATACTTGCAGAAGGTGTAGGTAGCGGGATTGAATATGGAAAAAGAATTGAAGAAGCGACGGATTTAGAAACACGTGTTACGGTGTTAGGACATATTCAACGCGGTGGGTCGCCATCAGCAGCAGATCGTGTACTGGCAAGCAGACTTGCTGCTAAAGCAGTCGATTTGTTAATGGCTGGTAAAGCAGGAAGAATGGTAGGAATTCAACAGAACCAAATAGTTGATCATGAAATTAGTAAAGTTCTGCACGAGCAGCATACCATTAACGATGACATGTATACATTATCTCAAGAACTATCTATTTAACGTTGGAACGGTAAATTAAGGAGGAAACAATAATGAGAAACACAAAAATTGTATGTACGATCGGACCTGCATCAGAATCTATTGAAACCTTGGAGAAGTTAATGGAATGTGGGATGAACGTTGCTCGCCTGAATTTTTCACATGGTAATTATGAAGAACATGCAGCACGAATTGAAAATATACGTAAAGCGGCAGAAAAAACAGGGAAAACTATTGCGATACTTCTAGATACGAAAGGACCAGAAATTCGTACACACGACTTTGTCAATGGACAAGCTGAACTAGTTCAAGGAAATATAGTTTATGTATCAATGAAAGAAGTCGAAGGAACAGCTGAACGTTTTTCGGTTACGTATCCTGGCCTAATTAATGATGTCCATGTCGGCTCTAAAATTCTTCTAGATGATGGATTAATCGAATTAAAGGTTGTTGAAATTGATCAAGCAAAACAAGAAGTGAAAACAATTGCACTGAATACAGGTATCATCAAGAATAAAAAAGGTGTTAACATCCCAAATGTTTCGGTAAACCTGCCTGGAATTACGGAGAAAGACGCTAACGATATTATTTTTGGTATTGAACATGATGTAGATTTCATCGCAGCTTCTTTTGTCAGACGTGCATCGGATGTTTTAGAAATAAAAGAACTCCTTGAAAGACATAATGCAACGCATATTCAAATTATCCCTAAGATTGAAAACCAAGAGGGTGTCGATAATATCGACAGCATTTTAGAAGTAAGTGATGGATTAATGGTTGCCCGTGGTGATCTTGGTGTGGAAATTCCTGCTGAGGATGTACCGCTTGTACAGAAAAAATTTATTGAAAAATGTAATATAGCAGGTAAACCTGTTATTACGGCTACCCAAATGCTTGATTCAATGCAACGTAATCCACGACCCACAAGAGCAGAAGCATCAGATGTAGCGAATGCCATTTTTGACGGAACCGATGCAGTTATGCTATCTGGTGAAACGGCTGCGGGTGATTACCCGGTTGAATCTGTACAAACGATGAGCAATATTGCAATGAAGGCAGAAACTGCTTTAGATCATCAGTCCATTTTACGGGAACGCTCGCGTAATGTAGATATGACGATCACAGATGCAATCAGTCAATCTGTTACACATACAGCAATGAACTTATCGGTAAGTGCAATTATCACGCCGACAGAAAGTGGCCACACGGCAAGAATGATTTCCAAATATCGTCCACATGCTCCAATTCTTGCAGTTACATTTTCTGAGAGAGTAAATCGCCGTCTTTCCTTAGTCTGGGGTGTACATGCAGTTACATGTAAACGTGCGGGCTCTACGGACGAAATGTTGGATATCGCAGTAGAAAGAGGCTTACAATCTGGTATGGTTGAGCGTGGAAACCGCGTTATTATTACCGCTGGTGTACCGGTTGGAGAAAGTGGTACAACGAATTTAATGAAGGTTCATGTCATTGGCGATATCATTGCAAAAGGTCAGGGAATTGGAAGAAAAAGCGCTTTTGGCAGAGCAGTTGTTGTAAAATCAGCGAAGGAAGCAATAGAAAAAGTACAAGAAGGCGATATATTAGTTACTTACGGTACGGAAAAAGAAATGATGCCGGCAATAGAAAAGGCTGCTGGTATTATTACAGAAGAAACTGGGCTTACTTCTCATGCTGCGGTTGTTGGATTAAGTTTAGGAATCCCTGTAATCGTTGGTGTTGAGGATGTATTTGATGTGATTAAAGATGATGAAATTATCACTGTTGATGGTGCGAAAGGCGACATCTATCAAGGGCATACAAGAGTACTTTAATGTTCATATAGAAAAAGAGGGTGTTCCCTCCCCTCTTTTTCTATATCTTCTTTTACAGCAGAGCGTGTACAGTATTTTGCAGGGAAGACAAATTTATACTACTCACTGCTGAATCATATGGAGGTGAAAAAATTCAATGAAATGGTTTTTACTTACGGCATTTATTCTTTCTGCACTCGAAATCGGTCTTTTTATTTGGATTGGTGGAATAATTGGAACTTGGTGGGTTGTGTTATTGATTATATTGACTGGCGCAATTGGCTTTTATTTAGCAAAACAACAAGGAATTGAGATATGGAATCAGGCACAGCTTTCCATTCAGCGTGGAGAAGCACCTACAGGATATATTATTAATGGAATATGTGTGTTAATTGGAGCTGTTTTGTTAGTCACTCCGGGTTTTATTACCGATGCGGTTGGTTTTCTATTAGTTATACCTCCAACTCGGCGAATGTTTAGTAAAAAAATAGAAGCAATAATGAAGTACTTTATAAAAAACCGTACCATCATATATCGAAGATGGTGAGTTTTATCCTTTAATAAATTTCCAAATCTCGTTAAATGTGCCTGCTCGATATAGCGTGTTAATAAAGATAAGCATGATAGGTGCAATTAGAAATCCAATTACTCCCCAAAATTGAATGCCAATAAATAATGTTATTAGTGCTACAAGGGGATGGATACCGATACTAGAAGATAATATTTTTGGCTCAATTAATTGCCTAATAATGATAACAATTCCGTACAAAATCGATAAATTAATCGACATCGAGTAATTTCCAACTATAAAAAGATAAATGATCCATGGCATAAAAATAATACCCGAACCAATATAAGGAAATAAGTCGACAAGAGCAATGTATAATGTAATCGTAAAAGCATGATTTACCTGTAAAATAACTAATCCAATGTATACAAGAATAGCCGAAATCAGCACAAGGATGATTTGGGCTTTTGCATATCCGATAATTGTTTTTTTCAGCTGAACGATCACTTTATGGATTGGCATTTTAAACGTATTCGGAATATGCCTGTGAAAAAATAGTACGATTTTTTTATAGTCAACCGTGATCATAAAGGCTGCTAAAAGAATAAAGATAACGATTGTAATAGAGCTGGGTAAAGATGCAATAATCGTTGGTAACTTAAGAAGCGCCCCTTGTAAAAATGTTGTTGCAGAAGCTGTAAGATTGTTAATAAAGTGCTTTAAGTTTTCGCTAATGGCTGCTTGTTGGCTAGCATTCAATGTTTGAAAATAGGCAGTTAACTTTTGATATATAGGAATGATATTTTGCTCAATGAAATTTGTCAAATAAAGACTGAATGTTTGGAAATGCGTAGGCAATTGTTCTGCTAAAAATAAGGTTCCTTGGATAAATTCAGAAACAAGAATAAATAAAATGCCGCTTAGAAGAAAAAAAAGTACCAGCATGGTTCCTGTTGTTCCTAATAATCTTGGTAATTTTAACCTTTCTTCTAAAAATGTAACAACTGGATGAAGAATAATCGCAATTAAACCGGCAATTGCCAGTGGATATAAATAGCTAAAGCTTATTGTCATAGAGAAACATAACAATGCGATGCTAATAATGATAAGCACCAATCGGACACATTGAAATAGAAGTGGCTTGTACATAATTGAACCCCATTTTATTTAAAATCAAAAACCATTCTCTAATTACTTATGCAACTTATAAACAAAATAGTCTTATAAACTATTGTTTTTAATAAAGATATTCTAGTAATGTGCTGCATCTGTCTAAACTTCCCCAATTCTATACTTGATAATGATTCACCGAAGTTGAAGCTAAAGAAACTCTTTTTTGCAAAATATTTGTGTATCTAGTAAAATCTAAATAGTGAATTGAATCGGTTTCAATTCACATTAGATTCGTAATACTTTATAATTATCATAGGGGGATAAATTTTTATAAGTTTTAAAACATTGTCGAAAGATAGTGTGCTAAATAATTTATAAAGGAGAGGGTTTGTTATGACAGCAACAACGAAAGGGCTTGAAGGAGTTGTAGCAACTCAATCGTCAATTAGTTCCATAATAGATGATCAACTTACGTATGTTGGTTACAAGATTGATGATTTGGCAGAATATTCCAGTTTTGAAGAAGTTATCTACTTACTTTGGAATCAAAAGCTTCCTAACCAAGCTGAATTAGATGGTTTAAAGCAAGAACTTGCTGCAAATATGGAACTTCCAGACGGAATTGTGAAACATTTCCGTTCCTACGATCTTTCAACAGTTCACCCAATGGCAGCTTTACGGACAGCTGTATCATTATTAGGCTTGTATGATGATGAAGCAGAAGTAATGAGTCCAGATGCAAATCAGCGGAAAGCAATCCGTATACAAGCAAAAATAGCATCAATTGTAACGGCTTTCGCGCGCATTCGGAAGGGGCAAGATCCGGTTAAGCCGAAGCAAGATTATAGTTATGCAGAAAATTTTCTTTACATGTTAAATGAAGAAGACCCAAAGGATATTGAAGTTGAAGCCATCAATAAAGCGCTTGTACTTCACGCTGATCATGAACTAAATGCTTCTACTTTTACTGCCAGGGTCTGTGTAGCTACTCTTTCAGATATTTATTCTGGAATTACTGCTGCAATTGGTGCATTGAAAGGGCCGCTACATGGTGGTGCAAATGAACGCGTTATGCAAATGTTGATGGAAATTGGAGAAGAAGAAAATGTAATCCCTTATATTAAAGAAAAATTAGATAATAAAGAAAAGATTATGGGGATGGGGCACCGTGTGTACCGTAATGGAGATCCGCGGGCAAAATTTTTAAAAGAAATGTCAAAGCAATTGACAGAATTAACTGGACAGCCGAAATGGTATAATATGTCTGTAAAAATTGAAGATTACATTAAAGAACATAAAGGGTTACCAGCAAATGTTGATTTTTATTCTGCATCGGTTTATCATAGCTTGGGCATTGATCATGATTTATTTACACCGATTTTTGCAGTTAGTCGAACATCTGGCTGGCTCGCTCATATTTTGGAGCAATATACTGATAACAGATTAATTCGTCCAAGAGCAGATTATACTGGACCAAAATCACCAAAATATATTACTATTGATCAACGATAAAGGATTATTAGTTACTACCTCAACATCAATAGATGGAATCTTGCCAATAATTAGGCAATAAGCAAAGATGTTCAGCAGGACTTATTTTTGCTAAACTATATACAGAAATGACATTAGGAGGTAATGATTGTTATGACAAAGGGAGAAAAAATTATAGTAGAGAATGGACAGTTGAAAGTTCCAAACAAACCAATTATACCTTTTATTGAAGGTGATGGAACGGGACCGGATATTTGGTCAACTGCAAAAAAAGTGATTGAAGCTGCAGTGGAAAAAGCGTATAACGGTACCAAGGAAATTGATTGGCTAGAGGTTTATGCAGGGCAAAAAGCGTATGACAAGACTGGAGAATGGTTACCGCAAGATACGTTGGACAAAATAGATGAGTATAAAATCGCTATTAAAGGACCGCTTACAACACCAATTGGTGGTGGATTTCGTTCCTTAAACGTTGCACTACGCCAAGAATTAGACCTCTTTACATGTCTTCGCCCAGTTCGTTATTTTGATGGAGTACCGTCTCCGGTTAAACGCCCTGAAGATGTAGACATGGTTATCTTCCGTGAAAACACAGAAGATATTTATGCCGGAATTGAGTGGCAAAATGGAACAGATGAAGCGAAAAAAGTGATCAAGTTCTTAAAAGAAGAAATGAATGTAACAAACATTCGCTTTCCAGAAACTTCTGGAATTGGGGTAAAGCCAGTTTCTGAAGAAGGAACGAAACGTCTTGTACGTGCAAGTATTCAATATGCGATTAATGAAGGGCGCAAGAGTGTTACTTTAGTACATAAAGGTAACATCATGAAATTTACAGAAGGCGCATTTAAAATTTGGGGTTATGAGGTTGCCGAGGAAGAATTTGGTGACAAAGTCTTTACTTGGGCAGAGTATGACCGCATTGTTGAAAAGGAAGGAAAGGATGCGGCAAATAAAGCACAAGATGAGGCACTTGCAGCTGGGAAAATTTTGATAAAGGATGCTATCGCTGATATTTTCTTACAACAGATTTTAACACGACCGAAAGAGTTTGATGTTGTTGCTACGATGAATTTAAATGGGGATTATATTTCTGATGCGCTTGCTGCTCAAGTAGGCGGAATTGGAATTGCTCCCGGAGCAAACATTAATTATGATACAGGGCATGCTATTTTTGAAGCTACCCACGGAACTGCACCTAAGTATGCAGGATTAGACAAAGTAAATCCATCCTCTGTGATTCTATCGGCCGTTTTAATGCTTGAACATATAGATTGGAGAGAAGCAGCTGATTTGATAACAACAGCTATGGATAAGACCATTGCTTCAAAGGTGGTTACCTACGATTTTGCTCGATTAATGGAAGGTGCAACGGAAGTGAAATGCTCTGAATTTGGTAATGAACTAATTAAAAATATGGGTTAATATAATAGTAGTTTATAAACAGTATAGGTACTTTATGTTGCCTATACTGTGCTTGTGTTGCTTTTTGCGAAATGTTTATTATTGCGACGCCTGTACTAGTTGATTCCGTACGACGTAGCGTAATCTTTATAGAAGGAATTATACTTACTAGTCTAAAAGAACAAAGGGGATTTTAAAAATGGGGATAAAAAGAAGAAAAATATCAGTAATCGGTTCAGGCTTTACCGGAGCTACAACAGCCTTAATGATAGCGCAAAAGGAATTAGGCGATGTCGTACTTGTTGATATCCCTAATATGGAGGATCCAACGAAAGGAAAGGCATTAGATATGCTTGAGGCAAGTCCTGTACAGGGATTTGACGCTTCTATTATTGGAACGTCCAACTATGAACATACGAAAGATTCTGATCTGGTGATTATTACTGCAGGTATTGCACGAAAGCCCGGAATGAGCCGAGATGACCTAGTTAATACCAATGCTAAAATTATGAAATCTGTAGCTACAGAAATTGTGAAATATTCACCTGACACATATATTGTTGTACTCACAAATCCTGTTGATGCTATGACTTATACTGTTTTTAAAGAAACAGGCCTCCCAAAAGAACGTGTCATTGGTCAATCTGGTGTATTAGATACAGCAAGATTCTGTACGTTTGTTGCGCAAGAATTAAATGTATCTGTTAAGGATGTTACTGGTTTCGTATTAGGGGGCCATGGAGATGATATGGTTCCACTCATTCGTTATTCCTATGCTGGAGGCGTTCCACTAGAAAAATTGATTTCAAAAGAACGTTTAGATGCAATTGTTGAACGTACGAGAAAAGGTGGCGGAGAAATTGTCGGCTTATTAGGAAATGGTAGTGCATACTATGCCCCGGCTGCATCACTTACAGTAATGGCAGAGACAATTTTAAAAGATCAGCGCCGCATACTTCCGGCAATTGCGTACTTAGAAGGTGAATATGGCTATTCGGATATTTATCTTGGTGTACCAACAATTTTAGGTGGTAACGGTATAGAAAAAATTATCGAATTAGATCTAACGGAAGAAGAAAAGGTCGCTTTGAATAAATCTGCTGATTCTGTAAAAAAAGTATTAGAGGTGCTAAAATAATTAATCTAACAAAAGGCTTTTATCTACTTTTTGTAGGTAAAGGCTTTTTATCTTAAAAAGCTTTTTTCAAATGAGGTGCTGTATAAAAGAAAATGAAAAGATGAGAGTTGCTCCTGTAAATACTTGACAGACTCAGTTTTGTTTTATCATTGGCAATAATGTGAATTTTTGATATAATAGAAAGCATTTACATTAATGGGGAGGGCTCAGAATGATAGGAAAGAGAAGACCTTTAGGTAAAGAATTGAAAGATATTCAGATTGGTGATAACTATAGTGAAACGAAAAAAGTGGTGGATCGAGATCTATTATTATATTTAGGTTTAACGAATGATGCTAATCCTTTATACCTTCAGCATGATTATGCTTCATTAACCCCATATAAAAGACCAATCGTACCAGCCGTCATGCTGTTTGGAATGGTTTCCTCCCTCGTATCGATGCATTTGCCTGGTCCTGGTAGTCATATTACACACCATGAGATCATTTTCACAAAACCAGTGTACCACAATACAGAAGTTTATTTTACATTAGAGGTCATTGCAATTGATGATGCAAATCAGCGTATTGCGATGACTGTTACCGGTAAAGATGAAAAAGGAGATAAGGTGATTACTGGAAAGCTTTATGTTATTCCTGCGAGTCGACCAAATACATTGACTGCACAATCTTTAGAAAACTTTTTTTAATTCAATTTATGTATGTGATTGTTTATTTACTCATATATATGGAATATATTATATTTTACCATCCCAAACCACTGATCTTGTGTAAAAATAAATTTACAAACTCTTATCGTATTCACTTTCAATGCGATTCATTGTAAGATGGAGGTGGAACCTATTAACTACTAGTGATTAGAAACGGGGACTGGATATGAACGAGAAAATTTTAATTGTAGATGACGAGAAGTCAATTGTAACTTTACTGAAGTTCAATATTGAAAAGGCAGGTTTTATTACCGATGTAGCTTATGATGGTTCTCAAGCTGTGCAAAAAGCAGAGAGCAACAGTTATGATTTGATTGTTTTAGATCTGATGCTCCCTGAAATGGACGGCATGGATGTTTGTAGGTATTTACGTAATAATCAAATAAATACACCGATTCTCATGCTTACAGCTAAGGATGAGGAATTTGATAAAGTGCTTGGGTTGGAACTTGGAGCCGATGATTATTTAACGAAACCATTTAGTCCAAAAGAGGTTATTGCTAGAATAAAGGCAATCTTACGACGGTCTAAGCGAGTAGAAAAATCAAATTTTTCGTATATTCAGGTTGGCAACATAACCATATTTCCTGAAAGATATGAAGCGGAAATGAATGGAAAAGTGATTACATTTACAAGGAAAGAGTTTGAATTACTTTATTATTTAGCAAAAAATAAAGGGAAGGTCATTTCTAGAGATCAACTGCTTAGTGGAGTTTGGGACTATGATTTTGTTGGTGATACACGTATTGTAGATGTGCACATTTCTCATTTACGCGATAAAATTGAACCAGATTCTAAAAAACCTGTTTATATTAAAACAGTTCGAGGTCTGGGGTATAAATTGGAGGACCCTAGTTAATGCGATTTTTGTTTGAAAAACCAATATTCGGTTACACTATAGGAATTCTGCTTGTAGTGTCTTTAACCGGTATTTTATTAAGTATATTAGTAGGTGAATATTTAGTAATTGCTGCAGTATTAATTATTCAATTTATCATTTTAGTATTATTTTTGTTGCACTTATACGAAACATTCATTAAGCCGGTAAAAAAAGCAACAAAAACAATTGATGAAATTGTAAAAGGTAATTATCGTGCAAGATTTCATCATCCAGCAAACAATAGTATTGGTCAATTAAGTACAAAAATTAATGCGCTTGCTCGTAATTTAAATGAACTGACCATACAAGAACAAATGAAATCAGAGCAATTATCAACCATTGTTGAAAATACGGAGAGCGGCCTTGTTCTAATCGATGCTAAAGGATATATTCACTTTGCTAATCGCAAATTTTTAGCTATGTTTGATCAAACACCGAATGAGGTTCAAGGACATCTTTATTATGATGTTCTCCATAATGAGGTCATTCATGAAACAGTACAGCTAACCTTCCTTTATGAACGCAATATAAAAGAAGAATTTACCCATTATAAGGGTCTCGATAAATATTATATTGAGATAGTAGGAGCACCTATATTTGATGATCGAAACTTACTAAAAGGTGCAGTACTCGTACTTTATGATATTACAGAGTTGAAAAAATTGGAATTAATGCGGAAAGACTTTGTAGCTAATGTTTCCCATGAGCTAAAAACTCCAATTACTTCGATTAAAGGATTTGCTGAAACGTTATTAGACGATCCAATGAAGGATCTGGAAAAAAATAAAGAGTTTTTGGAGATTATCTATAAAGAAAGCCATCGATTACAACTATTAATTGAGGATTTATTGATTTTATCGCGGTTAGAAAAGGAAAACCTTCAACTTGTCCTTACCACCTTTTCAGTAAATGAGATTGTTCAAGAAGTAATGCCGATTATAGAACAAAGGGTGCAGAATAAACAGCTCACATTTAATAAACAAATCGAACCGGATCTGCAATTAACAGCAGATAAAGAAAAAGTAAAACAAATTATTATTAATTTAATTGATAATGCTGTAAATTACACTCCAGAAAAGGGAAGTATTTCTTTAAAAATCAATGAAGTTAATGATTATGTATGTATACAAGTAGAGGATACTGGAATAGGTATTGAAAAGGATGCTATCCCACGCATATTTGAACGGTTTTATCGAGTAGATAAAGCGAGAAGCCGGAATACAGGAGGAACGGGGCTAGGTTTGGCTATCGTTAAACATATTGTTGAAGTTCATGATGGTGAGATTAATATTGAAAGTGAAGTAAATAAGGGAACCGCAATAACGGTATGTTTACCGATAAATAAAAAAAATAAAAAACATTCCTGAGCAGGGATGTTTTTTATTTTTTTGAAGAGCTATCCGTTTGAAAGTAATATTACCAAGTTTATTTATTCAGCGGCTAGCAAATAGCTTATAGGAATCAGCAGTTAGTCACTTAAGCAAGTGGTACTAACAGGTACTATGCTATTTTTTATTTGCAATATTTTCTAATAGTCAATCGCTTTGACGAAGCTGCACGTGGTTACAGCAATATTTGTAAGGATTTCAGCCTTCGTACCAACACTGTTGTTTCACTTTATGTAGCTAGAATGATAAAATATGCTTAATGATGAAATTATCGGAGGCGAAATCATGGGCAATAAACTGGTTTTAATTGATGGAAATAGTATAATTTATCGGGCATTTTTTGCACTGCCGCTTTTAAATAACGATAAAGGCATTTATACAAATGCTGTATATGGATTTACGACGATGTTATTAAGAATGATGGAGGAAGAAAAACCAACACATATGCTTGTTGCTTTTGATGCCGGCAAAACAACATTCAGGCATGAAACGTATAAAGAATATAAAGGTGGAAGGCAAAAAACGCCACCGGAACTATCAGAACAGTTTCCATTGCTAAAAGAAGTATTAGATGCATTTCAGATTGCCCACTATGAACTGGATAACTATGAAGCGGATGATATTATTGGAACATTATCCAAACAAGTAGAAGAAGATGGCTGGGATGTGACGGTTATTTCTGGAGATAAAGATTTACTCCAATTAGTATCAGACAAGGTAACTGTAACTTTAACGAAAAAAGGTATAAGTGAGGTGGAACGATACACTCCAGATTATTTAAAAGGGAAAATGGAAATCAGCGAAAAACAAATCATTGATTTAAAGGCATTGATGGGTGATAGCTCGGATAATATTCCTGGTGTACCTGGGGTTGGTGAAAAAACGGCTATTAAGCTCTTAAAGCAATTTCACTCATTAGAAAAGGTCTATGAAAATCTGAATCAAGTTAGTGGAAAAAAATTAAAAGAAAAGTTAGCAAACCACAAAGATGAGGCGTTTATGAGTAAACAGCTTGTAACAATTAAGCGTGATACTCCTATTACGATTCAACCTGATGATATTAAGTATGATGGTTATCAGCAAAGCGAGGTAAGTTCGATTTTTAGGGAGCTGGGCTTTAAGTCTTTGTTACATCGAATTGAAGGGAAAGAAGATGAGGATACCACTACAGTTAATGAGCAATCTGCAATTGATTTTACGGTACTTAAAGAGATAAACGACGATTTATTTACTGGTGAAGAAGCTTTAATTGTAGAAATGATAGAAGAAAATTATCACCAAGCATCGATTGAGGGCTTCTCCATTGTTAATTCTAATCATGCTTACTTTATACCAACAGAAGTAGCCTTAGAATCAAATATATTTAAAAATTGGCTAGAGGCTGAAGATCAACAAAAAATCGTTTTTGATGCCAAGAAAACACTCGTATCGCTATTACGAAATGACATTCATATTAAAGGCATTATCTTTGATATGTTGCTTGCTTCTTACTTATTGAATCCTTCTGAAAATAATCATGATATACCTGCAATTGGGCATCGGATGGGGCATACAGATTGTCTATTTGATGAAGAAGTGTATGGAAAAGGGGCAAAGCAGCACGTCCCAGAACAATCAGTTCTTGCTGATCATGTCGTTAGAAAAGCATTGACT
Source organism: Cerasibacillus sp. JNUCC 74 (assembly GCF_053667775.1). The sequence goes on along the minus strand of NZ_CM132207.1, from coordinate 2,637,241 downwards.
TTATATAATTTAAAAGAGAAAATGAAAAGTCAGTTGCAGGAAAATGAACAATATGAACTCTTTACGGAGCTGGAAATGCCGCTAGCTTTAATTCTTGGGGAAATGGAGCATACAGGTGTCCGTGTTGATGAAAGTCGCTTAGAAGAAATGCGAATAGATTTAAAAGAACGGTTAGCTGAACTGGAACAAGAAGTACACGAATTAGCTGGTGAAGAATTTAACTTAAACTCACCTAAGCAATTAGGCACGATCCTCTTTGATAAATTAGGTCTTCCTGTTATAAAGAAAACGAAAACAGGCTATTCAACGGCTGCTGATGTCTTAGAGCAGTTACAGGATGAGCATAAAATTATTCCAAAGCTATTACTATATCGCCAGCTAGGAAAATTGCAATCGACATATATTGAAGGGTTATTAAAGGTTGTCAATAAGGACACTGGCAAAATTCATACCCGCTTTAATCAAGCTTTAACACAAACCGGGCGTTTAAGCTCGATCGATCCTAATTTGCAAAATATCCCTATCCGTTTAGAAGAAGGTAGGAAAATCCGTCAAGCTTTTATCCCTGAACAAGAGGGATGGCTCATGTTTGCTGCCGATTATTCGCAAATTGAGCTGCGGGTGTTAGCACATATTGCCAATGATGAAAAATTAATCAGCGCATTTCAACATGATTTGGATATTCATACCCAGACAGCGATGGATGTTTTTCATGTCGATAAAGAAGCAGTTACTTCAAATATGCGAAGACAAGCTAAAGCAGTAAACTTTGGAATTGTATACGGGATTAGCGATTACGGTCTGTCACAAAATTTAGGAATTACCAGAAAAGAAGCAAAGCAGTTTATTGATCGCTATTTTGCAAGTTATCCTGGTGTCAAAGCGTACATGGAAGAGATCGTTCAAGAAGCAAAACATAAAGGATATGTCAGCACGTTGATGAAGCGAAGAAGATATTTACCAGACATTACAAGCAGGAATTTTAATAAAAGAAGTTTTGCAGAGCGAACTGCAATGAACACGCCAATACAGGGAAGTGCTGCAGACATTATTAAAAAAGCGATGATTGATTTAGATCATAAGTTAAAAGAAGTGAAGCTAAAAGCTAGAATGCTTTTGCAAGTACATGATGAATTAATCATGGAGGCACCGAAGTCAGAAATCGACAAATTAATTAAAATAGTACCAGCTGTTATGGAAAATGCGGTTAATCTCAATGTACCTTTAAAGGTAGATTATGCCTATGGTGACAGCTGGTTTGATGCAAAGTAAGGAGCTAGGGAGATGCCGGAATTACCAGAAGTAGAAACAATTCGAAATACGTTAAAGCAGTTTGTAATGAATAAGACGATTGAGCAAGTAGAGGTTTACTGGCCAAAAATTATTAAAAGACCAGATGATGTGGAGCAATTTAAATCAGAAATAAGTGGTCAAACCATTTTAGATATTGAACGTAAAGGTAAATTTTTATTATTTCAGCTAAATGACTATGTACTTGTATCCCATTTACGTATGGAAGGAAAATACAGCGTAACTCCAAAAGAAGAACCAGTTAAAAAGCATACACATGTTATATTTAAGCTAACCAATGGTGAAGAATTACGCTATAATGATGTGCGGAAATTTGGTACGATGCATTTGTTTTATAAAGGAGAGGAAATGGAGCATAAACCGTTATGCTTATTAGGCCCTGACCCATTCGATTCGGAGTTTACAGACGATTATTTTATAAAAAAATTAAAAAAGACACAGCGTGTTATTAAATCGGCTTTGTTAGATCAAACAGTTGTTGCTGGTTTAGGTAATATTTATGTAGATGAAACACTATTTCGATCAGGTATACATCCGTTAAGACAGGCAAATAAATTAACACATAAGGAAATAAAAGGAATTCGTAAACAGGCCATTGCAACAATGGAACAAGCTGTATTACAAGGAGGAACAACCATTCGCTCTTATGTCAACGGTCAAGGCGAGATGGGGATGTTTCAGCAGGAATTGTATGTGTACGGACAAGAAGGGGAAAACTGTAAGATGTGTGGAAGTCCAATCGCTAAAATGAAAGTCGGTGGGCGCGGTACACATGTTTGTACCAATTGCCAACCGCTAAAGAGGTGAGATGATGTCAATGATTATCGGTTTAACTGGAAGTATCGCAACGGGAAAAAGTACCGTCTCCCTTATGTTTGAGGATTTTAATATTCCTGTAATTGATGCCGATAAGGTCGCAAGGGAAGTAGTTAAACCAGGTGAGTTAGCTTACAAACAAATCGTTGATCAATTCGGCCAGCAAATTTTGCGAGCAGATAAAACATTAAATCGACAAATGCTTGGTGAAATAGTATTCGCTGATGAAGCGAAACGAGATCAATTAAATAAAATTGTTCATCCTGCAGTGAGAGAAAAAATGATCGAAAAAAGAGATGCTTATCTCCAGGCTAAAGCGCCATGTGTCGTTTTAGATATTCCGCTTTTGTTTGAAAATAATCTAACACATCTCATCGATAAGACGATTGTTGTTTATGCAGATGAGGATGTGCAGCTTCAAAGATTAATGGAGCGAAATGAGTATACCGAACAAGAAGCCATTCAACGTATGCAAGCACAAATGCCAGTGAAAGAAAAAGCGAAAAAGGCAGATGCTGTAATCGATAATAATGGCTCTAAATATAAAACCTATAAGCAATTGGAAAAAATATTAATGTCCTGGAGTGTTATTACGTAGTTCCATATCCAACATAAGATCTATGAACCTAAGGAGACTAATCACATAAGGAAAATTTAGTGAAGCAATGTCTTAACTTCTGTAAATAGGATAAGACATATAGCATAGTTTAACAAGAGTAAGCGGTCTTAAATAAGCGGGCCGCTTTTTTATTGCTTCGGATAACTTTTTGAAAAGTAGCATCGTAGCTCATGCACACAAGCTGTAGCAAACTTTGTTCTTCTTCCTATGATAAGGCAACATTGGTTTTTCATTTTACTAGTTTTCTTGCTGGAATTAGTAGTCTAATGAGGAACGGGATAGAGGGGAGAGTAAACTCAAGGCCTATTGTCATTTTCAAGTAACAACAGGAAAGTTTTAATAGTTAGAAAACTGAAACATAAAGTAAAACTTAAAATAAGGGTCACACACAATCGTTAATATGTTATACTAATTAGTAAATAAGCAGAAAAAGTATAACTCATAGTGGGAGGAAGACAAATGAGGAAAACTCGGGTTGCAATAAATGGTTTTGGGCGAATTGGAAGAATGGTGTTTCGGCAGGCTATTGATGATGAGCAATTGGATATAGTAGCTATTAATGCTAGTTATCCTGCTGAAACATTAGCCCACTTAATTAAATATGATAGTGTACATGGTATTTTTAATAAAGAAGTGAAACCGCTTCATCATGGAATTATGGTTGATAATAAAAAAGTAAAGCTCGTTAATTCTCGAGTTCCTGAACAGTTGCCTTGGGAAGAACTAGAAATTGATGTAGTTATCGAAGCAACTGGTAAGTTCAAAACAAAGGAGAGTGCAGGAGCACATATTCGTGCTGGAGCAAAAAAGGTAATTATTACAGCGCCAGGTAAAGAAGTAGACTGCACCATTGTTATGGGTGTCAATGAACAATCTTATGACCCCGATAAGCACCAAGTTATTTCTAACGCTTCATGTACAACTAATTGCCTTGCTCCGGTAGTAAAAATTATTGATGAACATTTTACAGTTAAGAATGGTCTTATGACGACCGTACATGCTTTTACAAACGATCAAAAAAATATTGATAATCCACATAAAGATTTAAGACGAGCTAGAAGCTGTACTCAATCTATCATTCCTACTTCAACAGGAGCAGCGAAGGCGTTAGGTGAAGTGTTACCACACCTAAATGGAAAGCTGCATGGGATGGCTTTACGTGTTCCAACACCCAATGTCTCCCTTGTTGACCTTGTAGTAGATGTGGAAGAAACAGTTACTGCCAAACAAGTAAATGACATCTTTATGAAGGCTGCTGAAGCTGAGTACAAGGGGATTGTTTATTATAGCGATGCACCTTTAGTATCCATCGATTACACGACGACGGATTATTCAGCAATTATTGACGGATTGTCAACGATCGTAATGGAAGATCATAAATTGAAAGTGCTTGCCTGGTATGATAATGAATGGGGCTATTCCGCACGAGTTATGGATCTAGTAAAATATGTCGGACATTATATGCACCAAAAGCATGTTCAAATTAGCTAGAATGAAAAGAGAATAGTTTAGAACATTGCCAAACAAAATGAATTGCAAATGACGGTCAGACAGTTTATACTTTTCGTTGTATCATTGTTTAAATTATTTTTCTGTTTTAAGGGGTAAGCTGATCAATAAACTTCCCTCCATTGACAGGATAAAGGCAGTAATTAATATGCCATAAGGGTGAAAAAAATGGATACAATGGGAAGACATGTCATTGCTGAACTTTGGCAATGTAATGTAAACAAATTAAATAATATCGATATACTAGAGCAGGTTTTTGTGGAAGCTGCCCTAAAATCAGGTGCAGAAATTCGTGAAGTAACCTTTCATAAATTCGCGCCTATTGGTATAAGTGGTGTTGTGATTATTTCTGAATCCCATCTAACTGTGCATAGCTTTCCTGAGCATGGTTATGCCAGCATAGATGTTTATACATGCGGAAATATAATCGATCCCCATAAAGCTGTACAATATATTATTACCATGCTTGAGGCGAACCGTGTTGAAAAGCTTGAAATACCGCGGGGAGTAGGAGTTCTTAGGATTAAACAATTTCAAAATTTATAATTGTAAGCACATAAAATAAACATGGGTTGGTAGGCGAATACGTCTGTCAGCCCATGTTGTCTTTTTATTATCTAGGACAATTATATTCATTTTTACATAGTAGATATTTTTTGATAGTAGCTTTATCCCGCATGTAAGGTGCCGTAAAACTCCCACTTCAAGATCCCTGAGTTCATACAAAAGGGGCTAAGTGGGGGAAAACGGCACCTAAATACCCGATTCGTTCAACTAACATTCAGTAGGAGATGGAAGAAAACTCCTACTGAATGAAGTTTCACTTTATTCGTCTAGCCATCTGCATCAAAGTCTTGTTGTCAGCTAAGATTTCAATAAAGATAGAATCATAGAGGTTTTCTGTAAAACATGTTAAAATAGGAATACTATACACAGGAATAAACTTGCACCGAGGTGGCAAAAAATGGAATTTCGCAATAGGATTTCCAAATATCTTAACAATCATGCTGAAACTCAGGATAATCATTGGGATTCAACGTTACGTACCCATTATTATAAAACAACAAAAGAAAAAGCAATGCGTGCAATTGAGGGGATTCTTGGTCGATCAGAAACATACGAATTACATTCCATTTCTGAAGAGCATGGAGAAATAAGTGTAAAAGTTAAAAAAAGAAGACAAGCGTTTATCATCGTAACGATCATTATGGTGAGACCTTTTCAAACTGCAGTGGACTTTTCGGTTACAACAGAGACTGCACTTCCGTTTGATTTTGGTTATAGCACAAAAATTATTCAACGGCTTTACAAAGAAATTAATCATGTATTACCATTAATTACGAAACAAACTAGGTAACGGTAAAAATGAGGAGTGGGCAGAACGATGAGATGTTCAAATTGCCATAACAAAAGTACAAAAGTATTGGACTCGAGACCAATTGAAGAAGGACAAGCAATTCGCAGACGCAGAGAATGTGAGCATTGTGGCTTTCGATTTACGACTTTTGAGCGGATTGAAGCTGTTCCTTTAATCGTTGTAAAAAAAGATGGAGCGAGGCAGGAATTTAGTCGTGACAAGTTAATACGTGGATTAATAAAGGCTTGTGAAAAGCGTCCGGTTCCATTAGAAACCATTGAAGAAATAGCTTTAAATGTAGAGAAGGATCTGCGAAATGAAGGAATTTCAGAAGTGAATAGTAAAGAGGTAGGCGAACGGGTGATGGATCGTCTGTCAGAAGTTGATGAAGTTGCCTACGTAAGGTTTGCTTCTGTTTATCGTCAATTTAAAGATATCAATGTTTTTCTCGATGAATTAAAAGAGATCATTGATAGTGATAAAAAGAATGAATCAGATGGAAAGGAATAGATTCAACATGAATAGGATCGGCAAGATATTACCTGTCGAAGGCTATTTTGTAGTAGTCCAAGAATCGTTACCAATGGATTATGCAAAGTCGTTAACGCATCTGTACCAACCATTAATTGGTTTAAATGCGACCATCCTATATCAAACATTACTGCATGAACGAGACATCCTGGGTGATAAACCAACTCCTCAAACTCATCATACGCTTATGAATTATTTGAATCTTCCTTTAGACGAGATATATACTGCCAGACTAAAACTCGAAGGAATAGGTTTGCTTAAAACTTATCAAATGGATAACGAAGCAAACCGGGTTTTTACTTATGTATTACTGCCTGTCTATTCGCCGGAACGATTTTTTCAAGATCCAATGTTATCTCAGCTTTTATATCATCATATTGGTCCTGATAAATATGATCGATTAAAGCAACATTTTTTACCAGTGGCAGATGAGAAATACGGTATAAATATAACTGCTTCCTTTCAGGATGTGTTTGAAACAATTACTTCTGATTTTCAACCGCATGTAAAAGAGCAATCATTGGATCGAATGCCTGATATAAAAGGTATAGATTTTGCACCAATCGAGCAAAGTTTAAAACAGCGCATGATCCCAGAGAAAAAAGTGCTAACGGGCTATAACCGTAAACTGATTTCCCAAATGATGTTTTTATATGATTTAGCTACATACGAAGTGGAAAAAGCAGTTATTTGGGCGTTAACAGAAGATAATAGCTTAAATATAGAAGAGTTTAAAGCAGCTTGCTATGACTTATTTCAATCCAAATATAAAGGAAGTCATGTTCGACTGATTGATAAGACAGAAAAAGTTAGCCCAACATCTACGGAACAGAAAACGCCAAAAACAAAAGAAGAAAAGCTTATTCAACATTTTGAAACGATTTCTCCAAAACAGCTATTGGAAGATTTATCAGGCGGTCATCAAGCTTCGGAACAAGACTTACGCTTAGTGGGGGAGGTTATGACATCTCAAGGACTGCCAACCCCGGTTATGAATGTATTAATTCACTATGTTTTATTGCAAACAAATATGAAGCTAACTAAAAACTATCTTTCAAAAATTGCAAGTCATTGGTCAAGAGCGAATTTAAAAACAGCAAAAGAAGCAATGGACTTTGCTAAACAAGAAGTAAAAAATAATCAAAAAGCAAAAAATACTGGAAATAACTATAGTAGCAGACAATCAAAAGAGGTAATACCAGACTGGTTTAAAGAACAGAAGCAACGGCAAAAACAAGAAGCAGTAGCTACATATGAAGAACAAGTGGATGAAGTACAAGAGCAAAAAGAAATAGCAGCGCTCTTAAAGCAGTATTCTAGTAATGATAAATAATAGCAATTTCAAGGATGATGGATATGAAACCGGTACGATCGACATTGCAAAAGTGGATGAGAGAAAATAAAAACTTTCAGGAACATTATACGAAAATCAAACAGGAAATCCTGAATGATCCGGAGATTAAAGCTTTTTTGGCTAAACATCCACAACTGACCAAAAAAGAAATTGATAAAAATATAATCAAATTATATGAATTTAAATCGCAAGTAAAGCAATGCGATAAATGCACGAGCTTAGATAAATGCATGAATATGATCCCGGGCTATTCACCAGTTTTACATGTCGAAGGGAAAGAAATCCGTTTATCTTATAAAAAGTGCTTTCAACGCATTGATTATGAAAAGCAGTTAGAACAGCAGCGGTTAGTTCAAAGTTTATATATGCCAAAACAAATATTAGAAGCTAAGATTGATTATATTGATGCTGATCCAAAGCGGAGTAAAGCAGTACGGGAAATTTTGAAATTCATTGAAGGTTGTAAGCAAAATATACCACAAAAGGGACTATATTTATATGGCCCGTTTGGCGTTGGAAAAACATATTTTCTAGGCGCATTGGCAAATAAGTTAAAGGAAATGTATATCTCCTCATCACTTATTTATATGCCTGAATTTGTACGAGAGATGAAAGCTTCCATGAAAGACGATTCGTTAAATACAAAGCTGGACTATTTTAAAAAGGCAGATGTATTAATGCTCGATGATATTGGTGCAGAAATGCAGTCATCATGGTTTCGGGATGAAATTTTAGGATCTCTGTTGCAATTTCGTATGATGGAAGGTTTACCAGTCTTTTTTACCTCCAATTACAGTATGGAGGAATTAGAATCACATTTGTCGCTTACGAAAACCGGTGTTGAAAAAGTAAAAGCTGGGCGAGTGATTGAACGTATCAAACAAGTTAGTCAGCCAATTCCTGTATTTTCCGAGAATCGGCGTACGTAATTTTTTACTTATATACAAACCAGCTCTAGTAAAAGGGATGGTTTAATGACAGACTTGTGCAGGATTGCATCTAAGTATCTGGTAAATGAATTATTCAAGACAATTGATTTTCTGAGTAGATGACACATATTCTAAAAAAAGACGTTTCTCGTATGGTTTTAATATCCTTTTGGTTGGTTAGATAGCATTATAGTATAAAAATAGATTACCCAAATCATACCTTTTAGTTGTAACTAGCAGATGTCAATTCTCTGACTCTATCTGCTAGTTTTTTTGAAATCACTCTAGCATTTTAAATCATGCTTTTTATAAAAAATTCTACTTTCATTGTAATTTACTAGTTTTTATGGATTACTCATTATTTTAACTCTTTGTCCATATAATGTAACAGTTTGGTTGGATGAGGGTGATGTTTATTGGTGGAATTATTTATTGAGTCAGATAAAGAAGTTATTCGGTTCTGTGAAAGGATGCGACAGCATAACAAACACATTAATTTGCACTGGAAAACTCATAAAGAATGGGGGAATCTTTTACAATTTGAAGAACATATACCTGGTCAAGTACTTACTGGAGCAATTGCTAAATCGTTGACAGATGTTTATATGACACATCGTTTAAGTAAGCTAATTACATCCGTAATTGAAGATTTTTATTACTATACGGATGCAGATGAAAAGGAGAAAATTCTTGAATTAACGAATTGGGTGATGGCAGGTAGGGATAAGAATGATCTGCTCGTTCATAAAAAAGAAGATCCCTATCAATTGCTTGAATCCTTGTTTATCGCTAACATAAAGGATACTGTCACCATTCACTATGATTCGCTAGTTAAATTTCGTTTGAAAGTGTTTAGAGACTACATTATTCATTATGTTGGACTTGCTATTGACGAATATAAACGAGAAGAAGAACATCAGGAATTTATCAATATGCTCAGGGGATATATTGCACGGCGAGAACCTTCTGTATCCGCGGTTTATCTTTTACAGGGAGATACATTTTCCTTTTTTAAAGAGAATGGTAAACCATTTTCGAATACGGAACTGCGTACTTTAATGCAAAAAGAGCCACTGTATCTTGTTGGGTTAGACGAGAGTGAATTAAATTTATCACCATTAATAGCAATGGCGCCCAAAAAGATTTATATATACGGGGATGATCCGTCTGATCCAAAAACATTAACCGTTATTAATGTTTTTCAAGAAAGAGTTATCTTTGAACCGCTCCATCAGTTTCCATTTGTTTATTTTACAAAGAAAGGGTAATTCTAAGTCTTGCTTTTTCATGGAACGAGCGCTATAATACAGATTATACTATATATATGTGAATTACAGGTTAGGAAAAGGACATGAATCATTATGAGATGTATGGCAAGAGAAGGGAGTCTTTGGCTGGAAGCTTCCACATACAATAATGATTTACCACCTTGGAGCCCTGCTATGGAAGGAAAGTATATAGCAGCGTATCATCTGCGTTAAAGATGCATGAAGCCGTATATTTTTACGGGAATTAGGGTGGAACCACGACGTTACTAACAACGCTCGTCCCTTTGCTTTTTAGCAGAGGGACGAGCGTTTTTTAATTGAAGAAGGAGTGAGAGCAGTGACTGAACAATTAACATTTATTTTTCCAGATGGTGCGGAAAAAGCATTTCCTGCAGGAACTACCGGAGAAGAGATTGCGGCTTCTATTTCTTCGGGATTGAAAAAGCAGGCATTAGCTATTAAATTGGACGACAAGCTATTTGATCTAAGAAGAGAATTAGATCATGGTGGTCGTATCGAAATTATTACTTATAAAGATGATAAAGGTATTGAAATAATGCGTCATTCGACCGCCCACCTAATGGCACAGGCAATAAAAAGGCTTTATAAAGACGTCAACTTTGGCGTAGGTCCAGTTATTGAGGAAGGATTCTATTATGATTTTGATATGGAACATTCTGTCACACCAGAGGATCTTGCTAAAATTGAAAAGGAAATGAAGCGGATTGTAGATGAAGCTCTAGAAATTGAGCGGGTCGAAGTGTCACGAGAAGAAGCCAAACAAATGTTCCAAGATGATCAACTAAAGCTAGAGTTGATTGATGCTATTCCTGAAGGTGAACAAGTCACTATTTACAAGCAGGGTGAGTTTTTTGACTTGTGTCGGGGGGTTCATGTTCCTTCAACGAATAAGATTAAAGCCTTTAAGTTGTTAAGTATTTCCGGAGCTTACTGGCGAGGGGACAGCAATAATAAACAGTTACAACGAATTTACGGGACAGCATTTCAAAAGCAAAGCGAAGTTGAAGCGTATTTAAAGATCCTCGAAGAACGAAAGGAACGAGATCATCGTAAACTTGGAAAAGAGTTAGGTATTTTTACAGTGTCACAAAAAGTGGGGCAAGGATTGCCATTATGGCTGCCTAAAGGTGCAACCATTCGTCGGATCATTGAGCGCTACATTGTTGATTTAGAAGAACGACTTGGTTACGACCATGTATATACACCGGTATTAGGTAGTGTCGAGTTGTATAAAACAAGTGGTCATTGGGATCATTATAAAGAAGATATGTTTCCTGAAATGAAAATGGATAATGAAGAACTTGTTCTTCGTCCGATGAATTGCCCACATCATATGATGATTTATAAAAATCAGTTGTATAGTTATCGTAATCTGCCTGTCCGTATTGCTGAACTGGGAATGATGCATCGTTATGAAATGTCTGGCGCACTTGCTGGCCTGCAGCGCGTACGGGCAATGACTTTAAATGATGCGCATATTTTTGCACGTCCTGATCAATTAAAGGATGAGTTTATCCGAGTTGTAGAATTGGTACAAAAGGTGTATGAAGATTTCGGTATTACGGATTATTATTTCCGACTTTCGTATCGTGATCCTGAGGATAAAGAAAAGTATGTGGATAATGATGCCATGTGGGAAAAAGCACAAGCGATGTTAAAAGAAACAATGGAAGATTTAAAGGTGGATTATGTGGAAGCTGAAGGTGAAGCAGCGTTTTACGGACCGAAGCTTGATGTACAAGTGAAAACAGCACTTGGAAAAGATGAAACATTGTCCACAGTTCAACTTGATTTCCATCTTCCAGAACGTTTTGACTTAACCTACATTGGCGAAGATGGACAACCTCATCGTCCAGTCGTTATTCACCGTGGTGTGGTTTCTACAATGGAGCGTTTTGTAGCATTCTTAATTGAAGAATATAAAGGAGCATTTCCGACTTGGCTTGCACCAGAACAAGTCAGAGTAATCCCTGTTTCGCCAAAAGCTCATCTTGATTATGCGAAACAGGTTGCAGAAAAGTTAAGGCTGGAAGGCATAAGAGTTTCGGTAGATGAACGGGATGAAAAGATCGGCTATAAAATCCGCGAAGCACAAACACAAAAAATACCTTTTGCATTAGTCCTTGGTGATCATGAAATGAACGACCAAGCAGTGAATATTCGCCGTTATGGAGAGAAGGAAACAGAAACGATTTCTCTTGATGCATTTGCTGCTATGATTAAACAGGAAATCGACAATAAAGTGTTAAATAAAGCTTCGAAATAAAACGGACATATGAAAAAAAGAATTAAATCAAAAAAACAGCTTCGTTGATCAACAAGAAGCTGTTTTTTGTATCTCGAATGTAAGGTGACGTAAGATCCCCAATTGTAAATACCAAAGAAGTCTAAGTGGGGGACAACGGCAGCTATATTTCCGATTCGTTGGACCTGTAAGACGTCGATCTCGGGAAGTGTGACACGTAGAAAAAATGGTTTCTCTTTTTCAAGGATGCCTGCGGTTTAGCCTTTGTTTTACTTTTCAATCCATGACAGATGAAAGACAACCCCAACGGATGGAAGTTTCACTTTATGGAAATCTATAGAATGTTTTGCGGTAATCAGGAATTTACAAAAAAGTAGCGAAATAGAATAGAGGGGGAGGCGGTATGCGTGGATTTAGATAGCAAGTGGAAATACGGCTGATATATACTTGTGAAATAATATGATTGTAAAGCTACTATGAAAGAGTTTCTCCTAATGAAGCTGTCCGTGCGCAAATAAACAATCCCATGTCTATTCATATGGTTTTCATGTCAGAAAAGTACTTGATGTAACCAAGTTTAGAAGATGAAGAAAGACTTTTGAATATTATATATGAGGGTGAGAGATGAATTGAAAAACTTCGCCAAATGAAGTGGCACTGTATTTCTTTTTATCTTTATTGATTCTTTTTTTGACATTATCCGATACATATGCTATTCTTATGTAGTTGATAATTAAATGATCTGAGACAAGTAGAAGCACCCGCTTCTCACCTGCTCGACGCCATCTGGTAGTTGACTGGTTCTAACGATTGAAATAGACAATTGGAGAAGTGTGGGTGCGTCCTGATGCCCACGCTTTTTTAATGATGCGAATGAAATAATAACTTGTCAAAAATGATCACGCATGGAAAAATTTTGGAGGTGGATGATAATTAGCAAAGACATGAATGTTAATGAGAAAATTCGTGCCCGGGAAGTACGATTAATTGACGCCAATGGAGATCAACTTGGCGTGAAATCTCGTCAAGAGGCTTTAGAAATTGCCCAAAAAAGAAATCTTGATCTGGTCCTTGTTGCACCAAATGCCAAGCCCCCAGTATGCCGGATAATGGATTATGGAAAATACCGGTTTGAACAACAGAAGAAAGAAAAAGAAGCACGGAAAAAACAAAAAGTTATTAATGTGAAAGAAGTGCGGTTTACCCCTGGAATTGGCGATCATGATTTTGAAACAAAATTAAAAAATGCACGGAAATTTTTACAAAAAGGTGATAAAGTAAAAGCTGCAGTCCGCTTTCGTGGACGTGCGATTACTCACAAAGAATTAGGACGAGAAGTTCTGGATCGATTTGCTGAAGAAGTAAAAGATATTGCGACCGTTGAAACAAAACCGAAAATGGAAGGCCGTAATATGTTTATGATGCTTGCACCTTTAAATGAAAAATAATGATTAACGGCAGCAACATCAGCATAATGACTTAAGCATTTGTAATAAGGAGGAAATCAATTATGCCAAAAATGAAAACTCATAAAGGCTCACAAAAACGCTTTAAAAAAACAGGTACCGGGAAATTAAAACGCGGGCATGCTTATACGAGCCACTTGTTTGCACATAAATCACAAAAACAAAAACGTAAACTGCGTAAAACTACTACAGTATCAGCTGGAGATTACAGAAGAATTAAAACAATGCTTCCTTATAAATAAGTTATCCTAAAAGCATTTGGAAGCACAGACTACTTTTTGATTTGTATTAGGAGGGAATTAATATGCCACGAGTAAAAGGTGGAACAGTAACGCGTAAACGTCGTAAACGCGTGCTTAAATTAGCAAAAGGTTATTATGGTTCAAAGAGAACGTTATTTAAAACTGCAAAGCAACAAGTTATGAAATCAGGTCAATATGCATATCGTGACCGTAAACAGAAAAAACGTGATTTTCGTAAACTGTGGATTTCTCGTATTAATGCAGCAGCTCGTTTAAACGATATGTCATATAGTAAGTTAATGCACGGTTTAAAAGTAGCGGGAATTGATATTAACCGCAAAATGCTATCTGATCTGGCTATTCATGATGAAAAGGCTTTTACACAACTTGTAACAAAAGCAAAAGAAGCATTAAAATAGAAATAATTAAAAAAGGCTAAATGCTTGCGTTGAAGCAGGACATAGCCTTTTTTCTCTTTTATCATAATTTATTGCTTGAAATAATTTGAAAAACATGAAGTCTTCTGCTAAGGAGGACTTCATAAATCGAAGTATTACAATTCTATTTTTATATCAATGGAAAGGAACCTAATAATAGATGGAAATTTGGAATAGTCTTTTACCATATTTAATTGGTGTAAATAGTATTACCTTTTTATTGATGGGAATCGATAAACAAAAAGCTAAAAAACAGCAGTATCGAATACCTGAACGGACATTTTGGCTTCTGGCAGTAGTTGGTGGGGCTCTCGGGGTTTGGCTCGGAATGAAGGTTTTTCATCATAAAACAAAGCACATCACTTTTAACATAGGAGTACCTGTATTATTAATTGTTCAAATTGGTATTATTAGTTGGTATTTTTTTGCACAGTAACCAATAAGTATAAGTAAATAAAGTTCCCAAACATGTAAGGGATATGTGAACCTCTCAAGACGAGTAGTAACAAAATAAAGTAAAAGCGAAAAGCAATAACTTGTATATGTTCGATGATTTAGGTCGACAGGACAAGGAGAGCTACGAAGCAATACACCGCACGCAGAAAAAGTGCCTTCCTTTTTCAAGGACAAGGAAAGCTTTTTGAATAAGCATCGCGGTTTTAAAGGACAGAGAAGCTTCAGCAGAAATACATCGCGGTTTTTCAAGGAGATAGCGAACTTAGCCTTTGATCTACTTTTTCCATGGATTAAAAACAAAGAATGAAGTTGCACTATCCAATTCACCTATATTCTTGTCATAAAGGCTCGTCTCCTGTCATATACATGTAATAATGCGCGTCCAATATATTCGCTGCAGAGAACTAGCATAAGGAGGCGGGTTATGGAAGTTTTCGGAAATCACATCATCACTTTTATTGAAGCCGGGGGATTGTTTGCTCCATTATTATTTATTAGTTTTCATTTAATACGACCGTTATTTTTTCTCCCTGTTATGTTTATCTGTATATCAGGTGGTATCCTATTCGGGACTATTGCTGGAACTGTTTATTCACTTATTGGCATTACATTATCTAGCATTTTTTTTTATTTTTTTGTTCATAAAATGCCAAAGTCAATGAATCGGTTTCAAAAATTGAAAGAAAGGATTATTGGCAAACAAAAATCATTAACAACATCACAAATAGCACTGCTTCGCTTAATTCCATTTATTCATTTCCATTTATTATCACTATGTTTGTTAGAAATATCTGCAGGGTTTAAAGACTATACAAAATCTTCCTTCTTTTCTAATATTCCACTAGCTTTTATTTATACTTCTATCGGACAATGGATCGCAAATTTAACTCCTTTGCACCTTAGTCTGTTCTTCTTGTTGCTTTTTCCCTGCGTGTATATGTTACGCAGGAAAGAAGTACATATTAAATGGCAGGAATTTTTCCATATACGGTCAGAAGAGAGGGTGTAAGGGTACACTACACTTTTATAATACAAAGACAAGGGGACAAGATATTATCATTCTTAAATGAACAACGGATGTCGAATTTGGCATTCGTTTAATTTTTTTTAACATAAAAAATATCTGTGATTCCGTTCAGTTAAATGTATTCAAAGCTTCTTTATTGTTTAGAAATATTCACTGTTAAGTAACATTTCTTTGAATGAAAAACGAATCTCATGGTAAAGAAGGTATATATAGCTTACATTTGTTATCTTAATTCTTATAGTGCGTGTTCAAAGAGGAGTTGAAAAGAATTGAGTTCGGTTAAAATCGTAATGTCTTAAAAAAATAGATGTGCTGCTGCCGAAGCATACTCTGTCCTTAAAAAAACATGTTGTCTCACTGTCGTAGCTTTTCCTGTCCTTGAAAAATCGCGATGCTGCAAGAAGCTTTCGATGCCTGTGGAAATACCGATACTAGCGCGCCCTGTGTATTGGCAGCGTCGCATCGAGTAGCTTGAGTGTATGCAGTATAGATACACGAGTATTAGTAAACTTCTTCGAGATACTACCCATGCAGGAAAGTTTTTTAACTTCCAAGAATAGAGAAACAAGCCAATAAAGAAAACTTGGGTGCGACAAGCGAAGCATAGAAGATAATTTAGTTGTACTTATACTTAGAACGTAAAAATTTTTAACTACGGTCAAATGAACTTCAACGCAAAAATTTTATCCGCTCTCATGTGCGAAGAAATTCGGTGTGTCATTTTTGAAGGACTTTTGAACAACCTTTTATAACAATATTAAAAATTAATACAGAACCGTTTTACTCTTAATGATACCCTGCTTATCAAAACTGCAGAAGAGGAAGCGAGTTTCATCGTTCTTGCCATGCTTTATTAAAAACATAAATGTAATTATACGATAATAGCAACTTACAACCATTGAACACTAATACTTTTTACAGTTGATCTACTGTAATTTTAAAAAAACAAAAATAGCGATATTTTGCGCTACTTTCGAGTGAAAATTTTTAAAACAGCTAACTCAATAACTTATTTATAGGGTGTTTCCATTCAATTTTTGCAAAGGGATAGCGAATTAAAATTTCCTCTTCAAGAAAATATAAGTCATCTCTTCTAAAACCACTTAATTCCAAAGGATCCTTTACTGTTACTTGTATATCAACAACTTCAAATGAATCCTCCGTTGTTCCGACATACTTTTCCCCTTCAAATAAGCATCCCTTATAAACAAACAGAACATTTTTTTTGCTATTATTTGGATCGTCTAAAAAGTAAAAATCACCTTCTGCTTTAGCGATCCTTAGCTTTCGTAGAGGATTACGATAATATTGAATCCAAGTATATACAAGTAGTGCTAAAGCAATAACAATTAGTATGCGAAACAAAATAACTATCATACTACCGTCTCCCTGCTAGTTATTCTCCAATAATACGTATATAATACGTAATAGCGTATTCGAAGGTTTCACTTTTTTTCAATCTTCATGTTACAATCATAAAAAAGAAGTAATGATAGGTCATAATTGCAAAAAGCGACAGACAGTTATGAGAGGATTAAATAGTTTTTCATACATAATGAAGCAGCACAAAAATTTACTAAAAATGGGGGATATTGAATGGAATATAACTTGAAAGTTAAATTGATACATGATGAGGCAAAATTACCATATCGTGCCAATGAAGGTGATGCTGGGATGGATTTATTTTCTATTGAAGAGAAGATTATCCACACAGGGGAAGCTGAATTAGTAAGAACAGGAATACAAATCGAATTACCCAAGGGAACAGAGGCACAGATAAGACCTAGAAGCGGTTTAGCTTTAAAGCATTCAATTACGGTGTTAAATAGCCCGGGAACCATTGATGAGGGTTACAGAGGCGAAATTAAGATCATTTTAATTAATCATGGAAAGAAGGATTTCACGGTAGAAAAACATATGAGAATTGCTCAGATGATCATAGCTCCAGTATTACCAGTTAATCTTGAACAAACGGAAGTTTTGTCCAATACTAAAAGAGATAAAGGCGGGTTTGGTTCATCTGGAAAATAATAAGTAAGTATGTTCAGATGGAAACAATTAACATCAGAATATTGCAGTAGAAAATTAAAGGGGCGTCGATTCCATATTCTTAGGATAGAGGTCACTAACTATTTTGTTTTTAATTAAAGAGATTCAAGCCAAGCATAGTAAAATCAATTGCATTATGTATAAACTATAGAGCATGTGAAAAGGTGGATTTAAACCAATAGAGTACAGTACAGCATATTGTGAAAGTAAAAGTGAATTTGCAGGGATAAGTTGGAGGATGGATATGAACCAACTATCTACCATAGACTGTGGTGAAATATAGTAGAGTTTAGAATTGAAGATGCGCAGAAACGCTCTATTTATTAATAATTGTCTTTAAGTAGGGAAACATATTTTATAAACTTGGGCGACTCAACTTACTGTTTTGAAACCTTAAAAATTAGCGGTATAATATGGAATAGAGAAAAGATAAGAGGTGACCACATTTGGAAAAGATAGATGATACGTTAAAAATGTTCAAAGAGTTAACAGATGCAAAAGGTATTCCAGGTAATGAAAAAGAGCCACGAAATGTCATGAAGAAATACATCACACCTTATGCAGACGAAGTGGTTTACGATAATTTAGGCAGTCTAATTGCAAAAAAGACCGGTATGCACGATGGACCGAAGATAATGGTAGCCGGTCATTTAGATGAAATCGGCTTTATGGTAACAAAAATTGATGAAAATGGCTTTATCTATTTTCAAACAACTGGCGGCTGGTGGAGCCAGGTGATGCTTGCACAACGTGTGACAATTATGGGAAGCAAGGGAGATGTAACAGGCGTTATTGGTTCAAAGCCACCACATATTCTATCTCCAGAAGCTCGGAAAAAACCAGTCCAGATTAAAGATATGTTTATTGATATTGGTGCTTCAAGTAAAGAAGAAGCTGAGTCATTTGGGGTAAAACCAGGAGATTCTGTCGTCCCTTATTTTGAATTTACACCCTTAAAAAATGAAAAGATGTTATTGGCAAAAGCATGGGACAACCGAATTGGGTGTGCGATCGCTATTGAAGTATTAAAACAGTTACAAGACAGTGAGCATCCAAATATTGTTTATGGAGTCGGCACAGTTCAGGAAGAAGTGGGACTTCGAGGTGCTAAAACGGCAGCTCATACGATCAAACCGGATATTGGATTTGCTGTTGATGTTGGTATCGCTGGTGATACTCCTGGAATTTCTGAACATGAAGCTGACAGCAAAATAGGAAAGGGTCCGCAAATTGTACTTTATGATGCTTCTATGGTTTCTCATAAAGGTCTGCGTGATCTAGTGGTTAAAACAGCAGAAGAAAATGAGATTCCATTCCAATATGCAACAATGGCGGGTGGCGGAACAGATTCAGGCTCCATCCACCTTACTGCAAATGGTGTTCCTTCTTTATCCATTACGATCGCAACACGCTACATTCACACACATGCTGGAATATTGCATCGTGATGATTTTGATAATGCTGTGAAATTGATTGTCGAGACAATTAAAAAAATGGACCAGGATACTGTAGATTCAATTAAATTTGACTAGTGGAGGAAATAAGAAGAGGCTTATAATTGGACATAAGCCTCTTCTTTTAAATCGATGAACTTTTGATGTGCGCTTAAGCGGTCTTCCTTCCTTGAAAAACCGAAATGCTTATGCAAGAAGCTTTCCTTGTCCTTGAAAAAGGAAGGCACTTTTTCTGCGTGCGGTGTATTGCTTCGTAGTTTTCCTTGTCTTGTCGCCCAAACGAATCGGGAATTTAGGAGTTGTTTTTCTCATAAAGAGTTCACAAAATATGAAGCAGATTTTTAAAGGCGAGAAATATAGCACCTTTCATTCAGGATAAAGAAAACGAGCCCTGCAACAGGGGGATGCTGAGCCTGAGCGGCACGCCCGTTTTTAGTCGGCCTTCTTTTAGATTCGAGCCAATGTTGACTCATCGTAGAAGCAGATCGAAATTGCATCAGCTTGATCACATATGCTAGATGATGCCACTTTTCAAAAAAGTTATCCGCCATATAGATGCGGATATAATTTCCTAGAGGATAAAAAAGAAAATGAGTGAATAAAATTTTCACTCATTTACGCTAAATAATTGGTCATTACTTTTTTAACATAATTTTGCGTTTCTCTAAACGGTGGAACACCTTGATATTTATCGACATTTCCTGGACCTGCATTATAGGCAGCTAAAGCAAGCTCCGTATTTCCGTTGTAACGACGAATCATTTGACTTAAGTAACTAACACCACCATTGATATTTTGCGCAGGGTCCAATGGATTAGAGACACCTAAGGCTCTGGCAGTTGCAGGCATCAATTGCATTAATCCTTGAGCACCAGCGCTGCTCTTAGCATATGGATTGAAGTTAGATTCTGCTTGGATGACAGAACGTATTAATTTTTCGTCGATTTGATATTTTGCTGCAGCATTACGGATTAAGGAATCAATGTTACTGTCTGATTCAGTTGCAGCTATTGAACGAACAGGTGTATATGTATGCTTTTGTGGCGTTAATGGTGAATATGCCTGTAATTCATTTGCTTTGTTTATTTGCTCTTGGAGCAACTGTCGGAATGCGAGATCGATCATTGGAGAGTGACTGGAAAATCCGCTCGAACCAGATGAAAGCACAGACATTGCTTCGTATTGCATCATTTGCTGCAAATTTCTAATCTCCATATCAGCATCCTCCTTCCTATCTTATCTCCTACTATTTTACTATATTCTCGTTTTTTCGCAATCATGTTTTTAAAAACTTGCAATCTCTTTCCCAGCCTGTTGTAACAGATCTTTATAGAATGGATCTTTGCCAATACAGAGCACACGTGTACATAATCCCTTTATTTCATCCATATCATGGGAAGTATAGATGATCATTTTTTGGTTATCTATAGCTAATTTTTGCAAGTAGAAGCTAATCTCTTTTTTAGATTTTAAATCAATTCCTACAGTCGGCTCATCTAATAGAAGAAGGTCCGGATCATGAATAAGACTGATTGCTAAATTCAACTTTCGTTTCATTCCTCCTGACAATGTTTGTACCTTGTCATTCCACCTGTCTAAATTCATATCAAGGCATAGCTGTTCCAATTGTTTTTCTGACTTCTTTTTCCAAGATAATTTCTCAAAAAACAACATATTTTCTCTTACCGTGAAGTTTTCCCAAATCGCGATATCCTGTGGGACAAAACCGATATGACGTCGTACTTGCTTCCGATTTTTTTTATAAGTCCATTCGTATAAACAAATATTTCCTATAGTCGGCGGCTGTAACGTAGCGAGCATTTGTAATAAAGTAGATTTTCCCGCACCGTTTTCTCCTACTAAGCCAATGATTTCACCTGGTTGAACGGTAAAAGAAAGGTTTGTAATAATTGGCTTTTTATGATAAGCCTTTGTAATATTATCCACTTTAAGCATATTGGTTCTCCTTTCTTCCATGCCATAAACAAATAATTAGTACGACTATGTATAGCCAAATATTGTGAAATACTCCATTTAGAAATGGTACAAGGGGATGAAGCACACTTAAAAATGGCAATCCATCTATTGGAATAATGGCTCCGCTCGTTAATGCAAGCAACAATGTAATTACGAGTGATAAGCTATAGTACGCAACAATTTGTTTCATGCTTATTGCAAGCAAAAAAGCGAATCCGTTAATCATGAGTCGGAATGAAACGATTGCAGCAATTCGTGAAAGATTAACGGATTCTCCAAAGACATAAGAAAAGATAAAAGCAGCTGCTAAATCGATAACGAACAACAAGACTGTATATACTAGAAGATTTAATAAAGCATATATTTTAAAAGAAAAACGAATAAATGCAAAACGGGTCCGCACGGAAGAACGAGTTTCCTTTACTAGCCAGTCAAATAAGAAAAAGGTTGCCAAGATGGAAAATAATGCCCATAATCCCCAATGATCCCATAATTTTAAATTCGTTTCATTGGTTTTTGCTTGGCCTTTAAATTGAAAACTAGCTTTTAATAAATCTTGCTCTGCTTCTATTTCTTTGCTTGTTGTAATAATTTCTTCTATATTCCATTGCGTATTCGTCGTCAATTGCTCTTCTAATTGTAGAATAGTATAAGCGGTTTTAGCACGACCAGTATCTTTTTGTACAAAGGAAGCAATCATTTCTGATACAGGTGTATAAGCAAAAGATAAATCCGATTGATAGCTTGTTAGTAAACGATTACGACTACCGCTGTTAACTTGTTTTTCATAGCCTTCTTTAATAATAAATACACTATCTAATTCATGTTTTTCCAATTGCTGCAATGCTTGCTCTTTATCCAATTGCTTAACACGGATAAATGGAGCTTCGTTCATTTTATCCACCAGTTCTCTAGCTGTAGTTGACTTGTCCTCTATTACAATTCCCACAGGAACTTTGCTGTCTGCTTGAATAGCTGTTACAGCATAGTTAAAACCAAGTATAACCCCTATGGGTAAGACCAGCCAAAATAGCAAAGCAGGAAATTGATGTTTCCAATGTAAGAAGCGAGTTTGGATAATAGCTTTCATTGACAGATGCGCTCCTTTCCTAGTGCCATGCTTAAAAGAAGAAAAAATCCTCCCCCGGTCATTGTAAGTAAAGGGATGTAGTCAACAAATAAGCGATCGTTTAATACTACTTCTTGGAGCCAGTACAGCGCTTCAGATGAAAAGATGTAGCTTAATAGATTCTGTACATTCAAAGGTAGATAAATCGTCGGGAAAAGCGCACCACTTAATAATAGAACCATCATCGTAAAGCCAATTTGTGTTAGTAAACGTAATCGATGAGAAGCAATAAGCACTTCAACAATTGCAATACTAAATAGAAAGCAAGTACTATATAAGATTGTAACGATAATTATCCTTATTGAATCCATCAGATGAATATCCCAATGGAATAATTCAATGACCAAGAATAAGAAAAAGTAGCTTATTATAGTAACAAAGCCAAGGGTAACCAATAACTTGGCAAGAATTTGCTGTAAAGGATGAACGCCATATAAAGTTAGACGTTGTTTTAGTCGTGGTGACAAATCTTGATATAGGAAATTATAAATGATTAACAGCCAGATCGTAAAAATGATAAACCAACTTGCTAAACTATAGTATGAAATTGGATTCGCTGTAGCTTGATTAATAATTTTCTCTTCCTGGAAAAGTTGTTTCCTGCCGATCGTATAAAAAACAAACTCCTTAAATTGTTCAAATACCAGATCATTTCGCTCTTGATCATTAATAGGAAGTTGTTTCGCATAGTTGTTAATGGTTAATACATTTGCTTGAGAAGCTCGAATATGTCTGGTTACACTTTCGATTAGTGTTTTTACCATTTGACTTTGAATCGGTTGATTGGGGTTACCAATAATCGGTAAAGTTACGGGAATTCCCTGGTAAAGATTCGCTGTAAAGCCTTCTGGAAATACGATATATGTACTGAGTTCATCTGTTTCTAACTTCTCAATTGCTACTGTTTCATCCATGGCACTTAACTGAATGTAAGTTCCAAGTTGAGAAGCCTCATCCATCATATCAACCAGAAGCTTTGTTTCCTTTGATTGATCCAAATTAACGAGACCTACTTGAATCGGAGACCGTTCGTTTGGAGTAACGAATGTTACGATAATCGTAGCTAATAAGCCAATAATGATAAAGGGAAATAGCAAAACAAGAGGAAGTGTTAGCCACTTCCTCCTGAGCTGCAATACATTATTTTTAATTAATAGTAAAGTTATTCTTGCGAAATGCATAAAGGGGGGCACTTCCATTCCATCGAATTATTTAGCTGTTTGCCTAAGATGCCAGATTGCCACTAGCTGACAGCAACTCAACTAACCAACCTTCAAACTTAGGTCCAACCTCTGTTTCAAAGTATTGCATTAACTCTTCCGCTTGCATTGCTCCTAGATCTTTTGTTTGATCATCTTTCGGGATTTTCACGCTATCCATAGTTTTTCCATCAACAGCAGCGTGTAGCGAAAATAGATGCTGGCTATCCGCAGCGGGTGCAAATGCAAAGCTGTGATCAGCATTCATTTTATCATCTTTATAAGTAGATGAACCACTCCAAATAATACTACCACTTTCGCCAGCAGGGTCTTTTAAACTGAACGTCCTTTCAAAATCTCGTTTCCCATCTTTTAATGATTCTTTACCATCATAGGAGAGGGCAAGATCTTCAATTGTTAGTTTAATAGAATCTTTAGCTTTCTCATCTTTCCAAGATAGATCTCCTGTTACATTCATTTTATCTTGGTTATTTGAATCTTCAAAACCAAAGTCAAGGTTAAATTGTTGCTTTTCCTCTTTTAGGAGATGTGTTCCCTTTATACTAAACGTAACAAGCTGATCTTTGTCAGGCCCTAGTTTTACACTAAAATCACGCTGGGCAATAACGTCATCATGTACCCAAATCGTTGATGTTAAACCATTAGGAATGTGTAGATTATCTATTCCATCCTTTGCTTCTTTTAAGAATGTATCAAATTCCTTCAGTACTTGATCGATGTCACTATCAAGTGCTGAACTACCCATTGCTTGTAGTTCTAATTGTTTGCGGATAAGATCTTTTAGCTTATCATCTGATTGTAATTTTTCGACAGTTTCCTTAAGCATTTCTTTCAGCTTTTTTTCACTTAATTTCATCGTGATTTTTTCTGTATCTAAAGATTGATCATGAACTTTAATTGTTTCGTCTTCTGATTTAAATGCCTCATCAGAAAGTTGGTCATAAATCATTTCACCATATTCTTTTTTTATATATTCGACATCTTCTTCAGAGAGTGAGCCTTCAAAAAAAGTACCAAAATCAATGTTTTCTTCACCTGTATATGTCGTCGGATCTAATTGATACAGTAGATTACCTACATTTTTTCCTTTAACGGAAAGCAATTCATCAAGAAATGGTAGGCCAAGCATGAATTGCTCTGCAGTTAAATAATATTCAACGCCATCAACTTTAATGCCGCCAATATCTGCTTGAAATCTCCCAGCCATTTGTTTATTTTTCATATCTGCTGCATGTTTTAATGAAATAGTTGAGTTGTTAATATATTGGGATAAATCCATTTCTCCCATACCAAGATCTTCTGTCGCCATATTCGATTCTGCTGACAGTTCGTAATTTGTTTCAACAGGTTTTTCCTTTGATTGCTCTAACCAATCTAGTTCAGGCTCATATCGCTTTTCTATTTGTTCAGTCATAAATTCCATCGTATTTTTTTCTGCTAAGAAATATTTCTGTTTATCTGATACATTTGCAAAAATGTATGCTGCCACACCACCACCGATTAGTAGTATTGCTGCAATGATAATACTAATTAGTGCTTTTGGCGACAGCTTTTTTTTCTGAGATTGCGTTTCTTCCATAAACATTTTCCCCTCTCTCTTTGTTACTACATACTTATTTGTATTATTTAATAAGTAAAAGGATTACATTGAAGTACCTCTTTAGTTTATAACACTTCGAAAAAATATAGTCAAATTGTGCCAGATCTTGTCCAAACAAGGGGAAGCTAAAAGGTGTATTGATTATCTTGAAGTTAAAATAAACAAGGGAAGGAAGGACTATTAAATCAATAGAGAAGGATAAGAAAATTCATTTTTTTTGCATCTATAGACTCTTGTATTATTTAAGCTAGGTCAATAATACTGTTTTTAAGTTCGTTTTTTCTTTAACGTATTTACAAATTAGTTATAGTTCATGATGTCGTGAATTTTTTAAGTTGACCGTGCCGCTGTGTTTACAAATTAAGCTGTTTCTCCATTGTTAACCCTAAAAAGGCAATAGTTATGTTCGGTTAAATGTAACTTATTATTAAATAGTGGGATATACAAAGAAAGAGGGATTAAGAATTAACTAGATTTTTGCTCAAAAGCTTGTTTCCTGTAATTAAAAACCGGATGGACCGGTGGCTATTCCTTTTCTTTATCCCGTATGTAACTGGAAGCAAGACCTACCCTTCAAGGTACGGGACGAAATCTGGAGGAAAAGCGTGAGATCCAACTGCAAGTCAAATGTTTGATTCAGTTCCACTATAGGAAAGGAAAGTATAAAACTTCAGGCTATAGCATAAGAGAAATAGCTGCCATAAAGACTTGGCGATAAGCCAAGTTTTCTAAATTCTAACAACAGTGGGGGATAAAAGAAAACCCCCACTAGGGATTTCAAGATTGACTTTATTGATTAGTAGCTTCTTTTACACCTTGCTCCAGTGCTTCAACCATTAGCTGTTTTTCTTCTTCATTGGTATGTTTCCATATTAATTCAAATAAAACACCAAGACCAGGAAGCATTTTTTCCTCACCATTTTCTACTGCGTCGACAATCGTTGCCTCTAATTGTTCTTGATCATTGGATGCAATGTTACTTAAGATAGCTTTTCGTAAATTTAAATCCAAGGGAACTCCTCCTCTTTATAAAACTTTCCATTAATTTAAATTTAGTTTGACCTTGTTAAGCAGAAATATGTATACTATTTAGGATAAGCTTCAAGGAAGTGAAGGATGATAAAGATGATTACTTCAATAAAAAATGATAAAGTAAAAATGTGGAAGAAATTACATAAACGCAAAGAACGAATGAAAACAAAAACTTTTTTAATTGAAGGCTTCCATTTAGTGGAAGAGGCACTTAAAAGTAATTGGACAATAATAGAAATGATAATCCAAGAAGGGGTTGAGCCGCCTTTATTGGATAAAGATACACCAATCATTACAGTAAAAAGTAATGTATTTCAAGCATTATCACAAACGGATACACCACAAGGAGTTGCTGCTGTTGTTGCGATGAAGCAATTAGTTAGTACTTGGTCTAGTGCTGTTTTATTAATTGATGCTATTCAGGATCCGGGCAATTTGGGAACGATAATTCGTACAGCAGATGCGGCAGGGTTTTCTGAAGTGATTTTAGGGGATGGAACAGTCGATGTTTTTAATGATAAAGCTATTCGAGCCACACAAGGCTCTTTATTTCATATTCCAATTCGACAAGCTAGCTTACCGGATGAAATAAAGCTATTGCAGGAGGCCGGATTTACGGTTTGGGCATCTGCATTAGAGAAGGCGGAAGTTTATACAAGTCTAAAACCGGAGCGGAAAACAGCTCTTATTCTAGGCAATGAAGCAAATGGGGTGCAAAAGGAATTAATGTCTTTAGCGGATAAACGCGTCACTATTCCCATTTACGGCAAGGCAGAATCATTAAATGTTAGTGTAGCAGCAGGGGTTTTAATGTATTATCTTCAAGCATAATGTTGCAAACTGTAGGGTAATTCTTTATAATATATGTAACTTTATATGTAAAGCGTTGAAAGAGCCGGATAACTTACCAAATTATACGTTAACAGGGAAGAATGCCTTAGACTGAGAGCATTTTATCGTAGCGGTGTTATCCTTTCACTCTGGAGCAGATACTTGGACCTCTAGTCATGAGTAAAGGTATTCCGGATAGTTCCGTTATCAGTTACAAAGGTGAACACATGTAAATACTTGTGTTAACTAGGGTGGTACCGCGATGATAGACCTCGTCCCTTGTTGGGAGGAGGTTTTTTATTGTTTATAAAACAATATCCGTTTGTACATGGTGATAATTTTTTTGGAAAAGTATCTTTGTTTAGCTTAAGTGCTCGAATGACAGCAAACTTCGATCTCCTTCCCATGATAAGTTAACATGGCTCCTAATCCCCATTTCGTCTGGGCAACAGGACAAGAAAAGCTTCGGAAGTGATACACCGCACGAAGAAAAGTGTTTTTCTTTTCAAGGAGAAGTAAGACTTCTTGATTAAGCATCACGATTTTTCAAGGACAAGAAAAAACCACGACAGCGATACATCGCACGCAGAAAAAGCGTTCTTCTTTTTCAAGGAGAAAAGTCTCCTTGAATGAAGTTTCTTTAATCACGTCAGAAAATCTGCCGTTTGTACGTCGTTAACTGAGCGCTTCTAGCCTTTGCTATGGGGTAAAAAGTAGATAGAGGTTGCTTTAATGTTGTAACCATGTAAGTAAAAGAGGATATTTTAAAATTGGTTATTCTCTTTTTGAAACACATACTTTATCAATATCTGAGTAATCTGTGTAGAAACTAGGCACTAGCCAAATTTTCTTTATACTATAGGAAAGTATAAATTTTAGGGTTTATAGTATAAGAAAAAATACAGCTTTCGCTAAAGACTAGGCGACAAGCCAAGTTTTTCTAATACTTGATGTATTCTATGATCATTTCAAAATAAGAAGGAGGAGTCTAAAATGAAAGATCAATTGAAAGTAATTGAAATAGAAGCATTAGAAAAAATTAATAAAACAGAAGATATTAAAAAACTGCAAGATATTAAAGTAGCATATTTAGGGAAAAAGGGTTTCTTAACTAGTGTACTTCGTGGAATGGGCAAATTGTCCAAAGAAGAAAGACCTGCTG
The DNA here is from genome assembly GCF_053667775.1 of Cerasibacillus sp. JNUCC 74. The sequence continues at coordinate 2,609,199 of NZ_CM132207.1, read as the reverse complement.
TAGGTGAGTTAGCTAATGCGGTTCGTCAACAAATTACCGCAAGTTTAGAAGAAAAAATAGAAAAATTGGAGCAAATAGCATTAGAAAAACAATTAGAACAAGAAGCAATCGATGTAACGCTTCCTGGTCGGCCAATAAAATTAGGTGGACCGCATTTATTAACGAAAATTATGGAAGAGATTGAAGATTTGTTTATTGGAATGGGCTTTGAAGTAAGGGAAGGTCCAGAAGTAGAGACGGATTATTATAATTTTGAAGCCTTAAATTTACCGAAAAATCATCCCGCTAGAGAAATGCAGGACACATTTTTTATTACGAAAGATTTGCTAATGCGAACACAAACATCTCCTGTACAAGCGAGAACAATGGAAGCGTATGGAGGAAATAGACCGGTAAAAATGATCTCGCCAGGTAAAGTGTATCGTCGGGATACAGATGATGCAACTCACTCCCATCAATTTACGCAAATTGAAGGTTTATATGTAGATAAACATGTTCGAATGAGTGATTTAAAAGGAGTATTAGATATCTTTGCTAAGAAAATGTTTGGAAATGACCGGGACATCCGCTTACGTCCAAGCTTTTTCCCATTTACAGAGCCGTCGGTAGAAATGGATATTTCTTGTAAGATTTGTCAAGGAAAAGGCTGCTCTATTTGTAAAGGGTCTGGTTGGATTGAAATTCTAGGAGCTGGAATGGTGCATCCAAATGTGCTTTCTATGGCCGGCTATGATCCGAATATTTATAGTGGTTTTGCATTTGGTATGGGCCCAGAACGAATTGCAATGCTTAAATATGGCGTAAAAGACATTCGTCAATTTTATACAAATGATATTCGCTTTTTAAAACAGTATCATAATGCGTAGGGAGGAAAATCAATATGTTGGTATCATTAAATTGGCTAAAAAATTATGTGGATATTAAAGATATGGATCCAAAAGTATTGGCAGAAAAAATAACCAAAACAGGAATTGAAGTAGATGGCATTGAGTATGTTGCTGAAAAGAGTGAGAACGTAGTTGTTGGCTATGTGGAATCTTGTGAAAAACATCCAAATGCAGATAAGCTTCATTTATGTCAAGTAGATGTTGGAGATGAAATGTTACAAATTATATGTGGTGCACCTAATGTAGCTCAAGGGCAAAAAGTAGCCGTTGCGAAGCCGGGAGCAGTACTTCCAGGAAATTTTAAAATAAAAAAAGCCAAATTGCGTGGTGTTGAATCGAATGGAATGATTTGCTCGTTGAAGGAATTAGGAATAGAAGAAAAATATGTACCAAAGGATACAGCAGATGGAATTTATGTATTTCCGGAAGATGTGACGGTCGGTGAGCCAGTAGAATCGTTATTAAACTTGAATGATGCTATTTTAGAATTTGATTTAACACCAAACCGAGCTGACTGTTTATCCATGCTTGGTGTCGCTTATGAAGTTGCTGCTATTTTAGATCAGCCGGTACAGTTGCCAAACCCTGCGCCAACAATGGCGGAAGAAGCTGCACAGGATTTTATTTCCGTCCGAGTAGAAGCACCCGAAGATAATCCATATTACGGAGCGTTTATTATTCGTGATGTGACGATTAAACCTTCCCCATTATGGATGAGTAATTATTTGATGGCTGCAGGAATTCGTCCGATTAATAATGTTGTAGATATAACGAATTATGTATTATTAGAATATGGTCAACCATTACATGCGTTTGATTATGATAAATTGAATTCGGATCAAATCACTGTTCGTCGTGCAAAGGATAAAGAAGTATTGGTAACCTTAGATGAACAAGAACGCATTTTGTCTCATGATCATTTAGTTATCACGAATGGAACAGAGCCCATTGCATTAGCTGGAGTTATGGGGGGACTGTCTACAGAAGTGACTGATTCTACGAAAAATGTTTTATTAGAAGCTGCATATTTTACAGGTGACGTGGTGACCAGTGCTGTAAAGGCAACAGGGTTACGCAGCGAATCCAGTACCCGATTCACAAAAGGAGTTGATCCGGATCGAGTAAAGGAAGCAGGAATTCGTGCTTGTGAGTTATTGGAAAAATATGCAGGCGCAACTATTTTATCAGGTATTGTTGAATTCGATCAGCTTGATCGCTCTGAGAAACAAGTTGAAATGGATATGCATGAGATGAATAGACGTTTAGGAACAAATTTACAAACTGACGATGTAAAAGATGCGTTGAAACGATTAAAGTTTAACTATGAACAAAAGAATTCTATGTTTATTGTACATGTACCAACACGTAGAGGTGACATTGCTATATTCGAGGATATGCTGGAAGAAGTGGCAAGAATATATGGTTATGATAATCTTCCTTATACTCTTCCAGATGGTGTTGGTCAAGCAGGCGGATTAACAGAAACACAACAATTGATTCGTAATATTAAAAAATTATTAGAAGGTGCGGGACTGATGGAAAGTCGTACGTATTCTCTAATCAGTGAAGAAACAAAGGATCAATTAATCAGTCCTGAGGTTAGTGAAGCAAACTATATGCCAATTCAATTAGCCTTACCGATGAGCGAAGATCATAAATATTTACGATTAAGTCTTTTACCAGAAATCTTACGAGTGCTTGCCTATAATAAAGCAAGAAACCAACTAGACTTAGGATATTATGAAATTGGTAAAACTTTTCTTACGCAAGAGAGTGTCTTAACGAAGCAACCGGATGAGCGTTTGCGTCTGGCTGGAGCACTGACTGGAAATTGGCTTCATCATCCGTGGCAGCAAGAGAAAAAACAGGTGGATTTTTATGTGGTAAAAGGAATTTTAGAGAGATTATTTGATTATCTTGGCTTTTCTGTGGAGTATAAGCCATTCAAGCATAAAGATATGCATCCAGGCAGAACAGCGTCCCTTCATTTACAAGGTAAAACGATTGGGTTTTTAGGGCAAGTACATCCGCGCATCCAAAACCAATGGGATTTAAAAGAAACGTATGTATTTGATATCAACTTAGAAGGACTGTTGGCTGCCTATAAACCTGTAACATCTTATCAAGAAGTTCCAAAATATCCTTCGATTGGTCGGGATATTGCTTTTGTAATTGATCAAAGCATTTTGGCAGGTGATATTAAAAAAGTAATTGAAGAAGTTGGAAAACCACTGGTAAAAGATGTTTCTGTCTTTGATGTATATGAAGGTGAAAATTTAGAAGTAGGGAAGAAGTCGGTTGCCTATCATATTGTTTATCAACATCCTGAAAAAACATTAACGGATGATGAAATCCAAGCTTCCTATGATCACATCATTGACGCTGTAAAAGAAAAATATCAGGCGTATATTCGTTCTTAAAGACGAAGCTTTCGACTAACAAGCAACCTGCATCTAGTGGCTTTAGTTTGTGATCATCCCAATAACAAAGACAGCAATTCAACTTAGTGATTTGCTGTCTTTTCAAGGAAAAAAAGTATAACCATATAAACGCCACTTAACTAAGTTACTACTGTAGTTACAAATATGCGTAAGCTTTTTTTGTGTTTTTAAAATGAACCTTTGCATAAGAATCCAATATGTCTGCACCATACTCGATTATAATTTTTGCAATGATACGGTCTACCTTTGGAGCAGCACCTTTTGGCAGTTCTAATCCTAATTGTTTGGAGAGTTTATCCATTTGGTTTAAAAAACTGGCACGAGCTAAAATAGATGCTGCTGCAACGGCTGTTGAATAACTTTCAGCTTTTGTTAAAAAAAAGGTTGAAGGAGCCAACGTTTGTTTTTCAGACATTAAATATTTTTGATAAACAGCCGGTTCACAAAATTGATCAATAATGATACCTTGGTTAGGTGCATCGCCAATTTTATTTAATAACTGACGAATCACGTGGTGATGAAGCATTGCTTTCATTTTTCCTTGTGACCACCCTTGCTTTTGCAATGCATTGTATTTTTTATTATGCAGAATGGCTGAAGCATAAGGAATTTTCCTTGTTAAAATGGTATTGGCCAATTCACGAATTTTTTTATCGGTTAATGCTTTTGAATCTGTTACACCCTCCGACTTCAGTTGAACCATATTTTTTTCTGTAAGATATACACCAGCTACCGTAATAGGGCCGAAATAATCGCCTGTACCGGCTTCATCGGTTCCAATATGGTTTTGGTTGAATAAGTCAGGGCTTGGAACGTAGGAATGATTTGGTTTTTGCTTCATTGTTTTAGCTTTTGATTCCACTCTTTGCGCTTCATCAAGCCAATTTGCTGCTTCCTTTTCAGGTGAGCTGCCCTGGAATAACACTTTTCCTGATTTGTAGGCAGTAATCACTGCATCTTTCGTCTTTGCCCGGAATATTGCTCCTTGTGGTGGAGCCAAAGAGAAAGAAGTATAAAATTCTTTCATCTGCTGTATCTTATTTGCAGAAAATTTATAAACAAGCTGAGACATCCTATTTCTCTCCAATCTTACTGTTCAATTTCACGGTAACCATTAACTTTTGCACGGTTGAATTTACAAACTGTCACATTCCTTTATACTATAGTAAATCAGTCAGTAGAGCAAATAGCTAACAGAAAATTGGGAATCATTCATGACAGTAATGGATAGTTTCCTAAATGGCTCACTTCATGTTAAGATAAGGTGAACAATTTTTCTTATTTGGGGAGGATTAACACGTGACCCAGGATGAAAAAACACGTACAACTGTAGAAATACACAATCGAACCTATACGATTATCGGAACAGAACCACAAAGTCATATTAAATTAGTAGCCAGTTTAGTCGATCAGAAAATGACTGAAATTCATGAAGCAAATCGACAGTTAGATACAACGAGGTTGGCTGTTTTAACCGCTATAAATACAATGAATGATTATTTGAAGTTAAAAGAAGACTATGCCTCTTTATTGGGTTCCATGAAGAGGAAAGAGAAAGACTAACTAGAAAGAGGAACACCGTCTATGATTAGTATATTATTGTTACTTATATTGTTGTTCGGTTTTTTAAGAGGACTAAAAAGAGGATTTATCTTGCAATTATTCCATCTCATCGGTTTTATTGCTGCATTTGTAGTTGCAGCACTCTACTACGATGAGCTGGGTCCACAACTGTCATTGTGGATTCCTTATCCAGATTTGGGAGAGAGTGGGAAGTGGGCTGATTTTTTACAAAACTTGCCGCTTGAGAAGGGCTTCTATAATGCGATTGCGTTTTTCCTCATTTTTTTAGCTGTTAAAATTGTATTGCAAATCATTGCATCCATGCTTGACTTTGTAGCATCATTGCCTGTTTTAAACTCCATTAATAAGCTGCTTGGAGCTATATTGGGCTTTCTTGAAATATATTTGCTGCTTTTTATCGTGCTTTACATTGCCGCGTTAATTCCGGTTGCGCAAGTCCAATCATGGGTTAATGATTCAACAGTTGCTTTATTCATCATTGAACATACACCTTTTCTATCGGAAAAAATCAAAGAGCTTTGGCTAACAAATATGGCAGGTGTATTCCAAAATTTACAAACTTAAACAAAGGGCTGATTCGTATTATCAGGTGTATTGTATGAGGCATACAATTATTAACTGAATCGGATCAGTCTTTTTTACACTATAGGAAAGTATAAAATTTTATGGTTTATAGTATAAGAAAAACTACGCTAAGGACTTGGCGATAAGCCATGTTTTTCTAAGGACAAAGTAAGAAAGCGGCTCAACTGTATAAAGTGAAACTTCATTTCTTGGAGCTTTTACAAGAAATGTTAGATGAACGAATCGGGCCTTTATATGCCGTTTTCTCCCACTTAAATTCTTTTGTATAGCTTAGGCTTTAAAGTGTGGACTTACGGCACCTTACAGGCGTTATAAAAACTTAGAGACTTGTAAAATTACAGATGCTGCTAAGATTTATTGATATACTATAGGTATGATGTAGTTGTGTAGAACTTTATCAATGATATACAAATAGGGTGAGAGTATATGGGGATTAATAAAAAAGATGTCATTCGGTTAATGGAGAAAATAGCAATATATCTTGAATTACAAGGAGAAAATCCATTTAAGATTAGCGCTTACCGTAAAGCTGCACAAGCTTTAGAAAGGGATAATCGTTCTCTCGATGATATTCATGATTTTACGAAAATAAAAGGAATAGGAAAAGGAACAAATGCTGTTATTCAAGAATATATACAAACAGGGGAATCACAAACGTTATCAGAACTTGAAAAACAAGTACCAAATGGTTTAATTCCATTATTAGAGCTCCCTGGACTAGGTGGAAAGAAATTAGCAAAACTTTACCAAGAGCTCGGAGTAACGAATGCTGAAACCTTAAAGCATGCTTGTGAGCAAGGAAAGGTTGAGGAACTGCCGGGGTTTGGAAAAAAAACAGTGGAAAACATCTTAGCTGCTTTGAATGAAGCAGGAAAGCGTCCCGCACGTTTACCTATTGCTATGATGCTACCAATCGCTGAAAGACTTGAGAGTTATTTGAAAAAAATAGAAGAAATTGATCGTTTTTCCCGAGCAGGAAGCTTGCGAAGAATGAAAGAAACGATAAAAGATCTTGATTTTATTATTGCCACAGATGAACCTGAAGCTGTACGCGATGCGTTATTATCAATAGAAAATAGCAAAGAGGTTATTGCTAAAGGCGAAACAAAGATATCCATTGTTATAGAAGATGTTTACGATATCAATGTAGACTTTCGGATTGTGAAGAAGGAAGAGTTTGCGACAACCTTACATCACTTTACTGGCTCTAAAGAGCATAATGTAGCGATGCGTCAATTAGCTAAAGCACAAGGAGAAAAGATTAATGAGTATGGTGTTGAAAACGAAGAGACGGGTGAAGTAATCACCTTTATGACAGAAGAGGAATTCTTTAACCATTTTGACTTACATTACATTCCGCCTGAAGTAAGAGAAAATACAGGAGAAACAGAAATATTTAAAGAACCTTATCGGCTAATTGAGCTCCAAGATATAAAAGGCGATTTACATATGCATACCACATGGAGTGATGGCGCGCAATCATTAGAGGAAATGGTTGTGCAGGCGAGAAACAAATCATATGATTTTATCGCCATTACGGATCATTCTAAGTTTTTAAGAGTAGCGAATGGACTTAATGAAACCAGACTGCGGAAGCAATGTGAAGAAATTGCTAATTTAAATGAAAAATATCCGGATATTCATATTTTTACAGGAGTAGAGATGGATATACTTCCTGATGGAAAGCTCGACTTTTCGGATGCATTTCTTAAGGAACTTGACTTTGTCATTGCTTCGATTCATTCCAGTTTTAATCAAACCGAAGAGCAAATTATGTATCGTTTAGAAGCAGCATTAGAAAATCCTTATGTTTCGTTAATTGCTCATCCAACAGGAAGGTTAATTGGCAGACGCCCTGGTTATCAAGTTAACGTAGATAAACTAATTGAAAAAGCAAAAGCAACGAATACAGCTTTGGAAATCAATGCAAACCCAAATCGGTTGGACTTATCGTATGAATGGGCGAAAAAAGCACAAGCTGCAGGTGTTACATTAGCCATTAATACAGATGCTCATAATTATCATATGTTAGAACATATGAAGTATGGTGTTGGCATTGCCAGAAAAGGCTGGATAAAAAAAGAAACGGTGATGAATACGTGGTCTGTGCAAGCATTAAAAGAATATTTTAATCGTAATAAATAATAGAGTGATGAAAAGCATTTTAAAGGAGTCATTTACATGAACGAACGTATGCTTCGCGTGCTTGAGTTTGATAAAATTATTGAGCGTTTGACAAGCTATGCGGAAACAACAATCGGTAAAGAGCTAACCAAACAGGTTAAGCCATCGATAAATATAGAGGAAGTTAAGCAGCTGCAAAAGGAAACAGATGAAGCGGTACACGTTCAACGTCTGAATAAAACACTACCCTTAGGCGGAATTGTTGATATTCGTACTAGCATAAAACGAGCTGCCATTGGCGGTGTACTTTCAACGACAGAATGTATGGATGTTTCCAGTACGATTTACGGTGGGAGAAGAGCAAAAGCATTTATAGAGAATTTAGAGGAGGATTTACCAATAATCCGTTCCTTCGTAGAGCAGATCGCCCCATTACGAGAATTAGAACAGCAAATTAATAGTTGTATTGATGATCATGGTCATATTATGGATAGTGCTTCCGAAAAGTTACGTGGAATTCGTTCCTCCATTCGGATGCTTGAAAGCAGAGTAAGAGACAGGTTAGACAGTTTTATTAAGACACAAGCAAATAAACTATCCGATACAATTATTACAATCCGTAATGATCGCTATGTTCTTCCGGTAAAACAAGAATATCGAGGTACCATTGGCGGGATTGTTCATGACCAATCAGCTTCTGGGCAGACGTTATTTATGGAGCCGAAAGCAGTTGTGGATTTAAATAACCAACTCCAAGAAGCAACAGCAAAAGAAAAACAAGAAATGAACCGAATATTAAGAGACCTGAGTGCACAAATCGCCAATGAAGAAATACATTTAGAACAGAATGTACAAGTTCTTGCCAAGCTAGATGGTATGTTTGCACGTGCCAAACTGGGTCAGTCCATGAAAGCGTCTATGCCAAAGATAAATAATAACGGAATAATCAATATGAAACAAGCGCGTCATCCATTGATTGATCCAAATCAGGTTGTGGCAAATGATATTGAGATTGGTAAAGAATTTACAGCAATTGTGATTACCGGTCCAAATACAGGTGGGAAAACCGTTACATTAAAGATGGTGGGACTTTGTACGCTGATGGCACAAGCCGGCTTGCAAGTACCCGCACAAGACGGATGTGAATTAGCTGTCTTTAAACATGTCTATGCAGATATCGGAGATGAGCAATCCATTGAACAAAATTTAAGTACGTTTTCCTCACATATGACCACGATTGTAGAAATTTTAAGGCATATAGATGAAGACACGCTCGTATTGTTTGATGAATTAGGTTCTGGGACTGATCCGCAAGAAGGGGCTGCGCTTGCGATGGCCATTCTAGATGAGGTCATTCATCGTCAAGCACGTGTCATTGCGACAACGCATTATCCTGAATTAAAAGCATATGGGTATAATCGAAAGCAAGTGGTGAATGCTTCCGTAGAATTTGATGTACAAACACTAAGGCCAACTTATCGCCTATTGTTAGGTGTTCCTGGACGAAGTAATGCGTTTGAAATTTCGAAACGATTAGGTTTGCCCGACCGATTAATCGAGCAAGCTACATCATATATCGGAATGGATTCAAAAAGTGTAGAAAATATGATCACTTCTTTGGAAAAATCGCAAATCAATGCAGAAAAAGAGTATAAAAAAGCACATGAGCTTTTAATAGAGGCAGAAAAAATTCATCGTGATTTACAAGCAGCATGGAATCAATGGGAAAATAAACGAGAATTACTATATAAAAGAGCAGAAGAAAAAGCAGCTAAAGCGATTGAAAAAGCTCGAGAAGAAGCAGAGATAATTGTAGGAGAGCTTCGTAACATGAAAACAGACGCAAAATGGAAGGAACATGAGTGGATTAAAGCGAAAAAAATGCTTGATGCTGCCGAACCTAAACTGACTGCTCAACAAACAGGAAATCAACGTGATAAAAAACAGCGACAACAAGAGCTTCACCCTGGGGATGAAGTTAAGTTACTAACAGCCAATCAGCAGGGGTCTGTGCTGGAAAAGATAAATGATAAAGAGTATTTGGTACAAGTTGGAATTATGAAAGTAAAAGTAAACCGTAAAGATTTACAGTATATAGGAAAACAACAAGAAACGTATCACCAGCCAATTACAACGATTAAAGGTGCAAACTATCACGTGAAAACAGAGATTGATTTACGTGGAGAGCGAGTAGAAGATGCGTTATTAAAGTTAGAAAAATATATTGATGATGTACTACTAGCTGGTTACTCTCGCGTTTCTATTATCCATGGTAAAGGTACAGGCGCTTTACGAAAAGGAGTGCAGGAATATGTAAAGCAGCACCCAAGAATTGCAGATTCACGACCGGGAGAATCTGGAGAAGGCGGCAGTGGTGTAACTGTCATTCGCTTGAAATAGATATAGCTAAGAGGTGAATGTAATGGTAATAGGGACGAGTTTTTGGGAAAATATAGTTGTTGAAACAACGGCTAGATATAGTGTAGTCATTCTATGTACGTTGGTGTTTCTTGCTATTTTAGAAATTGTTACATCCTATCGAAATTGGGAAGAAATTAAAAAAGGTAATTTTGCTGTCGCAATGGCAACAGGAGGAAAAATTTTCGGTATCGCCATTATTTTTCGTTATTCCATTGAACATAATGATACCTTATTGCAAAGTATTGGCTGGGGGGTCTTTGGTTTTGTATTGTTGCTTATTGGATATTTCATTTTTGAGTTTTTAACTCCGGTTATTAAAGTCGATGAAGAAATTGGAAATGGAAATAAGGCGGTTGGTTTTATTTCCATGATTATTTCTATTGGTTTAGCTTTCGTTATTGGTGCAAGCATTTTATAGGGGAGGAGATTTAGTGGTTTTAGAACGACTGGCAAAGATCTTAACGGTTGTTGCTATTATCTTCTTTGTAGTAGGTATAGCTTGGCTTATTTGGTAGATGATAAATGGGTCTTAAAAACTTGGCGGGTGATTTTAAAAGTCAGATAAGAGTCGTGGTGAACTTTCTTTTATGAAATTATTCATTCATCTTATCTTCCTTTTAAATTTGCATGTTTTGCCAAGTTTTTTAACACTATAGGAAAGTATGAAACTTTAGTCTTTATCGGTATGTAAGGTGCCGTAAGTTTCCCACTTCAAGTCCTGAATTGGTACAAAAGAGTCTAAGTGGCAAAAAACCGCACCTAAATGCCCGATTGGTTCAAGGGCCTTTAGGTCATACCCTTGTGGTACTAACCTTCAGTAGGAGAGGGAAGGAAACTCCTACTGAAGAAGTTTCACTTTATCGTATAAAGAAACAATAGCTTTCGCCATAAATACTTAGCGACAAGCCAAGTTTTTCTAAAAAAAGTTATATAATATTTCAAAAAATAGTGATTAATCGGTATAATGGTAATAACTATACCAAAAGGGAGGAAAAAGGATGGAAGGTAAAAGAAGTTGGCACCAGCATTATCCACCAGAGATAAAGACGTCAATTGCTTATGACGAAAAGCCACTTCACGCATTTTTATTAGAAAGCGCTGAAAAGTTCCCGAAAAAGAAAGCGCTTCATTTTATGGGCAAAGAGTTAACTTATGGAGAAATCTATACACAAGCGGCGAAGATGGCAAATTATTTACAGCAGATGGGCTTGGAAAAAGGAGACCGCATTGCGATTATGCTTCCTAATTGCCCACAGGCTGTTATCGCCTATTATGGTGCACTAATGGCTGGGGGAATTGTTATCCAAACGAATCCGCTATATAAAGAAAGAGAGCTGGAATATCAGCTGAATGATTCCGGTACCGCGTTCATCGTATGTTTAGATATTTTATTACCGAGAGTTACAAATGTAAAAAATAATACCGATCTTAAGCATATCATTGTAGCAAGTATAAAGGACTATTTACCATTTCCAAAAAACCTTATTTACCCATATATTCAGAAGAAACAGTACAATATGGTTGTAAAAGTAGAACAAGAAGAAACTACCCATGTATGGGACTATATCATGGATACCGCTCAAGCAGCTTATGAAAAAGTAGCGATTCATCCGAAAGAAGATCTAGCTTTACTTCAATATACTGGTGGAACGACAGGGAATCCAAAAGGTGTGATGCTCACACATTATAATTTAGTTTCCAATGTACAAATGTGCGATGCTTGGATTTATAAAACAAAACGCGGAGAGGAAATTATACTCGGAGTTTTACCATTTTTCCACGTTTACGGCATGACAGCTGTTATGAATAACTCGATTATGATTGGCGCCATGATGATCTTACTCCCGAAATTTGATGCAACAGAGGTTTTAAAGACGATAGATAAGCTAAAACCCACATTGTTTCCGGGGGCTCCGACTATTTATATCGCATTATTAAACCACCCTAAATTAGCTAATTATGACCTATCCTCCATTGAGGCTTGTATTAGCGGTTCTGCTCCACTTCCGGTTGAGGTTCAAGAACAATTTGAAAAGGTCACAGGGGGTAAATTAGTAGAAGGTTACGGTTTAACAGAAACTTCGCCAGTAACCCATGCTAATTTTGTTTGGCACGAACGAAGAAATGGGAGTATTGGAGTACCATGGCCGGATACGGATGCTAAAATTGTTCAGGCGGAGACAATGGAAGAAGTGCCGATTGGTGAAGTTGGAGAAATTGCTGTCAAAGGACCGCAAGTCATGAAAGGTTACTGGAATAATCCAGAAGAAACCGAGCAAGTATTACGTGATGGTTGGTTATTGACAGGCGATCTTGGGTATCAGACAGAAGACGGCTACTTTTATGTAGTTGATCGTAAAAAGGATATGATTATTGCTGGTGGATATAATATCTACCCACGTGAGGTAGAAGAAGTGTTATATGAGCATGAGGCTGTTCAAGAGGCAGTAGTTGCCGGCGTTCCTGATCCATATCGCGGAGAGACGGTAAAAGCATATATTGTGCTAAAAGATGGTCATTCCGTAACAGAGTCCGATTTAAACACATATTGTCGTAAACATTTAGCTGCGTATAAAGTACCGCGTATTTATGAATTCCGTGATGAACTACCAAAAACGGCTGTCGGAAAAATTTTACGTAGAAAATTAGTAGAAGAAGAAAGAGAAAAAATAAACGATAAAGTGAATACCAATTAAGTTAGCCCTCTTTTTTTGCTATAATGATACAAGGTATATTGACAGAACAAATAAAAGAAGATAAAATAATGAATGAACAATCATTCATTATTAAGGATATAGGAGAGAACGATGAAAAAAAATAAGCCTAAATACAACCAAATTATCGAAGCAGCTGTACAAGTTATCGCAGAAAATGGCTATCATGCATCACAAGTATCAAAAATAGCAAAAAAAGCTGGTGTAGCGGATGGTACAATCTATCTATATTTTAAAAATAAGGAAGATATCTTGATTTCTGTTTTTGAAGAAAAAATGGGACAATTTATCAATCGCATCAGTGATGAAATTAAGAAGAAGGATAATGCAAATGACAAGCTTTATGTGCTTATTCAAATGCATTTTCGTCAGCTTAGTGAAGATCCGCATTTGGCAGTCGTTACCCAATTGGAGCTAAGACAATCTAACCCTGCCTTACGCATTCAAATCAATAAGGTGTTGAAACCATATTTAGCTGTCATTGATTCCATCATTCAAGAAGGGATAGAAGAAAAGATTTTTCGCAATAAATTGAATATTACCCTTGTACGACAGATGATTTTTGGTACACTAGATGAAACGGTTACAAATTGGGTGATGAAGGAGCGCAAGTATAATTTAGTACAGCAGGCTCTAGAAGTTCACACCTTATTAACCGAGGGAATTACTTCAGAGAAAAATTAACAAGAGGAGGATGAAATTTGTGTCAACCTTAGCCTTGAAACGAGAAGAGTCGATAGCTTATTTAACGATTCAAAGCCCACCCGCCAATGCTCTATCTAGTACTCTATTAAATGACTTGGCAAAAAAACTAGACGAGATGGAGGCAGATTCCAGTATAAAGGCAATTGTTTTAAAAGGGGAAGGAAAGTTTTTTTCTGCAGGAGCAGATATAAAAGAGTTTACCTCCCTTCAGCAGGCTTCTGACTATGAAACGTTAGCGAAGCGAGGACAAGATTTGTTCGATCGTATCGAGCAATTTTCTATTCCTGTTATTGCTGCAATTCACGGGGCTGCGTTAGGCGGGGGATTGGAACTGGCAATGGCTTGCCACATGCGAATTGTAACAGCATCAGCAAAATTAGGATTACCTGAAATCACGTTAGGAATTATCCCTGGTTTCGCAGGAACACAGCGGCTGCCACATTATGTTGGATCAGCAAAAGCATATGAAATGATCTTGACAGGTGAGCCAATTAGTGGAGAGAAAGCATATACTTATGGTTTAGCTAATAAAGTAGTTGAAGAGGGGGAGTTAGAGGAGGAAGCTAAACGCTTAGCACAGAAAATTGTGAAAAAAAGTAAATGGACGATTAATCAAGTAATGCAACTAATTCCCTATGCAAAGACGAGTCAATTTATAGAGGGAGTAGCGAAGGAAAGAGAGGCCTTTGGGCAAATATTTGGTTCAGATGATGCGAAGGAAGGCGTCCAAGCATTTATAGAAAAACGCAAACCAAACTTCCAGGATAAGTAAACTTAAGGAGGAACAATGATGGATATTTATGTATTACTAAAAAAGACGTTTGATACCGAAGAAAAAATAAATATATCCCAGGGTCATATTGAAGATGACGGTGCCGAGTTCATTATTAACCCATATGATGAATATGCTGTTGAAGAAGCTATTAAGCAGCGTGATGAACATGGAGGGGAGGTTACTGTTGTTACAGTTGGTGATGAAGATTCCGAGAAACAATTGCGCACTGCTTTAGCAATGGGGGCAGATAAAGCAGTACTTATCAATACGGAAGACGATTTAGAAGAAGGAGATCAATATACAACTGCTAAGATTTTGGAAGCTTTCTTTGCTGATAAGAAAGTGGATTTAATTCTTGCTGGAAATGTAGCAATTGATGAAGCAAGTGGACAGGTAGGACCTCGGCTTGCAGAGGCTTTACGTATTCCTTATGTGACAACGATTACAAATTTAAAGATTGCTGGAGAAACTGTGACCATTGAAAAGGATGTAGAAGGGGATGTGGAGATTGTAGAAACTTCACTTCCGCTTTTAGTAACGTGTCAACAAGGCTTAAATGAGCCACGCTATCCTTCATTACCGGGGATTATGAAAGCGAAAAAGAAACCATTAGAGGAATTGGAAATAGATGATCTTGATTTAGATGAAGATGATGTGGAAGCAAAGACAAAAACGGTTGACGTCTTTTTACCGCCTGAAAAAGAAGCGGGTAAAATGCTTGAGGGGGATCCACAACAACAGGTGCAAGAACTTGTTTCTTTATTAAAAAATGAAGCAAAGGTACTGTAATATTTTTGACAGGGAGGAGTAATCGACGTGAACGATAAATATTTAGTAATTGGGGAAATGAAAGACGGAGCATTACGGAATGTATCTTTTGAAGCGGTTGCAGCTGCCAAAAAGATTAATCCGGTTGCTGAGATAGTAGGAGTTATTTGCGGGGACGGTGAACTTAGTTCTTTAGGAGAGGAAATGGTTCACTACGGTGCAGATCGTGTGATTACGGTAGCACATGAAAATTTAAAAAATTATACCTCCGAAGGCTATGGGCAAGCAGTTATGGCAGTTATTAAGGAAGAATCGCCGAATGGTATTGTCATGGGTCACACTGCAATTGGTAAAGACCTTACACCAAAGCTGGCTGCTAAGCTCGAAACAGGTTTAATCTCAGATGCAGTAGACATAGAAGCAAATGAGGATCGTCCTCGGTTTATTCGGCCGATTTATTCAGGGAAAGCGTTTGAACGCAAGGTTATTACTGAAGGTCTAACCTTTTTTACGATTCGTCCAAATAATATACCGGCTTTAGAAAAAGATGAATCAAGATCTGGTGATGTAACAGCTAAAAGTGTAGATATTACCGATATCCGTACCATTATTAAAGATGTCGTACGGAAAGCTTCCGAGGGCGTTGATCTTTCAGAAGCTAATGTGATTGTTGCTGGTGGAAGAGGAGTAAAAAGCGCAGATGGTTTTAAACCATTGTATGAGTTGGCAGAAGTGTTAGGCGGAGCTGTCGGCGCATCTCGTGGGGCATGTGACGCTGAATATTGTGATTATTCTTTGCAAATTGGTCAGACTGGAAAAGTGGTTACACCTGACTTATATATAGCAGTAGGTATATCTGGAGCTATTCAGCATCTTGCCGGTATGTCGAACTCAAAAGTTATTGTAGCGATCAATAAAGATCCGGAGGCAACGATTTTTAATATTGCCGACTATGGTATTGTAGGCGATTTATTCGAAATAATTCCATTATTAATCGAAGAGTTTAAAAAGGTAACGGTGTAAAAAAGCGTCCTGTTTTAAATGATGGAGAGCGGTCACATTCCCTCTCCGTTTATTACATATAAGGGTGTTATTATGGGAGCAAATGCTAACGAATTGATTTTTTTATTTGTGAGATGATATAGTAGAGCAAAATATTAGGAAGCATAGGAAAACGATGATATACTCATCAATAAGCATGATAGCTTTTAAGAGGAGGAATTAATCAATGGCAATTATAAATGCAACGGATCAAACTTTTGCTAAAGAAACAGCAGAAGGCTTGGTATTAGTAGATTTTTGGGCACCCTGGTGTGGACCTTGTAAAATGATTGCACCTGTTTTAGAAGAAATTGATGGTGAAATGTCAGATAAAGTGCAAATTGTGAAGTTGGATGTTGATGAAAATCAAGAAACAGCCGGAAAGTTTGGAGTTATGAGTATTCCAACACTGCTATTATTTAAAGACGGTCAAGTAGTTGATCAAGTTATTGGTTTTCAGCCAAAAGAAGCACTAGTTGATCTAATTAACAAACATGCTTAAAAAAATGCTATACTAGAAGTATGATTTAAAATCCCTTGTTGCTTCATGTAACAAGGGATTTTCTAAAGGTGTAGAATCGAAGTACATGCTAAAGGAATGGGGAAGTAATGAATCAGAAAATAAAAGATAAGCTAGCAGTACTTCCTGCTAAGCCTGGATGTTATATTATGAAAGACAAACATGAAACAGTAATCTATGTAGGGAAGTCGAAGGTTTTAAAAAATCGTGTTCGCTCTTATTTTACCGGTGCCCATGATCGTAAAACACAACGTTTAGTACAAGAAATTGACAGTTTTGAGTATATTGTAACGTCTTCTGAAATCGAGGCGCTTATTTTAGAAATGAATTTAATTAAAAAATATGACCCTAAATATAATGTCATGCTGAAAGATGATAAATCATATCCATATTTAAAAATTACATCTGAACGGCATCCGAGATTATTAATTACGAGAAGGGTGAAAAAGGATAAAGGAAAATATTTTGGACCTTATCCCAATGTTATTGCTGCTAGAGAAACGAAAAAACTTCTGGATCGCCTTTATCCATTGAGAAAATGTAATAATCCCCCAGGTAGACCGTGTCTTTATTATCATATGAAACAATGTTATGCTTGCAGTGAGCATCCGCCAACGAAAGAAGAGTATGCAGCGATTGTACAGAATGTCACTTCTTTCTTGCAGGGTGGCTACAAAACTATAAAAAAAGCATTAATAAAGAAAATGCATCAAGCAAGTGAAGAATTAAATTTTGAACGAGCAAAGGAACTGCGAGATCAAATACAGCATATTGAATCAGTGATGGAACAGCAAAAAGTATCGTTAAATGATCGGACTGATCGCGATATTTTTGCTTATAGTTATGATAAGGGTTGGATGTGCATTCAAGTATTTTTCATTAGACAAGGAAAGCTGATTGAAAGAGATGTATCTATCTTTCCTTTTTTCGATGAAGCTGAAGAAACGTTTATCAGTTACATTGGGAGATTTTACCTGCATCAAAATCATCTAAAACCAAAACAAATTCTTGTTCCGGTTGGGACGAACGTTGATTTATTAAAAGATTTATTAGAAGTTGATGTTCATACTCCATTTCGGGGCAGGAAGAAAGAGTTGGTTGAACTAGCAAAAGAAAATGCTCGGATCTCATTACATGAAAAGTTTTCTATCATTGAGAGGGATGAAGAAAGAACAATTGTTGCTGTCGAGAAGTTAGGCGAAATATTAAATATTGAAACCCCCCATCGAATCGAGGCTTTTGATAATTCGAATATTCAAGGGACTGACCCAGTTTCTGCTATGGTGGTGTTCATTGATGGTAAGCCGGATAAAAAAGAATACCGAAAATATAAGATTCGTAATGTTGATGGTCCTGATGACTATGAAACAATGCGTGAAGTAATTCGACGAAGGTATACAAGAGTGCTGCAAGATAAGCTTCCTTTACCTGACTTAATTATTGTCGATGGAGGTAAGGGTCAGATGAGTGTTGCCTTGGATGTTTTGGAAAATGAATTAGGACTTGATATTCCATTATGCGGTCTAGCTAAAGATGATAAGCATAGGACAAGTGAGTTATTATATGGCTCTCCACCTAAAGTGGTTGATTTAGATCGTAAATCGAATGAATTCTATTTAGTTCAGAGAATTCAGGATGAAGTACATCGGTTTGCAATATCTTTTCACCGGCAATTACGTGGAAAAAATATAGTTCAGTCTGAATTGGATAAAATACCAGGTGTTGGTCCGAAACGAAGAAAGCTATTATTAACCCACTTTAAAACGATCAACGAGATCAAAGAAGCCGATTTGGATGATTTTACTCGACTTGGTATTCCAAAAAACATAGCAACAGGTATTAAAGATTATTTAAATCAAACTCCATTAGAAAAGCAGTAGTTCTCTAATCCAATTAGTAAACTACTGCTTCATCTATTCATTATGAAAATAAGTTAGTAGGAAATATAGCTGCATCTATTAAGAAAATATTACTTTAAATTCTACTTGATGAATTCGTGAGTGAATGGATTCTATGCATTCACATTCCCTCTTTTGAATTTGCTGTAAAGATTCAGCTAAAAACCCGGCCTCCAAACGAAAATCGGCAGGGAAAGGGGCTTTCAACCGCTGTACAACAGAATCAGCCATTAATTGGAACGTCATCTCTTTCTTTTTTAGTTTCACTAATTCAAGATTTCCCCATCCTAAATGTGCAAAGATATGTACAATATCCTCCGTTGTTTCTTTGTGAAACTTTCTTGCCAGTTTTCTTCCCATAAAATATAAGAGAGTATGAGATTCCTTTCCCAGTAACTCTGGTAGGCCTACATAGCGTAAAATATCATAGCCAGCACCTGCTGTATGTAAATTTTCTAATTCTTTAACGGATATTGATGTATCCTGTTTATAAGTCATGAATGTCATCCTCTCTAATTCTCTAAAAAATCATTTCAGTTAGGCAAAAACTCATCTTACATTATCTATCATTACGCATGCTCTTGCAAAGAAAAATGGGCGAGCACAAGCCCCTCGCAGGTGATGACCTGCTAGTTATACTTCTATGCCAAGCAATATTTTTTTATAATACCAAAGAACTTCTACGCAAAATTTTATCCTTTCTTTACGTGCAAGTAAACAACTAATTTACTACATATTAGTTTACCATATATGAATAAAGCTGCTAAACTATGTTTTTGAACCTGAGGACTAGTATGTTCTCGTATCTGAAGAGTATGATTTTACCCACATTTTTAGTCACTCCTAAAAACTATTGCTTAATATATCTCATCATCCAACATAAAAGTTATGTTTTTATTCGTTGTCATACTTTCACCAACTAAATGAAAATAAATAGTTGAAATAGAGCATCTAATAGAATAAAAGTTATGCTTTATCCCGCATGTAAGGTGCCGTAAACCTCCCCCATCAAAATCTTGAGTTGGTACAAAAGGGTCTAAGTGGGAGAGAACGGCACCTAAATGCCCGATTCGTTCAACTAACATTTCTTGGGAAAGGCATTCCAAGAAATGAAGTTTCACTTTATTTAACACTATTTATCTTGTAATTAGCGAAGATTTTTATACAGTATAAATGATTTGAAAAGTACTCTTTAATGGGAATTTTGTACTAAATTTAGAAATAAACGTCTATAGGTACCGTTTTCTTGACGCTTCCATCTGTAAGAAGTACAATAAACATGTCGCAATTGTACTAATGTCAACTCGCTGTACTTTCCTTTTTTGAGAGGCGTAGGGTTGACTACTAAATACGTACAACAATTTGATGCTTATTACAGATCAAACTAAAGGGGGGAACACATTGACAGAACATCGTGAGTTTTTAACTAGAAGACTTCACTCGTTGTTAGGCGTACTTCCAATTGGGGTATTTTTGATTCAACACTTAGTGGTGAATCATTTTGCTGTTTACGGCGAAGAAAACTTCAACAAAGCAGCGGATTTTATGCATAATCTACCATTTCGCACACTCTTAGAAATAGTAGTTATTTTCTTGCCTATCTTGTTTCATGCTATTTTAGGAGTTTATATTGTTTTTGTAGCACGAAACAATACGAGAAATTATGGTTTTTTCCGTAATTGGATGTTCTTATTACAACGCGTAACGGGTATTATTACGTTTGTCTTTATTGTATGGCATGTATGGGAGACTAGAATACAATTGTGGTCTGAGGGTGCAGACTATAGTCTCATGGAAGGAATTCTTTCCAATCCGTTTATGTTTTGGTTTTATATTGTTGGTGTTTTATCTACTATTTTTCATTTTGCAAATGGGCTATGGAGCTTCTGCGTTACTTGGGGGATTACGCAAACACCAAAGTCGCAAAAAGTTGTTACATACGCAACATTGATCGTCTTTTTAGCCTTAAGCTATGTCGGTGTAAGGACATTAATCACATTTGCATACGGTGTTTAATTTAAAGGAACAGGGAGTGAGTGACAGTGATGAGTAATCGAAAAGTTGCTGTAGTCGGCGGAGGTTTGGCTGGCTTAATGGCAACGATAAAAGCAGCAGAAGCAGGCGTTAGTGTCGATCTTTTTTCTATTGTTCCCGTAAAGCGCTCTCACTCAGTATGTGCTCAAGGTGGAATTAACGGTGCAGTCAATACGAAAGGGGAAGGTGATTCTCCTTGGCTTCACTTTGACGATACTGTTTATGGCGGTGACTTCTTAGCGAATCAGCAACCGGTAAAAGCGATGTGTGATGCAGCACCTGGGATCATTCACATGTTTGATCGCATGGGTGTTATGTTTAACCGTACACCGGAGGGTCTACTTGATTTCCGCCGTTTTGGTGGAACCCAAATGCACCGAACAGCATATGCAGGAGCGACTACAGGGCAGCAATTACTTTATGCAGTTGATGAACAAGTTCGTCGTTTTGAAGTAGAAGGACTTGTTACAAAATATGAAAACTGGGAATTCGTACGGGCGATTATTGATGAAGAGGGTGTTGGAAGAGGAATTGTTGCGCAAGATGTAAAAACACATGAAATAAAAGCATTTCCTTCTGACGCTACTATTTTTGCTACTGGCGGACCAGGAATAATTTTCGGTAAATCTACGAACTCCATGATTAATACTGGTTCAGCAGCAAGTAAACTGTATCAACAAGGTGTAAAATATGCGAATGGTGAATTTATTCAAATTCATCCTACCGCTATACCAGGTGATGATAAGTTACGATTAATGAGTGAGTCTGCCCGTGGAGAAGGCGGCAGAATATGGACATATAAAGATGGAGAACCATGGTATTTCCTAGAAGAAAAATACCCAGCTTACGGTAATCTGGTACCACGTGATATTGCTACACGAGAAATATTTGATGTTTGTGTAAACCAAAAGCTAGGTATTAATGGAGAGAATATGGTTTATCTTGATCTATCACATAAGGACCCTAAAGAGCTTGATATTAAGCTCGGTGGAATTATTGAGATTTATGAGAAATTTGTTGGTGAAGATCCGCGAAAAGTACCGATGAAGATATTCCCTGCAGTGCATTATTCCATGGGCGGACTATGGGTAGACATCAATCAGATGACAAATGTTCCAGGAATATTTGCAGCAGGTGAATGTGACTATTCTATGCATGGCGCTAACCGATTAGGTGCTAACTCTTTATTATCTGCTATATATGGAGGAGCAGTTGCCGGACCAAGTGCAATCAAGTATATTGAAGGATTAGATAAACATGTAGATGATCTGTCATCCAGCTTATTCGAAGAAAATGTGAAGGTTGAACAGGATAACTTTGAAAAATTAATGAAGATGGATGGCGACGAAAACGCTTATCAAATTCATAAAGAGCTTGGAGAATGGATGACTGATAATGTAACCGTTGTTCGTGAAAACAAAAAACTATTAGAAACAGATGAGAAAATCCAAGAATTGATGGAGCGCTTTGAGAATATTAATATTAATGACACATCACGGTGGAGCAACCAAGGAGTAATGTTTACCCGTCAACTGAAGAATATGCTTCAGCTAGCCCGTGTTGTAACACTAGGTGCCTACCACCGAGATGAAAGTCGTGGAGCTCATTACAAACCAGAGTTTCCAGATCGTAATGACGAAGACTGGTTGAAAACAACGATCGCTGAATTTGATCTCGAAAAAAATTCACCTAAATTTTCCTATGAGGACGTTGATGTTTCTCTGATTAAGCCACGTAAGCGTGATTATACGAAGAAAAGTGAAGGGGGAGTAAGTAAAAATGGCTGAGAATAAGACAGTTACGTTTATCATTACTCGACAAGACAGTCCAGATTCTGCCCCCTATCAAGAGACATTTCAAGTTCCATATCGGCCAAATATGAATGTTATTTCTGCATTAATGGAAATTCGTAAAAATCCAGTGAATGCAAATGGGGAGAAAACAACACCAGTTCAATGGGATATGAACTGTTTAGAAGAAGTTTGCGGTGCTTGTTCTATGGTTATCAATGGCGTGGCTCGACAGTCGTGTGCGGCACTTGTAGATAAACTAGACCAACCAGTTCGCTTAGAGCCCATGTCAACATTTCCGGTAGTCCGGGACTTAATTGTTGACAGGGAGCGCATGTTTGATGCATTAAAACAAGTTAAAGCTTGGATTCCGATTGACGGTACACATGATTTGGGGCCTGGTCCACGTATGCCGGAAAAGAAACGTCAATGGGCTTATGAATTATCTAAATGTATGACTTGTGGGGTTTGTTTAGAAGCTTGTCCAAACGTTAATGATAAGTCTAATTTTATTGGTCCGGCTGCTATATCCCAAGCTCGTTTATTTAATGCACATCCAACCGGTACCATGAACGCCAGCGAACGGTTAAATGGTCTAATGGAAGATGGCGGTATAGACGGTTGCGGTAATTCACAAAACTGTGTGCAAGTATGTCCGAAAGGTATTCCTTTAACTACTTCCATTGCAGCCATGAACCGGGCAACAAATATTCAAGCGTTTAAAAACTTTTTTGGAAGTGATAGCGCACTTTAATATCATTACACAACGAGCCCCTGCCAAAAGCGGCCGGGGCCGTTCTTTTACACATGGTGAAAGTTTTATAAGTAAGTCCATGTTTCAAAGTTTATTATATGTGGGTGGGAAATTGCTTAGCCTTAGGTATGTGTTAGACTTGTTGTTTATCAACAAGTATTATATAAATAATGAAGATTGAATGTTCAGTTTGTTTTGGGTAAGTAAACTGTTTAGATGTTCAGGTTACCAAAGTAGTCTAATAGGAGTGGGAGGTACTCATGAGAATTTCATACATAGAGGATGTAGATAAATGGCGTTCAACATTTACGTTTTTCATTCCAATAAAGGTTCGTTTTTCAGAAACAGATTTATTTGGTCATATGAATAATACTGCTTCATTTATCTACTTTGAACAAGCACGAATCGAATATTTAAAGTTACTAGGCTTATTTAATAGTTCAGGTGAAATAGAAGCTATTCCGGTAGTTTCTGATTTACAATGTAACTATTTAAAACAGGTATATTTTGATCAAACACTTCATGTTTATGTAAAAGCTCAGCATGTAGGAAATACATCAGCAGATATTCACTACATGGTTTTAGATGACAAACAGGAAATCGCACTGACTGGACGCGGCAGACTAGTATACATTCATGTCCAGACAGGTAAGCCAGTGCCGCTAGAAGAATCAATGAAGGAAGCTCTTCTACATCAATAAGAGGAAGCAGCTCATATTAAAGTTATAATGAGTGGATTTTTCAATATACCGAAATTTAATATTTTGCGAAAAAAAAGTGTTATACAACATGTACTAGAATTTTAATTGGCTTTAGTGTCATTTTAATCACCATCTCTAATTATTTATTTATATGAAAGTGTTGTTTTTCCAAATCTATTTAGGCCAATCAATACAAGAAAATCGCATCGCTTTGTTGTGTTACTAGCTTACTCCTAACGCTTACATTTACTATTTTTGCCGGCTTGATTATCTGGTGTGTGGTTTACAAAGGTATGGAGTTTTCTGGCGATTGCAAATAGCACAAATCCGGGGTGTATATAAAGATGAGGCCTTCTTAAGTTAAAGCTTTAGAAGGTAAAAACGTTTCCATCACGTTTTTCATCCTTTCTAGAGTCTTTAATGATTTCTCCCAACTGTAAAATTACAGCTTCTAATTTTTCTAATTTTTTTTCAAAGCGAATAAACAAATAAATAGTAATAGCAATGGGAAATCCAAAGTTACCTAAAATCATAATCCACTGTGGCATTTCAACTACTGCCATTTACATCAACCATTCTCTTGTAAAAAATTATAGATGCTTTTAAGCGCCCTCTTATGCAATTTTGAAATTGCTTGTTGTGACTTGCCTAATATTGCACCAATTTCAGTATCAGACAGCCGTGTTACATAAGCTAAATCAATGACCTCTTTTTGCTTATCGGTGAGTTTTTCAATCGCTTTAACTAAAGTGGGATCAACAATGTAATCTCTAATGTCTGAACTTTGTAGAATGCTATCTACTTCTATTTCAGAATAAGGATCTTCTATTAAATCTTTAAAAGAGAGTTCTTGTTCAACGCCTAATAGCTTATCAAGGGTTAATTGATAACGATTTTGCGTTTTGCGATGTCGTTTATCATAGTTGATTGCATTGAAATACAATGTTGAAGAAATGAAGGCTGTAAATCTAATGCTGACATAATATTTTTTAAATTCATCGTAAGAGATAGTCTCCAAAAATAATTGGTTATATTTCTTATGGCTTAAAAACGACTTTATCACATTGTGTTCTAGGAATTTCTGGTTCTCGTCTATAGACTTATTAACTTTTTTCTCACATACCCCTTCGAATGATTGGCTTATGATAGCTTCCACCTCCTATGTTTTAGATGTAGGCTCTATCTACGACCCCCGAAAAAGAGCAGTTAGGATATTACTGTGTTCACACGTTTTGAGGATTTTGTTTAAAATATTTTTCTTTTTTTCTGGAAAGTTTCTTTTGTCTCTTTATATTAGTTTCACAACATAAATATATTAAATTAAGTTCTCGGTTTACTTGTTTCAAAGAAATCCCCCCTTACTATATTTATTTCTCCACTGTGTATAGAAAAATATACATGCTCTTTATTAATAAAGTGCTTTTTCAATTCTAGGAAACAACCTTTTTTATAAAAAAACAAAAAAACTTTTGTAGTCACTATCTAATCGGCTACAAAGTTATTGTATATTCTTGTGTTTAATATGTATTTTGCAAGTAAAAACTATAAAAATAAACATGATATAAATAAAACAAATTTTAATATTAAATCTTGAAAATTTGTATTTGTTTTGATATTAAATAGTTTTTGGGTAGAAAACTTTTGTAATTTTGAATATTTCCAAGTAGATTTTTCGAATTAAAATGTGTTGTTGGAATGAAAGATGTAGGATCAAACATGCGATCGTATAAATGTAAAATTATGTGAAAAGTAGTTAAAGGTTTAAATAATATATTATTTTCATGGTATAATTTACATAAAATATAATAGAAAAAGGTTGTGAAAAAATTGTTGGATTTGAGAGCGTTGACAAATAATACAAATTATAATTACATTACTTTGAATGGAGTTAAAGGTACACAGTTTAAAAAAGATGTTATGTCTATTCAATGTACTGTCAATGATGTCTTAAAGTTTTTACAAATCGATTCAAATGTGCAACGTGAGCTTGATGAAAATAAAGTTGCTAGTATAGGACAGTACATCCAATATGGGCTGGATGGAAACGATATTTATTTTTCTCCGCTAATATTTTCGGCTAGAGGAAAAGGAGAATTTAACTATAGTACTAATGAATTTAACTTAAGCATGAATGATAGATTAGTCATTTTAGATGGGCAGCATAGAGTTAAAGCGTTTGAGTATTTGAAAAAAAGAATGGAATCAAATAATCTAATTAATACTGATAAATATAATTCATTATTAAATTTTCCTCTAACACTACAAGTATTCATGAATTTAACCATAGATGAGGAGAGACAGCTTTTTACAGATATTAATACGAAGTTATCCCAAGTGAATAACACTCTAATTATTATGTATAAAAAAGATGACTTAAATGGAGAATTAGTGAAAGAGGTTATTAGCTCATTACCTGAAGATTCAATTGAGTGTCGAGCAAAGGCTACTAGAACAAAATTAATGACCGCATCTACTTTATATTCCGTATCTAAGGTTCTGAATTATGGTGTATATGAACGTAAAGCATTAACAAATCTGAATAAAGATAATTATAATGATTGGAAGTCAAGAACGGAAGAATTTATTACATTATTAAAGAAATATTCTCCAATTGATGCTTACGATAGAGACAAGTACATAATTTTCAGTTCAAATATTATAGTAGCTATTGCTAAGTTTGTATACGATGCATTAGAAAAATATCCTAATAGTTCTATGGAGGAATTATTTAGAACTGTCATTGTCAACGTGGATTGGAGCCATAAAAATGAGGAATTTAAACAACTATCTGCAAAATATAATAAGAAAACGAAAAAATATAACTTTGGTACAATTGGTAGAACTGTGAAAGACTTTTCAAGATTCTTGATAAATAAATACGAAAAAATGGGTGGTATTGTATAATGGCTATTATAAATGCAATAGGTAATATAGCTGCACTTGGTACTAACTACAATAAGGGAATGATGACCACACAACTTCAGATTAAAGATTTATTGCAAATTTATACTATTGATAGGGAAGTAAATAGAGATTTAGGGTATCATCGCCTTCCAAAATTAGTTATTTTGAGGCCATTGATTCTTTTGTAGGAATTTTTCTACCAGCTATAGTTCTTTCATACCCTGGCGATCCAAATGAATGGTATGATAAAAGTTCGAAGTGCTTAAAGCTAAGTTCCAATAATAAGCTTGTAGTCATAGATGGACAGCACAGAATAAAGGGTTTAGAAAAATTTTTAGATAAAAAGTCTATTAGTAAAGATAAGAGGGAAAAGATATATAATAGCTATATTACTGTACAAATTTACTTTGGCTTATCAAAGGACGACGAAAGGAAGCTATTTACAGATATAAATACTAATGCTAAAAGAGTTTCCCGGTCATTAATAACCAGATATGATACAAGAGATATTTTAAATGTTTTTACCAAAGAATTATATTACAGCTGTGATGCCTTACAGTTAGCAGGTGTAGAATTTAATAAAAGTAGGATAGTTAGACCAAGTAATATAACTTTTATTACTAGCGTTAGGTTAAAAAACTTTATTAACTATGTTCTTTTCAAAAAAGCATACTCTAGTCAAAAAAATGAAATACAGATAAAAAATCAGTACGATGAATTATTTGCCTTTTTTGATAAATTATTCTCTGTTTTGTTTTTAACTTTACCTTCAGACCCTGGCGATGTAAGGAAGTATGTACTGGGACACGAGCAGATGCAAAATGCGATTGCACTTTATTTGCATGAAAGTATTATTTTAGAGTATGATAATGAAATTAAATGGCTTGAAACTTGGGAAGATGAAGTGGAACAACTTGGTTTAATAAATTGGTCACCTAAGAATCGTGATTGGAATCCATATACAATGCTTAATCGAAGGGGGACTAAGCAAGAATATACATCATTTATAGAAACAACAACAGAAGATTTATTTGAGTTATTAAAAAAGAAATTGAGTTAATATAGTATACTAGCTATATTTTTTATCTAGCTTGGTTTTTTCCTTTTTTAATTTATTCACACTTTTCCTTAACTTTTTCCGTACGTACTCTGGACAAATTTTAGCTGAAAAGAATGATAAATTATTAATATTAAACAAATATGGAAAACAAGCAATGGAAGCACGCTCTTTATAGATGAGAAGCGTGTTTTTTACACAAAATAAGGAGAATTATTTGATTGTTAAAAACCAAACAATTGTATAAAATATCTTTTTAGCGATAGTACAGAATCTTTACATGCCATTAAAACAATTTCTGATGAGGAAGCAATGTGTTCGAATGAAATGAACTGGGTAGAATTTATACGATGACCTTGAGAGACAAAAAAATGAATAGAAAGAAAGGGGAAAAGTAATTTCTGAATGGCATCGTGCCGAGAAAATTAAGGTATACCCAAATGTATGTAAGCGTCAAATAACCCACACCTATTTTATGATATGCTCCCCTTAAGGTAGACAGATTAAAAAATAAAAATCTGTTTTCCTTAAGGGGAGTTTTTGTATGTCCAAAAGATCTCATTCAAGTAAAAATATGAAGTAATAAAGGCTTATAAAAATGAGAATTATACAATGAATGAGTTATGTTCAAAGTATAAAATTAATAAATCAACTCTATATTGCTGGATTGAAAAATTTGAGAATGAAGGAATACGTGGTTTAGAAGAATCAAAAACATGGAAACCTTATTCTCAAGAATTAAAAGAAACAGCCGTAAGGGATTATCTTTCAGGTGAATATTCTTTACGTGAGGTTACAAGAAAAGCATGGTATATCTGATACAAAGTTCTCCGTAATGGATAAAGAAGTATAATAGTCATAGAGAATTAAAAGAGACGGGAAAAGGAGTTCGCTCTATGACTAAAGGAAGAAAAACGAAAACGAATTGGAAAGAACGGATTGAAATAGTACAGGACGCTTTATCCAAAAAAATTATCAAGAAACTGCGGAAACTCATAAAGTATCTTATTAACAAGTATATCAATGGGTGCGTAAATATGAAGCTGATGGATGGGACACTAAAGGATAGACGGGGTCGTTGTAAAAGTGTAAAAGAATTAACTCCAGAAGAAAAAATGAGTTAGAGATTCAGAGAATAGAAAAAGAGAATGAACGTTTACGTGCGGAGAATGCATTTCTAAAAAAGTTAGAGGAGATCGAAAGGAGGCGAAAATAAACCGAGTAAGGTTTGAAGCTAAATATATCGCAATAAAAGAATCACATGTAGAAGAAAGTATGTCCATTTCCCTTCTTTGTGAAATCGCTGGGGTCGCACGATCCTCCTACTATAAATGGTTAAGTGGAGGGAATTTATGGATACCGTCGAATGAAATTAATTATAGATAAGAAATTTGAAAGGAAATTAGGACACCAACTCAATCACAAAAGAATTTATCGATGAATGGACATCTCAAAATTGGAGTATGTCATACGTAAAAAGAAGAAGAGATATCAACGATCAGTCCCCCAACACGTTGCGGAGAATATTTTAAATCGTAATTTTCAAGCAGAACATCCGAATGAAAAGTGGGTAACGGATGTAACGGAATTTAAGTATGGTACTTGAAAAAAGGCCTATTTAAGTGCTATTCGTGACTTATATGATGGGGCTATTGTTAGCTATGTATTTGGACATAGAAACAATAATCGACTAGTTTTCAAAACATTAGATCAGGCAATAGCTACTTAAACGAAGAGGAACATCTACTTATTCATAGTGATCGATGATTTCAATATACTTCACATGGATTTAAACGTAGGATAGATAAGGCTGAGATGACACACAGTATGTCACGAGTTGGTAAATGTATGGATAACGAACCAATGGAATCTTTTTGGGGAACACTCAAAAGCGAAAAGTATTATTTACATAAGTATGAGACATTTGAGGAGCTATCTAAAGCGATGGATGAGTACATATATTTTTATAATTATGAAAGATATCAAGAACGATTAAACGGCCTCAGCCCTATAGAATATAGAACTAAAGCCGTTTAAATCATTTTTATTATTTCCACTGTCTACTTGACAGGGGGCAGTTCAAGGCTGTAATGGGTGGGTTATTTTTATTGTCAAAAGACAGTATAGCAACAAGAATGATCCCAAAAAATGATAAGAACCAAAGATACGAAAATCCAACGGGGAGTTTAAAGTTACTTGGAGAGGTTGGCAAGTGTTTTTTAATTTATGGTGGTGATTCTCAGCACTTACA
Organism: Cerasibacillus sp. JNUCC 74; assembly: GCF_053667775.1. The sequence goes on along the minus strand of NZ_CM132207.1, from coordinate 2,579,245 downwards.
TAACGCCAAAAGGGTTTTTTCCGAAATGGAAACTTACTTATGAAAAAGAACAGGATGTTTATGTTTGTCCAACGTTAACTTTATTCCACTACAGCCAGAGATGAATACATACTTCTATTTCTAAAAATTGTACCCATCAGATAAAAAACCACCAATAAGTGATAATGATTCATGTGTGGAGCATAAAGAAAAGGTAAGGCATAATTCATTATCTAGGTACGGAAAACAACTTTAGAAATATAGGAAAAGAACCATAAAAACAAAAGTCTTTCATTATACAAACACGGCTTTCCATAGCGGAAAGCCGTGTTGATTTAGAGCTTTAATTCCCCCATGCGAAGGAGCTCTACAACAGCCTGTGAACGCCCCTTAACTCCTAACTTCTGCATAGCATTTGTCATGCGTACTAATTGCAAATATTAATGCACTATTAAATGTACTAATTAACCTTAGTTTTCCTTTCAACTTTGAAATGGATCAGGTAAATCGTTAGCTACCTTAAAGAATCAATTTTGGTTTTAATAAATGAGTAGATTTCATATTTCCAAAGCCCTTGTGTACCAGAAGTACCTCCCTAAATCTTGTATTAATTGACTAAAAAGACTGAGTAGTACTTCCCTTTTCTACATCTCAAACACATTTTTGCACGCAAGACTAAGAAGTATGAAGTTCATTCATTTATGAATAAATTAAAGATACAATTATTAAATAGCTAGATGTAATATGAAAAGCAATCTATTATCCATGTAGATAGCTTTTTTATTCAATCCTAAATACCGTTACAGAGTAGAAGAATTTGCTATCCAAAGTATTTTCTTTAAATAGAACACAGTCAATTTTAAACGCTTTGACATATTTTAAATGAATTCTATCATAACGTTGTCAAAGTGATACTCTCCCATCTTCTAAGCCTAACAACTTTCATAACTATTATTGTCAAAAAATTGGTAATTATTTAAGTTTCTATTTTTTCAAAATAAAAATTGTATTAATTTTTTTGATATGCTAATATCATTATATATTAGTAAATATTTACTATATTAGGATTAAATTGTAATAAAAACAGGTACTTTATTTGAAAAATTCAGTTAAATAGGAGCTGTAATAATGACTGCATGCAATAAACTTAGTAGAGAACCATATTCTTTAATTATTACCTCAGATCCTCAATATCCTTGGACGCCTGAGATGGATATTGGGAATTCAAATCAAAGTGAAAGTGAGAAAAAAAGAAAATCTGAAGAATTAATAAGAAGCCAATACCAAAGTATTAATTCTTATACTGACTCTATACCTAACTCATCTGTGATTATAAACGGAGACATGACCGCATTTGGACATTCTTGGCAGTGGAGCGAAATCAGTAAACTGCTAAAAATTTTAAAAAAACCGTACTATTATGGACTTGGCAATCATGATATTGAGAATAATATAAATGATTGTTATGCAAATGAATGTTTTGGCAGATCAATGGAGCATTTGATTAATTTTATTAATAGACTTAAATTACCAAGTTTTCAAGTTGATTTCAAACTATTACCAAGCAGTACAGTAACAGTAAAAAGTTATCGGGGAAGTTTTGCATATGCTATAGATTTTGGAGATATTTATTCTATACAGTTAAATAATTTTCCTACTATGAAAGTTAAAATTGCTAGCCCTTTTTCAGCTTATCCAAATATAGATATGGTTCCAAATCTTGATTGGTTGGAAAAGCAACTAGAATTTGCTAGGAGTCTCGGTAAAATTATTATTGTAAATGTTCATAAACCAAATGATTGGAGCAAATATGCGGAGCCGCAAGGGCCAAATCAACGATTTATAGATTTATTAAAACAATATAGTGTAACAGCAGTATTTTGCGGGCATTACCATTTAGAATGCGGAAAGCAACAACGGTACCAATCATATTTTGGCGACATACCTGTTTTTTTATCAGGTAGTGCCTCACAAAGTACCTATTTAATTGCAGAATATCATAAAGATACACTAGATGTTTATTCGATAAGAAGTAATAATTGGAACAACAAACGACTGGAGCAAAGCATTTGGATTGGTGATAAAAACCCCATAGGTCCTTATAAAATTGTAACTGCTTTAAATGATAGTAGTGTAATAGATTTAAATAAATCAGATGATAATAATGTTACTCTATGGAAGGATCATAGTGGAAATAATCAAAAATGGAAGTTTGAATATGATAATGAAAAAGAAGCATATCAAATAAGAAGCGTATCAGAAAACAACTTAGTGTTAGCATGGATTATTGATACTCTTGATTCAAGAAAGGTTTGGGCTCATCGTAATGAATATAAAGAAGAGCACTATTGGATTCTAGAAGAACAGGAAGACGGCTATTACATTATAAAAAATAAAAAAAATCCAAATTTCGTATTAGATGTAGATGGAGCTAAAACTGAAAATGGTACAAAAATTAAAGTAAATGAGCGGCACAATTCGTCAGAATGGGTTATTAAGGCGCAAAAATTTAAAATAATAAGATAAATTGAGTTAACAAAAATATTAATAAAGGAGGTGTTAGATTTGAAATTATTATAAAGAGTATTTAGAATACAGACAATTGAGTGGGTGTTCACTAAACTGTGCAAAAAAATTAATTGGAGTGGTATGCATGAATATAAATCAAAGCTCTAAAAATCTTTCAAATTTATCTACTGAAAGTAAAAATTTCAACAAGATTCAGAACATAGATAATACAAATAATAGAATTTTAAGTGCATGGGATTCTAAAGTTGGTTGGGAATTGAATAAAACAGGTAATTGCTCAAGGGAAGTAGATGTTGATTATACGGTCTTGAATGCACCAGATGAGAAAACTAATCCAAAACAACAATTTATATTTTATCTTACGGATGAGAGAAGATATTTTATTGCAAACAAAGGAAATGGTAGAGTTTTTGAACTTGTAAGTGATCCTAAAGATAATAAAGTAATTGTTTCTGCAGATTATGAAGCGAAAACTAATCAAATTTTTCAACTCATTTCAGAACCCGATGGAAATTCATTTCGATTAGCCACAAACTTAAACAACGAAAAATGGTTTATAAATAATTGTCATCACCATCCAGAATCCTATCAAAAGATAACCGCTGTAACTCAAAAACCACTAGACGATTTTAAAAATAAATATAAATTTATTGATAAAGATAAGGAAGAGATTAAACTTCCAGAGCTTACAGAAAGTCCTGAAAAACTAATTGACCCTCCAGAATTAAAGGGTCTTGATGATTTAGGCATCTCTCCATCCAAAGCACCAAGAGCGACTATTGGAAGTGCATTGATACCAGCAATTTTAGTAAAAGATAAGATTCCACTGTATGATTCCATTAAGGAGAGTCCATATTATATATTAAAATATCAGCAGTATTGGCATAAGGTATGGACAAGTCAACTAAGACCAGGGGAGCAAAATTATTATAAATTAACTACTGGGGTATCTGAAAAAACTCAACAAGATTTAAAAAATACATTAGATATATCTATAGGTTCCGATTGGTATTTGAGGTTTTATAAAAAATCACTTCCGTTTAATCAGTTAATCTGTCAAGCGCTAAATATGAAACGATCATCTCTAGTTGAGACTGATTTAGGTTTAACAGAAGAAGAAAAAGATCAAATTAATACTTCTAAATATACTCAGAGATATGTTATTTATAATCTAGTATATGAATTTGAACTAACTCGCATGGATGGAACAAAAATAAACACATGGGCTGCGTACAATAATAATAGTTTCTTGACAAAAAACTACGTACAAAGTTCATAAAAAGTGAGGAATATAGTAAATATGAATATTAATGTTAATAATAACGATATGAATGCTCGAATTGAACCTAATAATAATTCTACCTATCCAAATTCCAATAATTTAACTCAGGGTATGAAAGAGGACATTATCAAAATCTATAAAGATGTTATTGATAAAACTTATGTTACTGTCAATCCTTTTGGTTTTAAAGAAGAATTTGGAGCGGGTATTATTGTAGTAGGAACTATGTTGGGTGCTCTGTCAACATTTACAATTACCTCTGGTTTAATTATATCTTTTGGAACATTATTTTCTATCTATTGGCCAGAAGGAGAAAAAGATAAAACTGCATGGCGCCAATTTATGAAAATTGGAGAAGATGCTTTTCAAGAACAAATCACAAAGAATGTAAAAGAAGATGCCGAAGCAAAATTACATGGTCTTAGGCAAGTATTAGGTAGTTATGAAGAAGCATTTCAAAGTTGGAGGAAATTAAAGGAAAAACAGATTCTTGGAACACCCCCATCCAACGAGAATATACAGCAAGCTGCCTCTCTAGTTAAAATACGATTTGAAATTGCTCATAATAATTTATTGCAACATATGCCTGAATATCAGATTTCAGATTATAAAGTTGTGCTACTTCCCACCTATGCTCAAGCTGCCAATTTACATTTGAATTTGTTACAACAAGGTACCCAATTTGCTGATGAATGGAATAAAGACATGTCTCATTCGAGAATTAAAGATGAAACAATTGCTGGAACTTCTGATTATTATTATCAAAAATTAAAATTATATATAAAGGATTACATTAACTACTGTGTAAAAACTTACTATGAAGGTTTAAATGAACTTAAAAGTTCTAAAGATATTACGTGGGATATATATAATAATTATCGTTTCGAAATGACTCTTAATGTGTTAGACCTTATTACCTTATATCCTTTTTATGATTTAAAAAAATATCCTAAAGGGGTAGATTCAGAACTTACTAGGGAAATTTACACACCTCTAGATGGATTTTTTCAGGATACAGAACCACAAAAGGACGAAAATTTAGAAAAAATAGAATCTAAATTGACACGAAAGCCTGGTTTATTTACTTGGTTATCAGATTTGGTTTTTTATACCAAAAAGGGGACTTACGGAAATGAAGGAGATCGTTTATACCGTATTGATAATCAAATATCTTATACTAATGATGTATCAAGAAAATCTATTTATTATGGAGGTAAAGACTTGGATAGCTTAATACCTTCACGAATAAGATACAAAGATTTTATTTATAAGTTAATAGTTACAAGGGGATTTCAAAAGATAGTTATAGGAAAAGAATATAAGTTTTATAATTTAATACAACACATAGAGCTTAAAACAACGAATAATACCAATTTATTCTACAATGCTGGAACCTTAAATGATAAGGATTACAAAAAAGATTATGTGCTTGCAAATAGAGAAAATAATAATGAAATTACTAATGGAGAGAATTATAGTCACATACTATCTCAGTTTCCATTATATCTAGAGAGTTTGAATTATCAAAATTATGATTACTATGTATTTACATTAGGTTGGACACATTATAGTGTCGATCGTTACAATACGATAAATAACAAAGTATGCACTCAGATACCTGCTATAAAAGCCTATTCAAAAGGCACCAAATCTGAAGTGATACAAGGACCAGGTTTTACAGGGGGACATATAATAAATTTAAAAGATTCTTTTACCATACAGTGCAGAGTACTAAATGATACAGTAGAATATCAATTACGAATTATTTATGCTTCCAATGGTAATTGTAACGTAAATTTAGTAATTCCTGGGTTATCATCACAATCAAAATTTCTTGGGCCAACATACAAAAACGACGAAAATAGGGATTTATTTGAAAGCTATGTATGTGTTGAATTTCCAGAGAATATAAAATTATCGTCAAACCAATATACAGATATTACTTTTAATCGCCAAGATAATGGCGAATCACTATTGTATATTGATAAAATTGAGTTTCTTCCTATGTGAACCTCTCCATCAAATTGCTTATGCAATTTGATGGAGCTAGCTTTTCTTAAATACGTCACTAAATTTTTCTGATAGTTCCCATTGGAACAACAGCTAATTTTAGGATTAATAATATAGTAATTTTTTGTACTTAAATATCGAGAAATTTTAAGGCTTCATGCATTCTTCTTTCTTACCGATGCCTTTTCTCCTGCTGGAGTCTCCGTATATTCCCGGTTTTCAATCGCATTTATTGTTTGTCTTGATACATTACAAAGTTTAGCTACTTCTTCGTGAGATAACTTTACTGATTTTCTAAATTCTTTAATACGATTTCTCATTTTAACCACCATACTTCTTCTTGAAAAATAGTAGTGAGATTAAATATATAACTGAAATGGCTATAAGAGAGGAAAATGGATTAATACCCCCATAAGGACCATCTGTCCAAGTATTTATATAAATATTTCTAGCCATTTCAATTAACAACCAACTAATTACACCTATAAATGTAAGTGACTGTGCTTTCATTTTAATATAATTCTTTCTTTCATCCCCCAATTGTGCTATTGACACGAGTAATAGCAATTAGTAGCACAGCAACTCCTAATGCAGCAAAGAATACAATAAATGCTCAATTCATAGTATAACTTCTCCCTAAATTGTAAAAAGTATTTGATATTCCCAGTTTATCGGCAGTTACTTAAATGGCAAATACTTTCTAAAATTTATATAAAGTAAGTGCCTAAAGGCAACCTCTGTTAACAGGAAGGGTTGATGGTGTGCATTTGTCAATGGTAAGAGGAACGATAGTGAGCATTAAGGAATTGACAAATACCGCTGAACCCGAACCCTCTTGGTATTGAACAGAATCCTTTTTTTCCTGCCTACTGGCGAGGACAGGAAGTTTTGAAACCTGGGTTTCGAACCGCCGGATGCTGGGCGACCCAACATTAGCATGTTGGATAGGGGGGCGAGTAGCCCGCGGTTTTTTCTTTGCGGTGCATGGCTTATCTTGGCGACAACCAAGCACACGACTTATGAATATTAGTCTAGTGTACGATATGGATAAAATGTCACTTTCACAACAACATCAGGTTATTTTAAGCAAAGTCAAGCAATATTTTGACAGAAAAGCAAGTCAGGCCTTAATGGAAGCTTTATAGAAAATATAATTTAACTCAAAGAAATGGATCGTGTTTACAAGGAAAACTATGAAAATATTCGACTTAAACAATGGTTTTGGTAGAAGTCTATTTATAAAATCATGTATATACAGAATATTCTTAAAAATGTTTTTAGATGAAATTACCTCTACTGTCCAACTCTTACAGCTGTAATAAAATAAAAAGCTTTGAACAAGAAATGAACTGCCCCCTGTCAAGTAGGCAGTGGAAATAATAAAAAAGATTTAAGTGGCTTTAGCTCTATATTCCATAGGGCTAAGGCCGTTTAATCGCTTTTGATACCTTTCATAATTATAAAAATGAATATACTCATCTATCGCAGTAGTAAGTTTTTCAAATGTCTTATATTTATGTAAATAATACTTCTCACATTTCAGTGTCCCAAAAAAAGCTCCATTGGTCCATTATCAATACACCGACCAACTCGTGACATGCTTTGTGTCATTTCTGCCTCATCTATTTTACGTTTGAACCCTTTAGAGTTGCCACGGTCACTATGGATAAGAGGCTGTTCTTCATTCAATAGTACTGTGGCTTGATCAAGTGTCTTAAATACAAATTGATTATTGGTGGAATGTCCTAGAACATAACTTATAATGGATCCGTCATAAAGATCACGAATCGCACATAAATAGGCCTTTTTTGATTGGTCATACTTAAATTCTGTAACGTCCGTTACCCATTTTTCATTTGGTTTTTCGGCTTGGAATTCACGATTTAATATATTATTTGCCACATGTTGAGGTGTAGAGCGTTTATATCGCTTCTTCTTGACACGAATGACAGAGGCGTAATCCAGCCACTTTCATCAACCGATAGATTCTTTTATGATTAAGTTTCTCTTCGAACTTTCTATTCATGTGAAGGGTCATTTGACGATAACCAAATATACCATCCACTTTTTCATGGAGTATTTGCACCTCTTTGATAATTTCTTTATTCCGTATTTCTCTGGATGAAGGAGTACGATTTAGCCACTTATAGTATGCAGAACGTGCAATTCCCGCGATTTCACAAAGTAAATTAATGCTTTGCTTAATCCTGGTGAAGCTCTTGAATAGCGACATACTTATCCTCAAATCGGATTTGGCTTATTTTCGCCTCCTTTCGATCTCCTCTAACTTTTTTAAGAAAGCATTCTCTGCAGGTAAACGTTCGTTCTCCTTTGCGATTCGATGCATTTCTAACTTCATTTTTTCTTCGGAAGTTAAACTCATTTTCACTTTTAGAACGTCCTCTTCTATCCTGTAACGCATCCTACTTTAAGGGGTACCTTACTCAAAGCTTTTCAGGAGATAAAAACCTTTAACACTTATGTTATTACTATATTCTACCGTTTATGGATTTTTGTAAGTAATTAATATGACAAACTGTCACATGAAAAAATATAGTTAGGTATTCATTTAACAGAAACGGTAAATTACCTAAATCATCATGTAAACAGAACATCTAGAAAGACGTAAAGAATAAGATTTTAAAGTAATATCATTTGGAATTAAAATTCATCCTGTTTAACTTTTATTTTGATCATTTAAAAAGATCGCTTTGGCTAATAGATTAGCAAATATCAAACCAAAAAAGTATGGGATAAACAGAATATTAGATGAATTATAATGAATGTATATTGCTATAACAACCAAAACTACTGTTATAAAATTAATAATTTGCTTCACCATTTAACTAACCTTCTATCTTACTATTATAAGGATAGTTGCCAAAATAATAAACAATTCAAGTAGAATAATTAATATCATTTCCAATTTATTTTTGTTACGGTAGACCAATTTTATTGATTAACTTAAAAATATGATATTGAATGTAATAACCCATAAAGTATCGCGATTAATTAAATAATCGTAATATCGAACATAACTTATAACAAATACTGTAGCAAAAATTCATAAAAAAATAAACATCTTAAAACCATGGGCTGACGATCTATAATCGTCAACCCAATTAAATTTAGATTGGCAGAAGAAAAAGTAATTTTCGCTATTATGTCTGCTACATATCCTAGAATAGGCGATATGTTAAATATTAAGTATGAGATCTATTATTTACTTACAATAAAATCGTAACAAAAAATAATAGATATAAGCAAGAAGGGTTAAATTTTTATTAAAAAATGATAAAAACGCATAGCACGTTCTTCTTATGCCTGTTCCCTCATTTCTTTCCCATACGCTTTTTTTGATCATTTAATTTCGTCTGTTTATATGCTTCATGTTTGCTATCTTCTCCGTACAAACGCAATATCCACTTGTTCATCTAACAGTTGGTTCAATTCCTGCATTTCTGTTGCATGGTTCGTTTCTAAATAAATAGATACCATCTCATCAATGTATCGTCTGGCATCATTAACAGACTCATAACAATAAAAATACAATGCGAAAGAGTACGTTGATATACACAGATGGAAATACAACCTTCATTGTGGCGAGAGTTTTTTATACATTGAAATAACATGTCGACTAGAATTAGCCAATGGTAGTCATTCAAAGCAGGTAATAGACGACTTGATGTACAGAAAGATGCTCAATATAATGTAAAGTTAGAGGTTTTGTTGAATGAATATTATCATTTAGAAGAACACCTTAATTGTACCAACAGTATTGTTCATTCTTAAGCAATCAAAAATACACATCTTACCCTATCCTTTTTTCATACACCTTTCTCTATAAAACCCTAAACAAGAAAACACGGCTTTCCATAGCGGAAAGCCGTGTTGATTTAGAGCTTTAATTCCCCCATGCGAAGGAGCTCTACAACAGCCTGTGAACGCCCCTTAACTCCTAACTTCTGCATAGCATTTGAAATATGATTTCGAACTGTTTTTTCTGATATGAATAATTCCTGGGCAATTTCTTTAGTTGTCTTATCTTGTACTAATAGTTCGAATACTTCTTTTTCCCGTTTAGTTAGTAATTGCTTCGGTTTATACTCGTTATCCTTCAAATGGTAACCCCTCCTTGCTGTCAATAGAGCTGCAAGGGAAATTATTTAGTCAATAATAGCTTATGATGAAGCAAATAAACGGTGCGTACATTTGTCAAGAGTAACAGGAATCTCAATGGAAATGTTTAAAATGAGTAACCTAATTGCTACTTATATTCTTAAAAAAGTGTAGACGAGAATCGACGTAAATCAATTAATTTTCAATCGGAATGTGTACATGGTTTAAAAGTAATGAATCGTTTATTGAACAAGCTCTCAATAATTATAATGATTCAATATGGACATTCATATTTTATTTAACGTTCTCACAACATTTTTTATATTTTCCCCCATTTCCTTTTTCCGTTCTTGTTCTTTATGTACTCGTAGTTTTCTATGAGTTAGCTCCTTTTATAAATGACTGAAAACATCGGCTGTTACAGTCGAATGGAAAAAAAGAAGTAACATGTAAAGGAAATTTTAAATTACAAAAGGAAGAACCGAGTAATAATTTTTTATAAAACCAAAATCTAATCCAAAAATTTACAATTAAATTTTATTTACATATAATTTAGAAGTCTACTAGACCTTACAAAATAGTGAAAGTGAGGTGAATACCGTTTATAAAAAGAATTTAACTATTATTTCTATAATTTTGTTTGTTGGCATCATTCTAATAATAAGTAAAGTCATTCCCCGTAACAAAGTAAATAAGACACCAGAAAAAACAGCAATGTAAAAATTGCTATAGTAGATAGTGGAGTTGATGATAAAAAAGCAAGAGTTAAAGTAAAAAAAGGTTTAAAACTACTAAAAATAGCAAAGACCCTTTTGGTCATGGGACAGCTGTAGCTAGTATTATTTCTGGTAGTGAAAGGGACTCTGATTCTGTTAAAGGAATACATCCCCAAGCTAATATTTTTGATGTTAATGTGTTAGATGAAAATGGAAACACTTCAGTAGATGAAGTTGTAAAAGGGATTGAGTGGAGCATTGATCAGAAAGTAGATATTATTAATATATCTTTGGGATAGAAAAGGATGATAGTAGGCTTAGGAAAGCCGTAGAAAAAGCCATAAAGGAAAAAATAATTGTAGTAGCTGCTGCGGGTAATACATTAGGGTTATATACTGAGTATCCTGCAAAATATGAAAACGTGTTATCAATATTAGCAGTAGATCAAAATATGACAATCTTTAAATATGCAGCAAAGGAAAAAATAGACTTTGTAGCTCCAGGTGTTAACATTCAGGCAATAAAGACTGGAAAGTTATCTAAACAAGAAAGTTTAAGTGGTACTTCTTTTGCAGCTGCGCATGCCACAGGTGTCATTGCCAAACTATTAAGCGCTAAAAAAATTAATAAAATTGATTATTATCAAAAATTAATAGAGTTTGCTGACTTACCAGAAGGAAAAAGTGAGGACCCTTCTTATGGGTATGGACTACTTAAATATTTAGCAACATAGTTCCACATATTGCAGAAGCGCAATCATTTGAAAATAATAATAAACATACAGGTAATGATTTAATCACGGTAGATGAGAAAGTAGATCACTCTCTTACAGAAGAATTGGAAGATAAAGTAGAAACCAAAAGCTATATTTCTAGTAAAGATGAAATAGTGGTCACCAATAATGTAGATACTAGCGATGTGAAAGTTGATAGTAAAATTAATTTAGGGATAGGGGAAAATTCAACTGTCTTAACAACCATTGAAGAAACAGATACAGGAGAAATAATTGATTATAACTTTAATGTGGAAATAACAAGTATTAATGGAGATGATTTTACTGCTATTTCTTACTGATCTTGATACTGGCGAGAAGTATGATGTTAATACTGCGGAAGTTCAAGCTTCATGGTATCCTTTAGTAGTCGTAGCAATTCATGTAGCTAGGCATGGTATTAAATGGGCTATTAAAAAATATGGTAAAAAAGCTGTGAATAAAGCTACAAAAAAGTATGGGAAGAAAGCTAGTGGTAAAACATTATCTAAGTTAAAGTTTCCTAATTTAAATGTTAAATGGAATAAACATAAACGGGAATTTCCAAAAGGTCTAACAAAAGATGGTTACAAACGAAGAGCTCAAAGTTTAGCTGGATCAACGAGTAAAAATGTATTGTCTAAAAAAAGAAAAAGAGATGGAATGACAATAAAATATAACAAGAAAACAAACGAAATATTATTTATAGATAAGAATGATGTTATACAAACATTTGGAATTAAATACTATAAAGATCAATAGGAAGGATTTGATATAATGAGCAAATCATACATTTGTCCAGTATGTGGGTATGACGGTTTAGAAAAAAGCACCTTATAATGAGCACGGTTATGGCAGTTTTGTAGATTGTAGTTGTTGTGGTTTTGAGTTTGGAGTGAGTGAAGATAATGATGTGGATTTAGGTTATACTGTTATTCCAAAAGAAATGAGGGAAGCTGCTTTTCAGTTATATCGTAAACAATGGATTGAAGAAGGCGCTTTTGTAGCGAATACAGAGGAGTACCCTAAAGAATATCAAGATAACGGACAGGTAAAGCGAGAAATAATTATAAAGCAGCTAAAACGTCTTAATCTACCAATAGAAAAGTTTTATTTTTTATAATGAATAGTTCCCTTGTCAGTAAGGGAGCTATTCTATTCAAACAGTTTATTGTAAAGACAGTTTGTCTAAGTGTAATATTTATTGTCAAGCTGTAAGTCAATCTCCGTAAGTGTCAAATAGCCCCCTGTCAAGTAAATAGTTAATTTTAACTAAAGATGATAAAATTATTACATTTTTCAAACCTAAATATCCTAATAAAAAAGCTGCAAATAATATTTTGACAATCAATATTGCTCAAGGAGATGAAAAAATGAATGAAAAATACCTTTGCCCCGTGTGTGGTCATGATGGGTTAGAAGAAGAAGCGTTTGATGAAAATGGTGTAGGCTCATATGATTCTTGCGATTGCTGTGGATTTGAATATGGTTTTAGTGAAGATCATGAAGTGGGCTTAGGCTACATTGTAACACCTAAAGAGATGTTAGATGCTGCTTTTCAATTATATCGAAAAAAATGGATTGAAAATGGAGCAATGGTTGCTCATCCAGAATATTATCCAAAAAAATTTCAAGAAAACGGAAATGTAAAAAAAGAAATCTTACTGAAACAATTACAACGTTTGGACTTAGATCTAGATAACTTAGAATTTCTTATGGATGAATGATTTATCATTACTATTTGTATACGAAATCAAACATATTTTAATTTTCTAAAGTAAAGAGGGTTTATATCAATAGCCAGAATGGTTTTCTTCTGCCTTTTAATTCGTTCGAATAACAATTTTAGCAGTGTGAATAAGCCTCTACGGAATAAATGAATTTGTAAAAATCCTGTCTCTAATAAATTTTACTTAGATAAACAAATCAGCACATTATTCTGAGTCCCTTCATAAATAATGTGCTGATTATAGTCAGACCGTATTAATCTGAAATTTCCCAAACGATGTTGGAATCAGGGGTATCACCTAGCGTCCACCATTTAGCTCGATAAACAACGTTATTATAGATTACTTTATCACCGGAAAGATATATTTTGTCCGGATCCCACGGAAGGATGCGGCTATCCTCAGCGGAATTATCAGAATCACTTCTGCTTATTAATTTCCAAGCTAGAGATTGATCAGGTTTTTCATTTTGTACCCACCATTTAGCTTGGTAAATGGCACCATTATAAGAAACTTTATCTCCATTTACATATACTTTGGTCGGTTCCCAAGCAGCAATTTCATCTGAATCAGCTGGGGGTTCAGTAGGGTTATTCGAACCACCGCCGAAATCAACATCAATTACACTATAAAAAGCATTAGCAGTATCATAGACTTCCCAATAAGCAAGGATTACATGATACCCAGTACGTTTTGGTACAGAACAGTTATGACTTACTTTAGATCCTGGAACTTTTCCGCCATCATTCACTGTACAGAATAATTCTAGATCGGAACGCTTTAATGGCTGATTAGGATCCCAACCCTCTTTTGTAATATAATATTCCCATTTTTCTGTAGCATGAGGGGCGGTTAAAGTCCAAGTAAATGTATTCATCCCACTTTTTATCGGGTTTTTTGCCCAACGAATAGATGATTGTTCATCAAGTTCAGGAAATTTGCCACCGGCACTTGCGATTTTCCCATCAGGCACCCCTTCACTTGGGAAATTACCTAGTCCCTCCACACTTTGTGGTTCATAAGTCACTGCTCCACAACCTTTATTACCCCCTTCTTTACAGAGCAACGCTCTACTTTTAGGGGAATCGACATAGCCATGAGCAGATACCTCATTTGAAAATGCCAACATAATAATAATTGCGATAAAAATACTACTCAAAAGAAACAACGATTTTGAAAGTGAAACTCTAAACGCCAAAATTGATCTCTCCCTTCTATTCATATAATTACCAACATATACTTTGGAAAATGATTAACTTATTGTATAAAGTTGGTAATATTTCGCTTTTAAGTATACAGAAAATAGAAGAAATTACAATGATATTTTTGTGAAGATTTTGTTATAAAATCTAATTAATTTAATTTTCATTGATATTTTTGGCGAAAAAATATAGGTTATAATGTATTTTTTAATATTTTAATGTTGTTTTTTAGCATATTTTGAGGAAGTATTAAGTGGAACTTATTCTTTAAAAAACAGTATTATCATTACGAAATGAAGGTAACATGATCTTACAATAAATCTTGTCAAGTTTATAAACAAATAATGATCGAGGTGATTTGAAAACTATATATGCGAATTGTTCAGATCTATAATAATTATTGGAATATTGCAAACAGGGTAATTTTTGTATGTAGAAGATGGAAAACTATAAAAACCTTAATAACTGTTTATTACTTGTCACGACTCGGATGATACCATGGATACTTTTCCGAACTTTATTTGAAATCGTTCTGTTCATCGCTTCGTTTCGATCTGTTGGATTGTAAGATACTTTAAAATTACTAAGAATAGCTGCACGATCTATACACGCCCTTTCTACGGATATTGCGAGATATGTCATTATCCTAGTAACAGGTGCATTGCTACTAGGGGGATTATTCAAAATATACTCAACAATTATCCAAAATAACATATTTGTTTGTCATAAATACGTGTTGGATTAATTTTAGTTCATTCAGTAAGGGGAACTCTTCTCGAAAGTAACTTTTAATAATTTAATTATTAAAATATTTAATGGTACATATAGAAACAATAATAGAAGAGATTGTAAAGATTCAACATAAATTCAAACAGTTTGCAGATATGCTTGCTGAAGGGCAAAAACTGTCGCCAAGTCAACACGTTCTACTGGTGCAATTAAACATTAGTGGATGGTAACAAAGATTACAGAGTTTGGTAATGTAACGCCTGTGCAACTGCGGCGATGTGTGTGATAAATTAGAAAGGCAGGACTTATCGAACAAGTACATGATAGGAAAGATCGTCGGGGTGTTACAATGAAATTAACATCAGAAGGCAAACCACAATTATTACATATTTTTAATAAGTTTGATCAGGAACAAGTCGGAATGACAAAAATTTACAACAAGTAAATCAATTAATGGGTATATAATAGAGCTAAAAAGCTCTTTTTTTGTTTTGGATATTAGCTGCTGTAAAGTGGAAGGCAATATAAAAAGTCTAAGGGAGATAACGGTCCCTAAGTCCCAACTCGCTCACTGAACCGTTACTGAGGGATGAAAAACCCCATATGGATGAAGTTTCGCTTTATATGAAGTTTATAGATACAACATTTATCTTACATGTAGCTTACAGAAGAACCTATCGCTACGAGGAACCCATAGGCGTAAGATTCAACATCTCTGCTGGGCGGGTGTATCATACTTCACGATTAATTGCATTTTTTTCTCAACACTCAAAGTATATGATGAGAAAAAACTATCTTAGGGTAAACGCTATAACGTAGTACTTAGTCATGTAGCTAAGAAACTTTAATAAGGGTTATATTCCATTTACTGCAAACTGGTGAAACTTACAAAGAAGCTCGATGATTTATTTTAAAAATAATATATCATCAAGTTTCTCGTTTATATACCTAAATTTTATTAAAAAGGAAATTGAAATTGTCACCCATAGCTTTTGACTTTATCTAATTAGTCTCGCTTTTATTTTTAATGACTTTTTACAATTTAGGTCTTGATAACTCTAAATGGAGTGAGCTGCCTCACAAAAGCCTTATGTATCTAACAATATTACAACATTGCTGTTTTCTTCTCTATCTATCTAAATTTTTCACTCGGTGAGTTGTATTTATATACTCCTTTTATCTTTATTACGATATCCATATATAATAAAGTAAAATTAGGAGGGATCTTATTTAACTTGGTTTGTATTTTTTCTAATGGTAGAATGCTAACTTGTACAACCCCTTAGATTTGCTTGTTGTAAATTCCCTATCATAGGTTCTTCAGCAAATAATTTTTAAAATGATCTCCAAGGATATGAATGCTATCTAAGTAGAATAATTTATAAATATACCTCAATTTGGCAAAAATATGGGGGATGAGCAGTCATGGGTTGCTTGGAGACGTACCGGTAACGTTTGTTTTTTTCCAAATACAGCTAGTTAGGCCGTTAGTGTGGATGATGGTTAGGAATTGTATCTGATTAAATCAGTAGATCCATTATTCCCATTATGCCAATTATCATAATCTAGAAACTTACAGAAACAAGAGCATTTTAAAGATATTTTAATTATCTAGAAGGAGGTCTTTCCTATGTTAACAGAGCAGCTTGCCTCAGAGATCGTGAAGCGAACCATGTCTATACTAGATTTGAATGTCAATGTGATGGATAGAACAGGGACGATTCTTGCTTCGGGAGATATCGGGCGTATTGGGCAACTTCACAACGGAGCGCGAAAAGCAATTGAACAGAAATTAACAATAGAGATTAACTCAAGTGAAGCGAACCAGTGGGAGGGTACAAAGCCTGGGATTAACTTACCAATTCGATTTCACGACGATATTGTTGGTGTCATTGGTATTACTGGTGAACCAGAAAAGATCAGAGGTTTTTCCAAATTGGTGCAAATGGGAGCCGAACTAACGTTGGAACAGGCTTTTTTGACAAGAGAAATAGATCGAAATGCCAGAATGCGTGATGATGTTATTTCCCATTTGCTATTAGGGTCTGATAAAGAAAAATCGTACATATTAGACAGGGCGCGATCACTAAAAATAAATACAAATGAGACGTTTGCAATTATCCTCGTTTCCGTTCCTTTTCATACAACAAATGTCCAACCGGTGAAACAAATAGAAAAATGGGCAACGACTTTGGTAACAAAAGGAGACGAGATGGTTCATCTGTACACGAATCAATTTGTTATCTTAAAAAAGCAACAGATGCCATATTTAGATACAGATGATAAATTAAAAGAATTGATAGAGAAAAAATTACCTCATGCTCCGGTCTCAAATTTAACAATAGCATTAGGATCATTTGCAAGTGGATTCTTAGGATGGAGACAATCGTTCCAAACAGCACAGATCATTAAAGATACTGCAAAAGCTTTATATCCAGAAGGCGGTGTTTGGAATCAACACACATTAGGAATATCCATTTTGTGTTACCGCTTTTTAAATGAAGCAAGAGAGGAAGCGGGGAAAATTAGTGCTATTTATAAAAAACTATTGGATGCAAGTGATGGTAAATCATTAGACGTAACATTTACTACTTACGTTAAAGAAAATGGGGAGATGGCTAAAACTGCAGATAAGTTATTTATTCATCGGAATACATTAGCATATAGGTTGGATAAGATTTATGAGATCACTGGAAAGAACCCAAAGAATTTACAAGACCTTATTGAACTAAAAATAGGACAAATTCTTTATCAGTTATCGATATGATAGTGCATTTGCATAAAACACAAAAATGAAAACGTCTTCTTTGTGTTCATTCGCACAATGACCCGCTATATGTTTTGCACTTACAATAGATATATAGATGTATTAAACGTACTACTGCATTCTATCAACGAGGAGGAAATATAATGGATATTGAAGTAAGTGCATTGGGAGCAATTATTGGATTATTGGTAGCAATTGTCATGATTTTAAAAAAAGTACCACCTGTTTATGGACTAGTTGCTGGTGGAATTGTAGGTGGTCTTGTAGGTGGTGCGAACTTAGTAGAAACAGTTAGTCTAATGATTGATGGGGCTCAAGGTATTATGCCAGCCGTACTGAGAATTTTAGCTGCTGGTGTATTAGCGGGAGTGCTTATTGAGTCAGGTGCAGCATCTAAGTTAGCACAGACAATTGTTTATAAATTTGGTCAGACAAAAGCATTGCTTGCTTTGGCAATTGCAACCATGCTCTTGACAGCAGTGGGTGTGTTTGTGGATGTGGCAGTTATTACCGTGGCACCGATTGCACTTGTTATAGCATTAGAAGCAAAACTTTCAAGGTTTGCAATTCTAATTGCCATGATCGGTGGAGGTAAAGCTGGAAATATCATGTCCCCAAACCCGAACACG
This sequence comes from Cerasibacillus sp. JNUCC 74, assembly GCF_053667775.1. Next base: position 2,560,805 of record NZ_CM132207.1, on the reverse strand, counting down.
ATTGCAGTTTCTGACGCATTTGATGTATCTTTAACTTCCGTAATGGCAGCGGGGATTATTCCGGCAATTTTTGGACTTACTGTAACCTATCTAATAGCAAAAAGAGTCTCTACTAAAGGTACTGCTATTCAGGTGAGTGAAATCGAGCAATCTACAGTTGAATCTTTACCTTCTATATATACAGCTGCACTAGCTCCAATTGTAGCCATTTTGTTACTTGTGTTACGACCGCTATTTAATATAAATGTTGATCCAATGATTGCATTACCGGTAGGCGGTTTAGTAGGCGTTGTGGCAATGGGGAAATGGTGTAGCACGAATGAGTATATAAAGAGCGGATTAGCTAAAATGGCACCGGTTGCAATCTTGCTAATTGGAACAGGGGCAGTAGCAGGGATAATTACTAATTCAAGACTGGACACGGCTTTAGTCGGGATTTTGGAAAACTTAGGTTTACCAGCATTTGCCTTAGCACCAATCTCAGGTGTGTTCATGTCAGCGGCAACAGCATCTACAACAGCAGGTTCTGCTGTAGCAAGTAGTGTTTTCGGAAATACGATTCTAGAATCAGGGGTAGCAGGTTTGGCCGGGGCAGCAATGATCCATGCAGGTGCAACAGTGCTTGATCATATGCCACATGGTAGTTTCTTTCACGCAACTGCAGGAAGTGTTGGAATGCAAATTGAAGAACGTTTGAAACTAATCCCATATGAATCATTAGTTGGTATAACGATGGCGGTGGTTTCAACGTTGATTTACGGTGTCTTCCAGTGGTTTTTATAGACAGTTAGATTGGTTGTTGTAAGTATGCTTGTTTCAGCAAGGACAGAAAGGAAGAGAGATTATGAACGCAAAAACAAAAATTGTAATAGCTCCGGATTCATTTAAAGAAAGCATGACAGCAAAACAAGCAGCGAAGGCTATTGAACGTGGATTTCGCTCTGTTTACCAAGATTCTATTGAAATTGATTTAATACCGATGGCGGACGGTGGTGAGGGAACAACCCAATCTTTAGCAGATGGATTAGAGGGAACGCTCTACGAAAAAGAGGTAACTGGACCGTTAGGCAAAATGGTAACAGCAACGTATGCGATTTCTGGTGATGGATCAACAGCTATCATCGAAATGGCTGAAGCATCTGGTCTTCATCTTGTCCCGAAAGAAAAGCGTAATCCATTAAAAACAACAACATTTGGTACAGGGGAATTAATGAAGGCAGCCTTGGATAAAGGCGTATCTAAAATTATACTAGGAATTGGTGGTAGTGCAACAAATGATGGCGGTGCAGGAATGATTGAGGCTCTTGGTGGCATCATTTATGGTAGCGGAAATAAGACACTAGCTCGAGGTGGTGGAGCATTAATCGATCTAACTGAAATTGAACTTTCAAATTTAGATCCGCGCTTAAAGACTGTAGAGGTGGAGGTTGCGTGCGATGTCGATAATCCGCTCCTTGGGCCTAATGGGGCAAGTGCCATTTACGGACCACAAAAAGGTGCAACGGAGGAAATCATTGTTCAATTAGATGATGCATTACGAAATTTTCATGAAGTAATTTCTAAAACTACCGGAAAGGATGTGAAGGATATTCCTGGTGCAGGTGCTGCAGGGGGTCTTGGTGCGGGGTTATTAGCGGTACTTGATGCTAAATTAACACGGGGAATTGATATTGTGTTAAGAGAAACAAACTTTTTTGATCGTGTGAAAAATGCTGATCTAGTAATAACTGGGGAAGGAAGGATGGATGGACAAACGATCTATGGAAAAACACCAATTGGAGTAGCAAAAGCTGCAAAACAAAACGGTGTACCAAAAGTGATTGCCCTTTGCGGTACACTAGGAAAGGGTTACGAAGCAGTTTTTGAGCACGGTATTGATGCGGCGTTCAGCATCACTCCTGGACCATGCCAACTCGAAGAAGCTATCATGAACGGTGTAGAATTCCTCGAAGGAGTAGCACGGAATGTAGCCAGTATCTGTCACTTACCGAGTTGTGTCGAATGAACGCACTTGGTGTGGTGCTTAATTGGGCATAAGAGAAGAAAAAGAAAATGTTATTTTAGTGAGACCCGACATAATTAAAAAGATCAACTCTAAATGCAAATGTTTATCTGAATAAGGAAGCTTATAAAAAGAGAAATCCAAACTAATTCGAATTCTAACTGAAGACTTTTGAATCATTGTTCGGATTTTTCTTTGACGAAAATACTTTTGGCTCAGCCTCTTTATGGGTTTACCCAGTATAGGCATAATTTCTAGGGTCTAAGTCACGAACGGTAAAGATAGAAGAGTAAAAAAATCTATTTGCAGAACAAGACATTTATTAATTTTATAAAGACGTTGAAGATTGATTAGGAAGATGATACAGCTGTTTGCAATGTAAATTACGGTGAGATGAAAAGTCATTAGGGAAAATGCTTTATGTTAAATACCGGAGTGTGCCTAATTTGTGTTTCAGCAAATCAAAGTTACGATTATCCTTATCAAACACGAATGGTTGTTTTCTTCATTTTTTATCAACCATAATTAGCATTGAGATGTACGGAAAGTCAAAAGTTTTTCGTTATCCCATATACAAACCATTTTTTTCAAGACAGGAACAAAGTTATGTACTTTACTTTTCTTTTTTAAACATACTTTTTAATATCCTTGAAAGCCTGGTTTTTAACAGCAATGAGCAAAGAAGCAAAAATATCCTTACTTGATTTTTTTGCTTTTCTTTGCAGCAAGCCTTTCAGACGCAAGTAGTTGATGACAGAAAAATACGATTGGTTCATCTCCTGCAAAATAGAAGCCTGTTTTTTTGTTTAAGGCAATTTGACTTTAACAGTATCGCTTAAGACATAGCATTCACTCTTTTTGTTGTTATTGTTCAACATTTCGTTTAATTGTTTCATTCAATATGTTCCCACTGTATCTAAGACAAAAAAGAACTGATAGTTGATTAATAATATGATGGTGTTGTGTGTCCGTCTCATTCATATATAAGATTTTCGAATACCGGATACAGAGTAAGACGTAAACATTATGTATTTAATAGCACTTTGTATCCGACCCTCACTCTCATCCCACTCCACTCCTTAAGGATCATGTTACCTTGATTTGGAAATCAGTAAAGCATTTTTGCATTGTGTGTTTTTTATTTTAATTGACAATCAGGACTACATATGTAATATTAGACTACAAATGTAATCAAATTTGATCCCACATCTAAAGTGACTATAATACTCTTGCCTCACAAGTTAATACGAAGAAGTTTAGTGACGGATCAGGGTACCTAAAAACCGATTTTCATAGAATCAGAAAAGCTTCGACAGCATCACACTGTACACGAAAAATAGATTTTCTTTTTTCAGAGACAAGAAAGACCCCATGACTAGGCATCGCACACAGAAAAAATAGTTTTTTCAAGGACGTTGCGATTACAGCCTTTGATGTTAGGAATGAAGGAAAAGCCTTACTGATTGAAGGTTCATTCTATATCTTTACATGATAATAATGTACTGCAAAGAGGTGATTTTCAGTAAAAAGACTAATTGCTTTTTGATTTATATGTATAGCTTAGCAAAAAAATGAAAAGGGAAAGGGTTTGATAAATATGCTACGTAAACGGAAAGTTATTGCTTTACTCTTTATCTTTGTAGCTCTTGTTGGTTGTGTAGACAAAGAGATGAAAGTAAGTAGTGATGAATCAAAGGAAGTAAGGAAAGCGTCAAATGAAAAAAAAATATTCCGTATGCTAGAGGAAGAATACGATGCGAAACTCGGTATTTACGCACTGGATACTGGTACTAATCAAATTGTATCTTATCGAGCAGAAGATCGGTTTGCTTATGCTTCCACGCATAAAGTGCTTTCAGTAGGGGTTTTGTTGCAGCAGAATGATATAAATAAGCTGGAGGAAGGTATTCTGATCGAAGAAGATGATCTTGTAAATTATAACCCAATTACTGAAAAACATGTAGGTGAACAGATGACGTGGAGGGAAATTAGTGATGCTTCGATTCGATATAGCGATAACGCCGCAGCTAACCACATATTAGAACAGATAGGTGGGCCAGAAGGATTTAAGAAAGCACTGCGTGACATGGGGGACGATGTGACTAACCCAGAAAGAATTGAACCATATTTAAATCAGGTAAAGCCAGGGGAAACACGAGATACGAGTACTCCTAGAGCACTTGCGACCAGCCTGCTTTCTTTCACTATTGGAGATGCTCTGACAAAAGAGAAACAGGATTTGTTGGTGGATTGGCTAAAGCGAAATACAACAGGAGATAATTTAATCCGGGCAGGAGTCCCTAAAGGATGGGAAGTTGGCGATAAATCAGGGTCAGCGTCTTATGGAACCCGTAATGACATAGGTATCATTTGGCCACCTAACGAAGACCCTATTATTCTCGCTGTTTTTTCCAGCCAAGATGAAGAAGATGCCGAAGCAAACGATGAACTTATCGCAAAAGCGACTGAGAAAGTAATTAGCATCTTAAAGTAAATAATTTTCGCTCATAATCTTCTGTTTCTCCTAAAACTTCGAATTGCAGATTATATTGTTATGATTCATAATGGAAAAATTATTTTGCAATTAAATAAAGACGAATTGTTGTATCACTATGGTATTGTGCGTTGTTCAGAAAAGCAGTTTCAACTCATTCCGGAAAACGTCGTATTTGCTTATCAAAAATCAAATTCTATGTATGAAGTCGTGATCATTAATGCGCCTGATATGAAAGAGGCATATCCAGAGTTAACCATAGATGGGAATTCCATTGATGATATGATGGCGATTTATTTAAAAGGAGAGAGACGACAAGAAAGGACTAGTCATTAAAGATTTGTATAATGTTCTAAATAATGGTCGAGGATTATTGATGATGATGTTAATTCTCGCAGTAGCTATTGTACCGACTCAAAGTCTCATTGGTTATATTATTGCTGGTTCAGTAATATGTAGTATGGTGAACCACTTCATTTGCCATTGACCATAGCTGTAAATGGGAGCAATTTGCCATTCCCTTTCCGATTGAGCGCAAAGATATCGTAAAGGGAAAATTTATTACACTGTTTATCTTTACAATGATTGGGATAATACTTTCAATTATTTTAGGATGTTTAGTAGCACTTATGTTCAACCAATTTGATATGTTTAAAACAATGGGCGTAAAAGAACTTGGCAGAATTATAATAGTGAGTATTTCAGTAGCGTTATTTTTTGGGACTAACTCAATTGTAATGTTACTAAAGTTTGGGGCAGAAAAAGCAAGGATGTTTTTAATTCTAAGCTATGTTATTCCTGGAGCCGTTATCGCTTTTGTTGTAAAAAAACTAACTAATTCAGGTATTATATTTACAGGAGAGAAATTAAACCAATTATTATTTATGCTTCCAGTATTTATAATAATATGGTTAGGTGTTAGTTATATTTTAGCAGTAACTATAATAAAGAAAAAGCAATACTAATTAGGAAGAAGATTATCCAGTATATTTTAATGTTGGATAATCTTTTTCTTTTCTGCATGGTGGAATATCTTTGTTTCTCTCTCTAGCTTGAGTGATTAGCAACTTCAATCATCTTCCTATGTCTCGTCAAAAGCTCTCCATCCTGTATGTCCCAACGGAATGCGTAGTGATTTTTATTCGAATAAAGACTTCAACAAGTCAAATATACAACTGATTTAGAAACCATTTTTTTATGAAGTTACTCATCAAAAGAGAATGGCATTCCAAATTATATTATATACTTCCCTCGTATAATGCAACATAATAGTAAGCATCTAAGAAGCATATGAAAATAAAGCCCTCATAGTTTGAGAACACAAGCAAGCTACTGAGCCAGTAAGATAAAATAAATTTCCTTTAGAAACAACTTGACAAACTATAATCGTTAGTATAATCTTTTAAAACGTAATGATTACGATTTTGAAGGAGGGGATCTATGATTGATGTAATTACAATTAATATTATGGAAACAGAATATATTTGATGAAATTTACTTCGCATGTGAAAATTTATGCATGGATTATATCAGATTTCAATGAAAGTGCAAGATTGTATTAGCAACAACATTATAACAGGAATTTTTTTACACTTTTAAATCGTAACAATTACTATTTATAAATGGAAAATGAAGAAGAGTTCGGGATTATAGAGAGCAGATAAGTAGGGGAACATGTTTTGATAAACGAATAAAGGATTTAATTAAGATCATTGTGTATATTCAATCAATACTTTTAAAAAGTTAAACTACTAATTGAACAAAATCAAAATATATATATTTTTCTATGGCTTGGTTCATCATTTTAAAAATGATCAAAGTAGGATTAAAAAGGAAATAACTAAAACAGTTTTTGAATGAAGAATTTATTAAACGAGCCTATTTTGAGGTTATGTAATGACGAATTACAGAAGCCTAACTAGACAAGAGTTAATAAAAAATAATCAAATTTTAAAGGGGAGAATAGAATGAGAAAAAAAATAATTACTGCCGTATTATTTACGATATCTATAATTTTAGCGGGATGTCATTCTGGTTCAAATGAATCGCAAAATAAGAGTCAAGACCAAGAAAATAAGCTAAACATTGTAACAACTTTTTATCCTATGTATGAGTTTACAAAAGAAATTGTAGGGGACAAAACAAATATCTCCATGTTGATTCCTACAACAGTTGAACCGCACGATTTTGAGCCTACGGCAAAGGACTTAGCCAACATTCAGCAAGCAGACGGATTAGTATATAACAATGAAAATATGGAAACATGGATTGACGAAGTTCAACAAGCAGTAAATACCGAAGAACTAGAATTGATCAATGCTTCTGAAGGAATTGAACTATTGCCATTTTTAACTGAAGGACACTCTCATGAAGAAGGGCATTCCCATGAAGAAGAACATTCACATGGTGAAGGGCATTCCCATGAAGAAGAGCATTCTCACGAGTTTGATCCACATTTATGGTTAAGTCCTAAAATGGCAATGTTAGAAGTAGAAAATATTTCTAAAAAAATTATTAGAATTGATCCGGCGAATAGAAAAACATATGAGCAAAACACGAAACAATATTTAAAAAAACTGAAAAAATTAGATGAACAATATGAGTTGGTCCTAAAGAGTGTGAAAAATAAAGAAATTATTACACAACACGCAGCTTTTGGATACTTAGCTGATTCATATGGTTTAAAGCAAATTCCTATTGCTGGATTATCTCCAGATAATGAACCAGGTGCAAAACAATTGAAAGAGTTAAAAGAGTTTGCGAAAAAACATAATATTAAAACGATTTTCTTTGAAGAAAATGCTTCCTCCAAAGTAGCGGAAACATTAGCCAATGAACTGCAAGCTAAAACGGCAGTATTAAGTACTTTAGAAGGCTTAAGTGATGAAGAGATACAGAATGGTGAAACTTATATTAGTATCATGGAAAAAAATCTGCAAGTATTAGCAAAGGCTTTGAAGTAGAATCTCTGAAATAAATACGTAATGTGCCTTAAGCAGAAGAGATAGGGGTTTTTATAAAAATGAAGAATGTTATTGGTCTTGACAATGTTACTTTTGGGTATAACAAAAATGTTGTAATAAAAAATCTTTCTTTTTCAATCCAATTAGGGCAATTTGTAGCTATAGTAGGAGAAAATGGTGCAGCTAAAACAACATCAATGAAGCTATTATTAGGTATTTTAAAACCGTGGAGGGGTCAGAGAGTGATGACTAGAAATGCACGTTTAGCCTATATACCTCAAGAAATTTCTTCCATTGAAGAGGACTTTCCAAGTACGGTTTTTGAATTTGTGCTTTCTGGTGTTTGGACTGTAAAAAAATGGTATAACAAAATATCGAAAAGTGACCGTCAGAAAACCATAAACTTACTTCATCATTTTGGATTAAAAGAATTTAAATCATATCCTATTGGTAAATTATCAGGAGGACAGAAACAAAAAGCCTGCGTAGCAAGGGCTTTAATGTCTAACCCAACGATATTGTTGTTAGATGAACCAACTATTGGAATGGATCATGATACTAGAAAAAGTTTTTATCTGCTTTTAAAAAGTTTATGTCCTACGGTTACCGTTATTATTATCTCTCATCAATGGGAAGAATTAAAAAACTATGTAGATCAAACTATTCTACTGGAAAGAAGGCGAGAATGTGTTTGAACTAATATTTATGCAAAGAGCTTTATTAGCTGGCACGTTAATTGCTCTTATTGCCCCAACAATTGGTGTGTTCCTTATTATGAGAAGGCAATCTCTTATCGCAGACACCTTAAGCCATATAGCTTTAGCGGGTATAGCTACGGGTTTATTATTAGGAAATAAACCGGAATGGATGAGTGTAATTGTAGTTATACTAGGAAGCCTAATAATTGAAATGCTACGATATCGTTTTAAAAGTTATTCAGATGTTTCAATTGCTATCATGATGGCTGCTGGCTTATCTTTAGCGCTTTGTTTAATGACACTAAGTCCCAATGGTACGAAAACCATGAACCAATATTTATTTGGGTCTATTGTTACTGTAACGTCTCACCAAATTCTTTATTTTATTATTTTAGTAATAGGATTGCTTTTTTACTTTTTAGTTACAAAACGTGCTCTTTATACCATGATTATACATGAAGATGCTGCTCGAGTTGTTGGTATTCCTGTAAAACTTTTTTCCTTCTCTTTTAGTGCGGTAGTTGGGCTGTTTATATCTATGACAATACCGATGATTGGGATGCTTCTTGTTTCAGCAGTTATTATTTTACCGGCTGCCATTGCGAGTAAGTTAACCGTACGATTTCAATTAATTTTTGTAATAGCAAGTATTATTTCTATTATATGTACTTATTTAGGCTTAATTAGTTCATATAAATTTGGAACTCCTTCAGGAGCAAGTATAGCTTTATGGATGGTGATAATGATGATCGTAACTTTATTTTATACAAGCTTAAAAGAATTTATCTTCAAAAGAATGGAGAATAAACTTCTGTAATGTTTTAGTGGTTATTTCAAGGTACAGAAAACACAAAAGGATTGGATCGTTGTATCCAATGTTATGTAAATTGGAACTTTTTGGATTTTAAATTATATTTGAAAAGCTCTTTGCTGTAAAAGAAGATCACCTCTTTAGATTAATATTGTCTGAAGAGGTGAATTTGTTATAATTCTAACGTTGCTAAATATGAAGAGGAGTATAAATTATGAGCCCATAATTATCAGACATATTTGACTGTTATGCAATAGGATACTAAACTGTATGTAGCAATATTACTAAACATATAAATAAATCTTTAGAGTTAGTCATAGATTACTAAGAATATACGTTTACAATTTTAGAGAAAGCCGTTAACGATGAAAAAGATATAAGGGGAAGTGATTCTGTGTTTGAAGCTACTAATAAGAATGATCTGCTAATAGCTTTAAAAAATAAGGAACCCTATATATTGATTAAAGGGGATTATAAAAATGAAGTCATAAAATTAGCAGATTCCACACTTTCTGAAAAAGAAACTTTAGGCTTTGAATTAGGTTCAGCCGGTACTGCCAACACTTTAGCAGAGCTGTTTTATCAAATAGCCAATAAATTTAGTAATAAGCCCGACGAAATAAAGACCATAGAAAGTAAATTACGACAATATAAACTGAAGAAAAAAAATAAAGATGAAATAATTTTATATTTGCGGCAACTAGATTATTAAACAATCTGGATTTTGAATTGGAGTAATACTTTGGATACTTAGCAGTTAACTTTTTGCTTGTGCTACTAGTTTTTTATAATAACAACCATTTAACCTTCTTAAAGATGGAGCGAATGATATTTTCTGACGATACGTTGTACCCGTCTACAAAATTAATAGGGCTCCTAGTTTAGATAGACACACTTTGTTTTAGATGCTGATTAATGCATAATCAGCAATTTTGGTGCATTGTTGTTGCAATTAACTTGTAGTACCCGTTCTCGAAGCCCCTTTTCTTTCCTGAAAAAATGAACGTGCTAAGGCTAAGACATTCATAGCTCCTCTTTTATTCAATCCTCTATGATCTATCGACAGTAAGCTTTCATTAGAATTTTTTATTTAAAATTAAAAGTCCTTTTCCATACGTCCATCTCCTTAGCACTGTGCAAGGCTTTTAAGGAATTGGGACAAGCCCCATCTTACTTTCGCTCGGCATGCGTAGGTCCATCACGTGTAAAATACTTTTGTTATTGTCTACACCTCGGGATTTAAAGGGTTCTCTTTTTTGCTATCATCAGATGCTTGACCTTCGTTGTAAGCTCTTTGGTAACTTTCCATGAGTAGGCCATAATTTGGCATGATCTCTGAATAGATACTGGCAAACTCCATTGTATCTGGACGATTCCATGTTTTTTGAATTTCAGATATTACAGCTAATGTGTCAATTGGAATAGCTCCGGCTTGTACAATACGAGCAAGTGTAATATCTGTGGCCATCTTACTCCAGTTACCTGATGCATCGACAACAGTGTATACTTTGTAACCTTCAGCAAGTGCAGATAAAGTCGGTAATGCCATACAAACACTTGTAAGAGTACCTGCAATTATTAAGGTTTGTTTACCAGTTGCTTCTACTGCTTTTACAAAATCAGGATTGTCCCAAGCATTAATTTCCCCGTCACGTGATACATATACCAAATCTGGTAGAATTTCTTCGACTTCAGGAATTAAAGGGCCATTAGGACCTTGAGGTACAGAGTCGGTAGTAATAGTGGGTAACTCGGTTAACTTTGCTAATTTTGCTAAAGCAATTACATTTCTACGCAGAGTAGACACATCCATATCGTTAACTGTTTGGAACAAACCACTCTGGTGGTCAATGAATAAAAGAGCAGCATCACTTGGGTCAATAAATACGTTATTTTTTTTATTTGTCATTAACTATTCCTCCTGATTTTCTAAAATTATTCTCTCAGAGCAAAACAAAGCTTTGAATTATTAATCGGTTAACTAGGGATATAGTGATATACCCCTTAATAAAGGAAAACGATTTACTCTAATAAAACTAGTTTTACATGATCGATACCATTACTCACCTCTAATATTATAGGTCCATTCTTTTGTTTTACGGTCTGATTTAAAGTTTTTTAGTTGCTGCTTGGCCATCACCCCCTTTAAAGTTTTCGTTTTACTAGCTATTTCTTTCTCTCTTTCCCTGGCAAAATCAATATTAAACTAAACGTGTTTTCTCTAAATAAATCCCCCTGATGTTCGAATAACTTTGCATAGATTCATCATTAAGCGTACTGGACTCTGAGGATATGGTATTTAACTATGGTTATATACGGATTGATACTCAAAAGTACGGATAACTAATTCATCTTTAAGTAAGGAACGCAGGATCATTTCTACCGGGTATTTAGCAAGTCAGGAAATACTTATCATAAAATTATTAAATTAGTGTCTCTATATAAACCTATAGTTTCAATTGGAATAAAATACCTCTCGGGAGCAAAATACTTAAAACTATATAAATACATATGTAATTGTTTTATAAATCATACTAACATCATGTAGTTTCTTGTCTAAAACCAGACTAAAAAGATGGGCCGACTTATAAATATTGGTTTCGAAATGTTTTTCCAATGGATTTTATTCAGTATATAAAAAAAGTAAGATTACAAGGAATGTGTTTCAATGGTTTAAATATATATGCAAGAATAAATCTGCAAACTCACATAACGTTTTTATGCAATGGTTAGCATTTTTTTAGTGCCGTAAAAAAACTGTTGTATTTATAAGCTCTTGAGGAAAACTATGGGAGAGATTAAATGAGAGAATAAAATAGATGCTTTCAAAAGTCGACTCAGAGACGGCGTTTGGAATAATTTTTTTCCGAAGGGGTATTATCAAGGTGATCGATTTGTTTATTTTACTGGTGTGGAAGTTAATGAAGTTTCTCTAATTTCTAATGGATGAAAAGTAACGAATATGCAGTGATGAAGTCTCAAGGTTCGATTCATGGGATTAGAAAAATATTTGACTACGGATGGTTTCCGCACTCAAAGTATAAAATGCTCGAATACAACTTTGAGTTAGAATGCTTTGATAGAAATTTTCTTGAAAATGAAGATGTGATTCAGAAATAGAATTTCACTTTTCCATATTAAAATCAAATAGGTTCCTTGTTCTGAAAAACTGTTATTTAGGTCATATTCGAAATCGTTTCTAGTAACACCTTTATGAAAGAGATGAATAACAAAATATTTATCCTATTGGATCGCCTTCGCAAAGTGAAAAATGTAGGTAAATTTTAAATTTTTGAGTAGATCTTTAAAAATATCTGTTGTATGGAAGACTTCTTTTTCTATAAGTTGTGTTATAGTGATTTAATTTCACAAGAAAAGGTCTTTCTTTTTTATTTATTCTTTTACATAAAAAGTTTTTGACGCACTTAACACCTAAGATGGCTGCGATGCTAGTGGATTTCCAGATCCATTTGCTCCTAGTAAGCTAAATGCCTTTACTTGTTTGATTGAGAATGTTAAATCTTTTACTGTGCTTGTTCCTGTAGGTGACAGTAAGATTTTTGACTGATAAAATCGTACGTTCACCATCTTTCAACGTGATAGATTCCTACTATAACAGACAAACAGAAGAGTGGTGTAATAATGGAACCTTAGAATATTAAGCTTAAAAACTCTCTAATTACACCAACCTTATATTCTATTGATAAAAATAAAATGAACGGAAAGTGAGGCGGAAATAATGCATCAGTATATCATTTGTTTATAATATCTAATATTGTGTATTTAGCATGATAGTAGACAATGACAAAACCTTTGAATTTCTACATTAAATCGATTTTTGTCCGATATTATAAAAAAGGAATAATATCATTAATTCGAAGGGGGTATTATGTACATGCATACATCTTTTTTATCAGCAAATCTAGTAGTTAAAGCTGCTAATCACAATCATATAATTACACGACCTTTAATAAAAACAAGTGTACAAGACAATGCAAAAAGTAAAGATACAGTTACGATTAGCAATTATGCGTTACAAGCTTTTAATAATAGTATGACAAAATCGAACAATTTAATGATCGATCACTTACAGAAGCAAAAACAAGCTTTAGATGAAAAGCGTATTAATTTTATAAGTAATTCCTTGGATAAAGGAATGAGTGCAGGAGTTATACACTCTCAACTTGAAGATATTGATAAACAAATTCAAGAATTAGAAGAACAAATATGGAGTCTTCAGCTTGAGGATCAGCGAAAAGCATTAGGTATGGTGAATAAAGAAAGTAAAAAAGAAAAGCAGAAAAGTAAAGAACAACAAAGTGAAATCAACTCAATTACGGTGCCTGAAGAGGAAACTTTCTTTTCTTCCCCTACGATGAGAGCCATTTTGCACGCCAGCCATATGACAACCCATTTTACTAGTTTGAAAAATGCGCAAATAACTTTAAGAAGAGAAGCGAAAGGGTGGGAACATACTGATTCTATACGCTCTGCCGTATTAAAAAGAAAGGCTGAAGGTTTAAATGCAAAAATGTTAAAGATGTCTAGTGAAATAAATAACGACATATCAATTGCTATTAAGAAGGATAAAGAGGTAAGCATCAATACTTTAGATAATGTTAATAACAGAACAGAGAAAACGGAAAATGGTAAGGCACAAAAGGAATCTAAAAGTGCTGAAGATAACTCTACTATTTCAATTCAAGATGGGAAACAAGAAGACGTAAAAATATGAAACTTTAACTTTCTAACATCCTTCTATACTATTTCCATCGAAAAAAGTTTAAAAAAAAATGGATTGCTTAGTTCAAAATAAAGAAAAATCGCCACATAAGACAAAACATAAGTAGACTATAAGAGTTACTATCGGTTTTATATAAACCATATATTTTAGCTTTGCACTTAATTTAAAATCCGTTTATTAAAAACGGATTGTCTTTTATAAAAAGTAGAAGGTTTTTGGCTAGTGGATGATCAAACTAAGGTGAAGTACAAATCTCACAAGGTCAAGAAATCTAAATGTTTTTATAGCAAGAGAAGATATTACTGTTAACCTAGTTATAAAGTAAATCTTATTGCAATAATATGGCACTTCTACATGTTTAAAAGTTAATGGCCCATACAGTCGGAAATGACATTTGAGCTTTATCTTGATTTCATTCGTCTATAATCAGGTACTTTAATTGAATAAGGGTAACTGAAAAAATCAACCTTATTTATAAAAAATAGTTCAATTGAATATAAGTAATAGCGTGTGTGATCAATTATTTTTCGAAATGTGATCTTTCATTTTGTCGTTTATCGAAGGTTTGTAGTATCTATTTGAATCAAACATTATGTTCAAGCAAAATAAGCATCTATCTTTACTTTAATTTTAAATGAAGTATTGATAAGGAAAGAACTATCGTCATGGTGGAACAACCTATGGTGATTATCATTTATTATCAAAGAATATTGACTTTTTTTAGATCATCCTCTAACATGTTAGGTATCTAATGTATCAGAGGGTGATCCGGTTGGGACTTTATGAACAAGTGAAACAAATTAATGAAGCTGATTATGCCATTAATCGTCTCATTTACAAACACTATAAAAAATATGTAGCTAGTAATATTACTACGCAACAAGCTGTTCTGTTAGATATTGTTTATTATGCTAAAAAAATTAATGTAGGTGAGATTGCTTTAGAAATGAACATTAGTTCTAGTGCTGTCAGTCAGCTTATTGCTAAGATGGAGAAAAAACAGTTCATTCATCGTTCGATTAACCCTGAAAATCGTCGTGAAATTTTTATCACATTAGGTTCTAAAGGGTGGGAGTATTTTAAGAAACAAGAGCATGTTGAGCGAGCTGTCGCTGACCGTTTATTTTCTAAATTGACTTTCTCAGAACTTAATGAACTGGAACGAATTACAAAGAAACTAAAAAAGATTGCTTTAAAAGAGTTCCTGTGAATCCTTTTACATGAAATATGTTAGATATCTAATTTAATAAGGGGGCTTAAATATGTTTCAAACCATTCATACTACGCTTGAAAAAATACAATTCAATGGTGCTGTCTATATAGAGAAGGGTAACAACGAGAGCTTACATTTAACATTAGGCTTTGCAGATATGAATGATTCAGTACCTATTACAGAAAATACATTATTTAACATCGCTTCTTTGAGTAAAATGTACACTTCTGTAATGATACTACAGTTAATAGAAAAAAATTTAATTAGTTTTGGAGATAAGCTGACAAAATGGTTTCGTACTAAAAACTTTCAAAATGTGACCATTGAACATTTACTAACCCATACATCTGGTATTCCAGAGTATATAGATAACTTATCGTTTCAAGAAGATATTGAAGGGGTCTTATATAATAAAGAACCTTATTTTCCGCCAGGGTGTGGTTGGCTTTATACTAATACAAACTATGTCTTGCTAGCTAAAATTATTGAACAAACAAGTGAACACTCTTATGAGGATTGTTTGCAAAAAATGATTGCCAATCCTTTGCAACTCCCATATACTACAACAAAACCAAGGCCTGAACAACTCGCTATCGGTAAACTATTTGATTATATCCATAAAAAATACATTCCTTTATCAGAAGATCCTATTTTTAAAGATATTGATAAAGAATATAACTTTTATGGTGATGGTGGTATTTATTCTACAGCGAAGGAGATTGCCAAATTTTTAAAAGGGTTTATACAAGGTAGATTGGTATCGCTTGAACTTGTAAAACACGCATTAACTCCTACTCCTTTAAATAACAAATATGGCTATGGCTTTATAATTCAAGAGAATTCGTTTGGCCATTCGGGTGGATGGCCTGGTTATTCTTCACATTGTTTATGTTCTTTAACAAATGAAACAATGACTATTCTCTTAACGAATGAAGAAATAAGCCCTTTTTATGAGCAACAAATATTAGCGTTCTTAAAGCAATCTCAAGACAGTAAAGAACCTAATGCTCCAAAACATCCCCGTATTACGTTAGCAAACAATAGTGATCATATAGAGGGAATTTATCAACTTTCTGATGAATACCAAACGCGTTTTACGATTAAACGAGATATAAACTTCCATATTATATCTTTTGATGATCAACACAATACTCACTTATTTAAAGTGAAGCCTAATCTCTATTGGATACGAAATACAATGAGTTATATTAATATGGCAAACGGAATTTTTATTGATGAAGGTATCGAAGTACCATTTAATAAACAGTAGGAACTACGTAGTCAAATGCTAAAGAAATATGTTTAAGATACGTAGAAAAGTGCTTTCCTTTTAAAGGAGAAAGAGGACCTCTTGAAAAGCATCAACGCAAGAACGACGACAGCGAAACATCCCGGTTTTTCAAGGAGAAAAACAACCCTTGAATAGGTTTCTCTTTATTTTGTAGAAGTTCTCTGGTCTGTACGCCGCTACCTGGGCACTTCTAACTTTTGTTCTTACAGCTCAATAATCAAGATATGAATATTTCTGAACAGAGTTTATTTCAAAGTCTAAAAGGGAAGGGGACATATTTTTGGTTATAACATCTTAGCGGCATAAAAGAAACTACCACATTCAGTATTGGGATAAAATTTTATAAACAAAACACCACTTTCCGTACACGATGGGATAGCGGTGTTTTGTATAATTTATCATTTTTGATCATTTGTAAAACCTGACTTAAAGCTTCATAAACAGTTGCATAAAACTTATTTCATCCATTTGGTTTTATAGTAAATTTATTATGGTTACCATTGATCCAAGTACTAATAAAACGAGTGGTATTGACATTTTGTTAAAGGGATCTTTCATTTTAATATGTGTAAATATTGCGCCTATCATTGTAACGATAATCATCAAACTCCCTATTATCGCTAATGGCTTGATCCAGATTCCAATACTAATAGTAATGGCTGACGCTATTTCAAAAATTCCAGTAAATATACGGAAGCTATTACTATACCCAAAATAATTAAATCCTTTCTTCATATTTTCTGAGATTAATTTTTGAATCCCAAACATTAAAAATCCTAATCCCAGTATTATTTGTAAAACTATTGATAAAATAATCATTCATATTAGTCCCTTCTAATAATTATAGTTCAATTAATATTTTTATAGGTTGACAGTTTAAAAATTTTTTATATTTACCCATGTTTTTTCGGTGTACTTTAATATAGTGGCAGGTTAGATCTTCATATTTAAGCAAAAATTAATTTAAAAATTTCACAAATTCATTTACTGGTTTACGGTATCCGCGCAATCTTCTGGAGCTTTCCTTTTCTTTTCCAATTGTCATCATTAATACAATTTCATGTGTGTGCGGAATTTCCAAAAGCTGACGAACTTTCTCAGCATCAAAGCCAATCATGGGGCATGTATCCCAGCCGCGATTTTTAGCTGCGAGCATGAAAAACATAGATGAAAGTGAAGCATTGCGAATTGCTTCTTCTTTCATAAATGGTTCGCCTCTTCCTTCATAAAAAGAATGGTTTTCTTCAATCATCTTATTCAACTCAAATTCAGTCAACATGCCAAGAGCAACCATTCCTTGATGTAATCTTTCCGTTTGTTTATAAGCATAACGATCAGCTGTTACAATAATAACTGCTGATGCAGTATGAACTTTATATTGCCCATAGGCTGCTTCCTTTATTTGTTCTTTTAATTCAGGATTTGTAATAACAACATATTCCGTATGTTGTAAGTTGTAAGCAGAAGGTGCCAGCTTAACATCATTAAAAATGGGTATTAAATCTTCTTCAGTAATTGTTATATTTGGTAAAAAGTTATTTGCAGAATGACGAAATTCTATTAATTTTTGAAAATCCATTTTTTTACTCCTTTACTAAAAATCATATTTAGCGTCTTTTATGGCATGAATTGCTTCAAAAGCTTCAACTGATAACACGATATCCTCTACAAGACGTTCTATGCGGAAGATAATATCATCATTGATAATTTCTTTACGCAAAAAATCTTTTTCTTCTATAAAAACGTAAGTGGGAACAATATGTGCTTTCATATAGGCTAAAATGGGTTTTAATTGTTGCTCAACCATTAAATAATGCTTAGAGGTTCCAGCAGTGACAACTATACTTGCAACCTTATCTCGGAATGCATGAACTGGCAGCAAATCAAAAATATTTTTAAGTGTAGCTGGAATGGATGCTTGAAATACAGGTGTACCAATAATGAGGGCATCAGCTGCCATAATGGTTTCAGTTACATACTTGGTGTCCCCCTCGTAATCAAAATAATTCCGTCCATCGCTGAACTCTATTTTATATTCAGCTAAATCTAGCAAGTTTACTTCATGTTGTGGATATTTTTGTTTAAATATCGCTATCACTTTCAACATAGCTGTTTTTGTTTTAGAACCTATTGTTGATCCAGATATTGCTACAACTTTCATTGTACTCCCTCATTTTTTTGTATATTTTTTGATTGCCGGAATAATATCATTCCCAATCATCTCAATGTTCTTCATAATTTTACCGAATGGTACCCCACCAAAATCGATTTGTGCCATAAAACGTTGCATACCATATAATTCATATTGGTATAAAAGTTTTTCAATAATTAGTTCTTTGCTACCAACCATAAGTGCATCTCGGTAATCTGTTGCCTGTGCAAATTGTTGTTTTGGATATCCTGCTCCACGAACTGCTTGAAAACCCACATTAATATGGGGGTACATTTCCTGTAATGCTTTCTTTGTTGTATTGGCTACATAAAATAAACTTGTTGTTGCAATTGGCAATGTGTCCGGATCAAATCCTTTATTCTGTGCTGACTCACGGTAAGCATCAACAGAGAGTTTAAAATTCATTGCCGGTCCTCCTAACGTGGTAAGCATCATAGGAATTCCCATAACTCCTGCTTTTATTGCACTTGCTGGCGGTCCTCCAACAGCCCGCCAAATGGGAAGTGAGCCATTTTTTGGTTGTGGCAAAATTTCCGCATTTTGGAGCGGAGCACGAAATTCGCCTTGCCATGTTACACGTTCTTGCTCATTAATTTGTTTTAGAAGGTCTAGCTTCTCCTCAAAAATTTCTTCATAGTCTTGTAAATCAACGCCAAGTAAATGATAAGCTCCAACACGTGAGCCGCGGCCAGCGACAATTTCAGCGCGCCCATTTGAAATTAAGTCAATTGTTGCAAAGTCTTCAAACACACGTACAGGATCTAAAACGCTTAGGACAGTTGCTGAACTGGTAATCTTTATTTTTTCGGTTGCTTGTGCGATTGCTCCTAAAATTACAGTGTGTCCTTGAGATGTAAAATAAGTTTGGTGGCTTTCACCAACACCAAATACATCAATACCTGCCTGTTCTGCCAATTTACTTGCTTCTATTAGTTCATGAATTCGCTGCTGTGCTGAAATCCGGTTACCTGTAAGTGGATTGATAATATGATCACCTAATGAATATAGACCGAATTCCATTCCTTTTGATTGATCTATACGATATTTTTCCATTTCTATGCTTCCTCCAATGGGTGTAATTTTGCTTCAATTTCGACACGGCGGCTTTCTAAAAGTGGCGGTAAATCCAGGTGTTGACCAAGCGCTTCTATATCTCTATCAATCGTAAATCCAGGTCCGTCTGTTGCAATTTCAAATAAGATTCCGTTCGATTCTCTAAAATACAAACTTTTGAAATAGTAACGGTCAATAATTCCAGATGAATGAAACCCTCGGTTACGAATTTTTTTGTCCCAGTAAGCTAGTTCTCTCTCATCATTGACCCGAATGGCTAAATGGTGAATACTTCCTCGACCTGGTTTTTCAGTAGGACCGTCTAATGATTTGACCACAATTTCACCAAAAAGTTCGCCTTTTACTGATTGAAAGATTGCTTCTTTGTCTGATCGTAAGACTTCTGTGTAGCCAAATACTTCTGTTAAAGTACGTGCCAGTTTATCTAAACGACGCACTGTTATTTCAACAGAACCCATCCCTTGAATCTGATGTTTAATTGGAACAGTTGAGTTTTCCCATGCTTCCCAATGCGCTATTTTTTTTCCATTTGAAACGAGAAGTACCATTCGTAAACCTTCTTCATCCTCAAAATGTAAGGCTGAATGATTAGCGTATGTTGTTATTTCACTATGTTTAATTCCATATTGTTCAAAACGTTTTTTCCAATATATTAAACTTTTTTCAGATGGAACTAGTAACCCGATTTGTGTAATTGCATTTGTTCCGCGATACGTACTTCCGACAAAGGGCATTTCAAAAAATGATAATTCCGTCCCAGGGCTACCAGTACGGTCTCCATAAAATAAATGGTACATAGATGGATCATCTTGATTGACAGTTAATTTAACCCTGCGTAACCCTAAAACGTGGTGATAAAAGAAATGATTTTTCTTTGCATTTTTTGTAATCATCGAAATATGATGATGTCCTGGGATAATATACATTTTTTTCTCCTCCATTCATTTGACTAATCAAGTGAAAGAATAAAAAAATTATCTGTTTTTTGACAGCTTTTTTTCACTGTTTTTTTGCACACGAGACATAAGTGATAACAACGTTTTTTGCTCTTTCTTTGTTAAACAATCTTCAAAAAATGACGATTGAAATGCAAGCTGAGCTTTAAATGCTTGATCTAATTTTTTTCGTCCTTTAGTAGTTAAAGAAATAGTTTTTGTTTTCCATTCCTGTTTGCGTTGGATTAGTTTATCTTTTTCAAGACGTGCAAGCATCCGTGAAATACCGCCTTGGGTTACCGTAACTTTTTCTGCAAGTTCACTTTGGGTTAATGGCTCATATGTGGATATTTGAATTAGCACATCAAATTGTGCAGCTGTTAAATCATATTGCTTTAAAAATTCATTTGATAGCTTGTTACTTTGATGTGTAAAGCGTGTAATTCGTAACCAAATAAGCGAACCAAGCGTATTTTTTTTCATCTAGTCCAACCCTTTCTTTTACTTGAGTCTATATCAGTTTACTACTCAAGTGATAAAATTGCAAGTATAAAAGCTAATAGGCGTGAGAACAGTGATTATACATAGATAGAGCTTTTTAAAGTTTTAGTTAAATTTTTTAAAAAACTGTGAAGTAGTACCCATAATACGATGCCATCATAATGAAGAATGGAATATATTGATGTGAATTTAACAAACGTAATGGTTAAGTTTTACCATTCTACACATTTATTAAATATGATTGCTTATTTAATAAATAATATAAGTAAAGCTAGAAGTTTTTTATTCAATTGTTTTTAACCTTTATTTGTTATATAATTTAATTATTAAAATATTTAATAGGCAGTGATTAAATGGTACATGTGGAAACAATGATGAAAGAAATTGTAGAGATTCAATATAAATCGAGGCAGTTTATGGACATGCTTGCTAAAGGAGAAAAGTTGTCGCCAAGTCAAATCGTTTTGCTGGTGCAATTAAAAATTAGTGGCGGAATGAAGGCGACAGAGATTGCAGAGTTTGCCGGTGTGACACCTGGTGCGGTAACGGCCATGTGCGATAAACTGGAAAAGGCACGGCTTGTGGAACGATTACGTGATAGTGAAGATCGCCGAGTTGTTACAATGAAGTTAACATCAGAAGGTGAAGCACAAGTACTGCAAGTTTTTGATAAGTTTGAACAAAAACATGTAATTGAAATGACAAAGGTTTTACAACAAGTGAATGAATTAATGAGCAGAATTTTATTGTAGAGCTTTTAGTATAAAGCTCTTTTTTATATAGTACAAAAATTAGGATGGAATTTGATACAAAGTTTTACGTTTAGGGAAACCAAGCTAGTAACAGATGCTAGTTTGGTTTTTTATTTGACAAATTAATTCAATTACTATATATTTTAATTATTAAAATGTATTGGAGTTGAAATAACAGGATGACAAAAAAATTGAGTTTAGTGGGGTCAAGTAAGCAAAGGGAACCCATTAGAACAGATAGAATAATTGCACAAGGACATCATCATTTTTATGCAACGGTTGAAGCAGATTCAGCCGAGATTACAGGTAGCTGTATGATGGATAACACAGCCCTGTTTAAGACGTTAAAAAGTGATGGGCATTTGCGTGTCGATCGAGCAGAAATAGATAGCTTGGCTGTTACTGGATCAATAAATGCAACACATCTAACAGTAAAGAATATGAGGGTTCATGGCATCATACAAGCACAATGTCTGAAAGTAAGATACGGTCAAATAATCATGAAAGGTATTTGCCGTATCGGTCGTATCAATTCTGTTACAATTGAAGTAAGCAAAGGCTTTGCGTTAAAAAAACGCCTGATATGTGAGGAGATCACAGGAAAAACTGTAGTCTTAATACATACGAAAGCCAATATAGTACGAGGGAATGATGTATGTATTGGAGAACATTGTGAAATTGAGACTTTATTTTATCAACATCAATACACAATTGCACATACTGCAACCGTAAAGCAGATCGTAAAGGAAACGTTACAATGATTTGGGTCTATCGTTTTTTTGCTGCACTTGGTTTATTTGTGTTGGTTGTGTTATATGTAAGCTTAATAGGAACTGCAATTTTTGGTTTAGGTGGTAGTATTTTGCGTACAATGGGTGTAGATCAAATTGAAATGACATTTATGCCAAATACGCCAATTCCTCGGTTTCTAAGTATCCCAGTAATGCTAGTTGTTGCATTTGTTTTGTTTACTATTGCAAAATATGTGAAGCGTGCAATTGAATTTTTATGTATACCTTTTCAATAATAATTAAAATTACCTGCATTTATCCATGAAACGATAACCATAAGAAATTATGATGTATTCTTTTTCTTCGATCCATTGTTTTATCTTTAATATAATATGTAAGAGAGGAAGGAATCAGATTTTAGCATCGCTTTTCGGGAGAAATAGACAAAAGCTAATTTGTGATATTGTTAAATAGTCAGGCATTCACTCCCTCTACGATCGGGATTTTAAATGATCGCGACATATGGGGGTGGTAACAAATGAAAAGTTATACAGTTTTTTCGAACTGGTTCCGTATATCAGTTAATTTTATTTTCCTTTTTTAGAGCAAATCCTGCTGATAGATTTTATGAACGAACTATTTATTATTTCATAATGCAATAATGTACATCCATAATCTTTGCTAAGAAGAATTGATGGGTGTTTTTTTATATTAAACCAATCGAATGCTTTAAAAAAAGAAGGGTTTTTATGCTAAAATCCGTATCGGTTTGCAGCATAAAAATAAATTATTCACAAACAATAAGACTGTTATTAATAGAAAGCGGAGATGATCTGATGGAAAATATTAGAGAAATACCTCTGGAAGAAGGGTTAGATAATACTTTAAGCTTGATTAGAGAAGGATATATGTATATTTTAAACAGACGTAAAAGTTTTAATTCTGATATCTTTGCAACCAGGTTACTTGGAAAGAAAGCAATCTGCATGGGAGGAAAAGAAGCTGCAAAAATTTTCTATGATGCGGAGAAGTTTAAGAGAAAAGGTGCGGCTCCAAATCGAGCAGTACAAACATTGTTCGGCAAAAATGGTGTACAAATGTTAGATGGAAATGATCACAAACACCGTAAGGAAATGTTTATGTCCATCATGTCTTCTTCAAGACTTGATAATCTCATTGATATTGCTAAAAGACAATGGGAAATAGCTATGGGTAAATGGGAGCAGATGGATGAGGTGATTCTTTATAATGAAGTAAGGGAAATGTTGTGTACGATTGCTTGTGAATGGGCTGGTGTACCTGTTCAGGAAAATGAAGTAAAAGAATTAGCACAAGATTTAGGGGCAATGTTTGAGTCGCCAGCTGCCATTGGACCAAACCATTGGCGAGGAAGGAATTCACGGAATCGCGTAGAAAAGTGGGCAGCTGAACTTATAAATAAGGTTCGTAATGGAAATGTAAAGATTCCGGAACAGACTGCGTTACATACATTTTCTTGGCACCGTGATATAGCAGGAAATCTTCTTGATGCCAATATTGCTGCTGTTGAAGTGCTTAATATTTTGCGACCAATTGTTGCCATTGCAATATACATTAACTTTCTAGCATTGGCAATACATCATTATCCAGAGGAAAGAAAGAAACTGATCTCTGAGAATGAGGAAAACTACCCTGACATGTTTGTGCAGGAAGTACGTAGATTTTATCCGTTTTTCCCATTTGTTGCAGCACGGGTAAAAAGTGATTTTACATGGAATGGCTATAAATTTGAAAAAGATACATTAACTTTGCTTGACCTTTATGGTACTAATCACGATGCTGAAATATGGGAAAATCCGGAAATGTTTCAGCCCAATCGTTTTGCCAAAAGAGAGACCAACCCATTTGATTTTATTCCACAGGGTGGTGGCGGGTATTTTATGGGACACCGTTGTGCTGGAGAATGGGTGACTATCGAAGTAATGAAAGTGAGCCTGGATTATCTGGCTAAACGAATGAATTATGATGTGCCTAATCAGGACTTAAGCTATAGTTTGGTAAGAATGCCTAGTATCCCTCAGAGTAAAGTAATTCTTAAAAGTGTGAAGAGAAAAATATAATCACCTTTGTTATGATGTAAGTGGGATTCAAAACGTTACGGAACAATGGTAGCTAAGATCAACCAAATGAAGAATCCAATTAAAATATTTGTAGGGAAGAAGATAAAGTTAACAGATTCTCCTGTTAAAAAATCAAGTGCAACCATACATCCGTTGATTCGGTCAGTGAACTGGCTGTTAAAATGGTGGCACGTACAAACAAATTCAGACATGGAACCACCTTATTAATCTAAATAAATTTACTTTGTCAGAAATTATGTATTAAATATCATAAGCCCCTCTTTGGTGAGGGGCTATACATAAGATGGGGGATGGGTATTTTTTAGTTTGTCCAGGATAGATCTTTTTAAACAATGACCTAAGAGGAGTAGGCTTAAGGATGAAAATTGTTCTAAGATTTTAATGGCGTTATTAATAAAAATAGCTTCTATCAGAACCGTATAAAATCATAGTAGGATACCTAAGTAAACTTTTACAAAACGGTTTTTTCATGGGAAAGTGGTAAAATATAACCTGAGGCGACACAATTCATTAGTATCATCTGATTTTTATACATAAGAATCAACCGTATTATTAGTAAACATTTTTCCTAACATGCAGTGGCAGTAAATAAACTGCAAAATCTAGTTTCGTAAAAAAGATACGAAAAATTAGTCCCACATCAGGTTATATTATTACAAAACATATTAAATGAGGTTTGTAAGATGAATATTGAAAAAATTAAATATTTTATTGATTTAGTTGAATGTAGGAGTTTTACCGAAACAGCAAAGAAGAATTATGTATCTCAGACTACCATTAGCCAACAAGTTGCTTCACTTGAAAAAGAGTTTGACATGCAATTGATTGACAGAAAACAAATTCCTATTGAACCAACACAAGCTGGCTCGATTTTTTTTGAAGAGGCGATTGTGCTCTGGAAGCAATATAATCATATGCAAGCTCAGATGAAGAATTATCAGCAATGTCATACTCAACTATTGTCTATAGAATATTCGGCCTTGACGGATATTCAAGTTTTATTACGTTTTATTACTTCGTTTAAAGAGCTGAATCCAACGATTAACCTAAAATTAAATAAAGTATTGTTAAAGGATATATCAGAATTTCTAAGAAAAGGGATATATGATGCTGCAATTGCTGTTGATTCAGAATTTAAAGAAAAAGAGGATATTTTAACACATACATTATATAGAGGAAGATATTGTGCGGTTGTGGGTAGTCAACACTCCCTTTTTCATAATAGGACTATTTCAAAAGAAGAACTATATAAATATCCACTTATCATGCTGAATTCAACTGCGATTGGAACCTCTTATTATTTAATGATTCAAAATGCGATAAAGGATGGTTATGAGCCAAATATACTGCAAATGGTGGATGATGTCGAAACAGAGTTATTTTATATAGTAACCGAGAATTTGATTGGATTTTTACCAGACAATTATAGCCTTGCATATCCAAAAGATGAGGTTCGATTAATCCCATTAAAAGATTCACATCATACATTTAACATAGAAATAGGCTATTTAAAAGATAATCCGAATCCGTCATTACAACGATTTCTTCGTCAAATACAAGATTCGTTTCCCCAATAGGTTATAAGTTTTTTGTATTTGAATTTGTTCAGTGTTTCACTTAATGTTTAGTTATAGATACTTTCAAAAGGAGTGCTAGAAATTATGGGGAAATTATTATTGACTGGTATTGATGGAAATTTAGGTAAGCAAGCAGCTGACTATTTATTAGAATTGGTTGATAAAGATAAAATTATTTTTTGTAGTTATAATCCTACAGCTTTAAAAAAGTATGAAAAACAAGGTATTGAAACACATGTGACCAATTTTAATAAAATGGATGGTCTAGTAGATGCTTTTACTGGTGCGGATAAACTTGCTTTAATATCTATGCCTTTTGTTGGATTGAAACGTCAACGCGCACATAAAAACGTTATAGACGCTGCTAAGAAAGCTGGCGTAAAACAAATCATTTATACATCATTAGTTAATGCAGCGGATGAATCAAATCCGAGTATTGAAAAAATTGATCATATTTATACGGAAGAATACATTAAACGTATCGGTTTAGATTATATTTTTCTTCGTAATTCTCAATATGCCGAAGCAATGATTACAAATTATTTCACTTATGTTAAGGGTGATGGGATACTAAAAAATAGCCAAGGTGATGGAAAAATGGCATATATTTCACGTAAAGATTGTGCTAAAGCTGTTGCATTTTCGATAGCATCTAACGAGTATCAAGAAGCTATTTTAAATATTAATGGACCGGAACGGATGACCATTTCTGAGTTTATAGCAATTGGAAATAGAGTTACGGGCAACCATGTAACCTATGAAGAAATTACGGATGAAGAAAATTATGCTATCTTTGATGCAATGGGAGTTCCTAGAACAACTGATGGTGAATTTAAAGAAGACTCCGAGGCGCCATTTTCATCAGATGGCATGGTCACTTTTGCTCAAGCTATTCGTTTGGGAAAAATGGATGTATTTACGGATGACTTTAAGAAACTTACAGGTCAAGACCCTCTTACAGTAAAATATATGTTTGAACATGCTAATCAATTTCAAATAGGTAGTCGTCATTCAAAAGATACTCTATAACTTCCTAAGTGGTAAGCTTACGTAACTTAGATCTGGGGTAAATCAGTTTCTAGCTACTTGTTTTAAATATCAACAGTTGTTATAAGGGGAGTCTAGCCGGGATATAGCGACACCTAACTACCCGATTCGTTTGGGGTAACAGGACAAGAAAAAGCCACGACAGCAATACTTCGCACTCAGAAAGGCTCCTATTTTCCAAAATAAGGAAGATCTCTTAATCATCCTTGAAAAAGAGGTCTTCTTTTTGAAGGACGTTCGAGTTTTTAGTCTTTGCTCTATTTCTATCTGAGGGGATGAAGAAAAAGCCCTTCTGATACAATTTTTCCTCTATTCTAATAAATAAATTGTTAGTTAGGTTGATCTAATAAATCCTCTGCTGTTTTAAACAAATCCTTGTAGCCATCAACCGTTTCTGGAAATCTTTAGCTAAGTGATCCGCTATTACATTGGCTGATCTTTTCCGCGCGCTTCTTCCATAGTAGCTAATTCTATATATTCTTTTAAAATGGCAAGCAAGCGGTTTTTCTTGTATTTATATTTGAAAAGGATAATCTATAAAAACTGCTAACATACTTTTAAAGTTAATCATGGAAGTGCCACAAATGTTTTCATCTTTTATTCAATCAGCTCCATCCATGGGGACGGTCGTCCCCATGGATGGGAAGTAACCTTATTTTGCATTGAATGCATTTAGCATCCATATATGTTGTTCCAATGAAGTTTTTATGCCGATAAATAGATCACTTGTAGGCTGATCTAGTAAATCCTCTGCTGCTTCAATAATCTCTTTGGAGTCATCAACAATTTTTTGAAAATCTTTAGCTATTTGATCCACCATCTCATTGGCGGATTCTTTTCCGATCGCTTCTTCAATAGTAGCTACTTTCATATATTCCTTTAAAGTAGCAAGCGGTTTTCCTTGAATGGTTAAAATTCGTTCAGCGATTTCATCAATGTAATCTGCTGCTTCGTTATAATATTCTTCAAACTTTTCATGCAGTGTAAAAAATTCCGGCCCTTTTACATACCAGTGATAATGATGAAGCTTTGTATAAAGTACATTCCAATTGGCAAGTTGTTTGTTAAGTGCATCGATTAATTGTTGATTCATCTATTCCCACTCCTTGTAATTTATTTTATTTCAATCTATATTATACACTTAAATTATAATATTATCAAATAATAATAATTATAATAAATACAACTAATCATCTATCAGACTTAGCTTCTATTGGGTTTGTCAGATGAAATAAGCGACTCTTAACGAGAAGCTTTTTAATAAAATAGCCAGTTGCATAATATACAGTAAAAAGCATATTATGTATAAATATAAAGACCGACTGATTGCCTTTATAGATAGACTTTTAAAATGCAAAAAAGAGGAGGGGAAGAGATCGCTTTACTCTAGACAAATAATAAAATTATATCAAGAAATTATTGAAAAGCAGAACTCCTTTTCTAAAATTTACCCAACTCCGCATCAACAGTTTAGTGCCGAAAACTTAATCGCTTTTATCGAGCTGAGAAACAGTGTGAATCATTCGATGGTGAATTTTTTACAAGCGAAAGGTCTGCAATTGACCTATATCGATTATATAATTAAAGGCTTATATAATACGTGTCAAAATTTAAATAACGGATCTTTAAGACTATCCGTACCCTCCGTCGATCAATATAAACAGGCAGTGCAAAGAAAGCAATTTGTTTTAAATACAAATAAGAACTTAACGCCGGAGATCATGGTGACACTCGATAGTTCTTTACTTGTCCATCCGCCAACAATCAAGGATTTTTTATTAAATGGAATGACAATTGCCAGAATTAATTGCGCTTACGGAGATTGGCATGATTGGAAGGAATTGATTAAAGCGATTCGACAAATGGAGAAGGAACTGGAATTAAGCGGGTTTAATTTACCAAAATGTAAGATCTATATGGATTTAGCTGGACCTAAAATAAGAGTTGGTCCCATTCAAAAAATGACGTATCCGTTTAAAATAAAAATTAAAAAAGACCGGTTTGGCAAGCCTTTACATATAAAAAAAGGACTACTTCAACATACAGAGCCCCAATTAGATGAACAGACTCGTCATTTTGATTTTATTCTTCCGATACATATAGATAACGACATGCAACCATTTCAAATTGGGGATACACTGCATTTTTTTGATGCCCAAAATAAAAAACGTTCGTTTACAATTGTAGGAGTTAAATCCTATGGATATGAGGTAGTTATCGATAAAACCAGTTATATCTTGGAAGGAAGTAAAATTATTCATTTACCTTCTAACGAAGAATGCTATGTAGGAAAATTAGAGAAAAGCCCAGCAGATATTTATGTAAAAAGAGGTGATCAATTAAAAATTAATTTATCAAAGGATAGCATAGGTATTCCAGCAACATCTCATCAAATAGCAGAAATCAATATTTCTCATCCGGATGCATTTAAAATGGTTAAGTATGGTGACAATATTTATATTGATGATGGCAAGATTCATGGAGTTGTAGCAGAAATTCATGATGCTTCTATTATTGTTGATGTTCTTACTCCAAAAGTAAATAAGAAAATTAAAGAAAATAAAGGAGTAAACCTTCCTGATGCAACGATCCGTTTACCAGCACTGACAAACAAGGATATTCACGACCTAAAGTTTGTCCTACGATACGCAGATATGGTTGGACTTTCTTTTATCCATCAACCAGATGATTTAAAAAAGTTACGATCACTTATCCCGAGTGACAGCAGTAGTTCTTTAACTGTTGTAGCGAAAATAGAAACAAAAGAAGCAATAAACCAATTTTCTAAAATTTTATTAGAAGGGCTTCATTTTCCTAAGTTTGCAGTTATGTTAGCAAGAGGTGATTTGGCGATAGAAGTAGGATTTGAAAAGCTATCTATTATTCAACAGGAAATGCTAGCCATGTGTAAAGCTGCTCACACTCCAATTATTTTAGCTACACAAGTGCTTGATTCACTTGCAAAAAAAGGTGTAAACTCCCGTGCTGAATTGGCTGATATTGTATTGGGAAGCTCATTTGATTGTATTATGTTAAATAAAGGACCTTATGTAGCTGAAGCGGTAGATTTTTTAAATGAAACATTACGTTTCATTGTAAAAACCCATGCATATAATCAAAACATCGTTCGCAAACAAGGAATGTAGAACGAATATTTTTAATTGGTTTTTGAATTACTTAGTTAGAGAGATTTATTCTGTATGTAAGGACCATAAGACTCTTGCTTTAAAAGTTATGAAGCAAACGAAGCAGTCAAAGTAGAAGTTAACGATATCTAAATTCCCGATTCAAGCCGTTCGACAGGAAAAGAAAAACCACGACAGCGATACTTCGCGTTTTTTCAAGACCAGCTATAAAAAGTCAAGGTAAAAATGGAGTGATTTTTGAGATTATGATAAAAGACTCCGATTAAATTAAGCATACCAAATAAGCCTTCATTAATTTTTTAAAAAAGAAAGCTTAGATTAATTTATTATTAATTATTATTTGGTCTCGGTTCATAAGGTTTTTTATCTCTAAGTATTGCAAAAATGATATGTGTTAATTTCCGAGCAACAGCACCAACAGCTGTACCATGTGCTTTACCACGCTTACGCAATCTTTGGTAATGCAAGGAAAGGGCAGGATCATGGAAACTCGCTACAAACGCAGCTTGCCAAATAGCTCGTCTGAGGTAAGGAGAACCTCGTTTAGAAAGTCGAGTTTTATTACTATTAAAGTCACCAGATTGATGAACAGAGGCGTCTAGGCCTGCAAAAGCAACAAGTTGCTCAGGACGCTCAAAGCGTTGAATGGAACCAATTTCTCCAAGAATGACACACGCGGTAACATCACTAATACCAGTGATCGTTGTCAGAAAATGTTCTTGGCGATTTGAAATATCAATCATTACTTTTTCCATTTTTTCTAGATGTTTTTCAATTAATGAAATTTGTTCTAAAAGAAGTTGAATTTGTAGTTTAAATACATCTGTACCCATAGAAATGCCAAAGGTATTCAACGCACTTTCTCTAATTTGATTCGCTTTATTAAAAGCTTTTGTTTCACCGAGACGCCCTTTACTTAATAACTCAGCTAACTTTTCTGTATCAAGTTGAAGTAAATCTTCAGGTAAAGGGGAGTGTAGTAAAACTTCAGTAGAAGATTTTCCAAATACATCAGAGAAAATTTGTTCATACTCGGGAAAGACTTGATCAAGTAACGAAATTACTTTGCGTTTTAAGTCTGAACACTGATCTACAAAGGAATACCGTAAACGCTCAAGATGTCTTAATTCTAGTAAATCTTCTTCAACGAAAGGAGTTTCCTCTGGCGAATCAATACGGATGACTTGAGCGATCAGGTAGGCATCACTCACATCTGTTTTTGTCTTTCGAATATAAAAATGACGTAAGGCATCCGATTGTAAAGGATTAAAAACGGTTATTTTAAATCCTAATTTATGAAGAAATGAAAAAACAGATAACCAATAATGACCGGTAGCTTCCATACCAACAACTGTGTTATCAGGTATTAACTTATATTGGTTGATAAATTGAAGTAACTTTTCGCTTCCTTTCTTGGAATTTGCGAAACGGACAGTTTTCCCAACGGGATCACCTTTATCATTAATTAAACCTACTTGATGATGCCGCTTACCAATATCAACACCAATATAAAACATAAAAGCACCACCTAATTATTATTTATCAGATGGGAGGAATCCTCTTATCCTTATAGATATCCAACCTCGTTCGATATACGACAACGAATATGTCATCCAGCTCATTCGAATAGTTCTATAAAGAAAGAGGTGTCAGTCTTGAAAACGAAGACAATACTTCAAGGACAATTACGACAACCTCTATCTGACTAAATACATTATACCTTGAGTGGTACAACGATTTAAAACTAGTAAAAATACTAGTTAATAATAATATACGAGGACAAGGAAAGCTACGGTAGCAATACACCGGGGTTTTCCAAGGACAAGAAAATCTACGACTGCGACAACATCGAGATTTTTTAAGAACGCTCGAGGTGAAGCCTGTGATCTAATTCTTAACCCTAGGTGATAAAGGAAAATTACTTACAGCTTTATTTAGAATTTAAATTCGTCGTTAAAAATATTTTTAAAAAAATCTCGGTGTAAATTACTTATGAGCTCCTTGTATGAATTGATTTTCATTATAACAAGTAAATTTATTTTGTTTACACCGAGTGTTTTGTTTAACGTATAAGTAGGTAATGATGATGCATAGGTTTGAATATTTAAGCTTTGAATATAGGTTGATCGCTTAAATCAGGATCATAATGGTTAGTAGAGCTGGAGCGACTACTTACACTAATGGAATCGCCCGTATTTAATGCTCCAGCACCAGCGTTTGATTTACTAGTGTCGGATGGTGACAAGCTATAGATATCACCGACATTTACAAGTGAACCAGGTCCTACACGCACTACTTTTACTGGCCCTACAACGGAAGACATGTTTTACCACCTTCTATTAAATTTGGTTTATTACTTTATGATATGACAATCACCTATTATTTGTGCTTTTCATTATTTTCTAGATTAACTATTTTGTAAGGTGCTACAGTAGCCTATATGCGTAGTGGCGGTGTTCAAATTCGGTGAGATGATTGGAATAAGAAACATGCATCATATAAAAGTGGAACAGCACAAGCTAATGTTTTTTCTTACTATGATCTCCACAACTTTTAGTTTTTTAGTTACACTTGTGCTTTGGTTCACTTTAATTTAGATAAACATAAAGAAAGTAGGGAATAGCTTATAAATGATTCCCTATCATTTATTAACGTAAAAAGTTTGATAGATGGAAGCAGTATTTTGAAGGAAGAATGCAGTATCTACTTTCATCTTATTTAAAAAACATTAGTAATAACCCGGTCCGTAGTAGCCCGGAGCTCCGTAATAACCTGGCCCGTATCCGTAGTATCCGGGACCATATCCATAATATGGACTAACGAGAGAAGCACCTAGCAAACCGCCGGCTAAGCCCCCTAAAAATGGACCACCAAAAAATGGTCTCCCCCAGAAAAAAGGTCTGCCAAATCCAAAAAACGGTCTACCGAATCCAAAAGGTCTACCAAATCCCCAAGGTCGAATAATCCTTTCGTCATTTGACATTTCATTCGTAGCTAAATCATCATGGTATGATTCATTGTTCGCTAATTCGTTATGATTTACATCTTGATATTGTAAATAATCCATCATTTTACCTCCTATCCGCGTTTATGATATGGATATTCACCTAATAATAAAATGACTGGGCTTTTTACCTAAATCCGTAATTTTAACGATGTTTTGATGAAAGAAAATAATGTTTAAAAAAGCAAATAGATACGTGTTTAAAGGGGTGACTACCTGTTTGAGATCGTTAGAGCAATCTTCTTGTTCTTATACCTGTATGGGTATATAATAAGGTGAATGAATACGAAAAGGAGAGAAATAATATGATGGCTACGGCTGAAGTATATGTAACATCAACATGTCCATTTTGTACGATGATGACAAATTATTTAAAGGAAAATAATATCCCTTATAAGACGATTAATATTGAAACAGATCAACAAGCTGCCAAACGTTTAGTTGAAACAACAGGGCAAATGGGGGTCCCACAAACAAAAATTAATGGAAAATGGATCATTGGCTTTGACCCAAACAGGGTGCAGCAAGCTTTAAAAGGATAAGCTCTTGAAGAAGATATTTAAGAATAATATCATATCTTGTAAGAGTCGCTCTTTATCGGAATTACCCCAAGATAAACAGACAAAACATCTCGTTTCTTTTTGTCCTGTTCATTATGGCTTGTTACTAACGGCGATTGTCATTCTGATTATGCAATGGATGTAGTGCAAAAATTTTAATTTCATTGATAAAGCTGCCCAATTGAAAGAATGTAGTGGGCAGCTTTTTTGCATGAAACATCTCCGTTTCTACCTGGCTATTTTCTTGAAAGGCAATTTCGTCTAGCTTATGCATTCGTGCTTCTAACAAAAAGATAGTCTCAAAAGGCATTTTAATCATTAAACGAGAATGTCCCACCAGATTTTTATTGCAGTAGCTAATATTAAAAGAGCAAGTAATGCTTGGAGGAGCTTTGTATTTATGCGTTTTCCCAATGCTGCTCCTAGTGGCGAAGCAATTAAGCTTGCAATAATCATGATGATTGCAGGAACGAGCAATACCTGATTTGTAGCTATCTTGCCAATGGTAGAACCAATGGATGAAATAAATGTAATAGCAAGGGAACTAGCAATTGTCATACGTGTTGGGATCTTTAAGACGGTAATCATAATCGGGACAAGAATAAATGCCCCTGCGGCACCAACAATACCTGCTGCAATCCCTACGATAAATGATAAGCCGGCTGCAAGTGGTTTATTAAAAGTCATTTCTTTTAGATCTGTTAGATCATCATTACTTTTTGGCATAAACATCATAATAACGGCAATCGTTGCCAACACAGCATAAACAATGTTAATGGCAGCTTCCGGAAGTAGGTTGGATCCGTATCCGCCAATGAGTCCACCGATTAAAATACTAACGCCCATATATAAGATGAGCTCTTTATTTAAATATCCACCTTTACGATATGCCCATACACCACCGATGGTAGCAAAGAAGACTTGAACGGCACTGATACCCGATACTTCATGTGCACTAAAAGCTGCAAATCCAAGTAAAGCGGGGATGTATAATAACATAGGGTATTTAATGATAGAACCACCAATTCCCACCATTCCTGAAATAAATGAACCGATAAAACCAATTAAAAAAATGAGGATGATAAATCCAAAGCTCATTCGTTGTATCCCACCTTTGTTGTTATTCGGTAATATGAACTGGATGATATGGCTAAATGGTGTGATAGTGATTCGTTAAGCCATATTGAACTAACTCTGATTTACATTTCAAATGAAGTTTTTGCATCATGTTTGCTTTATG
This sequence comes from Cerasibacillus sp. JNUCC 74, assembly GCF_053667775.1. Next base: position 2,525,729 of record NZ_CM132207.1, on the reverse strand, counting down.
ATTTTCCACTGTTTTTGGACTGATGATTAAGCGCTGAGAAATTTGCTTATTTGTATAGCCAAGAATGGTGAGGCGAAGAATTTCTTTTTCCCTAACAGAAAGAATGGAATAATCTTTTTTATTATGCTTAAACAATTTATCAAGTTGTTCATTGGGAATACCCACCTTGTAGTATCGCTTACCTTGATAAACAGCATGAATGGCTTCATGTAGCTCACTACCTCTGCTGTTTTTTAAAATGTATCCACAAACATTAATTTGTATTGCTTTTTGAATATAAACCTCTTCATCATGCATAGATAAAAGCACAATTCGAACCCGTTCATTTTGTTTTAAAATAACTTCTGAAGCAGTAAAACCGTCTAATCCATTTGGCATCGATATATCCATTAAAATGACATCGACTTCATTGCTGTTGGTTAGTAATATAGCTTGCGCGCCATCTTCAGCTTCTCCGATAATCTCAATATCAGGATAAGCTTCAAGCAACAGTCTAAGACCACGTCGAATTAAACGATGGTCATCAACAATTAATACTTTTATCAATGAAACTCCTCCCCCTTTGGAATGGATGCACGAATGATTGTCCCCCGTTGCAACTCTGATACGATGTGAAATACACCTCCCAGCAAATGGATTCTTTCTTCCATGTGTTTTAATCCAAGACCTTTTGAGGGTCCTTTCTTCATATCAAAGCCGATACCGTTATCCCGAACCGTTAACTCCAGCTTATGCAATAATTCCGTAAGTTCAATAACTACCTCATCTGCATCAGCATATTTAATCATATTGTGTAATGCTTCTTGAATCACACGATATAAATTAATTTCGATTAAAGGTGGAAGGCGGTCTGTTAAATTAGACGAAAAGGTAAACGTAATGGATGGATTGCTTTTTTCTAACGTCGTAATTAATCCATTTATCGTTGCGATTAAACCTAATCTATCAATGCTTTGCGGTCGCAGCTGATAAGAATAGGCTTTAATATCACCCATCACTTCGTTTAGCTCTTCTCGAACATCGTCTACGTATGTTTGGATACGTTTATCATTTACAAATGATTCAATTGCCTGCAAAGCGACGGAAATGCTGTATAAAGCCTGCCCTACTCCATCGTGAAGTTCTTGAGCTAGACGTTTGTGCTCATTTTCCTTTGCTTCGATCAGTTTCTGGATCATTTGTTTAGACAACTGAGCTTCTTTTTCCTTTTGCATGAGAGATTGATCACGTAAAACAAGTAAATACTCTTTTTGATCTGTTTGTTTGTCGTGATACATTAAAGCAGTACTCATTTCTACGTTTATTTTCTTGCCATGATAGGTCGGCATATCCGAAAGAAAATATGGGACTTCGTCATGTGCGATAAGATAACATGTATTTTCGCCACTTCGTAAGTGTCGTTGCTCACAAAAAGAACAATATGGGACACGATCATGTACCATCCATCCCGTTAGTTTTTTTGCACTTGGATTCATGGCTAAAATTTTGCGGCTTTGATCCATGATGATAATACCATCTTGAATATTCTCAAATATTTGTCGTAAATATTTATTTTCATATTGGATCGATGACATCGGTTGAATCTCCCCCTTGTTTTTCCCGAATTATAGATGCCGCAAATGCCTTCTTTAAGTGTTGAGGTATTACGTCTAGGTAAATATTTGTTTTGTATCCGTGATATTCTGAAAAAACTTTTGCAGGTTCGTAATCTTGTATTAGGATACTGTAAGCTATCAAGCTGTTATCGAAAAACGAAAGTGAAGAGCCCCAGCTACGATGTTTGATTAACAATGAATTTCTCGAAATGAAGCTTTACTGAATAATAAAGCATGTTTCTGGAAAAGATAGTCTCTCTAATATCATATACTGCCATTAAGCTGAAGAGATCGTCAATAAAATGAATTAGTTTAGAATCCGTGATTACATAATCGGCAATAAAAATTTACTTGTGTGCTTATATATATCCTAAAACATTTATTAGATAGTCCTTTTAGTTGGATTTAAGATAGCTTGCTTTTTGGTGTTTGCTTAAACTTTCTTTTACATAAGATTTACTAGGTAAAGACAATTACCATAGAGGGAAAACCCTCTATGGTGGTTTCACGGATCAAAGTTATCCCGCATGTAAGGTGCCGGAAGACGCCCACTACAAAAGTTATAAAGAGTACGAAGAAGTTTAAGTGGGAGATAACGGGTTCCTACATGCCCGACGTTAGGGCGACAGGACAGAGTTGCTACGACAGCAATACATCGCGATTTTTCCCGGACAAGGAAAACTACTTGAATAGACATCGCGATTTTCCAAGCAACGATTGAGATTATGGCTCTTAGTCTATTTTCTATCAGTAGGGGGTGAAGTAAAATCCCTACTGATAGAAGTTTCACTTTATTGTGGAATGACTACTTCTGTTAACCAGCGCGAATATCCTCCAGCTAAATTGAGGACTTTCTTAAATCCATTAGCTTGTAGGAGGCTTGCTCCAATGGCTGAACGACCACCTGATTGACACACTACTATAATGGTTCGATCTTTCGGGATGTCCTGAAGACGGTCTTTTAGGGTACCGAGCACAATATGATCAGCACCTTCCATATGACCTTGCTCCCATTCTGATTGATTGCGGACGTCAATTACAACCGGGTCATTAGCAGTTATCCATTGTTTTGCTTCATCTGGTGTGATGTTGTTGTAGGATTCTAAGTTATCCATATGTTTAATAGTCTTGTTCACATCTATGAATCCGGCAATTTGGTCAATCCCGATGGAACGAAGGGAGGTTACAATCCCATTTACTTGCTTCGGGTCGGTTAATAGATAGAGTGGTTGATCATAGTTTATTATCCATCCCGCCCAATTCGTAAACGATTGGTTGTATGGAATGTTTATCGTTCCTTGGATATGTTGTTTGCTGAATACTTGGGCATCGCGAGTATCAAGAACTTGAGTGTCGCTGTTTAATAGTTCTTTTATTTGCTTCACATCTGTTATTTCTTGTGGGTCTTCGAGCTCATGAATTATATTTGGGCCAACTTTATTGACATGCTTCATGATTGCAAAATAGGTAGGCGGTTCTGGTTGACCGGCTAACAAAGCATCAATAAATGCAGATTCATCATCATATTGCATGGCCCAATTAAACCGTTTTTCATATCCTACTGTTGAGGATGGAACAGCTCCAAGTGATTTCCCGCATGCACTTCCAGCTCCATGTGCAGGCCAAACCTGTAAAAAGTCAGGTAGTCGTTTAAAGCGTTGTAAAGAATGAAACATATCCTTCGCTCCAGACACGCTTGTTCCTGCTTCACCTGCTGCTTTTTCTAGTAAATCTGGTCGACCAACATCTCCGACAAAGACAAAATCTCCTGTAAAAATGCCAATTGGTTCATTTGCATTGGCACCCCCGTCCGTGAGCAAAAAGGAGATGCTCTCGGGTGTATGCCCAGGAGTATGGATTACTTCAAAGGTTAAGTTGCCTAATGTAATGGTATCTCCATCTTTTAGCAGTGTATGCGATAAATGCTCTATATTTTTGTATTTCCAATCGTCATTTCCTTCATCTGATACATATAACTTAGCTCCTAATCGATTGGCGATTTCTCTACCTCCAGAAACATAGTCGGCGTGAATATGTGTTTCCAATGCACCAACAATTTTCATTCCCTCTTTTTCAGAAGCGGAAAGATAAGGCTCAATATTTCTGGCCGGGTCAATAACTACAGCTTCCCCTTTTATTTGACAACCTACTAAGTAAGAGGCTTGTGCTAACTGCTCATCATAAAAATATTTTAAAAGCATTGTTTTACAACTCCTTTTTATAAAAATGTACTGTTTATATACAAAAGAAACGTAAGGCATCGAAGTAGAGCGATAACCTATCTTGAGATATCTAATGAATACAAGAAGCGAAAGACAGCAGTTTAAAGGAGTCAGCTAATAGGATATAAATAAGCATATCTAGGAAAAGTAGTCTGCTTCTTTCAGGATGATAATCCGTTATTACACCGACAAAAGATTTTTTCATTTTGATACAACCCACGAAAAAACATTTCTTCGCGTCGTTTGCAATTTTATTTATTAGTTGTGAATCTTGGTGAATAGCTAGTTTTCGTTTACTTGTCGTGTTTTTGTTGCATAACATCTAATGTAGCTTGTATATATTTAAGGTAGTTTTGCACGTTTGGATCCTTTATCCATTTCATGATTGTAAAAATGGAAATAGAATGATCCATGGAATTTTTTCTTTCTTGAATAGCTGCTATCAGTTCTTTTGCTTCTTTTCTTTGGTTAATTAGTGGTAGTTCCAAGAGCGATGCTTTAAGTTGTTCCATGGACGCTTCATCTGCTACTACGTTTTTTATAAATAATGTAATTTGTTCCATAAGTTCAATTATTTGTAGAAGGATAGGAAGCTTTCCTAAAAGAGTGATTAGTGCTTCAAAAGATTCCTCATTTATTCTTGATAGCTGAAAGCGTTGTTCAAAAGCTTTCATAGTGGCTGTATCCTCAAAAATACATTTAGAAAATTGGGTTATTTGATCCATTGAATGAAAAGTGCGCTCTATTTCAGGCAACTGTCGAATCAAGTTTGTTAATGCACTCTGTATTTCCGGACGTTTCAGTTCATCCATCCACTCATGATTTGCCTGAAAATTTGCAGCAGTATTCGTCATTACCTCACCCCTTTTTTGATCGTTACATGATTCCTTTAAGCATGCCGTCCCAATACATAATTGGAAGAAAATCCTTTTTCATTAGATACATACTTCTCCGTTCAACTGCTTGGTCAAATGGCATAGACTCTTGTGGATTTTTGTCATAATCAAATTCAGCTAAAATTAACCGGTTATAACCGGTTACCAGTGGGCAAGAACTGTATCCATCATAAGTCGCTTCAAATGGTTTTTCCTTGATTGCTGCTATGAGGTTATTTACGACTACCGGCGCTTGTTTACGTATTGCAGCTCCCGTTTTAGAAGTAGGTAAATTACTGCAATCTCCAATGCCAAAGACATTCGCGTAATGTACATTTTGTAACGTATGTGGGTGCACATTCACCCAGCCGTTGTCATCGGCAAGTGGGCTGTCTTTAATAAATGTTGGCGCTTGCATTGGCGGGGTAACATGCAACATGGAGAAGGGCATTGTTTGCTGTTCCCTCGTATCTAAATTTTCTAAGACCACTTCTTTTGTATCTCCCCGCACTTCAATTAAATGATGGAGAAAATATGTTTCAATTTGCTTCCTGGATAACACTTTTTCTAAGGCTTTACGGTATTTTTTAACATCAAATATAGCAGGGTTTGCAGAAATAAAAAGCATTTCCGTTTTGTCACGATTTCTTGCTTTTCTGAAAGCGTCGTCTGCAAGATACATAATTTTTTGTGGTGCACCACCACATTTTACAGGTGAGTTTGGGTGAGTGAAGATGGCATTACCACCAGAAAAATTACGAATGACTTCCCATGTATATTCGACATGTTCATAGGAGTAATTACTACAAACTTGATTTTTTCCTAGTGTCTCTTTTAATCCTTTAATTGCATCCCAATTGACTTCAATTCCTGCCCCAACGATCAGATAATCATAATGGATTTCAGTTCCTTCGTTTGTGTATACACAATTATTTTCTGGATCAAAATTAGTTACCGCTTGTTGAAGCCAATCCGCACCATCTGGTATAACGCTACGCATAGCACGCTTTGTTACTTCTTTTTTAGCGACTCCAGCCCCAACTAGAGTCCATAGTGGTTGATAATAATGATCTTCTGCAGGATCTATAATCGCGATTGCTTGTTCAAATCCTTTTGAATATCGAAGGAGTTGAGCAGCAACTGTAATCCCTGCAGTACCGCCTCCAACAATAACAACTCGATAATGTGTTGCCATATAAATCCCCCTTGATTTTAAATGGTATAGTTTGTACACATATACATCTATTGTATGATAGGGATGCTATAAAATACTATAGGGGGTTTCCCTTATTTTTATTAGTGACATGTATAGGTGTTAAAAGTAACTAGATAATTAGTTTTATTCTACCTATAATAATTTTATTAATGGATTATGAAACGATAAAAACTTAATGTACGTAAAGGAGTAATTTTCAATGATAGAAAAAAACCCACTCCAACCGAATAGAGTTATTCACCTATTTGACCAAGAGTTAAAAGGAGAATGGAAAAAGCGTAAGAAATATACATTTAAAAAAGGGGAACAAGTTACTCATCCATATAAATTAACAGACCATATTTATTTAATTATGGAAGGCGACATACGAATTTTTCACCTACATCGAGACGGAAAGGAATGTGTGTTAGGCATTTTAACTGCCGGTGATTTTATCGATTTAGCTAGCATTTTCACCACCAAAGAAAGTGATGCATATGCTATCGCGCTAACGACTGTTTCCGTTGTAAAAGTAGAAAAGCAAGAAATACTGGATGCCGTTGCGCATACTCCAGAGCTGTCTTTAGCGTTATTAAAGCATTTTTCTAATCAATTACATGAAGTTGTTCGTATTTTAGAACAAGTCGCTTATGATAAGGTAGAAGAGCGTTTATGGAACTCCTTACATAAATGGAAAAATGAAAAGGAAGAGAAAGGCGGCTGGTATCCTCTTCCCAAATATCTCACCCATAAAGATATGGCCGGAATGATTGCGTCAACTAGAGAAACGGTCACGTTCTTAATCAATAAATGGGTGCAACAAGGGATGATAAAAAACGATAAACAACAGATTTGGATAAAGTGAAGCTTCATTTCGTGAGGCTTTTCCTTCATCCCTTACTGATAGAAGTAGAACTAAAATTTTAATCGTTTTGAAAAACCATGCTAATGTCGCGCTACCAAAGCTTCTCTGTCCTTAAAAAAACCGCGATGTCTATTCAAGAAGTTTTCCTTGTCCTTGAAAAAGAAGAACGCTTTTTCTGCGTGCGATGTCTATTCAAGAAGTTTTCCTTGTCCTGTTAATCTGAACGAATTAGGCTTTTCGGTATCTCTCACTTAGACTTCAGCATATTTCTTTGTAACTCTTGAAGTGGAGTCTACCAGAACCTTAGATGTTAGATAAAAAAAGATGGATAATGTAAGGAAGCTTACATTCATTTCTAAGCTAACCTTGTAAGATGTATGTAGATGAAACTACTACATTGGAGGAATAAATCATGAATGGAATAAATTTTGAAGCAGTAAAGCAAACAACAAAGGCGATTAAAGAGGATCCATCACAAAAAATGCGTCATTGGCATGCAAAGGTAACTTGGGAATCAGGAGTGAAGAACAACGTACAAATTCGTAATTTTAAGCCAATCACGATGGATGAGCCTGTACCATTAGGTGGCACGGATGAAGGTGCTAATCCAGTAGAGATGTTAATCGGAACTGCAGGCAGCTGCTTTGCCATTACGTTTGAAGTACTTGCCAGTCAACAAGGAATTACATTGGAAGTAGTTGAAGTGGATGTAGAAGCAGATCTAAATGCTGCCGTATTTTTAGGATTAGAAGATGGAGATGGTGGAATATTACAACCAACCATCCGCTTAAAAGCAAAAACTTCTGCACCAAAAGAGCAATTGAAGGAAATTGCAGAGGCTGCATTACAAAAATCTCCCGTATTAGCTAGTATGAAAGCAAAATTACAACTAGAAATAAATTAGTTTTTATAATATATACGGACAACAACTCACCTCTAATTTACTAGTGTTGGAGGTGAGTTGTTGCACCTGTTTCAAGGAATGTTCTTTTAAGATTGGCACCGGAAAGGAAAAGTGTTAGTCATAATTGACCAGATAAGGGGGAAGAATTAAAACAAGTGATTCAAGAAATGGAACGAGCTACTTCGAGTGTTGTCGCTGCTACTGAGCAGTTAAATGAAGCAGCAATGAAGGCATAATAAACAAAGGGCTTATTCAAAATAGAGGGTCAAAAAACGAAGAGAATATCAAAATCGAGGTTTATTGCTTTCTACGGTTTTTGTCCTTGAAAAAGAAGGACGCTTTTCCTTTGGGAAAGTATCATGGCCCCGAGGTTATTTTTGTCCTGTTGAGCGGTGAGATTAGCTCGTCCTATCGTTGAAATTCACTGTTTCATCATTTTTACCGTGCTTTTGAAACACCTCTAAAAGAACAAAAACAAAGATGGTTGATTAGGCTAATATAAAATATAATCATAGTTGTAACATAATAATACTTTACGTAGCACTGTTTCGTTATGTAAAATAACAAGTATATATGGGAGTGTAGGAGGTAACTTTGTTGAAAACGAATGAGACAAAAGCTACAATTGACAGGATAGAAAAGCGCATGCGCTATATATCTGGAATTATTAAACAAAAAGGTAGAAAAATTCTAAATAACTATCCAATTACATCTCCACAATTCGTTGCGTTACAGTGGCTTTTGGAAGAGGGAGATTTAACGATCGGCGAGCTTTCTAACCGGATTAGTTTAGCTTTTAGTACGACAACGGATTTAGTCGATCGAATGGAAAAAAATGGGCTTGTGGAAAGAGTCAGAGACACTAATGATCGGCGAGTTGTTCGTATTCATGTACTCAACAAAGGAAAGACAATTATTCACGAAGTTATCGGAAAGCGACAACAATATCTTGGGGAAGTATTGGAAAACTTTTCGGAAGAACAAATAGAGCAACTTTATGATTTACTTTCCTATTTACATGAACAAATGAAGGAAGTAGAGAAAAAATAAACTTCAAGAAGAGGCGATATTGTGAAGCAAGCAATAGGAGTCATTGACTCGGGGGTAGGTGGCTTAACAGTAGCATATGAACTAATGCGTCAGCTCCCTAAAGAAAAATTGATTTATGTAGGGGATCAAGCGAGATGCCCGTATGGTCCAAGATCAGCAGAAGAAGTAAAACAATTCACATGGGAAATGGTTGATTTTTTATTAGAAAAAGATATTAAGATGTTAGTCGTTGCTTGTAATACAGCAACTGCATTTACGCTAGCTTCTTTGAAAGAACATTTAAGTATTCCTGTTATTGGTGTGATTCAGCCAGGTGCCAGAGCGGCGATTAAATTTACTAAAAATAACCGAATTGGGGTTATTGGTACAGAGGGAACGATTCGCAGTAATGCTTACACGATAGCTTTAAAAAATATTAAAAAAGAGCTGGAGATACGTGCACAAGCTTGTCCCATGTTTGTACCGATGGTAGAGCAGGGCATTTTGGAAGGACCTAGAGCAAAACAAGTAGTAGCGGATGCTCTGGAACCATTAATGGAGTATAATCTGATGGATACGCTTATTTTAGGATGTACGCATTACCCGCTGTTGAAAGATACCATTCAATCTGTTGTTGGTGAACAGGTGACAATTATTTCTTCCAGTGAGGAAACTGCAAGAGAGACAAGTACTATTTTAGAAGTGCATAACCTTCTAAACCATGATGAGGTATTCCCGGTTCACCAATTTTATACGACAGGAGCGCTGGATATGTTTATTCAAATTTCGGAACGGATTTTTAAAGAGCCGAATTTGCAAATGATTACCATAAAAAAAGCAACGCTACCCCAAATGCAAGATTCTTAACCAGAATCTTGCATTTTTTCGCTTTAAACTTTCAGTGCTTATCGTATTGAAATTTTTAATCCTGCATGTATAGAGATTCGTATTTCCTTTACTTCAAACACCTTATTATCTTAGATGTCTATGTAAGAAACTCCTAAATGTCTAATTCGTTCCATTTATTAGGGCATGGAACGCTACGACAGCGATACATTCGATTTTTCGGACAAGTAAAGTTTTATCATCGGTACATCGCTTTTTTTCAAGGGAAAAAGCTTAGGCAGCAGTACATCGTGGTTAGGTTAAGGACGTCTGAGATTTTGCCTTTATTCCATTCAAGAGAAAAATACTTCTGGAATAAGTTTCCCTTTACTAGCGGTTTCTGCATCAAAGACTTCGTTTCAGACAAGTTTTCTAATATGCATGGTCTATTTTACTGTGTGCTTGTATATATATAGTACAAACTATCGTAGGAGGGGAATACATGCATAAGCGCGGAATACTAATAGCTGGTATGGTCACTTTTTCCATGATTTTAACCGGGTGCTTTCAAGGGGAACAGTCTTTAGAGGAAGAAATGGATCCACCACAAAATGCAAAGCCCGTTGATAAATTGGATGAATCTAAAAACGACAAGAAGCAGGGAGAAGAAGGTAAAAAAACAGCAAGTGAAACGGTTGCGCGTGAATTATATTTATTAGATGCCAATGGAATGGTAGCTTCACAAACTTTGGAATTACCGACTCCAGATTCATATACGGTAGCTTCACAAGTATTACAATATTTAGTAAAGGATGGTCCTGTTTCTCAACTGCTGCCCAATGGCTTTCAAGCTGTATTGCCGGCAGGAACAGAGATACTGGGAGTAGATTTGCAAGAGGATGGTACGATTGTTGTTGATTTATCAAAAGAGTTTGCTAACTATGAAGCAGAAGATGAGAAAAAAATTCTTGAGGCCATCACATACTCCCTAACACAATTTGAAAATGTAAAAAGCGTTCAGTTACAGATGCAAGGAAAGGCACTAAAGGAAATGCCAGTGGATGGTACCCCAATTGGTAAAGGATATTCACGAGCTAATGGTATTAATGTAAGCGACGAAGGAGTAGCAAATCTAATTGAAAGTCAAACAGTTACGATGTTCTACCCAGCTGAACATAACGAAAATCGCTATTATGTACCTGTAACTCAATATGTGGAGCAAAAGGAAGATATTGATGAATTACGCGCAGTTGTTGAAAAGCTTATTGAGGGACCAGGGCTGGAAAAGAATGTTACACAAGTATTTGACCCTAAAACAACATTAACAAATAAACCTTCCTTAAAAGATGGTATTTTACAATTAGAGTTTAATGATGAAATATTGATGGATGGTAAAAAATCAGTTATTTCTGATGAAGTGATGGAAACGATTGTACGAACAATGACAGAAATAAATGGGGTAGATGCTGTACAAGTTGGCGTAGAAAATGTAGAAAAGCTAGTAAATGAAAATGGTGAAGCTTATACAAAGCCGGTAACAAGAGAACAATTCACACCGACAGAAAAATTATAACTCAAGGGAGGCTTATCGATTAGGCCTCTTTTTTCTTGTCTTTAAATTTTATATAGGTCACCCTACTAAAGATCATGTATTTCTATAGTGCTTTTGATAAAAAATATGTTAAGCTAAGGATTGTACAAGGAGGAATAATAATGAGAAGTGATCAACGTAATGTAAATAGTTTACGACCAATAACAATTATAACCGATTTTCTTCAGCATCCGGAAGGTTCTGTGCTGATTCAGATAGGTAATACAAAGGTGATATGTAACGCTAGTATTGAAGACAGGGTTCCTCCGTTTATGCGTGGACAAGGGAAGGGCTGGATTACTGCGGAATATGCGATGCTACCTCGAGCAACGGAGCAAAGAAATATTAGAGAATCGTCCAAGGGAAAAGTAAGTGGGAGAACAATGGAAATCCAACGGTTAATTGGCAGAGCACTTCGCTCCGTCGTTGATTTGGATAGCATTGGTGAACGGACGGTTTGGGTCGATTGTGATGTTATTCAGGCAGATGGAGGAACAAGGACTGCTTCCATAACTGGAGCGTTTGTTGCCGTTGCCTTGGCTTTGGCAAAGCTGGTAAATGATAAAGTGATACCGAACATGCCAATCACGGATTTTCTCGCTGCCACTTCCGTAGGTGTCATGCCGGACGGTCAGGAAATTTTGGACTTGAATTATGTGGAAGATTCCAAAGCACATGTTGATATGAATATTGTAATGACTGGCTCCGGTGAATTTGTAGAAATTCAGGGTACAGGAGAAGAAGCAACTTTTACAGGTAAACAGTTGAATGTTATGTTGCAATTAGCCGAAGAAGGATTACGCACACTGTTCGACAAACAACGTGAAGCATTGGGAAGTGTTGCTGAACTAATTGATCAACGCATTTCCCAAAAAGGAGAAACAGAATGAAACGTGTGATTATTGCTACGAAAAATGAAGGAAAAGCGACAGAATTTAAGGAGCTTTTTAGAGCTTATCAGATTCAGGCCGTTTCATTAAACGACTTAAAAGAGTTGCCTGATGTGGAAGAAACAGGCTCTACATTTGAGAAAAATGCCACTTTAAAAGCAGAAACAATTGCTTCCCTTTTATCTTTACCTGTTATTGCAGATGATTCAGGTTTAGTAATTGATGCTTTAGACGGTAGGCCTGGTGTTTATTCAGCAAGGTATGCCGGTGAAGAAAAGAATGATCAGGCTAATATAGACAAGGTTTTGTCAGAACTAAAAGATATTCCTGAAAATAAGAGAACAGCAAAGTTTGTTTGTGTGCTAGCTTTTGCAAAGCCTGGTATGGAAACAATGTTGTACAAAGGATATTGTCATGGCAGAATTGCCAACTCGCCAATAGGAACAAACGGTTTCGGTTATGATCCAATTTTTATACCACATGCCAGTCAGTTAACGATGGCTCAGTTGACTCAAGAAGAAAAGAATGCCATTAGCCACCGTTATCATGCACTTCAACAACTAGAAACAAGTCTTAAAGAACAGGATATAATTTTTTGAAAGATAGGATGAAGGTCAATGCCAAAAGTACTTATATTGAGTGATAGTCATGGATTAAAAAAAGAACTTGAGATCATTAAGGATCGACATCAAGTGGATTATATGGTTCATTGCGGCGATTCAGAATTGGGACTTGATGATAAGGAAATGTCTGGCTTTTATTCCGTTATGGGTAATTGCGATGTAGATACGCGCTATCCTGAGGAGCAAACGTTGACAGTTGATGGACTTGGTTTCTTAATAGTTCATGGTCATTTACACTCCGTTAAAAGTAATTTATTGCAGGTTGCTTATCGTGCGGAAGAATTAGGGGCACAAATCATATGTTTTGGTCATACACATGTCGCTTTTGCAGAGCAACACGGTAAGCAATTGTTTATTAACCCCGGTAGTATTCGCTTGCCACGTGGAAGAAAAGAAAAAACATATGTTATTTTGGAATGGGATGTAAAAGAAAATATACACGTTTATTTTTACACGACCGATGGGGACCGCTTAAAAGAAATGGAATATACTGCTTCGCTGTAGTTATTTAAGTATATACAAAAAAAGTAAAAGCTTATTTATCTTGTTGGAAGATAGGTGAGCTTTTTCGTTGTGTTTATTATCAGTAAATTTAGAATTTTGATATCTCTGGCGTGAAGAAAAAATAACTTGATGCAGTGTAAGATATTTGATTAGGAGAGGGTGATATTAGTGGAGTTTTTCTAGGGATAGGCAAGGGAAAAAGGGCCAAGAGAAAGTTTGTTTATTGGAGTTTTTCCTTTTGTAGTGGAATAAAGGGCAAAATCTTAGGTGTACTTGAAAAAGAAGACATTTTCTTCGCGCAATGTGTAAGGGTGGGGCGTTTTCCTTGTTTTGAAAACATGATATATTCGTACCGAAACTTTCTTCTTCCCCTTGAAGAAAGAACATTTTTATGGAGCGATGTCTAATCATCTAATCAGGAAGTCTTTCTTTTTTTTGACAATAGAACGAATAGGACATTTTAGCGCATTTCTCGGGTTTTTTTATTATTTAAAGTGGGACTCTAGGGAAAGTTAGATATGGGATAATAAAGGATGATCATGAATCAGCCATCCTTTAATTCAATTTGCATTGTTGCTATTTGCTTGTTGCTCGTTCGTTATTCCACTTTGTAAGTTAGTGGACATTTGTTGCATTCCTTGATTATTTATCCTGTTCTTTAAAGACTGCATCATTTGTTGAATTTGCGGAGGTTCATTGCATTAGAAATAGTTTGCTGCCAGCGTTGAAATGTTCCGTTTCGAACACCTCTTCGAACACTATGAATAATTTCACCAGCTGCACTCATAGCAAGCAATGAAGTCATCATATTTCTACGATTATTTATTGAAATCACAACCTTGTTTTAAAAAAATTTCCTAGAATGTTGTAATTGTAACAGTGATATTATTAATACATTCTCTTATAATATTCAGGAATAATTTTCCCTATCTCTAGATTGTGCGTATTCTTATGAAAATTGGTTAAGCTAAACATGACCAATTCGAAAGGAGAATTAGCTTGAAGAATAAAAAATTTTTTCTTGGGTTTTTATCGAGCGTTATGTCGTTAGCTTTATTGTTTGGATGTGACGGAGTCGATGAAGATGAACCGGATCCAACAGAAGAACCGTCTGAACAGCAGCAGGAGAACAATAACGATGAAAATAATAGATAGAAATCCTATCCCAAAAGTTTAAAAAAACTTTTGGGGATAGGAATAAAGAGACTTTCAGTTTAATGACACTGCACATTATAACTGTTAGAAAGGCCGAATGAAAATAACTTTGAACAAATAATATTGCTGTTAAGCATAAATATATTCTTAAATAATCACTAGGTATGTAAAATCAACTCATTCGCATCAACCTCAATAGTAGATTCAAAATCGTTGCTTTTATGAAGAAATTCTTATGGGGGTAAACAAATTACCCGGCAATATAACAGTTAACTATGGGTGATAATTTGCTTTTTTCACCAAGTAAATATTTTATTGAAATGTTTATACAAATTATTACAAGTAAGCTCATAATTATAATTGATACCTCAATACTGTTGATAAGTAAACCTAATGATATTAGCTTTTAATAGCATTATTCCTTGTGTAAGTGGTGAAATATTTGAGATTTTTTGAGAGGACCACAGGCATTGCTTCGTACGGCAATGTAGCTCCTGAAAACAATAACATTAGGAAATCCAATAGACTGGCTCACTAGCATTGCAAAAAGTCTCTAAGCAAAAGGTGAATTAAAAAAGTTATATCGATATTATGAATGATGGAAATTTTAACTAAAAAAAACATAAAAAAACCTTATAATTAGGGTATGATAGACCTGTCCAAATCCTAATTATAAGGAGATCATTACATGGACAATAATACCATAAAAACTGTAACGCTAGTGTACTGCATCCACTTTTAATATAATTTAATCAACTATATACCTCTAATATAGAGGGACTACTTTAAAATTTTTCTTCTTATATTATTGAAATACTTTTCAAACTCATCTATATTTACATTGTAAATATTATACCCATTTTCTTTTCTTTCAATTATTAAATTATTATTTTTAAGTATAGATAAATGTCTTGAAACTGTCGCAGTAGTGATTCCCATTCTTTGAGCTATTTCTTGTGATTTTATTTTAGGTTTACTAGAAATTAAAGAAAGAATTTTTAACCTGCCTAACTCAGAAAGTGATTTTCCAATTTCAGACATTTGTTTAAGTGATTTTTCCTCATCTTTTTTTTGATTATATGTTATATTCTTTTTATTTAAATATAAAGACATATCATATACTATATTTAGTTCGCCAAATCCCCATATTGTAATAAATCTAGGTGTAACAAAAAATGAAGGAATAAAACGAATTAATTTAATATCACTATCCGGGAATTGCTTTGGCATTCGGTTTCCATATAATAACTTTGATATAAGTTGATTCAAATCCGACTCCAATAAATCCTTCATAAGTAAGTTATTGCTCTGGATCCATTTACTCTCTAGGTCTAGTTCTATATCCCTAAATACATTTTTATAGAAATTATTCCAAAGTTTAAACAAATCACTAAACTCATCTTCATAGTTTTTTACGAAATCTAATTGTTCTTTATTAATATTTCCTTTAAGATTTCTAATTTTTTGCTGTATTATGACGCTTGGAGATTTCTCATTATCCAATATTTTTTTAATTTCATTAATACTCAAATACCTTCCTAATAAGTAATATAAAAATTCCTCCCTTTTTACACTTTTAAGATACTTCATCAAATTTTCAAATGTATGTTCTTCATTTTTTAAACCCAATATACATTCAGCTAATTGGGCTCCATATTCAAAATTGCCATAGAACTTGAATAATAATTTTTGATGATTATTATAGAATTTTTTTAAATCTTCTTGTTTACCTCCTTTATTCAAATGACAATATCTTAAACAAGCCATCATTTCAAATAGAGGTGAAACTTGTATTTCTATTTTAGGTTCTTTATTTACAATTCCTACTGTAAAAACTGCCATTTAAAACACATACTTTCCTATATTATTTTAAGGTTCAACACCAAAATCTATGTTAACGTAATTAAGCAATGTCTTGCATGTAAGCTATATTACAATCAACGATTTTGTCTTGATCATCAAATGTCATATTATGAACGCGATCTCTGGAATATTTAATAATTTATTCATTAGTAAAAATGCACTTGTAACACCTCGCTATGTGGGTTTGTTTTCTACTTTCACTATAGCAGGGTTTCAGGTGTTTTTTCATTTATTGATACTTACTCTTCAATGTCAGCATTAGATTTTGACGAAGAGCCAATTTTAACAATCAAATTTTCCTCGAAAGCCTGTAATAAGTTTGCACTATTTTGTTTAGAATCGGTACTAACGATAATATGTCCAGCTCGACTGTAAGAATCAATTGTCTTAATAATTCTATCTCCTATTTTATAATATATATCCCAATCTTTTATTCCAACATCTTTTTTTTCATTAACAAAACCTTTTCCTAGCAAAACCCCCTCTGGAAATGTTAAAAATTTAACCATACTATGTTTTTTACTAGTAGGTAATGTTGTTTCTAAAACTGAAGAATCATAGTATGATCGTATTCCCATTTCATATTGATCAATTCCGGATGATAATGTGTGTAAGTAAGGTATATAATCACCACCTGGTCTTGTATGCATTTCTATAATTACAAATTTACTTTCTTTGTTATCCCATTTTATTTCTATATGACCTGGTCCATATTGAATCCCCATAACATTCAAAGATGTTTCCGTTATGTCTAAAGCTTTTTTATAAAAATCCCAACTAGTTATCCCAGGTACAGAATGGCCTATTTCAATAAAATTAGGACTCCCTGTTGTTTCTTTTTTTGTAACCCCTAAAATAAAATGATTACCATTTGAGGATACTGTTTCCACACTATATTCAGGACCTTCTATAAATGGTTCTAATATCCATTTTATATTAGGATAATCTCTATTGCCTTTTACATACCATTCTTTCCATTCATCAATATGATTTATAAGGAAAACATTCTTGCTACCAAAACCGTCAAGAGGTTTAACTATAAAAGGAAGACACATAGGTAATTTATCAACTTTAAATTCGTGGATATACCCTACATTGTAATCTAGTTTCAATACATCATTTTTTAAAAATTTTTCTCTCATAAGTGCTTTATTTCTTGTATAATCAATAATCTTAGTAGGATTTGTTGGTAAATTTAATTCATAACTAATATAAGAAGCGGTCCTTAAACCCAGCTCTGTAAAACTTAGTATAAGATCAATCCTTTTATAAAGATTCATTATATGTCTAACCTTCTGAAATACTTCACCTTCATTATCCAGACTTTTTACGAAATATATTTCTTCTACTAATTTTGTGATTTCAGATGAAATATATTTATCACGATCACTTATAATAATTACTTTAAAACCTAATTTTATCCCATTAGTTATGCCAAGTTTACTTGCACCCAATAAAACTAAAATTCTATTCATCTATAACACTCCACTCTAACATGTTAATTGCCTTTTTTGCACTGTTAACCGCTTTTTCTTTTGTCTCGCCATTAGTAATGACATACCCTAGCCTATCATAACTACTTTTAACACCATTTGATATATAAGGTAATTGGTTTAAACTAATCCTTACAAAACCATCGATTTGTTTCAATTCATCTATTTTATTTACACTTTTATATTTACCTATCCCAGTGGGTAGAAAAAACTGTATAGCAGCAAATTTCATCTTTGTATGTTCTATACATGTATATTCTTTTACAGATTGAGCTACTGTTTCTTTTACCATATTAATTCCGGTGGCTATTTCCACCAATTCTGGTATTAAATCTCCAGCTAACCTAGGGTTTATCTCTACAAGATATAAAATTTCATCGTTTATAAAGAACTCAACATGTGCGGCTCCATAGTCAAGCCCAAATAAATTTAATAACATTGATATTCTATACTCTAAATCATCAAATGAAAAATCTAATAATCCAGTTACATGACCACATTCTACTGAATGATTACCAAAAGTTTCCTTCTCTGTAATGGAGATTAATTTCCATTTACCATTAGAATATATCATTTCAGCAGAATACTCATTGCCCTTTAAGAGTTCTTCAACTATCCATTCGTTTTTTAAATGATATCCTCGCTCATTCACTTTTCGCTTCATCTCTTCAATTAACGCTTTTTTTAACTGTTCTTTATTAGCACATATTGATACTCCGTTACTGCCACTATCATCTACAGGCTTGATAATACAAGGAAATGATATTTCCTTCATTTTGAGATCTTCTAAGGAAGAAATAATATAATACTTTGGTTGCAAAATTAATTCAAACTGACTGTTAGAAAGATACTCCCGCATTATTCCTTTATTACGCACACGCTCTAAAGATTGTAAAGAGTGTCCAGGTAAACTGAACTCCTTTGCAATTGCAGCTGCAGAATATAGATGATAATCATCAAATGCCAAAACCCCAGAAAAATTCAGTCCCCTGTCTTTGATTATTTTTATCATTTTTTTAACATCATAAGTGTCAATAACCAAAAATTCGTCACAAATATTTTTCGGATGTTCCTCTTTGTTCATAGAGGAATACTGTTCAAAACCAATAGTCCAAAAGTGAACTTTAAAACCAAATTCTTTTGCAATCTTCATCGCCTTTGATCCTGTTCCTGTGCTATTAGTTTCAAGAAATAAAAGGCTTTTCATGTTTTTCTTCTCCTCCCCTACCATTTTGGGATTTATTATTTTTTACTTTTACATTAATTATATATATAACAAAGATCAGCAATGATAAAAATGTCAGGATTAAAAAGGCATCTCTATAAAAGTAATGATAAATATTCAATCCTAAGAAACTTCCTAGTGATTCACCAATCCCCCAAAAGATCCCAGCAAAGCCAAATGCCCACGATGCACTTAGACTACCTTTATTTTTTACTAGTTCACTATCTAACATCGGCACCCAAATAACTTCGCTAACACTAAATAGTATAATAGCTAACAGTACTAATGGAAAAGTTGGTTTTAACCATAATAAAAAAAATGAAATACTTATTAATACAAAGGCCAATGAATACCATAATTCATTTTTAAAATATGGTTGTATTCTTGGATAGAAACCTTGAATAAGGATTATTGTAATAGCATTTATAGTTAAGAAAAATCCTATAGTTTTACCTGTAAAATAATGCGAAAAAACAACAGGAAAAGTTGTCATTAATTGAGTATACAAGAGCCAAAAAACAGAAGAAAATAAGGCGAATTTTATAAAAGTATTAATTCCCTTATTTCTATTCTCTAAAGTGTATTTTTTATCATTCGAATTTTTATTTATTTCTAATTTGACTTCAGGTAAAAACAGCGTTATAAAACCTGCTAGTATATAATTAAACATGCTTGCTAATAACAAATACTTCGGATTCCAATCTAATATTAATCCACCTAATAAAGGACCAAGAGACGCTCCCACATTTACCGCAATATTTAATAAGGCATAAGCATTGATTCTTTCAGATTCCTCCATTAATGAGATATGTGTTTTAAGTGATATGTTATATAATGAAATAAACAAACCTAAAGTTAACATTAAAATAAATATTAATATATACATTTCACTTATTGTAACTAATAACAGGATAATTGATGAACCAAATAAGCCAATAATCAAGCTCAGCTTCAAACCTAACTTATTTATCACCCCACCAACCAAAGCATTTCCAGCTTTAGATACAAAAGTAAAAGAAGCCACAATTATACTAGCCTTTCCTATACCAATAGTTTTTGCATCCATGAGCCAAAGGGATAATAAAGGGATAAACATAAAAAATCCGACCGAATTAAAAACTCGTATTAAGAAACTTATAAAACTTTCATTGTTAAATAACTTACGCATAGGTACGTACCCCAGAGAGTTCCTCTACGACAAATTTAATTATCCTTACAGCTTCATATATGTCTTCCCTTGATATATGTTTATTGATTACAATCCTCACAACTTCCGGCAACCATGGAAAAATTAACAATCCATTATCCTTACATAATTCCACAAATTTATTCATGTTATTTGTTATTTCACTTATACTAAAGAAAATCATATTTGTTTCTATGCTCTTTAAATCTATTTTTATAAGGGGGATATCATTTAATAATATAGCCATTTCTTTGGTTAATTGATGATCAAATTTAATTTTCTTTAGATAATTTTCCATAGCATATTTTGCAGCAGCCGCAAACATGCCTATTTGATGTAAACCACCACCAAATTGTTTCCTGACTTTTCTTGCCGATTCTATAAAACTATTGCTTCCCATTAACATCGAACCAAAAGGCGCTCCAAGACCTTTTGAGAAACAAACAGTTAAGGTATCAACATTACTTGCGTATTCCCACAAAGGTATTCCTGTTGCCACATGCGCATTAAATAATCTGGCACCATCCATATGTAGTGTTAATCCTAGGTCTTGTGTAAAATTATGTAAGGACGTGATTTCCTCTAAAGGAAAAATCTTCCCTTGATAATTATTAATCGTGTTTTCGATTGTAACTAGCTGAGGTTTTGAATAATTAGGGCCTCTTGGTTTAGATTTTATTAAAACTTCCACATCTTCTCTTGTAATTATTCCATCAGCTTTTCTAATGCAATTTAATACAGCTCTACTTAGAATTGCTGTTGAAGCACTTTCATAAAAGTTAATGTGATAATTTGCTTCCGTAATAATTTCATTACCCTCATCAACTATAGCTTTAATAGCTATTTGATTAGCCATTGTTCCACTAGGAACAAATAGTGCTCCTTCCACCTTAAAAACATCTTTACAATAGTCCTCTAAATTGTTAACACTGGTATCCTCAAGGTAGCAATCATCTCCCACTTTAGCTCTTTTAATTATTTCACGCATTTCTCCTGTTGGCCTTGTTATGGTATCACTTCTCATATCAATCATATTATCCCACCTTTAGATTTTATATGCTTCTAGTAATTACGTGATTGCAATATATGGTAATTATGCAATTATGTTATCACGTAATTGGTTAATTAGCAATATTTCTTGGTAATAGCTATCAGATTGTTAGAAATAAGATAAGTAAACCTAAATGTGATTCTTCATATGCCATGCCCATTCTAATTTGTTCTTCGAATTAATATTTTATTTCTACGCAATGTTTCTCCTTATAAAATTTTATGCTTAATTAAGGCTTTATCCCATAGTTTTTTATGGTTTTCTATCTTCTTTAAAAAATTACTTCAATTGAGGGTAAGAGAAGAAGAAGTAGGGGGTACGACTGAAATAGAAGAAAAGGAAAGAGAAATATGCTGAGCTAGATCGTAGATTAAAAGAATTATACGAAGCGACGAACTTTACTGACAAATACCTAGATCCATCAACAGCATGGATGGCGGTATTTACAGCGATACAAGACAATGATTCGGATGCAGTAGATGAGTTGGAAATGGGTGGATACCAGACGAAAATTATCTAGATACACAAACGGAAACTATAAAGAAAGACGGTACAGTAGAAAACTCCGTCGCTTATGAATTAGATGATTTAGAAACTCCTGTAACCCTAGTAGCTAATCAAGGAGTTACGGGCGATGAGATAGGTAGACAAAATTATGAAATAAAATACAATACAAACAAAGGCACTCCATTCAGGGTGTCTTTTCTTTTGTTCTACTACCGTGACTAGAACACTAAATATAAACGGCATGTATTTGCCCATTTACCAAGTTATAATAGTCCAGCTGGTTTTTGCGTAGCGATTACCAGCTTTTATTATTGCATATCATATCCAACTCTAGGATAATCGAACTAAAAAGGAAAAGGAGTTGGAAGAAGTGAAAAGAATATTATTTATTTTAATGTTATTGTTAGTCCTTGCTGCATGCGGTAACGAAACTCCAGATAATACAGAAGATGTAGTCACTGATGATGAGAATGTGACTCAAGAATCATCTAGTGAATTTGGAACTGAAAAAAAACAAGAGTCTGCCGAAACTGAGGATACAGATGAAGAAACAGATGAAGTGGATGAGGGAGAAGCTGAATCCGGAGAAGATCAAGAAGATGATAAGAATGACAACCAATTAGAAGGTGAAGCAAATGCTGAAGAGCATCCTGCAACTCCGGGAAAGAAGTTATATGATGAAGAATTTATAGGCATGAATTATTATTTTAAAGGTGAACTTGTAAGGATTGAAAAAGTAGAAGGGTTGTTTGGGGAAATGGAAGATGCTTTTTTAGTTGAAAATGAACAAGGATTTGTACTAGTTATATTCCCACCTTATGAAATGTCAGCTACAGTTGGTGACAAAGTTGAGGCTTGGGGCCCGTTAAGTGGAGATGGTTATACATCATCTGATCTTGGTGTAGATAATGTAGTTGGGGTGACTGGAGCAATGAATGCAGGCCGAGTTAATATTAATGGTGAGATTCAATAGTTAATTAATATATAAAGAATTTGTATAAGGGGTGTCTTTAACTTTTTCAACTTTATCTTATCATAATAAGTGTATACATATTGATGGAGGGGAAGAGAATGAAAAGAAATGGGTATGATAACTTTTGCTTTGGTTGCTTGTTCAGATGATGAAGAAAAAACGGTGAAAATTACCAAAGAAGCTTTTAATAAACTTGAAGAAGGAATGACAATTGAAGAGGTCAAAGATATTGTTGGTGGTAAGCTAAGAGAGATACTTGAGCAGATGAAACTAAGAGAATGTAGAGGTTCTTGTTTAGACGATCCAACAGGAAGCGTGATGTACCTATACTGAGCGAACTAACAAGGCAAATGCTTGGGGTGCTAATTTATGTCATAACGCTAATACAGATAAATGGGGTTCTTGGACAAGTACAGAAACATATACTTATTGAGGTAATCATCCAAGCACCGAAAATCTTGCCAGTAAAATGCATAAACGTATTGTTAAGGCTTATGATTTAAGAGATAGAGATCTTAAAAAGGCTAATTTTCATGTGTTATGTAAATCTTAGATGGACGCTATTCTGACAGTGGACGGCTATACGGATTCCGCGATCGGCATTAAGAAGCTGCGTAACAAAGAAGTGTTGAAAAAAAGCTGGACGAGCTATAGCTGACGGTATGGCTGATTATTTAAACTTAAGCTTAAGAAAGGCGGTTCCAGACCCAGGTAAAGGAAAAGGCATCTATACAGTGAAAAAACGAGATACTCTTTAGGTTAACGCAAAAAAATCACGATATGACAGTCAAGCAACTGAAAAACTTAATAATTTAGCTAGTGATTTGATTCATCCTGGTCAAAAATTGAACTTGAGTCGATCAAGTAAACCAAACAAATCAAAATATTTGATGATGGCCAACGTGTTAAGCTTAAATCATCGGCAGCTAAATACGCAACAGGTCAGCGTATACCATCGCAATATAAAAATAAGGGTTTATACTATTCAGCAGATCAGAAGTGATCGAGTGCTACTAAAAGAGTTGTCAGCTAGGTGTATAAAAATGATGTGCAATAAATAAAATAAATCTTACAATCTGTTTGGAAGCCCTTGTAAAGGATGGTCATGTAATTGTTAACCATCCTTTACTTTAAATCAATTTAAATTGTTGCTATTGTTGTTGTCCGTTATTTATTCCGCTTTGTAAGTTAGATGTCGTTTGTTGCATACCTTGGTTATTTGTCATGTTATTTAAAGGTTGCATTAATTGTTGGACTTGTGAATTGTTCATTGCGTTAGAAAGGGTCTGTTGCCATCGTTGAAAAGTTCCGTTTTGTATACCTCTTGAAACACCATATATAACTGCACCAATTGCACCTACATTAAATAAAGAAGTCATTATACCTCTATTGTTATTCATCAAAACTCACCACCTTTTTTATTATTTTGTTTTTTAGTCCTAAAAATAGTACAAACAGTAATAGTTTTAATAAATTCATCAAAAATATACTGAAACAGTCTTCCACTTTTTAACTTGATGAGTAAAGTTAAAAATTTTGGTTAGCCTAATTTATGATTAAATTTGAAAGAAGAATTTATATGGGGAATTAAAAATATTTACTTGGACTTTTTTCAGCTATTGTGACTATAGCTTTTTTATTTGGATGTGATGGTGTAGACTAAAAATGAGCCAGATCCAACGGAAGAACCATCTGAACAACAACAAGAGAACGACAATGATGAAGATAATCTATAGGGTACTTTTGAAATGGCGCTTGTTATTTTTTTGCTCTATTGTTAGCGTTTATAAAATTCACAAGAATAAGTCTTTTTGTTGAGGAGCTATACGTAGAAAAAGAGAATGATTAAGGTGAAGGTTCAAAAATAATATGTCTTACAGTAAAATTTATATACTTTGGTTAAATACCATTTGTAAAAGGTAACTCTGGATCTACGTCAATATTTAGGACACAAAAAAGTTAACTTTTTATTGCGCTTTGAAGCTTTACTTAAATATATATGTGAAGACTTGACATGGATCCTCTGTGGGTGTGGTGATTTGCGAAAGAAGAAAGGTTAGTAAAACACGCTAGGCAAAAGCCTACCACGCCCACCTCTCCAAGTAAAGCCGTGTTCTAATATTAATTGGTGCAGTTATGCTGCTTGATGGAGCGCTGAATCTTCCATCTCTTGTGGAGTCAGATAGCCAATGCTGCCATGTATTCTTTTACGATTATACCAACCTTCGATATATTTAAATAACTCTACTCTCGCAGCGTTGAAATCTAAGTATTGTACATGATTTACTTCTTCTTTCTTTAAAATTGCATGAAAAGACTCGATACAAGCATTGTCATAGGGGCTTCCCTTATGACTGAAGGAGTGCGTCATCTTATAGCTCTGAATCTTTTCTGCAAAGGCATCGCTTGTATATTGTGAACCTAAATCGGAATGGAACATGACGCCATCATTAGGTTTCTGTGTGACATAAGCATTTTCTAAAGCTTTCTCTACCAATTCAGTCGTCATCGAACGTCCAAATGAGTACCCAATCACCTTTCTAGAATGCAAGTCTAAAACAGACGCAAGGTAACACCAGCCATCACGCAGTGTGTGAATATACGTGATATCGCCAACCCATTTTTGGTTGATTGTTGTCGTAGAAAAGTCTCTGTTAATGATATTTTCTCGTTCTTCCACCTTTTCTTTACTGGGTGTCGGACGGAATTTTTTAACGATAATAGAACGGATACCAGCTTTTTTCATGAAGCGTTGAACTCGCTTTAAACTGATTTTGTAACCTTGTTTTTCAAGGATTTCATGTATTTTTGGCGCACCATATCGTTTCTTACTTTCTTTATGAATCCGGACAATCTTTTCCGTGAACTCACGGTTCTCATGATCGCGATTCGACTCGGTCTTATTCAAAGATTGGTAGTAGGTACTTTTCGGTATATCAAGCATTTCGCACATGGTACGAACGGGATAATCATCTTTATGTTCTGTAATAAATTCAGTTAGTTCTGAGTCACTTACTTTCGAGCGAATATGGCCATAGCCTTTTTTAAGATTTCAAGCTCCTGTTTCAAACGAAGGTTCTCTTTTTCAATGGCATCGACTTCTTTTGGAGTGATCTCCTTACCGTCAGTTCCTTCAATTGGAGTTAAATCCTTAATCCATTTATAGATAGTTACATCTGATACGCCATACTCGCTGCTTAAATCTTTTACAGAATTTCCATATTGATAAAGATCAACAACCATCTTTTTAAAATCATCGTTATATCGTTTGCCATTATTTCTGGTACTCATGGGACACATCCTCCTTGAAATTCATTGTATAAAATTTAACTTAGATGTGTCCATGAAACTATACTAGCATCACTCTCCTTACGCTATCTAGCTTTAGTTCAGTTTAACTTTTTTTCTCACATCTATGGAGAACGTTATTAAGTTTTATAAAGGAACTAATTACCTTTTGGTTATTTTTGTCGTAAAAATATAGAGGAAAATATAATCCTTATCATAATCATGGTTAAAGGAATTTGTTTAGTTGTTAAATTTATATATAACAAGGCGTGACAATAGTAGTATTTATGAAGGTAACTATACATCTGAATTATTGTATTTCAGTGTGAAGCTATAAGCGTAAGGTTCGGTATTGCCTTCTTCAAATTCATAGATTTCACTGGATCAGCTACCCGGACTTTATGGGCAACATTTTGCTGAGGGTGAACGCAACACGTTTGATAATTGGCGTGTAAGGTAAATGGAAGATATTACTTAATAAGAATATAAAGAAATTCAAGGAAAAAAGGAATAGTTATACCAGCAGTTTATCCTGAAGGGATGTTTACTGGAGATGGAGATAAATATGCGTATGTATTATCGTAGTGTTGATAAATTAAGAGAAGGTTTTAAATGCCTTTTCTTTTTGGGCGTTTAAAATTAAGATACGATACGACTTCCACACTTTATAAAAAACCTCCACCAAAATAAGCGGGGGAGAATATATTATTCTAAAAACCATAAAACAAACAGAAAGCCATAGATGCTTGATAAGGCAAGCTTTCTCCAGTTTTAAAACTGTTAAAAAATATGCTCTGAAATTAACGTGAGTAATCATCAAGCTAGATGTTATTTGTTTGTCTAACTACATAATAAGGAAGTGTGTTTTTAAATCATGAGCAAATTGGTATCCTATTGGTATCTTTTTAGAATTTACGTACCTCACTTAACAAAATAAAAACCCTTGTAAACATAGTGTTCACAAGGGTTGCTCAATACGTCCCAGGAGAGATTCGAACTCCCGACCCACAGCTTAGAAGGCTGTTGCTCTATCCAGCTGAGCTACTGGGACAAATAATATATGGAGCGGGTGAAGGGAATCGAACCCTCGTCATCAGCTTGGAAGGCTGAGGTTTTACCATTAAACTACACCCGCATTGAAATAGTATTAAGTTTGAATGACTGCCGTTTTTTACCGACAAGAATCATTATATAAACTTACATCAGATTTGTCAACACTTACCGGTAGAATAATTATATTTGTTATTTTAGTAAAAATGTGAAAATAGATACGCAATCGAAAAGAGCACTAAAGCTAATTTAAGCTTTAGTGCTCTTTAGAAAAATATATGTTAATTAATTTCATTGGTTAGTACTTCAATATGGGTTTTTAATTTATTTGTCATCTCATTTAATTCTTCGGTCATTTGTGAAAAGGTCTCGGCTTCGGCTTCTTGGCTTTGGACAGCTTGGGCTATGTCTGTTAATTGTTCAGATGTCTGTTCAATATTTTGCATAATATCGTCAATAACAGTTTTAATTTTATCTGTTGCGTGAGAAGAGTCTTTTGCCATCTTCCGGATTTCTTTAGCAACGACTGAAAAAGTGCGTCCCTGTTCTCCAGCTCTAGCTGCTTCAATCGCTGCATTAAGACCAAGCAAATTCGATTGTTCGGAAACATTATTGATAAATTGAGTCACTTCATTAATTTCACCGGAATTCTGTTTGACGCTTTCTGAATGTGCAGCGATCTCCTGAACAGTTGCTGATAGTTCTTCCGTTTGGGAGAGCATATTATGTGCTCTTCCTTGGATATGATCGGACAGACCTTCCAAAGACTGTATAATTTCAAGAAATTGGTACTCTTGATCTAAACTGATTCCAATACCTAGACAGCCTACCAGTTCACTGTTATCGAATATTGGAATGCCAACACCTTTAAATGGTTCTCCGTATTCTGGTGGAGTTTTAATAATCGTGCGTTTTCGGTTGTGAATTACTTGTCCAAATAAATCATGATCATAAAATGGTTCTCCGGTATTTACTTTCGCATCAAGTGTTTTACCTGGTGCATAATATAAGTATTTTTCTAAATCAACAACACCAACAAGTATATTCTCGTTTTGTAACAACTCTGTCATGAATGGTGCAGTCTCAACTACATTACGCAGTACAGCAGAATTAATTTGTTCTGTATTCTTCATATTGTTCACTCCATTCTAAAGACTTTTAGCAACTGCAGATCGCTTGTCGTAAAAATCTTGTAAATATGCTTGTTCAAAAGCAAAACCTGCACGAATTAACAGGGATTCATAGTTATATTTACTTACAAGTTGAAGTCCGATTGGTAATCCATCATCCGTTAACCCCATAGGAAGCGATAATGCGGGATGACCAGTTAAGCTAAATAAGCGAGTAAATCTAGTTAGAGATGTGAAGATATCTTCTTCTAAACCATCGATTTCAATGGTTTCTGTATGAATTGGTTTAGGGCTAGCAGGCAAAGTAGGTGTTGCGATAATATCGACGTCCATGAGAACTTCGTCAACTTCACTCGTTGCTATCTTTTGCCAATGTAGGGCTTTTAGATAATTTACTGCAGAGATGGTTTTACCTCGTTGTAGATGTGTTTTTACATCTTCGCCGAATTGATTCAACTTACCAATAAGATTTTTTTCATGTGTATATGCTCCTTCAACTAGTGCGATCGGAAATACTTGGTCGCTAGCTTCTTGTACAGATGGCAGCCCTATTTCCATAAGAATCGCACCGAGATTTTCTAGTTTTTGGAGGGCTTTTTGATAGGAAGTACGGATTTCTGGCTCTAAATATTCGGTAAAATATTTAGTAGAAACACCGATGCGCATCCCTTTAATATCGGTTTGACAATGTTCAAGATACAATCTATCTGTTAATCCGTACATAACAATGGCTAAATCTGTGATGTTTTGTGTCATAGGGCCAACATGGTCTAATGTCCATGATATTCCCTGTACTCCATTTGTTTTTATCTTTTGTCTAGTAGGCTTGAGCCCGACTATTCCACAAGCAGAAGCAGGGATGCGGATTGAACCTCCTGTATCAGTACCAATGGAAGCAAAGCCTAAGCCAGCAGCGACAGCAGCAGCTGACCCACCACTAGACCCTCCCGGGATGTGATCGAGTTTCCATGGATTTCTTACTGCACCATAAAATGGATTGTTTGAAGTGATGCCAAAAGCAAATTCATGTAAATTTGTTTTCCCTAAATTAATTGCGCTCGCTCTTGTGATTTTATTCACAATAGAGGCATCCTCTTTTGGGATGAAATCTTTAAAAATGTACGAACCGCTTGTCGTTTTTATTCCTTTTGTAAAAATTAAATCTTTAAACGATATCGGTACCCCTTGAAGCACATTTAATTGTACTCCATTCAGCCAGTTTTTTTCAGCAATGCGAGCTTGAGCTAAAGCTTGCTCATGAGAAACGGTAATAAATGCATTAACCGTTTTGTTAACCTCATCTATTCTCTTTAGCTGTTCCATTGTAATCTCGGTTGGCGAAAATTCTTTATTTCTGTAGCCGTTGATAAGATCGGATATTGACATCGTTTCTATCATGAATAAGCCTCCTTATATGGTCTTGATTAAGGTTTAAGGATTTTTATTATTTCTTATCCAATTGGTGCGATTAAACATAGCCCAAAACTGGGTCGTTATATTTCGTTATTGAAAGAATATTCCGGGTACTTCAAAGTCTCACTTTATTATTATCGGTTCTAGTAACTAAATAGTTAACTAAAATTTAAACATATCTCGGTAGATAAAATGTATATTATTTTAGTTTAAAAAAATATGATGTGGTTCAAGAAAAAGAGGTGGTGGAGAGAGATGAAAGACTTACCGGATTGGATAGTAACACTAGAAAGTGAAGACCTTGAATGTATTAAGAAGTTTGTTTTAAATGGCTTCTTAAAGCTATCCTATCCAACGGTAAGAATTAGATGGATCGATGAATTGAAAAAATTGAAGTAATAGAATCAGCGGATCAGGAAGCCTTTATTAAGTTTTTTAAGCAGTTATTAATGGGTAATCGTATTCGGATCGAAGACGCAAAACAGATTATAGAAAAATATAAAGAAGAAAGAAAAATAATGAAAACAAAAGATATTAATTAGGAGGGGCAATTAGTAGGATAAAAAGTGCTACGTATAGTATCTAAATCAATAGAAAAAGAACCCGATTTTCCAGAATAACCATCTCTGGAAAATTGAGTTACAATGACTTTTTAATAAGTTAAAGTAAATCTTTCCCTAGTGTCAACGTATTTGCAGATGTCTTTCTATTTCAACAGAGTTAGTATTAACATAAAAAGCTTCATTTAATATAGTTTTTTGATGACTATTTTCCATCTAAACATAAGACCTATGTTAAATACTGTTCTTTTGCTTGCGATATTTTCTTTCTGGCTTCTTGTTCGATAAGGTTTTTTAATTCGCTTAATACAGCGCTAAAACTAGTGTGCTTTTCAAGCATAAAACACATCTCATATTCTATATCTTTCCATGTACGAATATCCGCTTCTAGATGTTGAATTTGAACTTCAAGTTTATCTAAAGCATTTGCAACTTTTGCTTCATATGTCTCTTTCGTTTCAAACTCAAGCCAAAGCTGATAGATTTCCTCACCAGCTTCATCTTGTAGCATGTTTCTTATATTTTCTATGGCTTTGCGTTCATTTTGCTGTTTTTGTAAATGAAGTGCTTTATTATGAAGGGTTTCAAAGGCAGGAATATCTTTTGCCTCTGCCTCTACTAAATCATGAATGATGAGCATTTTTAATAGTTTTTCCATATGTATGTCTTTTTCTAAATAAGGTTGTAATGCAATCGCCATTAGCGATAGTCGCCATGTGTGTTCTGCTACACTCTCCTGTCGTCCATTGGATAACCAGCTGTGCCGCAATTCCATCTTAAGCTTTTCACTTAGTTTAATCAGTTGATAAATACGTTCTATTTGTTCCTGCATCCGTTCTCTCTCCTTTCCTTCCTCCTAAATAATTTAAATGGTACGTAAGCAAGTATAAAAATTAGAGTAGGTTAACTGTATAGGTGGATATTGAAAAAAGCCTGGACTATAACACTTTATCTTTTTTCCTTTCTTGTTTTTAGCACCCCATGCTAAAAGCATATTTTCATGCTCACAAAATCTAAAAAAGCTTCGACAGGATACCTCACGGAGGAAAACATCGCAGCGACACTTTGCGATCTTTCAATGATACCTGCGACCTTAGCTGACCTCGACCTTTTTTGAACGCACACTTATACGTATTAGAGTAATTAAAAAACCTTTGCAAGTTAGGGATAAGCCATTTTACTAACGAAGAGCAAATGTTTTCCGTTTATACTGTAAATGATAAAATATATTATATCATCTATTTATTAGTTGTGATTTTTTTGAATCTATCTAGCAAGTGCAAACGTATTAATAAATGAAGGATGAAAAGATTTTTTTGTACAAAAGATTATCAAATTTTTAAGCTGAAAATAAGACGACATGAGTAGCAAGTTAAACTCCCCATGTAAAGGTTGGTATTTCTCCTTCTTTAAACATCTTATATTAGGGCAATAAGATTACGAGAGAAATGGTTCCACATCCCCGATTGTTTCATGGTTTTTTAAGGACGGAGAAGCATCGGCAGCGTACAGCATGTTTTTCACGGACAAGGGAGACTTCGAGATTCGACACATAACGATTTTTTAAAACGTCCCCGATCTTAGGCTTTGATCTAAAAAACAATCTTTGATGATGTTTCAACTTAATCTCTTTAGAAGATCTAGCGATTGCGTTTTTGTTATTTGCTTAATTATCTACCGTTATGTTATGAAATGTATACCTTCTACTTGTCGAAATGTCGTCTTGCATTCCTCAGATCTTTTAACTCCATTTGAATATGCACTTTAAGCCAAATTGGTTCAAAAAATATCGAATTAAGGTTTCGAATTTCTTTGCTTAGGGAAAGAATATTTAGTACGTAGTAGTTAAAATTCTGTTATGATAAATATAGAAAGGAGGGACAGTATGCAGCAACCGGAAAATGTAATTCTTTTTCCGAAATGGCGCAACGTTTTAGAGGAAGAAAGCTTAGCAGCACTTAAAGCAAGAAGGTTCGAGGAAGCGCTAGAAAAATTAAATAAATTATTAAGCTATCAGGTAAATAGCTATGAGATTATTAGCGGCAAGCTTATTTGTTTAATTGAATTGGGTCGGTATAAAGAAGCTCAAGAAATATGTGAAGATGTACTGCAGCAAAAAGATAAATATTATTATCATTATTTACATATTTATTTGACAGTTCTATTTCAAACAAACCAATATGATTTGCTGATGGAACAGGTCGAAGAAGAATTTGAAAAGCAAGAATTGCCAGCAGTGTTAAAGGAACAATTTGATCAGTTATACGAAATGAGTAGCAAAATGAAAGCTGATGTCGTTGTCGAACACACTACAGCATACTTAGATGATCTGGAACAAGCGATTGCCGCTAACGATTATCAAAAGCAGTGGCGCTTGATAGAGGAATTAAGAAGAACAAAAAGTGAGCCTACTAAAAATGTACTGGCTCTCTTGGCAGCAGATAATATACATCCGGTAATTAAAACAGCTATTATCGTTTGGCTTCAGGACATTGAATATGAAGAAACTGTAGAAATACATAAATGGGGAAAAAATATTCAACTGAAGCCACAAGCTATTGGTGATATACATAATCATTCACTTGCAAGGGAAATATTGTTACTTATTAGTGATTTAGAGCAAAAAAATCCTACCTTGCATGAGCTGTTGAAGCAGTTGTTATATCATTATATTTATGTTAGGTTTCCAATATTGCCAGCCAATAAGGAAGCAGAAAGTATTGCCACAGCTTTAAAAACCATTGGCACTAAGTATTTAAATAGTCATGATAGGCTTGGTAAAGAACAGCAGAATATAAATGATTACATAGAGGAAATTGAACAGTGTGAAACGCTGTATTCCAGTGTGATTGAAGAAAGCTAGAATGAATCGAAAATGCTTGAAAGGCATAGCAATTATGTTATAATAAAATGGTTGTAAATTTTGATCTTTAATGCAATTGAACGTGTGAAAAATGAAGGACACAATAGATTTTGGAGGGAATTATATGTCAGTCAATTGGGAAAAACAAGAAGGAAATGAGGGTGTACTTACATTTGAGGTAAGTGCCGAAGAATTTAATAAGGCATTAGACAAAGCATTTAAAAAAGTTGTAAAGGATGTACAAATCCCTGGATTTCGTAAAGGAAAGATACCACGCGGATTGTTTGAAAAGCGTTTTGGAGTAGAATCACTATATCAAGATGCAGTTGATTTTGTATTACCTACTGCCTATATGAAAGCAGTAGAAGAAGCTGATATTGAGCCGATAGATCAGCCGGAAATCGATATCGATCAAATTGAAAAAGGAAAACCGTTAATTTTTACTGCTAAAGTAATGGTAAAGCCTGAAGTAAAACTTGGAGAATATAAAGGATTAGAAGTAGAAAACGAAGAAGTAGAAGTAACCGATGAAGATGTAATGCATGATCTTGAACATCAACGTGAACGCCATGCAGAATTAGTGGTTAAAGAAGAAGGGGAAATTGAAGAAGGCGATACGGCGGTTATTGATTTCGAGGGCTTTATTGATGGAGAACCTTTTGAAGGTGGAAAAGCAGAGAACCATTCTTTAGAAATTGGATCTGGACAATTTATTCCTGGTTTTGAAGACCAATTAATTGGTAAGAAATCGGGCGAAGAACTAGAAATAAATGTTACCTTCCCAGAAGATTACCATGCAAAAGAATTTGCAAGTAAAGATGCTACATTTAAGGTTAACATTCATGAAGTTAAATCTAAAGAATTACCAGAACTTGATGATGAGTTTGCAAAAGATGTAGATGATGAAGTGGAAACACTTGAGGAACTAAAAAATAAAACAAAAGAGCAATTGCTAGAGCAAAGAAAACAAAATGCTGAAAATAAAAAGCGGGAAACATTAATCGAAAAAGCAAGTGAAAATGCTGAAGTAGATATTCCTGAAGTAATGATAGAAAATGAACTTGATCAAATGGTACAAGAATTCGAACAGCGTCTGCAAATGCAAGGTATGACATTAGAAATGTATTCTCAATTCTCCGGTCAAGATAAAGATGAGCTAAAAGAACAGATGAGAGAAGATGCTGAGAAACGTGTTAAAACGAGCCTTACTCTAGATGCAATTGTAGAAGCAGAGGGTCTGGAAGCATCTGATGAAGATGTGGAAAAAGAACTTGATAAAATGGCGGAAATGTACGGCACAGATAAGGAGCAGATCCGCAAAATGCTTGGTGCAAATACAGATGCCATCAAAAAAGATTTGAAGAAAAGAAAAGCAATTGATTTCTTAGTTGAACAAAGCAAAGCTGTTTAATATTTTCAAATGAGGTATAGAGCATAGATAATCAGGCAACGATGAAAACAAGGTGTGTGACCACACCTTGTTTTTCCGTATCTGGATGTTTTTGTGAAATATGAAAATGGAGTGAGTGATTGGTAAGCTCGTTTTTGATCAGAGATGAATTTTACCCTAGAAAAACGTTAGCAAGTTTAACCAGTTGAAAGCTAGACAAGCCTTGTAAACAATTACATATAGTGGCTTCTCTCGCTAATTTGTAACCCAACCGTATTTTTCCATAGACTTAAATTATGTTTTTAACATATAGTATTACGAGTACACTTAAAAATGGATAAATAAAGCCTGACGTTGTATACTTATTTTCTGGGTATCTTATTGGCAAATTAGATGGTGGTAATTAAAAGAAGAAGTATTAGTAATTGTTTAGTCATTTTACTTAGATTAAAGCAAAAAAGGTTTATTATTTTGTATTTTAAATTCGATCTGATATGATGACTATAAAGTTGAAACCTGAGAAGCAAATGAATGATAAGAGATTTAAACTTTTAGGGGTGAAAATGGATGTTTAAGTTTAACGAAGAAAAAGGACAATTAAAATGTTCGTTCTGTGGTAAAGGCCAGGACCAAGTCCGTAAGCTGGTGGCTGGACCAGGCGTTTATATATGCGATGAGTGTATTGAATTATGTACTGAAATAGTAGAAGAAGAACTTGGAACAGAGGAAGAAATAGAGCTAAAAGAGATACCAAAACCACGGGAAATCTGTACTATCTTAGACGATTACGTAATTGGTCAAGAAAAAGCAAAGAAAAATCTATCTGTAGCTGTTTATAATCATTATAAGCGGATTAACTCACCAAAGAACAGTACGGATGATGTGGAACTGTCCAAAAGTAACATTGCCATGATTGGACCTACAGGTAGCGGAAAAACGTTGCTCGCACAAACACTAGCTCGAATTATCAATGTCCCTTTTGCGATGGCCGATGCAACTTCCCTAACGGAAGCGGGATACGTTGGTGAAGATGTGGAAAATATTTTGCTTAAACTTATTCAAGCAGCAGACTATGATGTGGAAAAAGCCGAGAAAGGGATTATTTACATCGATGAAATTGATAAAGTTGCTCGAAAATCCGAAAATCCGTCGATCACTAGAGATGTTTCAGGTGAGGGCGTACAACAAGCATTATTGAAAATTTTGGAAGGTACAGTAGCAAGTGTTCCTCCACAAGGGGGAAGAAAGCATCCACACCAAGAATTTATTCAAATCGATACCACAAATATTTTATTTATTGTCGGGGGAGCATTTGACGGTATTGACCAGGTAATTAAACGCCGTCTTGGTAAAAAGGTAATCGGCTTTGGTTCTCATGAAAAACAACAAGATCTAGACATGGGAGAGCTATTAGAAAAGGTGTTACCTGAAGACCTTTTGCGCTATGGCCTTATCCCGGAATTTATAGGGAGAATTCCAGTAATTGGCAGCCTGACTCCATTGGATGAAGAAGCGCTTGTACAAATTTTGACAAAACCGAAGAATGCGCTTGTAAAGCAATATCAAAAATTGTTCCTGATGGATAATGTTGAATTAGAGTTTGAAGAAGATGCACTTAAAGAAATTGCTGCAAAGGCTATTGAACGTAAGACAGGTGCACGGGGACTTCGTTCTATTATTGAAGGGATCATGCTTGATGTTATGTTTGAACTACCTTCTAGAGAAGATATAGAAAAATGTATTATTACGAAAAAAACGGTAGAGAACAATGGTACGCCAACACTTGTATATCGCGATGGAACAGTAACCGAGGGTATTGAAAAACATCCAAAAGAAAGTGCATAATTATTGAACACCAGTTAAATATGGGATACATGGGAGACTGACTTTATTACACAGCTTTTGTAACAAGTCAGTCTCTTTTTATCCAGCATCTGATTCAGCAAGACTTCTCTTCAAGAGCTATAAAGAATGCAAAGAAGTCTAAGTGGGAGATACCCGTACCTAAATCCCTGATTTGTTCGGATGACAGGACAAGGAAGGCTTCGGCAGGAATCCATCGCACGAAGAAAAAGCGTTTTTCTTTTTCGAGGACAAGGAAGGCTTCGGCAGGAATCCATCATATTGGGATACCTGAGATGATTGTCTTTATTCTACGTCTTATCTGTAGGGATAAGGAAAAGCCCTACGTGTTAAGTTTCACAGTTCATTGCATAGCTACTTCTGTTTTTTGGATATAATAAGTACATAAGTTAGTTTTCATTGATTTTTCCTAGAATCGCAATTATGCTTTTTAATTGAAGGAAAAAATTTTTACGTTTACAAATGAAGCACTTTTATATAAAATTTAAGAACGTATAATAATACACATTACATATTTTTTGGAGGTACATACCATGACAAATGATAACAGGCAGCTTCCCCTCCTTCCTTTACGTGGATTAATCGTATTTCCATCAATGGTATTGCATCTTGATGTAGGACGAGAAAAATCGATTGCAGCATTAGAAAAAGCAATGATGAATGACCATTACATATTTTTGGCTGCGCAAAAGAAAGTGCGTGTGAAAGAGCCGGAACCAAAGGATATTTATCGAGTTGGTACCGTATCTGTGATTAAGCAAATGATCAAGCTGCCAAATGGCACGATGAGGGTACTAGTAGAGGGCATCTATCGTGGAGAAATCGTTCGTTATGTTGAACAGGATCAGGAATTTATCGTTGACGTTGATAAACTGCCGGATGTTGAAGCAGATCATCATGAGCAAGAAGCACTGAAGCGATCTTTATTAAATCAATTCAAACATTATAGCCAGGTTTCACAAAAAATTACGAATGAGACTTTCGAAACGGTGGCAGATATAGACGAACCCGGCAGAGTAGCGGATATTATCACTTCTCATTTATCATTAAAAATAACAGAAAAGCAAACATTACTAGAAATACAAAATATTAAGAAACGTCTACAAAAGTTGATTCGGTATATTTCCAATGAACAAAAAGTCTTAGATTTGGAAAAGAAAATTGGGCAGCGTGTAAAGACGTCAATGGAGAAAACACAAAAGGAATATTATTTACGTGAACAGTTGAAAGCAATTCAAAGGGAATTAGGAGAAAGTGACGGAAAAACCGGAGAGGTTGGCGAATTAAAGGAAAAGATCGATCAGTCAACGATGCCGGATCGTATTCGAGCCGTAGCGCTTAAGGAATTAGACCGGTATGAAAAAGTACCACAAAGCTCAGCGGAAAGCTCTGTTATTCGCAATTATATTGAATGGTTACTTGCATTGCCGTGGACAGAAAAGACGAATGATACCATTGAAATAAAACGTGCAGAGGAAATTTTGAATAAGGATCATTACGGGCTTGATAAAGTGAAAGAGCGCGTTTTAGAATATTTAGCTGTCCAAAAATTAACCAATTCGATTAAAGGACCAATTCTTTGTCTTGTTGGACCGCCAGGCGTGGGGAAGACATCGTTGGCCAAATCAATTGCAAATGCGATTAATCGAAAATTTATTCGTATGTCGTTAGGTGGTGTGCGAGATGAAGCAGAAATTCGTGGGCACAGGAGGACATATATTGGGGCGATGCCAGGACGAATCATTCAAGGAATGAAAAAGGTTAGAACGATTAACCCTGTATTCTTATTGGATGAAATTGATAAGATGGCACATGATTTTAGGGGAGACCCTGCTTCTGCACTTTTGGAAGTGCTTGATCCGGAGCAAAATAATCAATTTAGTGACCATTTTATCGAAGAAACATATGACTTATCAAAAGTGTTATTTATAGCAACTGCTAATTATATAAATAATATACCTCAACCTTTACTAGATCGCATGGAAGTTATTTCCATTTCTGGTTATACTGAAGTGGAGAAGCTGCACATTGGTAAACGGCATCTATTGCCAAAGCAATTAAAGGAGAATGGCTTGAGTAAAGGCCAACTGCAAATTGGCGATCAGGCACTGAAAAAACTGATCCGAATGTATACACGGGAAGCTGGAGTTCGTAATTTAGAAAGAAAGTTAGCAACGTTGTGTCGTAAAGCAGCAAAGATTATTATTTCAGGAACAAAAAAACGAGTAGTTGTTACGGAAAAAAGCCTTGAGGAGCTTTTAGGAAAGCCAGTATATCGCTATGGACGGATGGAGCAGGAAGATCAGGTTGGAGCTGCAACTGGGTTAGCCTATACAGCTGTAGGCGGAGATACATTAACGATCGAAGCCACTCATTATCCAGGAAAAGGAAAATTAACCCTTACCGGAAAGCTTGGAGATGTGATGCAAGAATCTGCTCAAGCAGCATTTAGCTATATTCGTTCACGTGCAGATGATTTAAAAATTGACCCACTATTCCATGAAAAATATGATATTCATATTCATGTCCCTGAAGGCGCTACGCCAAAAGATGGCCCTTCTGCTGGAATAACAATGGCCACTGCATTAGTTTCTTCATTAACAGGTCGTGCTGTTAAGAAGGAAGTTGCAATGACTGGAGAAATTACCCTGAGAGGGCGCGTTCTGCCCATAGGCGGATTAAAAGAAAAAGCGTTAAGTGCACATCGAGCTGGAATTACAACAATCATTATTCCAGAGTTAAACGAAAAAGATATAGAATCCATCCCAGAGAGTGTACGAAAGGACTTAACCTTTATTCCTGTTGGCCACTTGGATCAGGTATTAGAACATGCATTGGCAGGAGGTAAAAATGAAGGTAACCAAAGCTGAAATTGTTATAAGTGCTGTGAGTCAACAGCAGTATCCAAAGGACCAGCTTCCGGAAATTGCTTTAGCTGGTCGCTCGAACGTTGGCAAATCTTCTTTTATTAATACATTAATTAACCGAAAAAACTTAGCTAGGACTTCCTCAAAGCCTGGAAAGACACAAACATTGAACTTTTACAAAATTAACGATGCGTTTTACTTTGTCGATGTACCGGGTTACGGTTATGCGAAAGTGTCTAAAAAAGAACGGCAAAAATGGGGAAAGATGATGGAGGACTATTTTACAAAACGATCCTCTTTAAAAGCGGTCTTGCTGATAACGGATATTCGTCATGAACCAACGGACGATGATTTACAAATGTATGATTTTTTGAAGTATTATAAGCTTCCAGTAATTATCATTGGTACAAAATTAGACAAGGTACCAAAAAATAAACGTGCTTATCATGTAAAGCGAACAGAAGGCAGTTTTCAGTTAGAAGCGGGAGATATGCTCATACCATTTTCCGCTGAAACTGGGGAGAATAAAGATGAGGCATGGTCTAGTATTCGTCATTATTTAGAGCTCTAAATAAAGGATAGTTAAGAAATTATATACGTATAGCAAAGCGAGACAATCGCCTACGAAAAGACGATTGCCTCGTTTATTATTGCACTATAGGAAAGTATAAAATTTTAAGGTTTATCAT
Source organism: Cerasibacillus sp. JNUCC 74 (assembly GCF_053667775.1). The sequence goes on along the minus strand of NZ_CM132207.1, from coordinate 2,486,045 downwards.
ATAAGAAAAACTACAGCTTTCGCGGCAAGCCAAGTTTTTCTAACCTAGGAAATTATCAATTTTTTGTATTAATTATCCACACCCAGTTCATCAAGGTGTCGCTTCACTCTTTCTTCAAACAGTCTCTTGGTTTGAATTTCTCCCATTATCAGGGCTGACCAAAGCCTGCTATCTTTTGTGTCTCTAAGATATAAATTTCTTATTTCCGTTTTTTTAATAAATAGATACCGACAATGATTAATAAAATCGGCCAGAACTTTTCCATGTAATCGATGAGAATATAAATCCAATTGAACCAGCTTGGAAGCCTTACAGAAAAGATCATGATAACCGCAATAGCAACCAGTATTAATCCAGGAACGAGACCTTTTTTCGTTTGAAAAAAGCGAATTACAAACGCAATGCCGACAATAAGGAGATACATTCCCCAATGATCAATCCAAAATGAGTAATATGCCAGGCCATAAAAATGAATGCCTAGCCCTAAAACAATGGTACCACTGAATAAATTCTGATTGTTTTTTGTTGCATAACTATGTACGATTAGAACTAGTCCAATTAAAATGATGATTGTCTGCCAAGAATAGAAATTATTAATAATGGGAATGTTTAATTGACGAAGTAAAAAAAACACGCCAATTCCAATTAATAAATAGGCTGTCAAGGTATGCTGCTTTTTCATTCTTTCACCTCATGTCATTACAAATCGAATTCTTGCTTCTTTACTGCTATTATGTTAAAGTACAGTCGTGTTGGATGGTAACGACTTATACGTTTAATGCTATCATATTGTTTCAAATTATGTTCACATTTTATTAATTTGTAACGAAATATACATGTTATAATGGAAAATAACAAGCGGTTTACTTTATATTTATTATTAAGTAAAAATTTATATTTATAATAGAGATAATAGGGGAATGAGAGCAGGATTATTTGGGGGTAGGTACAAAAATGCATATTTTAAAGGTTGGATTCAATTATAAGACAGCCCCTGTTGAAATAAGGGAAAAACTTGCATTTTCAGAAGATGATGTCGACCAAGCAATGAAAGTATTAAAAGAGAGAAAGAGCATTTTGGAAAATGTTATTGTATCCACATGTAATCGTACGGAAATTTATGCAGTCGTTGATCAGGTGCACACAGGGCGCTACTATATTAAACAATTCCTCGCTGATTGGTTTCATGAAGAAATGGCTACATTTACCTCTTTTTTACAGATTGCTGAAAATGATGAAGCGATGGAACATTTATTTCGTGTTGTTACTGGACTCGACTCCATGGTACTTGGAGAGACACAAATTTTAGGACAAGTTAGACAGGCATTTTTAACCGCTCAAAAAACGGAAACAACTGGAACGATTTTCAATGAATTATTTAAGCAAGCAATCACTTTTGGAAAGCGTGTACAGAAGGATACGGCAATAGGTGAACATGCGGTATCTGTCAGTTATGCTGCAGTTGAATTAGCAAAAAAAATATTTGGCAACTTAACGGACAAGAAAGTTGCTATATTAGGTGCGGGGAAAATGGGTGAACTCGCAGTAAAAAACTTTCAAGGTTCAGGTGTAAGACAGATTACTGTAATGAATCGCACGAAAGAAAGAGCAGAATCTTTAGCAATGAAATTCACAGCTAATGTAGAACCAATTGAAAATTTACCAAATATATTACAAAAAGTGGATATTTTACTTACCTCAACAGGCTCATCCTCGGTTGTCTTAACAAAAATGATGATGGAATCGGTACAGAAACACCGAAAAGGAAGTCCATTATTTCTTGTAGATATTGCTGTTCCAAGAGATATAGATCCATCAATTAGTAAATTAGACAATGTTTTCTTATATGATATCGATGATTTACAGCATATTGTAGATGAAAATTTAGAAGCACGAAAAAAAGCTGCACAACAAGTAGAGTTCATGCTAGAAAATGAAATTGTCACTTTTAAAGAATGGGTTAAAACGCTAGGAGTAGTACCAATTATTTCTGCATTAAGGCAAAAGGCGTTATCAATTCAAGCAGAGACGGTAAAAAGTATTGGCAGAAAAATGCCGGATTTAACGGAACGTGAGAAAAAAGTGATCAATAAGCACACGAAGAGCATTGTTAATCAATTGCTTAAAGAGCCGATCAACCAAGCAAAGGAATTGGCAGCAAAGGATCGTTCAGGAGAAGCTTTAAAGCTGTTTATTGATATCTTTGGCATTGAAAGAGAAGTGCAGGAAGAATTGGAAAAACAAACAAAAAAAAATCAGATAATCACATCAATGAATGATAAACAAGTATCCTTTCCGTTAATGGATAAGATAACAACCATATAATGAGAGGATTTCACATATGGTAGAATTAAAATGGCTTTATGAGTTTATATTAATTATTCATGGGTTAAGCTTGATGGGATACTTTATTGATTTTATTCAGCACAACCGGAGGGTAAACCAAGCAGCCTTCTGGTTGCTTGGTTTGGTTTGGATTATTCAAACCATTTTTTTATTCTATGAAATGTTTTTTGAAAAGAATTTTCCCATCGTTACATTAAATGATAGTTTATTTTTTTATTCTTGGGTATTAGTAACCATCTCTTTAGCTGCCAACAAGTTATTTCCAGTACATTTTATCGTGTTTTTTACGAATACATTCAGTTTTTTTATTCTATTATTATATTTATTATCCGATGCACAAAAAAACTTAGCAACACATGGGCTGCAACTCGTTCATGAAATACTAATAGCACATATTATTATTGCAATTATTTCATACGGATTTTTTACGCTGTCCTTTTTACTTTCCTTTATGTATTTAATTCAATACCGGCTGCTAAAAAGGAAACAAGGTTTTAAATGGATGTGGCGCTTCGGTGATCTAAAGCAGTTGGATGACTATGCTTTTAAAACCGTTACAATTGGTGTGCCTTTATTGTTGATTGCTATCATTTTAGGGATAGTTTGGGCTTATGTGTCCAATTCCGTATTTTATTGGGTTGACTTAAAAACAATTGGTTCGTTCGTTGTACTAGCTGTTTATATTGTATATTTGGCTATACGGATCATTAAAAAGTATAAAGGGAGGTCTATTGCAATATATAACACAGCAGCCTTTCTTCTATTAATAATTAATTTCTTTTTGTTTAGTACATTATCAAATTTTCATTTTTAGATTATAGAGGAGGATTCATTTGCGAAAAATTGTTGTCGGTTCACGAAAAAGTAATCTAGCGGTAACACAAACAAATTGGGTAATAGAGCAATTAAAGCAAGCGGGGATACCAAACGACTTTGAAGTTAAAAAAATTGTTACAAAAGGGGATCAAATACTTGATGTTACGTTATCTAAAGTAGGTGGTAAGGGACTATTCGTTAAAGAAATTGAACAAGCAATGTACGATAAACAAATTGATCTAGCAGTACATAGCATGAAAGATATGCCGGCTGCGATGCCAGAGGGTCTTATTATTACTTCTATTCCTGTCCGAGAAGATCATCGTGACGCACTTATTTCTAAACAAAATGTTCGATTTGAAGATTTACCAAAGGGGGCAATTATCGGCACAAGCAGTTTGCGCCGAGCAGCTCAATTGTTAGCTGCTCGACCTGATATCAAGATAAAATGGATACGAGGAAATATCGAAACACGAATCCGGAAGCTAAAAGAAGAAGATTATGACGCAATTATTTTAGCAGTATCGGGTTTAAAGCGAGTTGGATTAAGCGAATCCTTGATAACAGAATATTTGGCTCCGGACATCTGTGTGCCAGCAGTGGGTCAAGGCGCGCTTGCAATTGAATGTCGAGAGGACGATCAGGAATTACGAGAGATCTTGGCAAAAATAAATGATGAACCGACTGCTCGTACTGTCCAAGCCGAGCGGACTTTTCTTCATTTACTTGAAGGAGGGTGCCAAGTTCCAATTGGTGGCTTTGCTTACTTAGAAGAAGATACGATCATTCTTACGGCATTAGTGGGGACTCCGGATGGCAAGACGATTTTAAAAGAAGTGGTACGAGGAAAGGACCCAGAGACTGTCGGAAAAGAAGCTGCTGATTTATTAAAACAACGAGGTGCTGATCAAATAATTAAACAGGTAAAAGAGGAGCTTGACCAGTAATGGAATTGCCTTTTAAAGGACAGCGGATTCTGATAACCCGGGAAAAAAATAAAGCTGCTGTGTTTGCAGAAAAAATTCGCAGTTTAGGAGGGGAACCAATACAAATCCCCCTCTTAACGATTGCATGTAAAGATACAAAGGACACTTTTTATTATCTTAAAGGAGTAAAGGATTACAGCTGGATTTTTTTTACCAGTGCTAATGGGGTCGATTGTTTTTTTCGGCTTGCTGAGCATTATCATATCGGTTTAAACTGGATTAGAAATGTTAAGATAGCTGTCGTTGGTAAAAAAACTGCCAATGCTCTAGCAAAATGGATCAATGATGAGGTTGATTTCATTCCAACCTGTTTTAATGCTGATACGATGGCAACTGAATTTTTACAAGCATATCCATTAGCTGATAATCTATTGCTTATTCGAGGAAATCGCTCACGAGATGTATTACCGAAATGCTTTACAAAAGCTAACAAAACATTTGCTTCGCTTGAAGTGTATGAGACACATATAAATAGGCACATGGAACCTTTATTAAAGACTGCTATCGGAAATTCAATAATTGATTATATTACGTTTACCAGTCCATCTACTGTAGAAGCCTTTGCAGAGATGACGCCAATTCGAAACAAAGCACCATGCGTTTGCATCGGTACGACAACGGAACAACGGGCAAGGGAGCTTGGCTTTTGTCCCGTGCTCACATCAAGCGAATTTACGATTGATGGCATGATTCAGTGCATGCTGAAAGATCTTAAGCAGAAAGGAAGATAATCGTGATTAAAACGCCGGAATTTGCTCGTCATCGGAGATTAAGAAATTCTCAAGCGATGCGAGATTTAGTAAGAGAAACACATTTACATGTTGATGATTTTATTTATCCAATGTTTGTTGTAGACGGAGAAAACATCAAACGAGAGGTCCCATCTATGCCAGGGGTGTATCAGGTTTCAATAGATTTATTAGCTGAAGAAGTAAAAGAACTTGAACAACTAGATATAAAGGCTTTAATTCTATTTGGTGTACCTAAGGAAAAAGATGAGCAGGGTACGGGTGCTTTTGTAGAAGACGGTATTGTACAAGAAGCAACGAGATTAATTAAGAAGGAATTCCCGACGATGCTTGTACTTGCAGATACATGTTTATGTGAATATACATCACATGGTCATTGCGGTGTAATTCATAATCAAGATGTGGATAATGATGCATCATTAAAATTATTGGCAAAAACAGCAGTTTCACAAGCAAAGGCTGGAGCGGATATTATCGCACCATCTAATATGATGGATGGATTTGTAGCAGTTATTAGAAAAGCATTGGACGAGGCTGGCTATACAGAAATTCCGATTATGTCGTATGCCGTTAAATATGCTTCTTCATTTTATGGTCCATTTCGTGATGCAGCAGATAGTACACCACAGTTTGGTGACAGAAAAACATATCAAATGGATCCAGCTAATCGATTAGAAGCAATTCGAGAAGCAAAATCAGATGTAGCTGAAGGTGCTGACTTTTTAATCGTGAAGCCAGCTTTAGCCTATTTAGACATCGTTAGAGAAGTAAGAAATAATTTTGATGTACCTGTAGTAGCTTATAATGTTAGTGGTGAATATGCGATGGTTAAAGCTGCAGCACAGAATGGCTGGATTGATGAACAAGCGCTTGTCATGGAAAAGCTGGTATCGATGAAGCGTGCTGGAGCAGATCTTATCATTACCTATTTTGCAAAAGATGCAGCAAGATGGTTGAAAAATAAGAAATAGGGGGATTTATGGATGGCTAATTTTACGAAATCAGTAGATGCTTATAAAGAAGCAGTAAATTTGATGCCTGGTGGTGTCAACTCACCTGTACGTGCATTTAAGTCCGTTGGGATGTCACCTATTTTTATGGATTCAGGAAAGGGCTCTAAAATCACGGATATTGACGGTAATGAATACGTTGATTATGTATTGAGCTGGGGTCCATTGATTTTAGGTCATGCGGATGAACGTGTCGTAACAAAGCTAAAAGAAATAGCAGAAAAAGGGACAAGCTTCGGTGCGCCAACTTTACTGGAAAATGAACTTGCTCAATTAGTAATTGAACGTGTGCCGTCAGTCGAAGTTGTGCGAATGGTTAACTCGGGAACAGAGGCCACGATGAGTGCCTTACGAGTTGCTAGGGGCTACACGGGTAGAGATAAAATTGTTAAGTTTGAAGGAAGTTATCATGGACATGGAGATTCGCTTTTGATTAAAGCAGGTTCGGGTGTAGCAACACTTGGGCTTCCTGATAGTCCTGGTGTACCAAAATCCGTCGCACAAAATACGATTACTGTACCGTACAATGATTTAGACGGTGTACGCGATGCTTTTAAAAATTATGGAGATGATATTGCTGCTGTCATCCTTGAGCCTGTTTGCGGTAATATGGGGGTGGTACCACCAAAAGCCGGCTTTTTACAAGGTTTAAGAGAGATTACGGAACAACATAGTACATTGTTAATCTTTGATGAAGTAATGACAGGTTTTCGGGTTGACTATAATTGTGCTCAAGGGCATTTTGGGGTTACACCGGATATGACTTGTCTTGGTAAAGTAATTGGTGGCGGTTTGCCAGTGGGTGCATTTGGCGGTAAACGGGAAATAATGGAAAAGGTAGCACCAACCGGTCCAATCTACCAAGCAGGTACGTTATCTGGAAATCCATTGGCTATGACAGCAGGTCTTGAAACATTAAAGGCGTTAGATAAATCCGCTTATGAAAAAATTAATCAAAAGGTAGACCGATTAGTGGCGGGTTATAAGGAAGCTAGTGAAAAGTATGATATTCCACTTCATATAAATCGTGCTGGTTCAATGATGGGTGTCTTTTTTACTAATAAAGAAGTAATTAATTTTGCAACTGCTCAAACTGCTAATCTCGATCATTTTGCAAAATATTATCGTCTCATGATCGAACAAGGTGTCTTCTTACCGCCATCACAATTTGAAGGTCTATTCTTATCTACTGCACATACAGATGAGGATATCGAACATACTGTTCAAGCGATTGATTTTGCTTTTTCAAAATTAATTGACACAAATTAAACAGGATTTTCATTCATAATTCTTTTTCCTCCTTAGGTAGACAGATTAAATTAAAAAATCTGATTGCTGAGGAGGATTTTATTTTATAACCGTATTCTCTTCTAGTTTAGAGCATGTATTAACAACAGAACCGTAAGAAATGGCAATAAAGAAAAACATGGCTATGGTAAGTGTAACGTAGATGATAGCCCTAGTTAGCTTACACTTAAAATCTGAATTTTTTTCATACCATTGAGATATCTCCTTAAAAATTCTATCCTTCTTTAATTTGTATTTGCAACACACCAGTGGCTTAAGTGTTAGCCTAGTTGCGCTTGTCATTAAATATTAAAATCGCTACTGCTTTGTCTGATTTTCAGTATGTAACGTACCAAGAAATAATGTGAGGTGTTATTTTTGATCGACTGTTTAAACACATCTTCCATATGAGAAAGCAGATGTTCTATTTCGAATGTTAGCATTTCTCTTTTGTACGTTATAGATTGGATTGAAAGGCATATCCGAATGATCTAATTCATATAAATGGAATTAGGTATTTACATCATATATGCCACCATATGATGGAGAGGGGGAAAAGCACGTGACAAACGATAGTTCGGTATTTCGTTTTGACTTGAATGAAACGCTCTACTTTGAAAAAGGACAGGAAGTAAATGAAATGAGAGGTGTTTCTTTAGAACCGGACATTTCCATTCATTCCTTTCACGATTATATTACAATCAAAGGGATTATTGAGTTGAAAGGAGAGTATGAAAAAAGCGATCGTTTTCAAGTGGAAGGAGATATAGAAACGGATGATTTTCATGCTAAGCGATATGTAGAAGCAGTGGAAGAAATGGATAACGATCTTGCCATTTTTTCCCATCGTTTTCCGGTAGAAATTTCTGTACCAGTAAACCGAGTAGCTGATCTAAACGACGTCAGCGTTTATATTCAAAGTTTTGATTACGAAATCCCAGAACCGTCTATGTTCCGCTTATATTCCACGATTGAAATCCATGGTCTCAATAGATACGGTCAAATCAGCCAATCCGAGAATAATAGTGAATTAGATTCTGTACTTTCGGATATGGATAGAGAAACGGAGAGTAACACAGATGTAGAGGAGGAGCAATTCCAATTTGAATTAAAGCGCCCAGATGAAGAAATGACGGAGGAGCAGCCAAAAGAAGCGGTGGATTTGCCAATGTTTTCTACGGATGAAGAACAGAATCAGGAGGCAGAAAGAAATAGTACTTTGAATGATGCAATTGTTGAAGAAACAACGAAAGAGGAAGCAAAAGACATCGTACAAGAAGAGACGAAACGGAAAGAAAATCAGGAAGAAAAAGAATCTTCGAGCAAAGAAGATAAAGAAACCGACGAGACTGGAAGATGGAAATATAAAGAGACTAAATCATTAAAAGAATTTTTTGCCAACACTTCTAAGGATAAAGCGGAAGAGGTAGATGACGAAGAAGATGAATATGATGAGGAAGATTTACATGACGAAGATGAAGTGTACGATGATGAAGACTTACACGATGAAGATCATGATATAGAAAGAAAAAAAGCAGAAGATGTTTCACCAGAGATAAGAGAAAATAGTGATAATCAGGAAGATAACGAACGAGTACGAGCTGTTAGTTATTTGTCGGATATGTTTAGTGATTCAGAAGAGGAAAGTTTTACAAGGATGCGGCTTTGTATAGTGCAAGAACAGGACACGATTGATTCCATTGCTGAACGGTATCAGGTTTCTGCACTGCAGCTAATTAAACTAAATCGATTAGATGAAGATTATGATGTGAAAGAAGGACAATTATTATATATACCGCATAAGAAAAAATAAAACCTTCCATCCGTCGGAATAATGGAAATTCCTACGGATGGTTTATTGAATTTTTGTTTATCCCGCATGTAAGGTGCCGTAAGCCTCCCACTACAAGAGCTTGAGTTGATATAACAGGGTGTAAGTGGAAGAAACGGCACCTAAATGCCCGATTGGTTCAACTAACATTTCTTGGGAAAGGCATTCCAAGAAATGAAGTTTCACTTTATCCCGCATCTAAGGTGCCGTAAGCCTCCCACTACAAGAGCTTGAGTTGATATAACAGGGTGTAAGTGGAAGAAACGGCACCTAAATGCCCGATTGGTTCAACTAACATTTCTTAGGAAAGGCATTCCAAGAAATGAAGTTTCACTTTATCCCGCATGCCCTTTCTGTTTCTGAGATAGAAAGGGTATGAAGTTAGTAGAATTAATTCAAACATAAAATTTTATGATTCATATAAGTGCTGTAGGTAAACACCTACGTGAGAAACTCGTTGCGTTCTCTTATTTTCGTGATAGGTTAGAACACAAATAATAGTTTGTGGATACAGCAAAGTATAGCCATCGTTTAAGGTCTCTTTACATCGTACACATTTTTCAAAAAATCAAATTGAGTCAAGTAAACAAACAATGAAAAAGGAATTCTCATGTCTAACATAAGCATTGGGATTAGGTGGTGACAAATGTGGAGGACATAAAAGCAGTTTTGCAAGCATATTCGGTTCAGCCATTTTACATTGAAAAGAAAACAGACCACCTCTATTGGGTACAGGATCATCAGCAGCAATATGCATTAAAGCAGAGTCACTTAACTCTTGAGCTGATACCGATGTGGGAAAAGGTATACAGAGAAGCATATGAACAAAATCTATACGCTGTTTTACCTGTATATTTAACGAGACAGGGAAATATTTACCAGTACTATAAAGGTAGTATCTATTATTTAACACCTTGGAGAGGCGAAGCGGTAACTACATTTGATAAGCTAACAGCGGAAAGATTCTTTCACAACATTGGCAGGGTGCATGCTAAAACAAAACAGTCACATTTAGTTGAGACAGAGGACTTTTCAGCAACCTTTCAACAATATAGAGACCATTGTAACCAGTTGAAACAACAACTGCTCGGTTTTGTTGAACAATACGAAAAGAACCGTTATATGTCCCCATTGGAATTACTTATTTGTACACAATACAGAGATATTGATTTTTGCTTACAGGAGAGCATCCGGCGAATCGATCAACTCATTTATGAACAGGAGACGGAAAAAGATTGGAATTACAGTCTCTGTCATGGGAACATATACGCATCACATATCCTGAAAAACAAAGAGCAGCTCTACTTGATAAATTGGGAAAAAGCAAGGTTTGATTATCCTGTTTATGATTTAGCTGACTTTTTCAAACACGAAACAAACCATTATGATACGCCTACGGATACATTTTTACAAGCATTTGAATCTTATATGAATGAAAATAAATTATCTAAAAAAGAGCTTTATTTACTTATTATCCAATTGTTAGATGCACAACCATACTTAAATCAATTAGAAATGCATGCCAGATCTAAAAAAACAATGATTGAGCAAATCGTTGAATTGCAATACGAATTTCGCCGGATATTATTTGGGTTGCATTTTTCTGCTTATGTTGAGAATAAATACGACACATTGGATTTGGATGATTTAGATGATGAGGAAGATTAAATCCATTCCAAGTAAAACGCAATAAATAGACCAACAAGGATGCCTAATAAAAACACATCAAGCGTAGTCGGAAAAAACAGTGTACGAATTAATTGAAAAATTAATATCGGTAAGGTTACCCTTTCAATGATGATAATACAGTTTCTCGCCCAAGGCGGAAGTCGGTACCGATAATAGCGTGCCATTTTTATTCGCCTCGCTTTCACGTGATTTTGAATATGTAATATACTATATGTATAGAAACAGGTTAGTTGTGCAAACCTTATAAGGATGTTCAAAAAATCAGGTGAAAAACAAAGAATTCCCGCTGGCATACCATCTTTTGTTGTTTAGGAAACGATATCTGTTCCCACATAGTGGACAACTTTTTTAAAAAAGTAGCTTCGTCGTCTAGTTTAAGCTTCCGAACGAACGAGCCAATTTCGCTCTTTTTCCTATAATAAGTAACATCGGCTGCTAAAACCCTGCTTCGTTTGGGGCGAAAGGCAGAGGAGCTACGGCAGCGATACATCGCGATTTTTCAAGAACAAGCAGGACTACGATAGCAATACACCGAGGTTTTTCAAGAACGTCTGCGAACTGAGCCTTTGATCTACTGTTTCAAGGAGAAGAGTTTTCCTTGAATGCAGTTTCTCTTTATTCGTTAAAGATCTGCCGTTTGTATCCCGCTAAACGACCGCTTCTAGCACTTGTTCATACCAACTAATAGAAAGAGTTGACGGAACTATAGATTACATATAAAATAAATTTATTCCTAATATAATTTTGTCTAAATGTTTAGAGTGGGAAGAGTACAGAAAAATTGTCACAAAGAAAGGGAAATCAAAGGCTGAAAGTTTCCTTGACGGATGATCTGGAAGGTCGCCCATGAACAGCTTCTTTGAACAAAGCTTTGCGGGTTTGTCTAAGGTTTTAGTAGAAGGAGCCGGTTTGTATACCGTTATCAACCAATGAAGTGTGTATACTGCATTTTTTCTTATTGTCAAAGATGATTTGTGAGAGGCCAAAAAAGTATACAAATAAAGGTGGTACCACGGAAAGCATACCCTTTTCGTCCTTTCTTTAAGGATGAAAAGGGTTTTTTTATACTATGGAAAGTATAAAATATTAGGCTTTATCCCGCATGTAAGGTGCCGTAAGTTTTCCACTTCAAGTCCTGAATTGATACAAAAGAGTCAAAGTGGGAGAAAACGGCCCCTAAATGCCCGATTGGTTCAAGGGCCTTTAGGTCATACCTTTAAGGTACTAACATTCAGTAGGAGAGGGAAGCAAATTCTTACAAACTCCTACGGAATGAAGTTTCACTTTATCGTATAAGAAAAACGATAGTTTTTGCCATAAAGACTTGGCGACAAGCTAAGTTTTTCTAATGTTAGAAAGGAGAAACTTTAGTGCTAAAGAATAATACGGCTAGGGAATATCCTAAGATGAAGTGAAGGCTGGGCTGCTGCTTGACTAAAGCTTATCGTCAACTGATTATTTATACGCTATAAAATTATATAGAAGTTGATTCAATGCCGTATGTTTTTTAGGTACAACTTGCATATTATCTCTACCAGTTGTTAGTTAAATTGAGAAAAATGCAAATATTCGTCTATAATGTTCTAAGTTTCCAGCTGGAACATAGGAAAAAATTAATTTATCAATTAAGGAGGAATTATGATGAGTGAAGAACAAAAACCATCACTTTCTGCTAAATATAATCCACACGAAGTAGAAAAAGGGCGTTATCAGTTTTGGTTAGAAGGGAAGTATTTTGAAGCAACAAATGATAAAGAAAAGGAGCCGTTTTCTATTGTTATACCACCACCAAACGTTACTGGTCGCTTACATCTAGGTCACGCTTGGGATACAACGATGCAAGATACGATTTCACGGATGAAGCGAATGCAAGGCTATGATGTACTGTGGCTGCCAGGAATGGATCATGCCGGTATTGCTACACAGGCAAAAGTAGAAGCTAAATTAAAGGAAGAGGGGACGAATCGTTATGAATTAGGAAGAAAAAAATTCCTTGAAAAAGCTTGGGAATGGAAGGAAGAGTATGCTAAGTTTATCCGCAAACAGTGGGGAAAGTTAGGTCTTAGCTTAGATTACTCCAGAGAGCGATTTACTTTAGATGAAGGTTTGTCGGATGCAGTAAAAGAAGTATTCGTTAAACTTTACGAAGAAGGGTTGATTTACCGGGGCGAATATATTATCAACTGGGATCCGGAAACGAAAACGGCTTTATCTGATATCGAAGTAATTTATGAGGAAGTTCAGGGGAAATTTTATCATATGCGCTACCCGTTGAAGGATGGTGAAGAAACGATTGAAATTGCGACAACTCGTCCTGAAACGATGCTGGGAGATACGGCTGTAGCTGTACATCCAAATGATGAAAGATACAAGCATTTAATTGGTAAAAAGGTAATTTTACCGATTGTTGGCCGAGAAATTGAAATTATCGCTGATGAATATGTTGATATGGAATTTGGTTCCGGAGCAGTAAAAATAACCCCTGCCCATGATCCAAATGACTTTGAAATTGGTAACCGTCATAATTTGGAACGTATATTAGTTATGAATGAAGATGGATCCATGAACGAAAACGCTGGAAAATATGAAGGTTTAGATCGGTTTGCTTGTAGAAAACAAATTGTCAAAGATCTTCAAGAACAAGGGATATTGTTTAAAATTGAAGACCATGTTCACCAAGTCGGTCATTCAGAGCGAAGCGGAGCTGTTGTAGAACCGTATCTTTCTACACAATGGTTTGTTAAAATGCAGCCGTTGGCAGATGCGGCGATTAAATTGCAACAGGGAGAAGAAAAGGTTAACTTTGTTCCCAAACGTTTTGAACGAACGTATTTAAATTGGATGGAAAATATACGCGACTGGTGTATTTCCCGTCAATTATGGTGGGGACACAGAATTCCTGCTTGGTATCATAAAGAAACAAATGAAATTTATGTTGGTAAAGAACCTCCAGCTGATATTGAAAATTGGGAGCAAGATGAAGATGTTTTAGATACATGGTTTTCATCAGCATTATGGCCGTTTTCTACAATGGGGTGGCCAAATACGGATGCAGAGGATTTCAAACGTTATTTTCCGACTGGTGTTCTTGTTACAGGCTATGATATTATCTTTTTCTGGGTTGCTAGAATGATTTTTCAATCAAAGCATTTTACGAAGCAGAAGCCGTTTCATGATGTGCTAATCCATGGATTAATCCGTGATGCAGAAGGAAGAAAAATGAGTAAGTCATTAGGAAATGGTGTTGATCCAATGGATGTCATTGATAAATATGGTGCCGACTCATTGCGGTATTTCTTATTAACAGGGTCAACTCCCGGTCAGGATTTGCGATTTCATTGGGAAAAAGTAGAATCAACTTGGAATTTTGCCAATAAAGTTTGGAATGCATCCCGTTTTTCACTAATGAATTTGGAAGGATTCACTTATGAAGATATTGACTTATCAGGAGAAAAATCGCTTGCTGATAAATGGATTTTGACTCGTTTAAACGAAACCATTGAACATGTTACAAAAAACACGGACAAGTATGAGTTCGGTGAAGCCGGACGTCATCTTTATAATTTCATTTGGGATGAATTATGTGACTGGTATATCGAAATGGCAAAATTACCATTATATGGTGATAATGAGGAAGAAAAACAGACAACTCGCTCTATTCTCGTCTATGTTTTAGATCAAACAATGCGCATGCTTCATCCATTTATGCCATTTATTACGGAAGAAATTTGGCAACAATTACCACACCGAGGCGAGTCGATAACGGTAGCTAAATGGCCAGAGAAACGAGAAGAACTTCACGATGAAAAAGCTGCGAAAGAAATGAAACGACTAGTTGCCATTATTAAGTCCGTCCGTAATATACGTGCAGAAGTCGATACACCAATATCGAAGCCGATTCAACTTATAATTCAGGCAGAAAGTGACCAAATTGTTCAAGAATTAGAAAGTAACCGTCATTATTTAGAGCGTTTTTGTAATACGAGTGAACTAATTATTTCGGTAAATGTTACAGCTCCAGAAAAAGCGATGACCAGTGTCGTAACGGGTGTAGAATTATTCTTACCGTTAGAAGGTTTAATTGATTTCGATAAGGAAATTGCTAGGCTCGAGAAAGAACTTGTAAAATGGACAAAAGAAGTAGAACGGGTGCAAAAGAAACTTGCCAATCAAGGGTTTATTAATAAAGCACCAGAAGCAATTGTTGAAGAAGAAAAACAAAAAGAAAAAGATTATCTTGATAAACAAGCAAAAGTGCAAGCAAGACTGAATGAACTGAAAGGATAAATTAGGTCTTGATTCGTTACACAAAGGCAAAGGAAAATGAACAGGCTGGGGGCCTATAATCCCTGCCTGTTCATTAATTGTTTGTTTATATGTTTTACATATAAGCGCAGAAGATTGATATCACTGACAGCACTTAATGTACGAGAACCAACCACATCTTCAATTTCATTAAAAAGTAATTCTCCATTTAAGCCAACTAAAAAATCAATTCCTACCATGTCAAATGGGAAATGGTCCACGATTTTTTGCACCATACGGTATTCCTTTTTCGTTAAGTGATATAAGCTTGCACTCCCTCCAAGCTTATAGTTTGCCCGAAAATCTGTGTGACTTTTTCGTAAAACAGCAGCGATAATATGTTTTCCGATTACAAATACCCGGACATCTTGTCCGTGCCTCACCTGACTGGACTGAAGGACGAAATCGGTTGCCGGTAGTGATTTCTTATAAGCTGCATATTCCTGTTCATTTTTGATGAAATAAACTTGTTGTCCGCCTCGTCCGCCTACCTCTTTCATAACAAAGGGGTACGGAAATGGCAGATTTGCTGGTAAGTCTAGTTTTTTACAATAGACCGTATCAACCATAGGGATACCTATTGAATGAACGTAGTGATGTGTCAACGCTTTATGATTACAAATCGTTGCTATTCGTGCATTGTTACATACCATCACTCCACATGTTTCCAGATGCAGGCTAAGCATTGGATCTATCGTACGGACAACAGCAAAATCTGGTAAGACAGGATGGGTTTTATTTAATAACACAGTATGTTTATTATTCAGAACACCGATGGTTAGATTTTCTCGATGGATAAGTTCAAGCTCGATCGATTGTAAAGCAGCTTCTGTAATGAACCAATCGATGTAGGCCCGATTAATACCAATATCTTTTTTACTATAGATTAACCACCCTTTAAGCATTGTACACTCCTTCCATTTAGTCACTGCCGCTGATTGTATGCAAAATATAGTCTATCATAAAGTCTGCTACATTTATTCCGGTACAGTCGTACAAATTATGAATATGTGCATTGGAGTTAATTTCACAGACAATGGGGTTCTGATCAGGACCTAATAATAAATCTACACCAGCAAAATCAGCACCAATTGCCTTCGTTGCTTTAATTGCCAATTCTTGCTCGATATCATTTGGTTGATAAGCTTCCATCGTTCCACCTGCTGTAACATTGGCTCGAAAATCATTTGCTGATTGACGTTTCATTGCTGCCACAACTTGGTCGCCTACGACATGCAGCCGTAAATCTACACCATAGCTGGAAGTAATAAATTCTTGCAACATAAAAGAATTTGTCCCTAACGTCTCTATTTTTGTCGACAATTCCTGATCTGTATGTACAAGATATACCTGTTCACCAAAAGAACCAAATGCTTCTTTAACAATCATAGGAAAGCCAAACGCCTCGACGGCTGATTGAATAATCGTTTTTTTAACCTCGGTTGCAAAAAATGTCTTTGGATAAATAATCGTTCTTGGAATAGGCAAGTTGACTGCCGCTAGTTTTTGATAGGTAGCAATTTTATCATCACTGATTCGAATTGCCTCTGATTGATTAAATACAGGTATGCCAAGCAACTCCAACTGTTTTGCTAAGTAAATATCTTTATCTGTAAAGACAACATAATCCGGTAGCCTCTGCAAATGGTCTGCTAAAATTTGTAAATTACTTTTTGCTATATAAGCGAGCACATCCCTATTTGAAAAAATAGTAGCCTTGCTTCCTTTTTGTTCTGCCGCTAATTGAATCCATTCAGCAAAGTCAATAAATTTATTTCCTGGTAAACTATCATTATATATAATCCAACCATTTTTGTGCATGTTTTCGTTCCTTTCTGATATACTGATAAACATCGACAGAATTAGCATGGATGGAACCAATAATTAGTAATGTTTGAATGGTATAGGAAATCCGTTTTTACTGGATACATCTAAAAAACATTTATGAGAGGATTGTACATAATTGCAAGCAATGAAGCAAATAGAAGCATTTTTAACAAAACGAAAAAAGTTAGGAATAAAGCCTGGATTAGAGCGAATGGAGCTATTGCTCAAGTTGCTTCAACATCCGGAGCGTCAACTAACTGCTATTCATATTGCTGGAACGAATGGAAAAGGGTCTACCTCTGAATATATCAAGCAGGGACTCCAAGCAAACGGCTATAAGGTGGGAGTGTTTACGTCGCCTAGTTTAACAGGGTTACGTGGCCATATTGTTTTTGAAAATGAACCTATTTCTGAAAAATCCTTTTTAGCCAGTTGGGAAGAAATTTACCCGGCTATCGAGTCACTAGATGAAAAAGGAATGCACCCAACGGAGTTTGAAATCTTAACTGCCATTGCGTTTCTCTTTTTTTCAAGACATGCAGAAATTGCAGTCATCGAAGCAGGAATGGGGGGGAGAGAGGATACAACGAATTGTCTTTACCCTATAATATCGATCATAACAACGATTGCGAAAGATCATACTGCTTTCCTTGGAGATACAATTACAGATATCGCTTCCCATAAAGCTGGTATTATTAAACGAAAAACACCTGTTATTATCGGAGAATTGCCACAAGAAGCGAACGCTGTTGTAAAAGACGAAGCAGTAAGTAATCAGGCACCTATCTATCAGTTAGGAAAGCAATTCTATTTTCGCCAACTTCCTTGTTCAGATAACCAACAAAACATGGAGTGGAACCTAGCTGGTGAAAAACCAATACAGCTTGCATTATCCATGTATGGAAAGCATCAATTAGCGAATGCCTCACTTGCATTGATGGCTTTACATCTTCTAAGACAGAAAGGGTTAGCATTGGATTTCGCTTGCGTCCAATCAGCGTTTAAAAAAGCGAAATTAGAAGGAAGGTTTGAGTTGGTTTCTCAACAACCACTGGTCATTGTTGATGGGGCACATAATCCTGAAGGTATAAAAGCTTTTAAAGACACGGTAGAAAGCTATTTTCCAAATCGAGAACGTCATCTATTATTTGCAGTATTTAAAGACAAGGATATGGATAGGATGATCGGGCAACTGCAACATACATTTGCATCTATTAATCTTACAACATTTGATCATCCGCGGGCAGCAAGTATTGGTGAATTACAGAAGTTTGAAGTTAAAAATAAGATTCAAATTCATCCTTCATGGATAAAAGCAGTAAAGCAAATGAAGAGTCAAGAAGCTGTTTATTTTATTACTGGATCGATCCATTTTATATCTTTAGTTCGCACTTATCTGAAACAGCGAAACAAATAAGATTATGTAGAACATTTTCTTAAATCGCTGACAAGCTTCGCCTTACTTTTTAGTCCTGCTATGCTAGAGTTGTGAGGAACTCTACGAGTAGGGAGGAAAGACAGTGAATAAGGACAAGCGTAAAATAACTGTATGGAAGAACGGAAAACAAGTAAAACTGTCGATGCACCAACCAAGCAGTAATGACTGTGCTTCTGGAAAGAAAGAGCAAGCTGCTACATTATCTGATATGGACGAAGAACCAATTCCAACGTATACGAGAATAACAATAAATGAGGAATCGGAGCCCAATCCCTTTTTGAAGATGTTAATAAAGTTTAAGCCTGCTATCGTTGCAGTTGTTTCTGCCTTACTTATTGGTTCATTTCTAGGTGTAATGTTATTAAAAATGTTTGTAACTATTGATGATAACGGGAATGCAAGTGGAGAAATTAACGAGGTAACGGCGATTAACAATGATGAAAAACAAACTCATGCAACTTTAACTACTAGCATTGAACCGCTCCAAGCTTTTGTCATACAAGCGGGAGTATTTTCAACCGAAGAAAATGCTAAAAGGTGGCAAGCAACATATCAAGACATTGGTTTTCCTACGATTGTCTGGGAAAAGGATCGTCAGTATTACTTATTGTTAGCTGCTGCCCCTACTAAAAATAAAGCGAAAGAGCTCAAGAATCAAGCAGCTTTGTCAAAAATGGATGTGTATGTGAAAGAATGGGAAACGGATAAAAAAGAGCTTGCTTTAACAAAGGAAGAAAGCAAATGGCTTGAGAGTTTTATAAACACGTGGAAAAAAAGTATGGAGCAACAGACATTTGATAACGATACTTGGGCTTCTTTACAAAAAACGGTTCCAGAAGGTTCCAAAAAATTCCAAGATTTATCAGCTTTAATGAAGCGGTACATCAAGATTGAAAATCAAGTTGATCCTTTAGAAACAGGCACGCAATTGTTAAAGTTGTGGCATACACTATTTGTTTCACTGGAAGCAAAATAATTGATCTTGTTTAACGAGTGATTGTCAATTTTACTTTTTCCCTAAAGGATAAAGGAATTTTAAAGTTAAATTGCCCACCTATTTTATTAAAATAGCTGTTTGTCTATGACATTTTTCCTTTGTAAGATATTAGTTATATTTGACAAAGGAGGAGATGTAATAGTGATGTTGCCAATTATGATGAAAGACGTACCAAAGCTTGACCGGCCAAGAGAAAGATTATTGAACATTGGTCCAAAACAATTGTCCAATGCTGAATTGCTCGCTATTATTTTAGTTAGTGGTACAAAGGAAGAATCTGTTATTTCACTTGCCAATCGGGTATTGATGCATTTTGAGGGGCTAAAACTATTACGTGATGCAACCATTGAAGAATTAATGACCATTAAAGGGATAGGTACAGCAAAAGGAGTATGTATTTTAGCGGCTATTGAGTTGGGCAAGCGAATGCAGAACTTAGTCTCGAAGGAGCGGTTTGTCATTCGTTCTCCTAAAGACGGAGCGGACTACGTAATGGAAGAAATGCGTTCATTAAAGCAAGAGCATTTTGTTGCTCTTTTTTTAAACACAAAAAACCAAATTATCCATCGGCAAACGATTTTTATTGGTAGCCTTAACGCCTCTATCGTTCACCCCAGAGAAGTTTACCGTGAAGCCATAAAGCGCTCAGCAGCCTCGATTATTGTAATCCATAATCATCCTTCTGGTGATCCAACTCCTTCCCAAGAAGACATCCATGTTACGAGAAGATTGACCGAATCTGGAAAAATGATCGGTATTGAACTTTTGGACCATATTATTATTGGCGATTGTACATTTACTTCTTTAAGAGAAAAAGGATATATTCAATAATCCATTAAGTTTTTTGTAAACCAACTGTATAAAGTATGTGCTCAAAAGAGGATGAAAAAGCTCAAGGTTGGTGATAATTACAACAACCTCAAAAAACCTTTTCTTGTGCGATGTATTCCTTGTTTTTTACAAATCCCGGTATGAGCACGTCTTGTATGTAGAAGTTCAGTTGGAAGCGTGGTGCAGTTTCGATTAACCGAAGTGTAAGTAGTTAACAATAGGCTTTGGAAAAATTAGTTGCGTCATTTTTTACTGGATTTTTTATACATCCTTTATAAAGAAAGAAGTATCCGATTTAAGATAAATAAAAAACTACGATAAACACTATCTATTTTATATTTTTTTTCGTATAATAATATAGACGAGTCATTAGTGAAGCGCCATTTTTCAATTAGTTATGGAAAGTGGCGCTTGTTGAGCTTATATTTAGAGGAGTAAGCATATCCTAAAGATCGGAGTAGGGATATAGAAGCATATAAGAATTGTTTTACTTTTTGTTAAGAAAACGAGATAATAAAAGTTAACTATGGAAATAACTACATAATATTCACTCACATGTATGTTACTGGAAAGGGAGATTTTTTTGGGATTATTTAATTTTTCTCAGGATTTAGGTATAGATTTAGGTACAGCAAATACGCTTGTATTTGTAAAGGGCAAAGGTGTAGTTGTAAGTGAACCTTCTGTAGTGGCAAAAAATAACCGAACAGGAGAAATTGAAGCTGTTGGTAGCTCTGCACGCAATATGATTGGACGTACACCGGGAAATATTACCGTTATTCGGCCAATGAAAGACGGGGTAATTGCTGATTATGATACGACATCAATTATGATGAAATATTATATTAATAAGGCAATGAAAAACCGTTCGTACTTTGTTAAAAAACCAAATGTCATGGTTTGTGTACCCTCTGGAATTACCATGGTTGAAGAAAGAGCGGTTATTGATGCAACAAAACAAGCTGGAGCTAAAGAAGCTTTTCCAATCTCTGAACCTTTTGCAGCGGCTATTGGAGCTGGGCTTCCGGTTTGGGAGCCGACGGGAAGTATGATTGTAGATATTGGTGGTGGAACGACAGAAGTAGCCGTGATTTCTTTAGGAGGCGTAGTTACTAGCCGGTCGATACGAACTGCTGGAGATAATATGGATGAAGCAATTACGAACTATATTCGCAAGTATTATAATTTGATGATAGGTGAAAGAACCGCTGAGTCAATAAAATTACAGATCGGTGTAGCTGGAGAAGTGATAACGAATGAAGAAATTGATATACGAGGTCGTGACCTTTTAACTGGCTTACCCAAAACAATTACTATCACTGCAGAAGAAATTTCCAAGGCGTTAAAGGATACGGTGGATTCCATTGTTGATGCTGTGAAGAACACTTTGGAAAAAACACCACCAGAGCTTGCTGCAGATATAATGGATCGGGGTATCGTGTTGTCTGGCGGAGGGTCCTTACTAAAGAATATAGATAAGGTCATTAGTGAAGAGACAAAAATGCCCGTATTTGTGACGGAGAATCCATTAGAAAGTGTAGCGATTGGTACTGGGAAATCCTTAGAATACATTCAGCATTTCCGATCCCAAGCGAATGTATCCTCTCGCTCTACTATGGAATAAGTTGGTGTAACTTATGTCTTTTTTACGAAAAAAGAAATTATTTATCTTTTTAATCGCCTTCATATTAATTGTAGCGTTAATTGGTTTTTCTTTGAGGGATCGGGAGGACCTGACAATAGTAGAGGAAATTGTCAATGACACAGTTGGTTGGGGGCAAACGATTATTCATGCTCCAATTAATTTTGTAACAAATATCATTACGAATATAGATGACTTTAAAGATACGTATAATGAAAATCGTATATTAAAAGAAAAATTAGCTGAATATAAAGGACTTATTTATGAAGTTCAAGAGCTTAAAAAGGAAAATGAAGATTTGCGGAATACACTGGAGCTTACAGAGTCGGATTCGATACGGCATTTTAAGCCGATTCAAGCAGCGGTTATCTCGAGGTCACCAGAGCGTTGGTTAGAGCAGATAACGATTAATAAAGGGAAAGACGATGGTGTAAAAGAAAACATGGCTGTCATTACACCAGAAGGAATGGTCGGCAAGGTTATGACACCGTCTAAAAATACGGCTACCGTACAATTACTTACTGGGTTTGACCAATTTAATCGTATTTCCGGAATGATTTCCCGGGAAGAAGAAAAAAATAATATTTTCGGAATGATTGAAGGGTTTGATAAAGAAAGCAAGCATTTGATCTTTCGGATTATTGAAGAGTCTAAAAAAGATGTTAAAAAAGGCGAATTGGTAGTTTCATCAGGAATGGGAGGTGTCTTTCCTGCTGGGTTACCTATTGGGAAAGTGAAAGAAGTCGTTCCAGACAAATATGGGTTGACAAAAACTGCTTTAGTAGATCCATCCGCAGATATCTATGAGATTAATCATGTTATTGTTGTGGATCGTTCTCTTCAAACGAATAATATAGAAAGTGAAAAGGAGGGTGAGTAATGAAACGCGTATACTTGCCCCTCATCCTTTTTCTAGTCCTTGCTCTTGAAGGTGTGGCATTGGAGTTGCTGCCTAGCAATTTATTAAGAACAGATCTATTGATTGTTCCACATTGGGTATTGGTTATTCTTGTGTTTTTGACGATTTTTTATGATTATGATAGTACGTACTTTTCAGTAATGTATGCATTAATATTTGGCTTGTTAGTTGATATTGTTTATACGGATGTATTAGGTGTATATATGTTTTCATACGCCCTAACCATTTACGCCATTCATAGTATGAAAAAACTATTACACGGCAATATTTTTGTAACAGTTTTATTAGGTACGGGCGGATTAGTACTTAGTGATATTATGATTTATCTTATTTATATGGTTGTTGGATTAACAGATACTGTTTGGGTCGATTACTTATCTAGTCGTCTCCTACCAACCGTATTGTCCAACTTACTCTTTCTGCTCGTTTCATATCCATTTCTTGCTAATAGGCTTATGAATTGGAGAAAAGAGCAAATAAACAAAGACAGTATGCTATAAGGTAGATTTTCTAAATGTATAGAGAGCAGTTCTCAATGCTTAGCCAAATTTTCTAATGGATAAAATGAGGTGAACGTGTGGCACAGGAGAAGAGACAATTAATCACTATGAAAGGTACAAAAGATGGACTAACTTTATTTATCGATGATTCCTGTTCGTTAAATCATGCGTTGCAGGAGTTAAAATATAAAATGAAGGAAAGTAAACCTACAACTACAGAGCCCGTTGTAGCTGTACGAGTGAAATTGGGCACGCGTTATCTGCGAGAAGAGCAAATATCAGAATTAAGACAGATCATAACAAATGAAAATCGCTTCACCATTCATTCTATTGAATCTGATGTTGTATTGCGAGAGGAAGCTCGCCAATGGCAAGCCAATAGTGAAATTAAAGCGGTCAACCGAATTGTCCGTTCTGGCCAAGTCCTTCATGTTACAGGTGATCTATTGCTTATTGGTGATGTGAATCCAGGTGGAAAGGTAATGGCTACTGGTAATATCTACATAATGGGAAATTTGCGTGGTATTGCGCATGCAGGGATCGACGGGGATACGCAAGCATTTATAGCAGCATCTTATATGAACCCTAGTCAGTTAAGGATTGCACATTATATAAGTCGTGCTCCGGATTATGAATCTGATGGTGTATATATGGAATGTGGGCTGGTTGATGAAGAGCAAGATAAGATAATTATTGATCGACTCCAGGTTCTTCCACAAAAGCGTAAAGAAATGAACAGATTCGAAAGGAGAATGCAAAATGGGTGAAGCGATCGTTATTACATCTGGAAAAGGTGGAGTCGGAAAAACAACGACTACAGCGAATATAGGTACAGCTTTGGCTTTAATGGAGAAAAAAGTATGTTTAATTGACACAGATATTGGTTTAAGAAACCTAGATGTCGTTATGGGGCTTGAAAACAGGATTATTTATGACATTGTTGATGTAATTGAAGAAAGATGTAAGCTAAAGCAGGCATTAATTAAAGATAAACGATTTGATTATTTAACATTATTACCGGCTGCTCAAACAAGCGATAAGACTTCTGTAACAACAGATGGAATGAAACGAATTATATCAGAACTCAAACAAGAATACGATTATATTCTTATTGACTGTCCTGCAGGTATTGAACAAGGATTTCAAAATGCGATTGCAGGCGCAGATAAAGCAATTGTTATTACAACACCAGAGAAATCTAGTGTCCGGGATGCAGACCGAATTATTGGGTTATTAGAAAAAGAGGAAGTGTTAGAACCGCCGCGTTTAATTATCAATCGTATACGGAATCATATGATGAAAAATGGAGATATGCTTGATATTGACGATGTACTGCAAATTTTATCCATTGACTTAATTGGCATTGTCATTGATGATGACGAGGTAATTAAAGCATCTAATAAAGGAGAGCCAGTAGCTTTTAAACCAAGCTCGAAAGCATCGATTGCTTATCGTAATATTGCAAGAAGAATACTAGGGGAAACGGTGCCTTTACAAAGTTTAGATACTCATAAAGGAATGATGCAAAAGGTAAAAGAGTTTTTTGGAATACGAGCTTAATTTGCATGTGCGCATCTGTTAGATAGTTCACACAATGAATGCTACTAATTCTTCTGACGGTGTAGAAATGTAGGGGAACCCCTGCATTTTTTATTTCACTATAGAAAAGTTAAAACTTTAGGCTTTACCGTATAAGAAAAACGATAGCTTTCACCATAAAGACTTGGCGACAAGCCAAGTTTTTTCAATTCTAGGAAATTATATCTACTGCTTACATTGTGAATATTTTTTTGAAAAAGGAGTGTTGCTGTCTAGCTTAAGCGCTAAAGCTGCGAGCAAACTTGGATCACTTCTGGTTTTTATAAAAAATGATTTTCTCATTTCTAACATATATTCTCAAGCTACTTCATAGACTTGTACAAAAGCGTCAGAAGGAATGTGAAGATGATGAGCAAAAGAATTAAGCAGGTACGCCGATCGATTGAACAAAGAAAAAAAGTCCGTGGCATTCAAACAAACAGAATGGCGCAACAGCAGATGTTTTCTCCTTTTGTACAAGAAGAAGAAAAGCACGGTTATTCGCCTATCTATGATGATTCAGGATCACCTAGCACGATGAAAAGTAAGGTAGTAAGTAATTTTTTATTGAAAGCAATTCTTTCTGTTCTGCTGTTTTTATCTATTGCTATTATTTGGCAAATTAATTTACCTCAGTTAGAAGAACCTAAAGCTTGGTTAACGAATGCCTTGACAGAGGAATTTCCATTTGCCAAAGTTAATGCGTGGTATCAAGAAACGTTTGGAAGCCCTCTAGCACTTTTACCTGAAAGTGATTCAGAGGTCAAATCAAATGATAAACAAGCAATGCCGGTGAATGGAAGCGTGTCTGAATCATTCCAAATGAATGGAACAGGAATAAAAATAACACCAGAAGGAAAAACAGCTGTTACAGCATTAAAACAAGGTGTAGTTATTTTTGCAGGAAATGATCAAAAAACGAAGCAGACAATCATTGTGCAACATCCTGATGATAGTCAAACGACGTATGGTTTTCTAAGTAATATTGATGTTCATTTGTACCAGCATGTATCTGCCAATCAAGCAATTGGTCAATTTGATCCTAGCGAAGAAAATAAATCCGTTTACTTTTCTATCGAAATGGACAACCAATATATCGATCCAGTACAGGTGATTCAAGTTGACGATGTGGAATAATCTATTCCCAAAAATTCATTTTCATCCGGTACTACTATTGTTTATTATCATTTCTTTTCTTACTGGTACATTTGTAGAACTGTTTATTTTATTCTCTATCGTTCTGTTTCATGAACTTGGCCATTATTTAATGGCTGTTAAGTTTAACTGGCGAATACGAAAAATAATGCTATGGATATTTGGTGGAGTAATGGATACTGAAGAACACGGAACAAGACCGATTTATGAAGAAATGTTAGTTATTTGTGCAGGCCCATTTCAGCATTTGATTCTTCAGTTTATCATTGTCATCGTCTCAGAAGCCCATTTATTTTCGCAGTCCATTTTGGATTTGCTTTTTTATTATAATACTGTCATCTTTTTATTTAATTTATTACCTATTTTCCCTTTAGATGGAGGGAAATTATTGCAGTTATTTATATCAAAATATATCCCATACAAAAAAGCCTATTATTTTACAGTTTTCTTTTCCATGGTAGTATGTCTTTTATTGCTTGTATTACAGATCGCAGTATTTTCATTTACATTAAGTACCTTCTTTCTGTTTATTTTTTTATTTATGGAAAATAGAATGGAATGGAAACGGCGAACGTATGCATTTATCCGATTTTTACTTAAACGTTATGAAAAGCATAATAAGCTTAGAAAACAAACGAGTCCAATTCAAGTTATGGCTAGTGACTCTTTAATGGATGTGTTTTCAAATTTTTACCGAGAAAGAAACCATACGATCTATATTAAATATCCTAATCATACAACTCAAGTTTTACATGAATCTGTATGTTTGCACCATTTTTTTTCTAGAAAGGGTTATATTCAAACAATTGGGGAGGTAGCAGATAAAATGAAGTGAAACTTTATTCCGAGGGCTTCCTTCATTCCCTACAGCTGAGAATTAGATGAAAGGCTATTATCTCGAGCGCCCTTGAAAAAGCGCGATGTATCCCAAATCGTAGCTTTCCATATCTTCAAAAAAGAAAAGTGCGCTTTACTGCATGCATTGTCTATTTCCGAGGTCTTCTTTGTCTTTTGCCGACCTGAATGAATAGGCTTTTAGATGTCGTTATCTCCCGCGCTAGACCTCTACCACTTTTGAAATGGGAGTCTTCGGAACCTTAGATACGGGATTTAGTCATAATCCTATATCGTTGATAAATCTATCTGCCAGGGAGGTAAAGTAATGCGTCACTTTGTTCAACTTTAACTAAATGAATAAAACAAAGTTATTAATAGTTAATAAGATTTACTTTTTCGGTAATGGATAAGTTTCACGTATTCCTAAAAACTAAAAAAAGTTAAATTTTAGGGAATGGAGCTATTTTTTTCTGTGTGCTACCTATTAGTCCAAAGTTTTATTGTAATAATATTACACAACAATCTTGACAAATTATAAACATACATGGTAGCATAAATACGTTATTCAAAAGTAGCACCAGTGCTACAACCGCACAGAAAAGGTTTAAAATCCCGTTTGTGGGTACCTGTATGGCGAGTCTGAGTAAAATAGGAGGTGCAAAACGTATGTATGCTATTATTGAAACAGGTGGCAAGCAAATCAAAGTAGAAGAAGGACAAGAAATCTACGTTGAAAAAATTGCTGCAGACCAAGATGAAGCTGTTACATTTGAGAAAGTTCTTTTCGTAGGTGGAGATGATGTGAAAGTTGGAGCTCCTTATGTTGATGGGGCATCTGTAACTGCAAAAATTGCTAAACATGGACGTCAAAAGAAAGTGACTGTTTTCAAATATAAACCAAAAAAGAACTATCATCGTAAACAAGGTCATCGTCAACCTTATACAAAGTTAGTTATTGAGAAAATTAATGCTTAAAGGATTAGCCTATGATTCAAGTAACTGTATTTCGTGAAGGTGGACAAATTAAAGCATTTGAACTTTCAGGACATGCTGGAAGTGGTCCGTATGGATACGATTTAGTATGTGCTGGAGTATCTGCCGTTTCAATCGGTTGTGTAAATGCAGTTATGACTCTATGTGAAGTAGATCTTGTTATTGAGCAAGCCGGTGATGGTGGTTATCTTCATGTAACGATACCAGATTATATCTCCAAGCAAAAGATGGGGCAGGTACAATTGTTATTTGAAGGGATGCTAGTCTCACTAACTTCTATTGAACAAGAATATAATGAGTTTATTCATATTCAAACGAACTAAGGAGGTGCATGGTTATGCTACGTCTTGATCTTCAATTTTTCGCAACGAAAAAAGGGGCGGGTAGCACAAAAAACGGTCGTGATTCGGAAGCTAAACGACTAGGTTCCAAGCGAGCTGATGGTCAGTTTGTTACTGGTGGATCTATTCTTTATCGCCAACGTGGTACAAAAATTTACCCTGGTGTCAATGTTGGTCGCGGTGGAGATGATACACTATATGCAAAAGTTGACGGTGTTGTAAAATTCGAACGTTACGGTCGTGATCGCAAAAAAGTAAGTGTTTACCCTGTTGCAAAAGAAGCATAAGGAATAAAAACTCCAGCCACATGTTGGCTGGAGTTTTTTACACATGAAGAATTTAGCGTAAAAACCCATTCCATGTTATGAAAATTAGGTGTTACGCTTAGTATGATGAAGAAATTTTTCGTTGTGCTCAAAAGCTTAGCGCGAACACAGTTTTTTAAAAAAATCTTTCAATTTTTTAGAATAAATATAATTAATTCCTTGATGGAACGTTTTCTTCCAGCAGATGATGAATGAACTTTTGGAGTTTTTCTGTTATACTTTTTGACATGGTGGGAGGACGTTATATGAAAGCGGAAGATGTTGTTCAACTTATTCAACATTACCGGCATGATTTATTGAATCACTTACAAATTATTCATGGTTATGCTTCCATGGGAAACATCAACAAAGTAGAAGAAAAGGTAACAGAGATAATTTGTTCGTATGACGAAGAACGTAAATTAATGTACTTACAAGCAGTTGAATTTTTTATATGGGTGCTTGAATTTCCATACATGTATGAAGATTTACGATTAGAATACGATATACATACAGAAAAAAGCTCCATTGCTCGTTCAGATATACACATAACAAATCAATGTAAACAACTGATGCGACTTATTCAAGATATAAAAGATGAAGATGTTCTGGTAAATATTCAACTGAAAGTAAGTAATGAAATACATCACATGCTGAGGTTTTATTTAGCTGTTTATGGTTTGGAAAATAAGCAACAGCTAAAAACACAGCTTGAAAGAACAAGCTTTCCTTTTTCCATATCCTTAATAAATGAGGCAGACAGTATAGCATGTTCCTTTCTAGTTCCTTGTGATGAAAAGAGGTGAATGTATGTTTATAGATCAGGTTAGTGTCTATGTTAAAGGAGGAGATGGCGGTAATGGGTTAGTTGCTTACCGCCGTGAGAAATATGTTCCTAAAGGAGGACCAGCTGGTGGAGATGGCGGTAACGGTGCTGACGTTATCTTTCAAGTAGATGAAGGATTGAATACGCTAATGGATTTTCGATATAATCGTCATTTTAAAGGAAAACGTGGAGAAAATGGCATGAGTAAAAATCAACATGGAAAAAATGCTAGTCCATTAATCGTTTCTGTACCGCCGGGAACTACTGTCATAGATGAAGACACGAATGAAGTAATTGCTGATTTGACAACGCATGGTCAGCAAGCGGTTATCGCAAAAGGCGGACGTGGCGGTAGAGGTAATACTCGTTTTGCAACACCGAGAAATCCTGCTCCAGATATTGCAGAAAATGGCGAACCGGGACAGGAGCGAATGGTTAAGGTAGAACTAAAATTAATTGCTGATGTCGGATTAATCGGTTTCCCTAGTGTTGGAAAGTCAACTTTTCTATCGGTTGTGAGTGCTGCTAAACCAAAAATTGCGGATTATCATTTCACAACGCTTACGCCAAATCTTGGAGTTGTGGACACAAATGATCAGCGCAGTTTTGTAATGGCAGATTTACCTGGGTTAATTGAAGGCGCTCATGAAGGCATTGGATTAGGCTATCAGTTTTTACGCCATGTGGAAAGAACAAGGGTACTTGTTCATGTGATTGATATGGCAGCTATGGAAGGCAGAGACCCTTATGAAGATTTTGTGAAAATAAATCAGGAGTTAGAGAAGTATGATGAAAAGTTAATGAAACGTCCGCAAATCATTGCAGCCAACAAGATGGATATGCCGAGCGCAAAAGAGAATATTACGAAGTTCAAAGAAAAATTGCAAGGTAAATACCCAATATATGAAATATCCGCGCTAACAAAGGAAGGGCTTCGCGATATATTATTTGCTATTGCGGATAAGCTTGAGGAAATTCCAAAAGGGGCGATCGACGAAGATACAGAGGAAAAAGAAAAAGTAATTTACCGATACCATAAAGAAGAGACACCATTTACGATTACTAGAGATGATGATGGAGCTTATGTGTTAACAGGTCAAAAATTAGAAAAGCTGTTTAAGATGACTGACTTTAATCATGACCAAGCCGTGCAGCGCTTTGCTCGTCAGCTTAGAAGAATGGGTGTAGATGAAGCGCTGCGGAAACGCGGTGCAAAAGATGGGGACACAGTGCGGATTTTAGATTTTGAGTTTGAATTTATGGATTAGCGGTTAAGGATTATTTAAATAAAAAAGCGTCAGTTAACATGGGGTAGCAAATCGTCTTGGTTCGTTTCCAAGCGGTTTAGCTACTCGAACTATATGTTGTAAGAAAATTCATACTTCAGATAATGATTAAAAAAATAAGGGGGATATAGCAGTGGCAACAACGATTGGCTATTTAGGGCCAAAAGGAACATTTACAAAGTTAGCAGTAGATAAAGCATTTAACGGAGATAGAAAGCACAGTTTTGCTACCATACCGGAGTGTATTGATGCTGTAGAAGCAGAAAAAATAGATATTGGTGTTGTGCCGCTGGAAAATGCGATTGAGGGGACTGTACAATTAACTGTCGATTATTTAGTCCACCAAGTGCGGTTGCCCATCATGGCAGAAATTGTTGTACCAATCCAGCAACATCTTTTAGTTCATCCAGAATTCTCAGGTGAATTGGTTGATATTAAGGAGGTCCATTCTCATAGCCATGCTATCGCCCAATGTCATCAATTTATACATCAGTATTTACCGAACGCTTCCATTCATTATTCATCATCAACCGGAAAAGCAGCAGAAATGATTAGTGAACAAAAAGGACCGATTGCAGCGATTGGTAATCAGTTGGCTGCACATTTATATGAACTGAAGATGATACGAAAAAATATTCACGATTTTCCAAATAACCACACACGATTTGTCGTGTTGAGTAAGAATAAAGAGTGTGTGAACATAAATCATCCTGTACAATCTGAAAAAACAACTTTACTGATTACACTTCCAAGTGACTTTGCTGGAGCACTTCACCAAGTGTTATCTGCCTTTGCTTGGAGAAAAATGAACCTATCAAAAATTGAATCACGACCAATGAAAACAGGATTAGGCAATTATTTTTTTATTGTGGATGTAGATCAACCTTATGATGATGTTCTATTTCCCGGGGTGAAAGGGGAATTAGAAGCATTAGGATGTCAGGTTACAATCCTTGGAACGTATCCCGTCTATCAATTAGATAAGCTTTAAGAGAATGTTAAACAGATTGGTGCAAAAAACATAGCGGATTTGGTGAGAATCTGTAAAAAATTTTTAGCTTGAAGTTATCCAACGAAGTTAACATATATAACCCCAGTAAGGGCCGTACCTCTCTTTTCAAACATCTTGTACTAACTTTGACAATATTATGAGAAAAAACGATCCGAGTGAACAGGGAAAGCTTTAGTAGGAACACACGCATGCAGAAAAACTGTCCTTCTTTCTCCACGTTGTGGTCTTAGTTGACCTTAGGCTTTTTTATCTTTTTGACATGCACGTTAAGTATTGTAAATAAACGTCAAAAAGAAATATAACAGCTATTCCGTTTATATAGCTTGGCTGTGGACTTAAATTAATCAACATTTATTCTATCCTTGCATATGTTGGTATAGAGAAATTAGCCCAGATATGACAAGAGAGGAGTTTGATTAATTTTGAAGATACACATTGTACAAAAAGGGGACACTATGTGGGAAATAGCTCAACAATATGGTGTGGATTTTGAAGAACTAAAGCAATTGAATAGCCAAATTTCTAGTCCAGATATGATTATGCCGGGAATGAAAATTAAAATACCAGGTTCATCAAAAGCTGTGAAGCAAAAACAACAAATGAAACCGAAAGAAAAGCCGATGCACCCGTATAAAGAAATGAAAACAAAGCCGATGCCAGTGATTAAAGAAGATGACAAGAAAAAACCAAAAATGCCAAAACAAAAAATGCCAATGCCATCTATGCCGGCAATGCCTGTTCAACCCATTATGCAGATGCCAGTGATGGAGCAGGAATTTCAAAACTACACAACAATTAATTTTCCGCAAATGCCAGCAAAACCCGAGCATAAAGTGAAGCATGTCAAAAAGGAAAAGCCAAAAAAAGAAAAGGTTAAGGAGAAACCAATGCCGAAACCAATGCCAATGCCACACGTACCTATGGTGCCGCTATGCTGCTATGTAATGGACCCTTGTTACCCGCAGATTCCTTTTCAAATGATGGCGCCTTTACCATGTCATAGTGTAGGAATGTATCCAATGCCGCATTACGATCATCATGGACATCACCATCACCATCACCATATGCATCACGGGTCGCATGACCATCATTATGAGCACCACCATGACTATGGTTCTCATGTCGATTATCATGGTAGTATGATGGATTGGGACGATGACTGCGGGTGTGATGACACGATGCATTGGGGTTCACCGTCAATGTATCGTAGCCAAGAAGAAGAAGCTTCTGCACAACCGGTTGGATATGAGTGGCAAACACCAACCCATATGTATCCACCATTTGCTTATGGGGCAACCTATCCAATGCCACCTGGCTTTACATCCTCGTCTCATTCAAATAGTGAGCAACAATCAGATAATGAACAAGAAAGTGAATAGGTTGTTGAAAAGAGACGAAATGATCCTCGTCTCTTTTTCTATCACTTATAAAGAACAAAAGCGTAACGTTTATTTAGCGACGTACAAACTGGAGAACTCTGACGGACCTTGACAAAATCATGAAAAAGCAGCTTCCCTTTATCCTATTTTAATATTGATCTCGGACAACCATTTTTCAATTTCTAGTATTTAATGTTAAAATAAATATTAATAAAAAATCGCCATTTAACGAAATTTTAATCATGTAATTACTGTGGAAAAAACTACTAACTGAGATGAGGAGCGATAGCATGAAACAAGAAGTAGATGAAATCGTTAGTTGGTTACAAACCCAAGTGGAAAAAACAGGTGTAAATGGATTAATGGTAGGTATTAGTGGGGGGATTGATTCTGCAGTTGTTGCTGCTTTAATCAAACGAGCATGTCCTGATCATTCACTAGGTGTTATTATGCCGATTAATACGAGTGATGCAACGATGCAAGATGCGAAAGCTGTTGCTGATGCAACGGGTATTGATTATATGACGATTGACTTAACAGAAGTACATGCTAGCATGTATCAAATGATTAAAACCGAATTAGAAAATAAACATGTATACGAGGAACAAAATACACAATTAGCACAAGCCAACTTACGTGCAAGGCTACGAATGAGTACTTTATATACGATAGCAACAAATTATAATTATCTTGTTGTCGGTACAGATAATGCTGCTGAATGGTATACAGGCTATTTTACAAAATATGGTGATGGCGGTGTTGATATCTTACCAATTGTGGAATTTACAAAGGGAGAAGTAAGAAAAATGGCAGCGTATTTAGATATACCATCATCTGTTAGAACTAAACAGCCTAGTGCAGATCTTTGGGAAGGGCAAAGTGATGAGCAAGAAATGGGTATAAGCTATGCAACAATAGATGCTTACTTGAAAGGAAAAGCTATACCAAAAGAAGATCAAGAAAAAATTGAAGCGATGCATAAACGTTCTGCTCATAAGCGAGAAGCATTACCGCATTTTTCACGAAAAAATTAAAAATTGCCTTATATTTACTGTGTAAAAATACCTCTCTTATCCAAACTATTCATAAAGGGAGGTATTATTTATGCGGATAAAATTAGGATTCATCATTCTTATGCTTGGCGCAGCAACAGCTTGTACAAATGAGCCAACAGACAAAGCTGAAAATGACAATCAGCAGTCTACGCAACCGATTCATTATGAAACAGATCAAGAGAAAAGAGAGCGTCTAGGTACCCTTGCGGAAAACGATAAAAAGGAATATCCACAACGTGAACAGAAAAAAGGAACGGATGCCAATTTTAAAACTGGTTACTCTGACCCTTTTACAAATGAAGAAGCTGAAATGATAACCCGTGCATTAAAAAATAAAACACAAATTGTACAAGCACAAGTGGCAGCAACGGAAGACCGAATTATCGTAGGTGTCATGTTAAAAGATGATGTAAGACAGGACATTGGGAATGAAATTAAGCAAGAGGTTAAGAAACTTGTTCCAAATTCGAATAAAGAAATAATAGTCTATACCGATGAAGAACATTGGAATAAAATGAAAAATTTAGACAACAGATTGAAGCCAAAATATAACGGCGAAAAATTGGAGGAATTTCTCACTCCGTAAGACAGTATGTTTTAAAATTAAATATAATTTTCTGATAATGAAATATGGCATTTCAAACACATCCTTCATGAAATGCCAACCACACATAAATTACCTGAATTTTTGTCTAAAGTTTTACGTGTCCGATTACTTTAAAGCACTTCTATGCACTAACTCTTTAAGAATTAGACTTTTTTTGATATAGTAATAAAGGAAATTTCTAGAGAGGAGAATGTCCTCATGGCTGGTCATTCTAAATGGAAAAATATTCAAAGAAGGAAAAATGCACAAGACGCAAAAAAAGGAAAAATCTTTATGCGCCATGCAAAAGACATTTATACTGCTGCTAAGCAGGGAGGCGGTGATATGACAACAAATCCGAGCCTTCGTTTAGCTGTTGAAAAAGCAAAGGCAGATAATATGCCAAATGATAATATAGATAGAGCAATTAAGAAGGCAATAGGGACACTAGATGGCGTTAGCTATGAAGAGCTTACCTATGAAGGATACGGTCCTGGTGGTGTAGCTGTTATCGTTCACGTATTAACAGATAATAAAAATAGAACTGCAGCGGATATTCGGCATGCATTTAAGAAAAACAATGGGAACTTAGGAGAAAATGGTAGTGTCTCCTTTATGTTTGATCGGCGCGGCTATATTGTAATAACCGATGAAAATCATACCATAGATGAAGATGAATTAACTTTGGAAGCACTAGAAGCAGGTGCCGAAGATATTCAGCCTCAAGACGGTGCTTATGAAATATTCACTGCTCCTGAAGAATTAGCAGCAGTTGTTGACCACTTAAAATCAGCAGGTTACGAGATTGCCGACTCAGAGATCACACTAATACCACAAACAACGACTACTGTATCAGAGAACGATGTAGAAAAAATGTTAAAATTAATTGAAACACTAGAAGAAAATGAAGATGTACAAGACATACATCATAATCTTGAGTTGACGGATTAATGCTCTTAACTTCTATTTCTTTACGAAGAAATAGAAGTTTATTCATTTATGACTACTTATGATAAAATAAATGAATGAGGCAAAGGAGCAGATGAGATGATAGCTTATATTAGAGGAATGCTTACATATATACAAAGTGATACGATTATAGTTGATGTAGAAGGGGTTGGTTATGAAATTATTTGTCCCAATCCGTATGCATTTCAAGCTTTGGAAAATGAGAAAGTATTTGTTTACACCTACTTGCATGTACGTGAAGACGCCCAGTTGCTATATGGCTTTAAAACGGAAGAAGAAAAATATTTATTTACTAAATTAATCTCCGTATCGGGAATCGGTCCAAAAGGCGCTCTTGCAATTATGGCTAGTATTGATGTTGCAGAATTTGTAGCAGCAATAGAACGAGAAGATGAGGCGTTTTTAAAAAGTTTTCCTGGCATCGGTAAGAAAACAGCGAGACAAATTATTCTTGATCTAAAAGGAAAATTAGCTTTAGCTGTTCCATGCGTTCAAGATGGACAAGTGGAAGAAGCAGGCTCAATGAACCAGGTAACGTTAAAAGAAGCGCAAGAAGCATTAAAAGCGTTAGGCTACACCGACAGAGAGATTAAAAGTGTTGTACCGAAACTACAATCAGACGCATCATTAAATACAGATCAATTAATACGTAAAGCACTTAGTTTACTCATGAAAAAATAGGAAAGGGGGGACTATAAATGGAAGAACGGATGGTAACTGGTGAGCTTCAAGCAGAGGATGCTTCCGCTGAGCTCAGCTTACGGCCAACAACATTGAATCAATATATTGGTCAACATAAGGTGAAAGAGAATTTAAACATCTTTATCCAAGCAGCCAAAATGCGTGAAGAACCATTAGATCATGTTCTCCTATACGGACCTCCAGGATTAGGAAAAACAACGTTGGCAGCTATTATTGCCAATGAGATGGGAGTGCAGTTTCGTTCAACTTCAGGTCCTGCAATTGAAAGGGCAGGCGATTTAGCGGCTATTCTTTCTTCACTTGAACCAGGTGATGTGCTGTTTATTGATGAGATACATCGCCTTCCAAGGGCAGTGGAAGAAGTATTATACCCGGCTATGGAGGATTTCTATCTTGATATTGTAATTGGGACAGGCCCTAGTGCTAGATCCGTTCGAATTGATTTACCGCCCTTTACATTAGTTGGAGCTACAACAAGAGCAGGACTTTTATCTGCACCGTTACGCGACCGTTTTGGTGTCTTGAGTAGGCTTGATTTTTATAATGCAGAGGATCTATGTATGATCATTGAACGCACGGCAGATATTTTTAACACAGCTATTACAAAAAAAGCCGCCATAGAAGTTGCTCGTCGGTCCAGAGGAACCCCAAGAATTGCCAACCGTTTATTGAAACGAATTCGTGATATATCACAGGTAAAAGGAGAAAACGAAATTAGTCTGACTACGACAAATGAAGCATTAGAAATGTTGCAAGTCGATAAACATGGTTTGGATCATCTTGATCATAAGTTATTAAAAACAATGATTACGAACTTCCAAGGTGGGCCGGTTGGTTTAGATACAATCGCTGCTACAATCGGTGAGGAATCACAAACGATTGAGGATGTCTATGAACCGTATTTATTGCAAATAGGTTTTATTCAACGAACTCCTCGAGGGAGAATAGTAACTACACAAGCTTATGAACATTTTGGATGGAAGGATTTGGGTGACGATGAATCTAGGTAAATTATTTATTTTATTAGGATTCGTTTTCCTTATCATCGGCATTCTATGGAGCTTTATCGGAAAATTACCTGGAGATATAACATGGAAAAAAGGAAATGTTGTATTTCATTTTCCCATTGTTACATCTATTGTAGTCAGTCTGATTCTAACAATCCTATTTTACATTCTTGGAAAGTTTCGCTAAACAAGTAAGGAGATTCATGATGAATATTGAAGAATTTGATTTTGATTTACCAGAAGAATTAATTGCACAAACTCCATTAAAGGAACGATCATCCTCAAAGCTACTCGTATTAAACAAACAAAAAGGTTCCATCGAACATCGACATTTTACCGATATTAAAAAATACTTAAAAAAAGGGGATTGTCTTGTATTGAATGATACTCGTGTTCTCCCTGCAAGATTACACGGAGTGAAAGAGGAAACCGGTGCACGGATAGAAATTTTGCTATTACATCAAGTAGAAGGGGATAATTGGGAGGTCCTCGCTAAACCTGCTAAAAAAGTAAAAGAGGGAACCGTTATCAAGTTCGGAGATGGGCGATTACAAGCAACGTGTATTAAAATAAAGGATCATGGCGGTCGCATCGTTCAATTTGCTTATGATGGGATTTTTTATGAGGTACTGGATAAACTGGGTGAAATGCCATTACCTCCTTATATTAAAGAGCAGTTACCTGAAAGAGAACGATATCAAACGGTTTATGCTAAAGAGGAAGGGTCGGCAGCTGCACCAACTGCAGGACTTCATTTTACAAATAAGCTATTGGACGAATTAAAAGAAATAGGAGTCATCATTACCTTTATTACATTACATGTCGGTTTAGGTACGTTTCGTCCGGTAAGTGCAGATACGATTGAAGAACATGAGATGCATGCGGAATTTTATCATATGAGTAGTGAAACAGCTCGAACTCTAAACCGCGTAAAGCAAAATAAGGGCAGAATTATTTCTGTGGGAACGACCTCGACACGAACATTAGAAACAATTGCTCGTGATCAAGATGGAAAATTTGTCGAAGCAAGTGGATGGACAGATATTTTTATCTACCCCCCTTATCAATTTAAAGCAATTGATGGCTTGATCACAAACTTCCATCTGCCGAAATCCACATTAATTATGCTAATTAGTGCATTTGCTGGGAAAGATATGGTCATGAAAGCTTATAAAGAAGCAGTAGAACAGCGGTATCGCTTCTTTAGTTTTGGGGATGCCATGATGATTTTACCCTCTTAAATAAAAATAGCAGAAATAAATGGACAATCTATAGATAAAAGGAAGCGTGGTTTATGATACCAATTACTTATGAGTTAATAAAAACATGTAAACAAACCGGTGCCAGGCTTGGACGGGTACACACACCACATGGATCATTTGATACACCAGCATTTATGCCAGTAGGCACGCTGGCGACAGTGAAAACAATGAGTCCAGAGGAATTAAAGGAAATCGGAGCAAATATCATTTTGTCAAATACGTACCATCTTTGGCTTCGACCTGGAGAAGATATTATTAAAGAGGCTGGTGGTCTACATCAGTTTATGAACTGGGATGGTGCAATACTTACTGATTCTGGTGGTTTTCAAGTTTTTAGCCTTAGTGAAATGCGAGAAATTACAGAAGAAGGGGTGCATTTTCGCAATCATTTAAATGGAGAGAAACTATTTTTGTCACCAGAAAAAGCGACGAATATCCAAAATGCTCTAGGGTCAGATATTATGATGGCATTTGATGAATGTCCGCCATATCCGGCAGATCATCAATATATGAGAGATTCCGTAGAACGAACATCGAGATGGGCTGAGAGGTGTTTAAATGCTCATCAAAGAAAGGAAGAACAAGGCTTATTTGGTATTATTCAAGGTGGGGAATATGAGGATTTACGGAAGCAAAGCACTAGCGATCTTGTGTCCTTAGACTTTCCTGGATACGCAATAGGAGGACTCTCCGTTGGTGAACCAAAGGAAGTGATGAATCATGTACTTGAATTTACCACACCATTAATGCCAACCAATAAACCTAGATATTTAATGGGAGTTGGCTCACCGGATTCATTAATAGATGGTGCAATTCGAGGTATAGATATGTTTGACTGTGTTCTTCCTACGAGAATTGCCAGAAATGGGACTTGCATGACTTCAAATGGCCGATTAGTGGTAAGAAACGCAAAGTATGCACGTGATTTTTCTCCAATTGATGAAAATTGTGATTGTCATGTGTGTAATAATTATACAAGAGCTTATATCCGCCATTTAATTAAATGTAATGAAACGTTTGGATTTAGACTTACTACTTATCATAACCTATATTTTCTGTTAAAATTAATGGAGCAAGTACGAATAGCTATTAGCGAAGATCGTCTTGGCTCATTTAGGGAAGAATTCTTTGAGCAGTACGGATTTAATAAACCGAACGCAAAGAATTTCTAGCTTATGGAAGGGAGGAATAGTATTATGGAAATGTTAGCATCATTACTGCCATTAATTTTGATGTTTGTGCTTTTGTATTTCATCCTTATTCGCCCGCAGCAAAAGCGACAAAAGCAAGTAAGACAAATGCAAGCAGACTTGCAAAAAGGAGATACAGTTATTACGATTGGCGGTTTCCACGGTGTGATTCATGCTATGGATGAAGACACAGTCGTTATTCAAGCAGGTGATGGATCGAAGCTGACATATGATCGTTCTGCGATTCGTGAAGTTAAACAACAGTAAAAAGTTTTTCGCGCTATCGGAGTAAGCAATAGACTAAAGTCTGTTGCTTCTACCACGCGAATGGAAAGACGCTACATAAAAAAACAACACAGAGAGATTTCCTCCTGTGTTGTTTTTTGTCTCGGTAAAAAGTAAAAGAAAGCAATAAATAAAATAAAATCTAGATATAAATTTTATTTTATTCTAGGAAGAACCTATATCTGTTTTCCTATGAGGATATCTTTTTTGAAAATAGCTCCGTCGTCTAACTTAAGCACTCGAGCGACTAGCAAACTTCGATCTTCTTCCTACGATAAGTCAATATCGGCTTGAATCTAAAGGAAGGCCGACTAAAAGCGGGCTTGTCGTTCAGTTGTCGGCAATATCCCAGTTGAGGATGTTTTCTTTATCTCGTCAGAAGTTCTCCAGTTTGTCCGTCTCTAGATGAACGGCTTTTCGTTTCGTTTTTTTCGAATTTAGTTGTCATTTATTGGCCCACCACTAAGATTAACGCCTATTGTACCGCCAAATAAAGCCACTGCAATGTAACCAAGGTGGTGTAAACTTTGTTCCAGTGAAAAACCTTGCTGATAACCTAAGTACTGCACGGAGAAAATAAATAATGTGAAACCTGCTCCAGTGAGTGTACCAACGATCCACCCTTTTGCTCTTCCCTTAGCTCCTGCTACGAATCCTCCAAGAAATAGAGAGATAAGACCAATAACAAAGGTGACCCATGATAAAGCGGGATCACTAAACGTAGTAAACCGAAGCAATAGAGTTAAAACAAAGCTCGCCACCATTATTAAACCTAAAACAACAATCCATCCATATAATAACGCAATCCAATGTCTTTTTTGCAATTCACTGAACCCCCTTTTAAGATTGTCCACTTACTTCATTCTATTCATTAGGAGAAATAATAGAAGAAAATATTTTCTTTTTTTATCACATATAGTGAAGTAAGCCATATAAAATAAAGCTCCCGCGTGAAAGTAGGTATGAAATGGAAATTGTAATTGCTTCACTAATTTTTATTTGCTGTTATTTTTTTATTATGACTGAACGGATAAATCGAGCAGTGATAACATTGACAGGTGGAGTCCTATTATTATTAACAGGTA